>NZ_CP130738.1:4402500-5114553 GCF_030553095.1 Zobellia laminariae | reverse complement strand
TTTTCTTATTGATTTTTGTTTCGCCTGCATATTGCCAGCCCCAACCGGAACGTGTGCCCAATACCGTATCTAGTACGGCCTCGTTCACTTTTAACTGAAATTTTCCAGGAGCTTCCCATTCCCCCGGCACCCAGTTCATAGTGCGCACCCAAATATGGTACGTACCGGATTTATTAAAATTAACTTTTGTAGAAGCGTTTTTTACCGGTTTTCCCATGCCATGTGCATTCAGATAAGAAGAACCCATTTGCTCAACGAATTGTGGGTCTACCAGCCAACCACCCGGATTATCAAAGCTTTCGGCTTCAACGAGTACGTCTTGAGCGAACAAAGAAATTGAACTAAAGAGGAGCAGGGTAACAATCAGTAACTTTTTCATAAGTGGCATGGAATAGAAATAGTGAAAATAAAATTAGTACGGTCTAGTATGGTTTTGGTAAATATATAAAATTATTTTTAATCTAATAATCTAGCGTCAAATAAGTGATGTTAATATTAATTGTAGGGTAAATATGAAGATTTGATATAAAGGAGATTTTCAATTTATATAGTAAAGCACAAATAAATAGATATAAAAAAATCCCCGAAGTCATGCTCCGGGGATTTCCTAATGGATGAAATTAGATTATCTAATGCCACTCACTTAGCACAAAACTGTTAAGCCAAACTGCTTTTTGGTCTGTTCCTTTAAAAATGAATTGAATGTTACTTTTTCCATCGGATTCAAAATATATCTCGGTGGGCTGAAACGGCGAAGTTTGCATGGTCTCGCCCTCGGTAACAGTAACGTTCGACAGGGTAGAGGTTCCATTGGCATCTGAAATGGTCACATCTAGCTCTTTGGTATACGGAATTTTGTAAATTCTATAAGTAGCCATTTTTTCTTGATTAGGGTCCATACTATCTGTATTGGTTCTTGGTGCATGATGAACCGTATTCAGTTTATATTTTCCTTTTTTCAAACCAGAAAATTTTAAGGTCAGCCCCTCTTTTGCAACCCCTAAAACCCCTTCGCCATGGGCAAAGCCATATTTACCTATGACGTTGATTTCGCCCAACCAGCGTGTAGAACTAGCATCGCCATTACTTTGAACAGTAGCTGAAAAACCACCAAGTTCTTCAAATTGTTTAGTAGAGGCAGCATTATCTTTTCCATTCCACGGAATCCAATCAAACTGCACCAATTGTTCTTCTCCACCTAAATCTACCCGAATGCTCTCAAAATCATATATAGGTTCGGCAGTAGAAGCAATCATGTCAAAATTCGCTTTTTCGGTAGTAATTGTTTCAGTTGCTGATTTAAGTCCCTTTGCCTTTGCTGTTATCGTTATCTGCCCAGAGAGTTTCCTGCACGAATCAAGACAGGAGCTACTCCATATTCCGTTTGCATAGGGTTAGAGCCAATACCTTCCTTGTCTCCAATTATTTTGGCATCGCCCTTTACTGAGAATTCTACAGCTATATCTGCATCACCAAGCAAGATGCCGTTTTTGTCCACTATTTTGGCATATGCCACTAGAATATCGGAACCATCGGCAACGAACTTACGTCCTTCCATATCTGGCTCTAGGATGATTCTATAAGCTTCTTCCGGAGTTTTTGTAGTTTTGGAAACCACAATTTTACCATCTAACAATCCGTTGGCGGTCAGTGTTCCTTTTTCATATTTTGAAATGGAAAATACAAATGGTGCGTGTTTTAAATATTTGTACTTATCCGCTCGCGAAGGATGTTCCTCGGCAATTGTTTTACCGTTTACTTTTAGCTGTACTTTTTCCGAATTACTAAAAATCACCACTTCTTTTGTGTCTTCATTCCAATCGGATACAATATGTAAGTAGGGGTAATCCGTTAGTTCGGCAGGATACCAAGCCAAATTTTCTTCGGGACGTGGGTAGCGGAAAGCGGTCATAAAACCACCTCGACTTCTATCTTTTGGCGTGTCGGTAGGATGAAAAGTATAATAGGCATGTGCAGTCCATGATATGAGACCCAATTTCATGGGACTGTTCATATATTCATTAATAGCCTCAGGACCACGACGCCCCTCCATTGCTAGCATGGGTTCATCACCACTCCAATAATAGGGTCCGTATACCATTTGGCCATAAATATCTGTTAAACCAGAAGTTTGCCAACCCGTCCAACGGCTACTTTGCGAAGCGGTATATCTAAAAGGGTCTTCTTGTTTGATTACATTATGAGACCTTGGAACATAACCCCTGTGATTGATACCAGCTCCCCAAATAAAAACGGAAGTGTGGTTTCTATGGTTTCTGACCATAGTTCTTGCTGCTTTTTCGAAATTATCGAACCAAGCCTCATTACCGATGGACATCCATGTTGGGGCTTCTTCATATACCAGCATACCAAGTTCGTCACAGGCTTCTAGCAAAGAATTGTCATGCGGATAATGTGCCGTTCGGATAACATTCATCCCCAGCTTTTTTAATTGCAGAATATCTTTGTAATGCAAAGAATTGGGCATGGCATCACCTATAAAACCATAGTGTTGGTGTAAATTGGTACCAATGAGTTTTATGGGTTTTCCGTTTAGGACAATGCCATCATGGTTGTTCATTTCAATTTTCCTAAATCCCGTTTTAACTTCTACTTGGTCCACAGCTTTACCATCTTCTAGAACTAACGTATGTACTCGGTAGAGTTTAGGCTCATTTATAGACCAAAGCTTTAGATTATCCTCAATACTACCAATGAGGTTAAATTGAACATCGGCTCCTGCTGGAATAGTTTTGGTCTGCTTTAATTTTAATACGACTAGACCTTTAGCATCTATTACTCTGCTTAAAACGGTAGTCTTTTTAGATTGAATATTTTCATTACGAACCGTAGTTTTAATGTTGATAGTAGCATTAAGATTAACTGGGTCTACGGTTGGCGTAGTGATGTATTGACCAGCATTTTCAGCTTCCCAATTAAAGGTTATGTGTAGTGGATTAGTTTCTACTAAATACACATCGCGATACAGACCAGCGAACTTAATATAGTCCATTGGACCAGGATCTGGTGGAATATCATCTCGTTTTCTGTTGTCGGCTAAAACCGTTACGAGGTTCTTTTCGCCTCGATTTACAAAATCGGTAATATCAAAATGGAAAGGGGTGTACCCACCAATGGCATGCTGACCTACGTGTTTGCCATTTACCCATACATCCGTTACCTGATGAACACCTTCAAACTCAAGAAATACCTTGTTGTTCGTATTTTCTGAAACCTGAATTTCTTTACGATACCAGCCTACTTTACGCATAAATGTATCTTGGTACTTATCATCTTGAACCCCGTTGAGGTCCATTGTGGTAAGCTCCAATCCGTGAGGCACGTTAACTGTTTCCCAATTGGAATCATCCGTATCCAATTTAAAGAAATCGGCATCGGGGTCACCCAAATGAAATTTCCATCCCTGGTTGATATTTAGTTTGGAACGGTCGGTCTTTGTAAAACCTTCTGGTAAAGTTGTATGCTGTCCCCAAGCTATTGCCGTAAGCAATAGTGTGCAGAGCATTAATCTGTAATGCTTCATTCTATAATGTTCTTTAATAAAAATTGTTTATTTGCTCTTTTCAAGCTCTTCAATGGTCCAATAATCTTCACGACCTTCTTGTTCTTTTCTAACTTTACTGACTTGCCATCCGCCAACACCTTTTTCGTTGTTCAAGTGCATTCGGATATAAGTGACCACGCTGGCAATGTAATCATCGTCCTGTTGTTTCATACCCGCCATAACACCGGAATATTCTTTACCGTCCACCGGTCCGGTAAGTCCATTTAGAAGAATTTTCACTGGAATATTCCAATCTTTGGCAGTAACCCTAGGAGAGCCCACCAATGATGGAGCCATTCCTTCAATACCCGTACCGTTCATGCCGTGACAAGCAGCGCAGAGATTTTTGAAATTGTTGTACCCCTCTACGATTCTCGTTCGGGTATTACTGTTTTGTAAAACATACTGTTTTTTAATTTTCTCTATTTCTAAAGGAACTTCCTTTAAGCTTTCTTCACCAATAGTTGCAATGGCTTCATTACTTGGGTTAGCAGCTATAATTTTAGAAATAGTTTCTTTCCCCATTTTATCTTTAGCTGAATTTAAAGAAAGGACTACTTGCTGTAAAACTTCTGGGTCTTTATCATTTTTCAAAGCCTGAACTGCTGCAAAAACACTAGCGTTTCCAGATTTCAAAAATGGCTCACTTACTCGTAAGGCTGCTGCACGTACACGGGCATCTTCATCTTGTAACGCTTTTAGAACAAGAGGTTTGTCAATGGCATCAAGACCATCTAATGTCCAGATGGCATGAAGTCTCCCTAATGCATAATCAGCATCGTCTAACATAGAACCTATAAAAGGAGTTCCACCAGTAACCATATCTTTCAAATCGGAAACAGTACTCTTATCTTGTTTTAGAACCAATACTTTCTGTGCTGTAAGCCGATACCAACCGTTAGGGTGATGTAGGTATTCTAATAGCTCATCATTAGTTTTATGCAACAAATCTTCTTGTTTTGAAGGAGCTATTTCATCATGTACTATTCTATAAATTCTACCTTTCCCAATATTCTTGTCAAAACCTTTTCTTTCTACTACGGGGCGTAAAAAACTACCTTTTCTAACCCAGTTACCCTCTTGGATAATACCACGGTACATATCAACGACGTACAGACAACCGTCAGGACCAGTCTGTGTATCAACCGGTCTAAAGTTGGTATCTGTAGATGCCAAGAATTCTGTTTCCCCATAAGGATTAGACAATACTTTTTTTCCGTTTGCCAAGTTCACTTTCGCACGGCGAATCAAACGACCAACAGGTTCTGGAATAAAAAGGTCCCCATACATTGGTAATTTGTCTCCCAAGAATATAGATTGCCCACAGCTAGCGGTAAAATGGTTAAGCGTGCCATCTTCACGAAGACGACCAAAACCACCTTGAACATCTGGTGTTCCAATAATAGGCCATACTTTTTCAAAGCCTTCTTCCCATTTTCCTTCCATTTCCAAGGTACCGTAGTAGGGGTGTTTTTGGTAACCTAACGCCGGAGTTTCACCACCAGCACTGGAATAGTAAAGTTGACCGACTTCATCTTGTGTCATTCCCCATTGACCAGAAGGCGCATCTCTTAAAGTGTCAATTTCCATTTCGCCTCTAGTAAAACGGTATCGTAACGAACCGTTGGATAAATAGAGGTAGTTATCCAATCCCCATATCATTGTAGCAGATTGGTGCTCTAGATTTGCATTGTCCCTTTTGTTATTTTCAAGTACTAATTTCTTTTCGTCAGCAACATTATCACCTTCAGTATCTCTGTAGGTATAAAGACTACGGTTATAGGTCTCGCCAATAAGGACGCGGTCATCTAACGGAACTATAATTCTTGGAAGAATTAAGCTGTCCACAAAAACTGTGCTTTTGTCCATTTTTCCGTCGCCATCAGTATCTTCAAGGACTGAAACTCTGCTCCACGGTTCATTCTCATTTGTACCGTCAATATCTTGCATGTATGTCAGCATTTCAGCAACGTAAAGTTTGCCGTCAGGACCCCAAGCAATTGTTACGGGTTCATTGATCATGGGTTCACTAGCCACTAGTTCCATATGATAACCTTCGGGAAGATGCATGGTTTTCATACTCTCTTCTGGAGACATAAAAACAACTGGTGGGTCCTTTACGAGTGTTGGTTTGGTATAAATAACATCTGCATAGACCGGTTTTTCTTTTTTACAACTGCCAAGAGTGAATAGTACAAGGGCAGAAGTAAAGAAGAGACTTTTTTGTATTGTAGAACGATTTGTTAACTGGTAAAATAATTGGTTCATATTCGGTTTTTTGGCGTTTGTTTGTTGTTCGTTTTTGGTTAAAACGGTGATGTTAGTTTGCAAGAGTGATTGTCCGTAAAAATAATCATAGCACCTTATTGAAATTGTTACAAATGATCATATGCCTATATCATATGTACTTTTTGATGATTTTTAATTAATCGGATGAGTGGAATTTCCGATTTCTACTTCGGCAATAATGGCATTTATACCGTTCCATTTTAAAATTTCAATTTTGATATATCGGGTTTTGGAGGCCTTAAAATCAATGCTTCTATATTTTGAATTCGTTGGCCATGAATCCGTAGAGACCAGCAGGAATTCTTTATTATCATTGCTGATGTAGGTCTTACATTCTAAAATATTTCCTTCCGAAAGGGCCGTTTCCGGAGCTGGTTTGCTCTTGTGGTTGGGCACTAAGGTGACGATGTCTATATTTTTGGGACGGCCCAAATCAAAAGTAAGGGTCTGGATTGAAGAAGCATCGGAAACCCAGTGTTTAAAATCGGTTTTGTATTGGGTAGCATCTATTATATGGGAAGCCTTGCCACTGGATGCAGTCGCCGTTACAATAGGCGCCGAGAAAATGAGATGTTTTTTTGATGGGAGGTCTATTCTGGATTCATTGGGAGACCATTTTTTACCAATGTCGCTTAAAAGCGAGATAAACACAGGATCTAAAAGACCCCCTCTGTTGGGCATGCAATTGAGCATAAAATTACAATACCTGCTTTCTAGCGTTTCCAATTTTGAAACTAGCTTTTCGGCACTTTCTTCTTTCAACATACCGTTTGGGGTTTCAGGACCCCAGAACCATCCGTTTCCTTTAAAGCTGCAATGCCCTAATGCCGAAGCCATTTGGTTGTCCTCATCGGGAAAAGCTCCAAAGGGACCTTCAAAATAAGGAATATCTAATTGATAAGGGGCCTGTAAATGCGTATGGTCCGTCAATAAACAATCGGGCTGTATCTTTCTAATCAATTCACGAATTTCAGTGAAGGGTACTTCATGATGGCCCATCCGCCAAAACCAGCCGTCTACAACTAAATAATCTATTTTACCATAGTTGGTCAGCAGTTCGGTAATCTGGGTTTTTATAAAGTCCATTTCTGGAGGTCCGATTTTATCTTTATCGATACCATGTGTGCTGTCCCAAATGGAATAATAGAGGCCTACTTTCAGTCCTTTTTTCCTGAAAGACTTAACATATTGCTTTACGATGTCCTTTTTGTATGGAGTAGAAGCAACATCATAATCGGTAACCTCACTATCCCATAAACAAAAGCCCTCGTGGTGTTTTGTGGTCAGTAGGCCAAATTTCATTTTAGCGGAAACGGCAGCATCTGCCCACTGGTCCGTATTCAGGTTCTTTGGGTTGAAAGTAGAAATATCATAGTTTTTTTCGCCCCAACTTGCCCCGTAAGACATGATGTTGTAACATATGAACATACCAAAGCGCATATTAACAAAATCTTGCAATAGTTCGCCATATTGTTTTGATGTTGTTTCAGGTGTTTGGGCGCTGACTTGCAAACAACAGAGCAGTGCTAATAAAGTGGTGCGAATTATTCTCATGAACAACTTTATTTAAGTGTTATTTTAAAAACGTTGGCCGATTCGTCAAGCACCACGCCCTTTGATTTTAAAAGAAGTCCGTTTTCATTATGGTCAAATTGAACAGGTTTACCCGTACCCAAATGAACGATTTTTTGAATATCACCTTTACGAAGTTTAAAACTTGAATTTAAGGATTTAATCAAAAGGTCACCATCAGGTTTACCCAAGCAAGAGGCATAAAGATTATTTCCGTTTACAGTAAACCGGATGTCTTCTTTTGTGTATTGTACCTGTGCAAAATGATTGTTGTGATGGTAGGTATAATTGCCTTCATCAATATCGGTAGGGCCTTCACCATAAATAAACCAAGGAGCGGTATTATAAACAGCTTCGCCGTTCTTTTCCAACCAATTACCCATCTGCGTTAGATTCTTGATTACTTCGGCTGGAAAAGTACCATCAGACTTTGGAGGGATATTTAGTAAAAGGACTCCATTTTTACTAATAACATCCATTAACATATCTACCAATTCATTGGTAGAACGCAAAGGAATGTCTTCTCTATAAAACCAACCATGGGTTGGAAAATCTGGCGGTACAGTCATATCCATATCGGTCATCCAAACGTCATAAGCGGTTTCGGTAAGAATACCATTTTCTAAATCTCGCATGCCTACGGAAGGCGGAATATCATTGGATTTATAAACAAATTCAACTTCTTTTTTTCGCTCTAAAGACTTATTGAAAAAGTAAGAAATAAACTCCCTTTGGTACTTATCTTCAAATACGGGAGATGGTAAAGTTCCTTCACCAATAAACTTGCTTTTGCGAGTCACTTTTTTATTGTGAGAGCCTTTGGTACCACCAAAACTGGCATCCACCCAAAAAATATCGGGATCATACTTATTTACTCCCTCTTTAGCAAAATTAATCCATTCATCACCTTCAATAGAATGATAGGAAATAAGGGTTTTCATATTTCGTTTGCGGACGGCTTTAAAAACTTCGCCTACGATATCTATTTTAGGTCCAACTTTAGCCGTGTTGTAATCTGATATGTCACTGTCCCAGTGTTTTAAATCACTACCATGCCAACCGATGACCCCTCCAAACTTAGCTCCTGCGGATTCAAACAGTTTGGCCCATTCATCCGCATTAAAATTTTCGCCTTTAAATTGTTTGAGTAATTGTTCATCCGTCCAATCTTCTTTTCCTTTTTCATAACTGATGGTCTGAATGCCCCAGTGACAGTATATTCCAAATTTAGCATCAACCAGCCATTCTGGGGTGTGGTGGTTTCTTAAGGAGTTCCAAGCTGGTTCATAATTCTTTTCCTGAGCTTGTAAACAAGAGGGTAGAGATAACAAAATGGCCATTAAAATGAAGACTGTTTTTTTCATAATCGTTGTGTTATTTTGGTAAGTGGTTCTGATACGTATAAGAATATTTTAAGCTGGATTAAAGCCCGTTAATTAGCTTTTAAAAAAGTGTAGTTCCTCCATTGGTGTTTAAGTCCAGATAGGTCTCTTGCATTTTTTGTATACGCTCTGCTTGCCCGGGCTCATTAATTAGGTTTTTGTTTTTCTTCTCTTGTACATTGTCCTTTAAATCATACAGTTCAATTGCTTTTAGTCCTTTTAGGTTTTCTTACTATCCGCTATCATGATTAGTTTAAAATTACCTTCGCGAATGGCATGAAAAGGACCCATTCATCATACCATTTTGCTTCTTTTAGGTTTGGTGTATCAGGGGCGAAAAAATAATCGCCATCAGGCTTGTAGATTTGTACATATTCATTGGCCTGTTGTGGAATTAATGGCTTTTCTTTAGCATAGGTTCCTATATAAGAAAGTAAAATGGAAAGGAATATATATGCTAGTTTTCATTTAATTGTTTTGTTCCATTATTCACACGTTCTCGCTGTTTGGCATTGAGTCCATGCTCTAACAAATACTCGAACTTTGGAGTATTGTGGTGGCGTTTCATTTGTTGATCATCAACATCTAAACTTAGGTCGCAATCAAAACGAACTAGAACCACATGATTCTTTTTCCAGTCGCGCGTAGGGTTGGCAAAATGGGAAATTCCCCAAGTAATTCCACGACCATCTTTGGTATCTGTAAAAGCATCGGCAACGAAAGGTCCTCCGGCATCTGGCATCATTTCTACCATAGAAGCGATTTCAAAATTCACCCAATCTTCGGCATATTGTATGGTATTGGCCTCATTACCATCTCTAATGGCAAAAGCGGCTACTCCTTTTTTAAATGGAAATAAAGTAGTCTCGTGTCCTGAATTTAGTATAGGGTTCAAACGATGTTTTGTAAACGGACCTAACGGATCATCTGCAAAGGCAAGACCGTGCATACGTACATTGTTCTTACCGTTAACTTTACCAAAATCTGATTTGTAGTATAGGTATATCTTACCGTTGTGTACTATAGGGTAGGGGTCGTGAATTGAAAACTGGTCCCAAGAACCGGGTGCGCCGTTAGGTATTACTTCTTTCTTAAAAGGTGTCCAGGACCGTTTGGAGAATCGGCATAAGAAACTGCAACAGGACAATTGTCTCCACCACTTTTTCCCGGAGCTTCAGAAAAAGCTTGGTAGTACAAATAGTATTTGCCCTTCCATTTTAAAACATCTGTTGTGGTAACGGAACGCCAACCTACTTGTGGTTTTGGAGGTCTAGGAACTGCAACACCTTGCTCTTCCCAAGTAAATCCATCTTTTGATGTCGCGTAGAAAATATCGGCTAAATCCCAATCTGCAGAAGGAATGGTATCATTAGATTCCTCAACTCTTGGGATACCTACTGGAGCTACAGGAGTTTCGCGGTGGGTGTACCAAATATAATATTTGCCATTTTCAAAAATCACTTTTGAAGGGTCTCTACGCGAGATGGTACCGTCATTACCGTTATAATCAAAACCCTTAAGTTCTGTGTATTTAAATTGGGTGTACAATTCGTTGGATTCGGGACGGGCACCTAAATAATTATCATAGTTCCGTTCCAAAGCGGCACTCAAAGGTCTGTTGGGTTTCTCTTCCGGCAACTCATAGGGGAATGCCTTTTCTTGGGCTTGGGCCATTGCAAAAGCGCTCAAACTTAATGCTAGTAAAATATACTGTTTCATAATTTTGTTCTGGTGTTTGTGGAGTAATAAAGCTACTTTTTCTGCCTTTAAACATTTGAAAAGGAAATCACTTTTTTGAGGAGCTTGCCCGCTTATACCCATTCCTATCAGAAAGAAGGTTAATGGAACTACTTTAGACAAGGCATTTTTGCTCATATTACTTTGGATTATAAAACTGAAGTCTTTTTAATTTATCAAATTGATGTATAAAGTGCTCTCGTCCATGGTACTTTTGTTATCTCCATCTACGGGTCTAATTCTTGCGGTTAGCTTATAAGGAACGTCTGTAGATAATTTTTCATCGACTTTAATAATAGAGGTTAAATTGGCATATCCCGCGTAAGCGATAAACTTAGATTCGGCTACTTTTTCACCTTCATCATCAAATAATTTTAATTCAATTTCTCGGTCTTTATTTGCTTTGTAGGTGAGAGGTATTTCTATAGAGGCAGATTGCTTTTGGGCAATGATGGGACTGTCAAACGATACATTTTCATTGTAAAGGTTTAGACGATTTTTTTCATCGGAATTTGGATTGTTGCTATCAACCAGTTTATAGGCCCTAACCCAATCATAGTACACTGTGTTTTTGCTTGGGTCGTTTAATTCTTCGGCAGTAGGAATTTCTATCCACGGAAAAGGATAGGTTTCACTCACTAAACGCATATACATAGGTTGGTCAAAAGGCTTATCCTTTACCTTGTCATAAAATTTTTGGTGTTTGGGTGCCCGGTTGTTATAGTAATAGCTGGCCGTACTTTCGTTTTCCCACCATCCACCGTAAATATTAAAATCTTCGGAGGTAAGTTTACTGTCTTCAAATTTTACTTGTGGGGCTCTGTAATCATGTTTTTCGCCATCGCAGTCCGTATACCAGAAATGTGCGTTGGAGTGCATGCCACTAGCAAAGTAGCTTCCGCTAAAATCACCTTCACGACCAATAGATTCGTGAATATCCCATTCTAAGCCATATTTATCGCAATCATTAGGGCCTGTAAAATTATTAGAGCTAGAAAACCAAAATGTGGTGGACATGGTTGTAGCGGCAGCTTTTACCCGACATTCGTAATAACCAAATTGAGTCGATTTTTTTGAAACCACAGCGGCCCCTCCAACATTAAAAGTAATGTCTCTACCATAGGCATGAACTATGGTATCCTTCTCAAGTTTTTTACTTGTCATTTTCAGAAAGCCATCACCCACGGAAACCTGTGATACCATAAAAAGTCCCGGTGGACGTCCAATCCATAAGTGGGGTGGTGGTCATACCATTTGGTAGTGTCTAATTCGGTACCATTAAATTCATCTGAAAAATCAGGATTTAAAACCCATCGCTTACCCATAGGTGGTTTAGGTGGTCCTTGGCGAGATTCTTGTTCTGGTGAAATCGGAGTCTCTGGTGGTGCTTGGGCAAAGAGATTACCTGTTGTAAATGTGAAAATTAAAAAAGCTATTCTTATAATCATTGGAGTATTTTTTATTTTTCCGAGTCAATTCTTCCTTTGCTATTTGTAGGAGCATCGTTTTTGGGTTTCATGAATATTACATTTAGGAATTGTTTTAATTAGTCTGGATTCAATAAAATTCCCAAAAACCATATTTCTCACCCTCAATATTTTCTTTGGTGTCACCTAATTCATTAGCTTTTTCTTTCATTTCTTTACGCATCGTTTTCACTTGTTCCGCATATTCAGGAAAGAAGGAAAGGTCATACACTTCCCAAGGGTCATTTTTTATATTGAATAGTTGGGTAACGCGGGAACCTTTTATGGTTTCTCCGTTCTTTTTATCATAATTATTGGCACGTACGTATTCAATTAATTTGTAATCCCCTGTTCTATAGGCGCGCTGAAATTGTTTGTATGCGTGATAGGTGTAATCCCGAAAACTGGTTTTCTCTTTATATATAACAGGTAATAGACTTTCCCCAGTTACAGAACTAGGCGCGTCAACTCCAATAAAATCGAATATGGTTGGGAAAATATCAAAATTGTAAGCGAAGGCCTCTCTTTTACTGCCCTTGTCCTTTATAAGGTTACCCGAGAAAACAAGTGGAATATGAACTCCGTCTTCATCATAAATATTCTGTTTCCCCATCAGACCATGGTTTCCAACTGCAAGACCACTATCACCTGCAAAAACAATTAGGGTGTTCTCATAGGCACCGCTTTCTTTCAATGAAGCAATGACTTTACCTATTTGGTCATCTAGATGCGTAATAATGGCATAGTAATCAGAAAGTTCTTGTTTAGCAACTTCTGTTGTTCTTGGCCATACAGCTAGTTCTTCGTCCCTAAGGAACATATCTCCATTATCAAAAGGGTGTTGCGCCATATAAGAAGGAGGAAGTACGATGTCTTCAACAGGATACATGTCTTTGTATTTCTGTGGCGCCTGTCTTGGGTCATGTGGTGCGTGAAAAGCTAAATACATGAAGAACGGGTCTTTCTTTTTATAATCCGTAATAAACTTAGAAGCACTTTTAGCAAAGATTTCAGAGGTATGCGGGCCATTTTTCTCCGTACCAGTAGGTCCTCTTTTCTCTTCTTTGGTTACTGGTCTGCGAACGATTTTTCCGTTTTCATTATATTCCAATAGGTAGCCATCTTCAAATTTATAGTCACCATCTTTTTTCCAGTCCCACAAAGGCATACGAAAATGGTCGACTAGATATAGACCTCTGGACATTAGTCTATCTCCCGAATCAAAAGAACGTGCCAAGGAAGCGTTATCTTGATGCCATTTCCCAACAATATGAGTGTTGTAATCTTGGCCTTGTAAAGCTTCGCCTATGGTTGTATGTTCAGGAGGAATGCTGTGTCCTTGTCCTTCTAGATCAAATACGTTCCTTCCGGTTAACAACATGGCTCTACTTGGTACACAGGTAGCACCGGAAAAGGCGCCCATTAAATAACCGTTGGAAAATGAAACTCCATCGGCAATCAAGGCGTCCATATTTGGTGTTTTTACTTGCATGCCACCCAAAGCATGTACCCCTGAAAAACGATGGTCATCTGTATAGATAATAAGTACATTGGGCTGGTCTTTCTTTTTGGTCTTACGTTTTTGAGCGCTAACAGGAAGTGCCAATAGCGTACTAAAAACGAGTAAAATGCAAAGGGAAAATTGATTTCTAATATTCATAATGTTATTCTTATTGAGTTGTATTGGTGTCCACTAAAACTTGAGATTCTCTTTTGTCGTCACCGTTTAATGTGAACACGACGTTATTGGTTTGTATATTTTCTATATGTCTTCCGTAGAGGCCGTAGGCGGGTAGTACTTTTTAAGAAGCTGAATTCTGGATATCTCTCAATATCTTCCACAACTTTGGCCATGGTATCTTCTTCTGAGCCTCCGCCCGGTAGTTCCAGTTCAATATTTTCTAAAGTAATTTTACCAACTTTATGGTTTGGAGTTCCTGTAATTAATATGCCCGAAGGTGGTTTTACCCTAGAGCTATCCAAAACCCGGGCATTGCCTTTAATATTTTTGATAACTACATTAGTGATAGAGCCAACCGCTTGTTTTTCGGCATCGCGGTAGGTACGTAAACGCTCTCCAAGCCTAATGAAAATAGGCATATCTACTCGGTCCATCTGAATGCCGTCTATAGTCACATCGTGAATATTGGCGCCGTCCACACTTAGGATTTTTATTCCGCCACCTTTGGTATCATAAATCTGGCAGTTTTTAATGTCTATGTTGTACATATCTCCCATAGACTCGGTTCCGAACTTGATCGAACCCCAGTCACTTCTGAGCTTACAATCGCTAACTTTTACGTTATAGGTGGGTTTTGGACTCGTAGTTTTAATGCAAATAGCATCATCACCTGTGTTGATGTCGCAATTTTTAATAACAGCATCGTAACTGGAATCTAAATCAATACCATCATTGTTCTTGTGGGCATGGCTGTAAATAGATACGTTGTCCACCAAAATATCATTGGATTGATAGAAATGGCAAGTCCATGCAGCTGGTTGGCGTAAATGAACATCTTGTACTTTTATCTGTGAAGAATTTACGAAGCGCAAAAGAAAAGGCCTGTTTGTACCAAAACCTTCGGTTTCGGTAATATTCAGCTCCTTAATTTTTGCCTTTATATTTTTTGAGAGAAAAGCTTCTCCGTTTCCATCAATAGTTCCCTTACCGGTTACGGCAATGTTTGTAGCATTTTTTGCACCAATAAGGCAATTGCCCCTTTTTTGTCCCGTAGCATCGGTAAACGTATCAATGCTTTGATAATCTAATGGGTTTGGACTTCCAATTAGTTTAGCATCTTCGGCAATATGAAGCGTAACATTGTTTTTTAATAGCAGCGAACCTGAAACATAATCTCCTTTTTCAAGTATTACGGTACCGCCTCCATATTGGTTACAGGCATCAATAGCTTGTTGAATAGCCTCTGTATTTAATGTTTTGCCATCGGCTATAGCACCAAAATCAGCAGCATTGTAATTATCTGTTTTTGAGTTACACCCCACGAATAGTATAAGAGTGATTAATAGGCTTGTATAATGTAGTTTGATTTTCATTTTAGTTTCTTTGGATTTGTTCCTTAGCAACAATTTTTTTATTCAAGTAAATCTTGTTTATTTCGCCATTTTGTACATTTTTTAGAACAATTGGAGCTCTTTTGTCTTCGTTTACCGTCTTTATGCTGAAATTTTCAACAACTAATCCATCTATGTGACGGGCATAAAGTCCAGAAGCTGGTAGGGTACCTACTAAACTGAATTCTGGCCACCAACCATTAAGTACTTCTGGGGTGTATTCTTTGATATCTGTTTTTTGAGCATCTTCTTTAGTCCCGCCACCAGAAACTACAAATTGAACATCTTTAATAGTGATATCTTCAATTGAATGCCCTGGGAAGCCTGTTAGAAAGAAGGCTGAGTTTTTATCTAGCTTGGAATTGTCTACCACAATATTGCTAAAGCTAAAGTTGTGCATACTCTTTAGCGGCTCAAATTGGCCCTCAGGTGTATCTACGGATGCAATTTGTTGTGCGAAAGTCATGAAAATTGGGCGTGGTACATTTTCCATTACCAAATTGCTGAAAACCATATTCTTCATTTCGCCACCTTCACATTGTTGAATCTTAAGTCCCGAATCCTGAATATCCTTAAAAGTACAATTGGTAACGGTAACCGATTCTATATTTCCGCGAGATAGGAGTCCAATGCGCATTCCGCCCCATTTGGTGCTAAAATGGCAATTGCTGACTGTAATATTCTTGCAAGGTTTATCCGGTCTTGAAGCTTGCAGGCAAATACTATCATCACTATTATCAAAATTACTATTGTTCACGCGCACGTTTGTACATCCATCAAAATCCAGCCCGTCTCCGTTATTGTTTACGCGACTTATGATGTTGATTCCGCTCACCGAAATATTATCACAGTAGAGCCAAGCTGAGGTCCATGCCGCAGGATTGATAAGAGTAATGTCATTTAGATGAATGTCTTTCACATTTACAAACCTTATCATCATTGGCCTACCACCTTTTTTCTTGGTGAAGTTTTCTTTGTGCCCATTCCCGTCAATAGTTCCATAACCTTCAATAGCAATGGAATGTGCGTCTTTGGCAAAGATTAAGCAACGATCCATATGAGGTTCGTTCTTGTACATGTTTTTATGGGTGTCCGTGGCATAATCAGCATAATTGGAACTCCCAAGAAGTGTTGCTCCATTCTCAATATGAAGGGTAACAAAATCCTTTAAGTAAATGGTACCTGTTACTACTGTTTTACCAGCGGGAATTAGAACCCTGCCACCGCCATTTTTGGTACAGGCATCTATGGCGTTTTGTACGGCTTTGGTGTCTATAATAACACCATCGGCCTTTGCGCCATAATCAAGTACATTAAAGTCTGTAGCTGCCGCCTGCAAATAAAATAATGAGCATATAGCAAAACAGAAAAATCGAGATATTTTCATTTGAATCACTTTGTTTTAACTATTGTTTTTGTGCTTTCCAATCCGTTAGAAGTAGCAGAAACTGTAATGTTTCCTGCAGCTTCGGTAGATTTTACTACGAGTAAACATTTTCCATTAAATGCCTTGATTTTAGCATCTTGAAACGACTCTAAAGAAGCTGGGTTTCCATTACCCACAGCGGCAAGAATTCCAGCGCCTTCTATGGTAAATTGTACTTGGTTATCAGCATTAGGAATAAGGTTTCCATCCGCATCTGTAATATCGACTTCAATAAAAGAAAGGTCTTTTCCGTCTGCAGTTATTTCTGTACGGTCTGCCGTTAAGCGTATTTTAGATGCTTTTTTAGCAGTATTGATTATCTTTTCGGCTACCGCTTTTCCATCTTTATAACCAATAACTCTTAAGCTTCCCGGTTGGTAAGGAACCTTCCAACTCAATCTATATTTTGAGGTGTACATTCCTTTTTCAAATCCACGGAATTCCGCTGGAATATCGGTAGTATCAACTCCTTTTATTTTTTTACCCATTGACTTTCCGTTCACGATCAATTCTACTTCATCACAATTGGTATAGGCATAAACTGGAATTTCTTCACCTTCTTTTCCTTCCCAGTTCCAATGTGGCAATACGTGAACCATAGGTTCTGTAGTCCATTGGCTTTGGTAGAGGTAGTATCTGTCTTTTGGAAATCCACATAAATCTACTGGAGCAAAGTAAGAGGCGTGTACTGGCCAATCTGCATTCCAATATCCATCTGTAGAATTATCGCGACCACCGTAAGGGGTAGGTTCGCCAAGATAATCAAACCCCGTCCACATAAATTCCCCTAAAAAAGTAGGGTTTTCGGCTTGTACATCAAACTCTACATCTGGAGGATATGCCCATGGTGGGCCAACAGTTACGTCATAACTAGAAACTTCTAACGTTTCCTTCTTATGGTCATGTGTAATAGGTAGGGCATAAGTACCACGGCTACTAGTCTGCGATGAGGTCTCCGAACCGTAAACAATCATATCTGGGTTTTCTCTAATCACTTCCCCGTAATCAAAAGGCTTATAGTTTAGACCTACAATATCTATCTGATAGGCTAATTTGTTTTTGAATGCTCCCGGGTAATTATTGAAACCTGCGGTAGTTGGTCTGGTATGATCTTCATCATGGCAAATATCGCTAAGCATTTTAGCAACTTTCCAACCGTCTTTTTTGCGTTGCTCTATGATTTCATTACCAATACTCCACATTACTACAGAAGGGTGGTTACGATCTCTTTTGATCATATCCCTTAAGTCGCGCTCATGCCATTCGTCAAAAAACTTGTTATACCCATTAATGACCTTTGGTATTTTCCATTCATCAAAAGCTTCGTCCAATACTACAATACCTAATTTATCACAGATTTGAAGCATTTCGGGCGATGGTGGGTTATGACTTGTACGCAAGGCATTCACGCCCATACTTTGCATAATCTGCATTTGGCGTTTGGTAGCCCTGTAATTTACAGTACCTCCTAAAGGTCCGAGGTCATGGTGCATACATACACCCTTGAATTCAACTGGCTCTTCATTCAATAGAAATCCTTCTTTGGCATCAAAGGAAATACTCCGAATTCCTAAAGTACTACTATACTCATCTAAAATTGTATTTCCTTTTTTTACTTGAGTAACAACATCATATAAATAAGGATTTTCAATTCCCCATCGGTTGGGGTTGTTCACTACTATTTCATCTATAACAACTTTCTCCGAAGATTTTTCTAGTCCGATTTTTTGACTACTAGAAGCCACTACGTTATTAAGCCCGTCAATTATTTTGGTTTCTAAAGTAACCGAAGCTCCTTTACCAACGGCATTCTTTACCGTAGTCTCAATTTTTACAGTAGCCCTTTCATCGGATACCTCAGGCGTGGTAATATAGGTTCCCCAAAGCGGAATGTGGATGGGGTTATTTATTTTTAAATAGGTGTTTCTATAGATACCCGTACCAGAGTACCAGCGAGAAGCTAAGTCTTCTGGGGCAACTCTAACAGCAATGACATTGTCCTCTCCAAATTTAATGTATGGTGTTAAATCCAGTTCAAAACCCATATAACCAAAAGGACGCTCACCAATATACGTTCCGTTTATATAGACCTTACTATTGTTCATAACACCATCAAACAACACAGCTATTTGCTGAGCCGCATATTTTTTGTCTATCGTAAAATGTTTGCGGTACCAAGCGGTTCCGTGTACCGGTAGACCACCTGTACGTGCATTATATTTTTTATCAAAAGGACCTTCAATGGCCCAATCGTGCGGTAAATTCAGTTTACGCCAATCGGCATCTTTAAAAGTGGACTTTTCAGCTCCAGAAGGGTCGCCCTTTTGAAAGAGCCAATCGCCATTAAAGGATACATCGCCATTTGTAGCTTCAGAACTCAGTTGACCAAAAGAAAAACTGAATTGTAGTAAAAGGATAAATAGAAAGCTTTTTCTCAACATCATTTTTGCGTTAATAATTATAGTGGTGAAAGTCTAAAATAATTTTCAGGCAAAAGACCACGGACAGCTGAAAGAATAGAACAGATGGTTTTTTTAGATAAGCTCAGATAAGTGAGTCTCGATTTTAGGGCGTCACAGAGTAAACATTGAGATTTATGAGAGATTAAGGTTTGTCAATGTTTTGTCTAGTTTTTAGGTTTGTTATAAACCAATAGAAGCATGTAGGTTGCTTAAAATAGCATGAGTAAATGTTCATTTGTTATAACCTTTAGCACATTCGTGGCTCGCAGATGGGGCATAAAATTAGAATTTAGCAACTTCTAATAGGGCGAAATAAAATGGTATCGTCAATAACAACCACACTATGAATTTTAAACATTTAGCGGCACTTTCAGTCGCCATTATCTGTATAGCTTCCTGCGGCAGTTCAGATAAAAAAAATCAAAAGGATACAGCACAATTAAGTGCTGCTGATACGACTAAAGTCTTTCAGCCTAATTGGGAATCTATCAAGAAAAACTATAAAGACCCTAAATGGTTTAGTGACGATAAATTCGGGATATTTATTCACTGGGGCGCCTATTCGGTTCCTGCATTTGGTTCAGAATGGTATCCTAGACAGATGTATATGGATACGGCTACTTTTTCTGCCACACTTAAAAAAGGGAAGAAAGGACCTAATGCAACCTATACGCACCATAAAAAGACGTGGGGAGACCAAAAGGAATTTGGTTACAAAGATTTTATCCCAATGTTCAAGGCCGAAAAATTTGATGCTAAGGAATGGATAACCCTTTTTAAGAAATCTGGTGCTAGATATGTAGTTCCGGTTGCAGACCACCATGATGGTTTTGCTATGTATAAATCTAATACAACACGTTGGAATTCATTTGATATGGGCCCCAAAAGAGATGTATTGGGCGAACTTTTTAAGGAAGGTAAGGCTCAGGGCCTAAAAATGGGAGCTTCTTCTCACTTTGCTTTTAACTGGTCTTTTTATAATAAGAAGGATAAGTTTGATACCGTTGATCCTGAGTATGCCGATTTGTATTCTAGTAAAGGAAAGGATTTAACGCAGCCTGTTTCGGAGGAATTTAAAGAACGATGGTGGAAGCGAACTATTGATTTGGTAGACACGTATCAGCCAGACATTCTTTATTTCGATTTCTATGTAGATATTGAAGATTTTGCGGACTTAAGACCAAAATTGGCGGCATACTACTATAACAAAGGTCGTGAATGGGGCAAAGAGGTTTTAATAAATGATAAGAATTTTGGGCATGAAGCCTTTCCTGAAGGAACTGTGATCTATGACCTAGAAAGAGGAAAACTTCCTGATTCGTGAGTTGCCATGGCAGACAGATACTTCAATAGGTAAAAATTCTTGGTCTCATGTTACCAACTGGGATTCTAAAACTCCTAACCAATTGATAGATGATTTAGTAGATATCGTTTCTAAAAACGGAAATTTACTATTAAACGTAGGCCCAAAAGCAGATGGAACCATTCCTGATGACCAAAAAGAAATTCTATTGCAAATAGGGGATTGGTTAGCTGTTAACGGCGATGCTATCTACGATACTAGATATTGGAAAACTTTTGGAGAAGGTCCAACAGAGGTTAAAAAAGGACATCATTCCGAAGGAAAAAACAAGGATTTTACAGGACAAGATATCAGGTTTACTCAAAAAGGGGATAAGCTATATGCCATTATGTTGGCTTGGCCAGAAAATGGTAAGATTGATATTGAGTCCTTGGGAAGCGCCAATGCATTTGCGGAAGGTGTAGACATCAAAGGAGTTAAATTATTGGGTAGTGATGCTAAAATTGATTTTGAGCAGACAGAAGAAGCACTATCGATTAAGAAATTATGTGAAAAATCGGGCGAGTACGCCCATGTGTTAGAGATTTCAATTTAATGTAAAGCTCTATATAAAATTGTTTTTTTGTGTTAGTTTTAAGTGCATCAATCGTTCATAGTTGGTGCACTTTTTTTATGTTCATGCCTAAGATTAGGGTATGTTTGGGGACTTTTTTCCTTGAATTTTAAGCAAAGAAACAGCCCTGTTCATATGAATATGAACAGGGCTGTTGTAGTAAGGGTACTCAGTAAGGTATTTTATTTCTTTGCTCTGTAGTTTTCAAGTACGCTGCTAATATCTAGCGTGTCTTCCATATCTTTTTGGAGTTGCAATAACTCGGCAAACATGGTATCTATTTTTTCCTTGTATTCAGGATTAGCTGCTAAATCATTCATTTCTTTTGGGTCAGCTGTTAAGTCGTATAACAAAACCACATCCATTTTTGGATAAATAATAAGTTTGTAACCGTCTTTACGAATCATACGCTGTAAGTCTATATAACCATTGTAGATAGCGTCGTAGTGGCTCTCCTTACGTTCTCCTTTTACAAGGTCTAAAACGCTATTAAAGAATACATATTCGGGTTTTTCAATACTAGCTAGTTCTAAAGTTGTGGCCATAGCATCTTGTAAATAGATATCAGAATCAATTTTATTGTTTTCCGGAACTTTAGGCCCAACAATCATAAATGGAGCACGTATACTATGGTCAAACTGACTTTGTTTACCTAAAAGGCCATGTTTACCCATTGCTAGACCATGATCAGCAGTAAAAATGATATAGGTATTATCCATTTTACCGGTTTTCTCTAATCCATCCAAAATCTCCCCGATTTGAAAATCAAGGTGTGAAATTAGCGCGTAGTACTCTTGCGTATGTTTCTTTATGGCATATTCTGTTCTTGGGAAAGGAGCCAACGCTTCATCTCTAAGACTTGGACTATTACCCATCCCATCTTTATAAGGGTAGAGGGGTAGAAAGCTTTCAGGAACGCTAATATCATCTATAGGGTACAAGTCTACGAACTCTTGTGGCGCCTGTCTCGGGTCATGTGGTGCATTGAAAGCTAAATACATAAAGAAAGGCTTCTCACTAGTTTTAGTTTGGTCTATAAAGCCAAGAGCATCATCTTTTAGAACTTCGCTCCAATGTTTGCCACCTTGCCAGAATCCTCCAAACTTCATATCTGTAGGTGTCCATACGGTATCATTTTCGTTTTGAGGTCTATTGTAGCCCACAGGCATAATATCTGCGGGTTTTTTACCTTGTTCTTTTAATGTTTTAAACTTGGAACCGGTATTCTCGGCAGCCCATGCGTCACCATAAGGCATTCCCGGACGTACGTGAACTACATTTTGAAAGACGTTTTGAGCTTTTGCGTCAACATGCCATTTACCCGTCATATAGGTGTCATAGCCTGCGCCTTCCATGAGTTTACCCCATGTTTTATCAAATTCTTTTCCGTTGCTCCAATTTTCACGGAACTCATTTACTTCCCAAAGCTTACGTCCGGAAATGATCATGGCTCTAGATGCTGCACAAATGGCACCGTTCCATCCGCCCATATTAAAAGCATGGGTAAAGGTGGTTCCGTTATGAACTAACTTATCTAGATTAGGAGTTTTAATTTCTTTGTTTCACCAGGGCATTTATGGCCGAGTAGGTCATATCATCGGCGAAAATGAAAACTACATTGGGTTTAGAAAGCGGTATTTCTTTCTTTTCGGCCTTGCAGGAGAATAGCAATACCGTAATAAGTGCAAGCGTTAAATTTTTCAAAGGATTGATTTTTGGAGTTAAATTGTTTGTGGTAATAATGACATTGTAAATATACTAAATCATGACTTAAAGTGTATTTTAGATACTTATTAACTTCGTGGGCATAAAAAAATAGTGTCTTAACAAGATAGTGTTCATTGAACCTTTCAACATTTTTTTAGGAGTCAGCAGATTCTTTCTTCTTGCTAATTTGTTTTACGTATTTGCTAGGTACTATCTCAAACTGTTTATTAAAGCATTTACAGAAGTATGGAGCCGTGATAAAATCTGTTTTGTTTATGATATCTTTTACGGAATAATTACTTTTTTTAAAGGACCTTATGCCTTAACGTTCATAAGAGTGCATAAAATAACATTTTTGCTATTTACTTCACCCTGATCTTTACTTCTTACACCTATGTCCTTTTGGTTATGCAACTGCCCCAAAACAATAACACAAATCAATAAAATGTACTATCCCTTGCATATAGTATTACTTAGGTTCTATAATAAGGCCTCTTTCTCCTTCACTGTCCGAAGTATACCTAAGAACCTTTGGAAATTCATTACCTCTAGCATTGGTAATTTCTGTTTTCCAAACTTTTCTCAACTCTTCTAATTTATTCTTGTTAGAGGCATCAGAGGCTAAATTGGTGGTCTCTTTTGGGTCATTTTTTAAGTTGAATAACTCTTCATAGACAGCTGGTTCGCCATGTAACGGTCCATCTGCATAATCACGATATACGGCAATATCCGGATCGTGTACCTTATAAAGCATTGCACTGGTATTTATACCCATGGCTTTAGCTGTAGCTATCTTTTTTAGGGACGAAAAATTCTCGTTCTTATAATACCGAATGTATTTCCATTCGTGGTCTTGAACAGACTCGCATCTAGGATTACCAAACTGAGTAGACCATAAATTCTCGGTATATAGAAAAGGGCGAACTTCTTCTTCCTGTCCTGCTAAAAGTCGAGTTAAGTTTTTTCCTTGATACGTTTTTGGGATAGTCACGCCTGCCATAGTCATCATGGTTGGTGCAATATCTATACTCTGTACCAAAGCATCGGAAGTTTTACCACGCTTAGATTTCTTTGTGTTTGGGTCAAATATAATCATGGGTACATGGGTGGTTTCTTCATAACACAACGCTTTCCCGCCCAGACCGAATTGCCCCATAAAAAGACCGTGGTCAGAAGTAAAAATAATAACGGTATTCTTATCTAATTTTTGGTCCTTCAAAGTTTGTCTAAGCTCTCCTAGAAGACGGTCAATACCTGTCATAGCTTCCATTTGGCGTATATAACGCTCTCTAAAACCTTCTGGCGTATCTACATAATCATAACCCACCTGGCGGTCTTCCGCGTGATGTATTTCTGCAGGTAATTTTGGTGTTTTTATATCTTTTCTAGCGATATAATTTTCTGGTAACGGAATATTCTGGTCGCGATAAAGCGTTTTGTAAATCTCATCGTCAGAATCACGCATTTGCATAGAACCTGTTCCTGCTCCGTGAGGAAGGTTAAAACACACGGAAAGCATAAAAGGTTTATCCGTAGGTCTGTTGTCTATGAATTTTATGGCCCCGCCTAATTTCTGCTCATTGGATAAAAAGTCTTGAATTCCTTCACCAACCACTTCTACTTGGGTGTCGTTTTTAGCATCTTTAAAAATACTGTGACGGTCTTTTGGATAGAAGCCCAGATGACCATGGCCTGCGTACCAGTAATCAAAGCTCTTTTCCATGAGTCCGCTATCATAACCACCCTCTCCAACAGGAACATGGTTTTTCCCTACCCAACCGGTGTAATACCCATTTTCCCGCATAACCATAGGATAGGTGTTGTTCCAACCTTCTTTGGACATACTGGTGCCGGAATTAAAGTTAATACCGTGTTTTCTCTCAAACTGACTCGTTAGAATACTAGCTCTACTTGGTGTGCAAATAGCAGTAGTTATATGTGCATTGGTGAACAAAACCCCATCACTAGCCAATTTATCTAGGTTTGGCGTTTTTACAATGGTATTGCCCGTACAGCCCATGAGGCCGTACTGCTGGTCATCCGTTAATATAAAGATGAAATTTGCTTGCTCTTGTGCCCAACCGGATACGGTTGATGCGGCGTAAATGCAGAGCATAATGACCAAATTTTTTAACAATTTTAATTTAAAGTCCTGTTTCATTTTATACTTCCTAAATTATAATTTTCTTCTTATTCTAATGTTGGACCTTGGGCTTTTTTGCGCATGCTCTGTAAAGCTTTTTCTTCTTTAAGAACATTTTCACGGTGCGGGTCTAACCAATAGGAACTAGGTTTTTAGCATCCCAAGCCGTGTATGCTTTTTCTAGTTCAGCAATTTTTTCAGGATTCTTATCTGCTATATCCGTTCGTTCCCAAGGGTCGCTTTTTAGATTGAAAAGCAACGTTTTGTTCTTGTATGAACTCTTATAAAGTTTGTAATCACCTATTCTAACGGCATATTCAAATCCGCCAACGGAACGCCAGAACAATTTTTCATGGGGAGTGCCGGTTTTTCCTTCTAAAATATAGGGTAGGAGGGTAGTGCCGTCTAATTGTGTTTCTTTTGTAATATCACCGCCAGCGGCTTCTAGAAAAGTTGGGAAAAGGTCCAATGAGCTAATAGGTTTCTCATAATGTTGACCTGCTTTCAATTTCTCTGGCCAAGTGATGAAAAAAGGAACTTTTATTCCACCTTCAAACAACATGCCTTTGTGGCCTCTGTACGGTCGGTTGTCAGCATGTTCCGTACGTCCTCCGTTATCACTTAAAAATACTAAAATTGTGTTTTCTTTCATACCATTTGCAACTAGCGTAGAGTCTATTCTCCCAACGTTTGCATCAACAGCATTTACCATGGCGGCATAGATACTGCGCCCACCATATTCAATATGTTTTGTGTTTTCTAAATATTGTTGGGTAGCGTGATCAGGAGCATGTGGTGCGTTGTATGCCAAGTACATGAAAAATGGTTTATCATCTTTCTTGGTAATAAAATCGATGGCCTCATCTGTGAAATCATCCGTTAGGTAACGCAATTCATTTTGAGGAACCGGTTTTCCATTTCTAACAATGGTTTTAATAGGGCCATCAGGTACGCCCCAATAGTTCATTCCACCACCGGCAAAACCGAACCAATGGTCAAAACCTTGTTGAGTAGGGTGAAGGCTAGAATGATCGCCCAAGTGCCATTTTCCAATAGCGCTTGTGCGATATCCCCGTTCTTTTAGGGCTTCAGGAATCATTTTTTCGGAAAGTGGCGTGCCTACCGTGTCATCGTTTTCGGCTTGGTATGGCATGTTACAATCGTGACCAAAACGAGCCTGATAGCGACCGGTTAAAAGTCCAGCGCGTGAAGGACTACAGTACGGATGGGAAACATATCCGTTATCAAAAATCACACCTTGGGAGGCTAATTTGTCCAAATTTGGGGTGGGAATATCCGTTGCTCCGTTAAAGCCTACATCTGCCCAACCTTGGTCATCCGTTAAGACTACTATAATGTTAGGTTTTTTTTCTTGTGCCATACTCGGTAAAGTGGTCATAAGACCCATGGCTAATGTAAAGATGAGTTTTGTATTCATAGTTGTATCTGTGTTCTTATTACTTTAAATTTATTTTATAGACTAGTGCAGCTTCCGCTTCGGCAGGCATTTTTCTTGGAGAAGTAACCAAAAGGCCTTCTGCTGTCTTTTTCCATTTTATTTTTTGTTTGCTACCCAATACAGAAACCGATTTGATGTCCATATTTTTGGCTTTGTTAGCAAAAACTGTCAGCACCGTTTCTGTATTCTCACCCGGCCAACCCAATTGAATGGCGTAGACTGTTTTGTGCTTTTTGGTGTAGCGAATATCAGCTGAATTCAAGTCGTATAAACCAGCTTTTATGGCTCCATAATCATTCCACTCGTCTTCTGGATTTCGTTTCAATTCGGTTGGTCCTTGACCATACGCAACAAACGGACGTGTTTTGTAAATAGACTCTCCGTATAGTTTTAACCAAGCTCCAATTCCCTCCATTGCCTTGGCTTGTTCTTCAGGAATAATACCCTCTGCCATTGGGGCAGCGGCTAAAATCATTACTCCGTTTTTACTCACCACTTCGGCCAAAATCCGAATGGCTTTTTTAGGGTCTAAAGCAGTACGTTTATCTTTATTATAGCCCCATGAGCTACCCAATTGAAAATCCGTTACCCAAACTTCTGGCGCAATATCTTTTACTGTAGCTCTTTCTAAATTCACCACAGCCAAATCCGTTGGAAAAAATGACCCTTTGGTATTTACTACCACCTCTTTATTTTGCTCTTTCGCTTTATTAAAATAGTTGGCCAAAAATTGTTTTCGATACTCTTCTTGAATATACCCTTGGGCAAAATCCATCCAAATATAATCAGGAGAATAAGTATCTATTACTTCATTCAATTTTCCTAGCCAGATATCACATTCTTCTTTATAGGTAGTATTTCCGTAAAGAATGCGGTATTCATCTTCCTGAGGAACTTCTGGGTTATCATAAGTTACGGCATGCATGCTTACAGGACGAAGAAAACTGTTTTCTTTTTTAGGATAAAAATGCATGTGAAATCCATGATGAAAAGTAGTCATAAATTTTAAGTTGCGCTTCTTTACTTCGTCACCAATATGCTTTACCACGTCAATTTTAGGGCCTTTATCAAAGGAGTTCCAAGGGTTGACTTCACTTTCCCAAAGCGAAAATCCGTCGTGATGTTCTGCAATGGTTCCTATGAATTTTGCACCCATGTTTTCGAACATATCCACCCAACGTTTAGCAGAGAATTTTTTGGCTTTCCATTGGGGTATAAAATCATGATAATCTACATCTCTCCCGTAGGTTTTGGTATGGTAATCATAGACATCTTTACCCCAAGTCTTTGCCCGGTCATTCTCGTACATAAAACGGCCGTACCATTCATTTCCATTGGCAGGAACATTGTATACGCCCCAATGAAAATAGACACCTAACTTGGCATCTGCAAACCATTCAGGAGAAGCTTTATGTTGTTTGAGGTTTTCCCATTCTGGCTCAAATTTTTCTTGAGCGCAACATGTAGCAGTTAGTGCCAATACCAAAAGAATGGCAATCTTGTTTTTCATTTAAATAGGGTATGCTTGTTCTTATTTTACTTCCTGAATCCTGATATTTCTATAGATAATTTCAGAGCCTTCTGCTTGCAGTGCAATGTTTCCTTTTTCTAATGGAGTGCCATCTGCATTTAAAAAGTCTTTTAGCTCATTAACCAATTGTCCGTTTTCAAAGAATTTGGCACTTTTTGAACCTCTTACTTCTACGCGTACTTTGTTCCAGCCATCAACTTCATGATTACTGTATTTATCACCTTCTAGATAGTCTTTTTCACCACTAGAATCTAATAATAAAGTAGAACCATCTTTTTGGAACCAATTAACTTTTGGGCCTTTAATAACCCATAAATCGCCCGTGTCACCTTCTTGAATTTGACATTCAAGACATGTGGGCCAGACAACTTTTTCTCCTTCAATATGAAAGACGATACCAGCGTCTCTTTTTGCTTCTAAGCGAGGGGCAAATTTGCGTTCTCCCCACTTGTATTCTAGCTCAAAATTAAAGTGACTGTATTCTTTATTAGTGGTAATCATTCCAAAGGGAGCTTCGTCTCCTTTCCAAGCATAGAGAACCTCTATTTTATTCTTTTTTATATTGAATAATTGTTGATTATCGGGCAGGTCATTTGGAGTAATTGAATAACTCTTGCCTAATCCATCTTTAGGAAAAGGATTTACCCAATTTGAAGATGGTTTTTCGGGTGCATTTTTTTGAGAAGAAAATAAAAAAAAGGCACAAAAGTAAAGCAGTAATGTTACAACGGGAGTGATTTTAGTTTTCATCTGTTCTCATGTTCTAATGAGGCCGTAAATTCTAAATTTATAGCCATAACTAGGACAACAGACATTTTTTAAACTACCACATATGTTTTAAACCAGTTGATTTTGGCAAATAAACGAGGTTTAGTTGCCAAAATAGGGGGTAATAAAAGAAGGTGTTTTAATCGTAGATGCGAATGACCTCGCCATTGCCCTTTCCTTTCACACTGCGAACGTATCCATTAACTACTTTTTTCATGGGAATAGGATTGTGCCCATAAAAATAATCTTTATACTTTTCGTAAGCATCTTCTACCATACCTGAAGAAACAGCGTTGACCCGAGTTCCATTTTCCAATTCTAAGGCTACCGCCTGTACAAAACTATGAATGCCACCATTTACCATAGCTGCACTGGTAGTCATTACAACAGGGTCATCTGCCAAAATACCAGTAGTTAGGGTGATGGAACCTTTAGGGTTAAGAACCTTTTGACCCAGACGAACAAGGTTTACTTGCCCCATTAATTTACTATTTAATCCAATATGAAAATCGTCTTCAGAAAGGTCATTAAAATTGGCCCATTTGGCTTCGCCGGCTATGCAAATAATAGCATCTAGTTTGCCAGTTTCCTCAAACATTTTAGAAATAGAGGAACTATCTTCTATATCTACTAAGAAGTCACCATTGGTTCTGCCGGCAATTAGTACCTCATTATCTTCAGAAAAATGAGCACTTACTTTTTTTCCGATGGTTCCGTGTCCTCCAATAATCAAGATTCTCATAGCTCTTTTGTTTTAGGTCAACCGTTTTCTATTGTTCTGCTTTGGTCTTTTTTTCCGAGTCTTATAAATAGTAAGGGTAGCTATAATACTCCACAACAAGTTGGATACAAATGGGGGAATGGCACTGTAATAATAGCAGTTTGCCGCGATTAATAATCCACCAAGTAGGTTTAAGTACTTACTGTAGCCTAAATACTTTCTATTCTCCATCATTGTGATGGCGTAGGCCAAGATGATGAGCCCCGAGCCCGTCCATCCGAAAACATCAATTAATAGCTTCATCTTAAATAGTAATATCGGTATATATCGATTTGTTGGTTAATAATTTTATAATAAATATTTTGCAAAATCAGTAATTAAAGCCTCATTTCTTTTATAATAAGACCATTTTCCGTGTTTTGTCATAACCAATAATCCACACTTCTCCATATTGGTTAAGTAATTTGAAACGGTAGATTGCGATAGTTTAGACTTCTCGTGAATGTATGTAGCACAGACGCCATCATCAAAATGGTCTATGCTAATATGAGGAGGGAAATTCTTTTCAGGTTCTCTCAGCCATTCCATTATCTGCATTCGAGTCTGATTAGATAAACATTTACTAATTTCAACTGCTTCTTTTACATCCATAGATGCAAATATCGGTATTTATCGATATGTAGTTTAAAATTTAACATTTTTTTATTTAGGAAAATGCTGTACCGGACCGTTGCCTTTACCCAAAGTTTTGTCTTTACCCTGTGTAATGGATTTATTTAAATAGGAGCAGGCTTTCTTTACCGCCTCTTCTAAGGGAAGACCTAAACTTAATTGTGCGGCTATGGCAGAAGATAAAGTGCATCCTGTACCATGGGTATTCTTTGTTTGTACCCTTTTGTTATAAATGGAAATGCTTTTTTGGGTGTCATATAAAAATAGGGTATCGGTCATTTGTTCGGAATCTTCCAAATGCCCTCCTTTTAATAAAACAGAAGTTTTAAATGTATTCCCTATTTCTTTTGCGGCCTCACCAAGCTTCTGAGCATCTATTTTTTTATCGATTAAAATCTCAGCTTCTGGAATATTAGGAGTAATAAGGTAAGCATCGCTTAAAAAAGATTTCAAATTCCCTAGTGCAGCTTTATTGAGAAGTCTATCTCCAGAGGTAGCCACCATGACAGGATCCAAAACTATTTTCTTAATAGGGTATTCCCTAAGGGTTTTCTGTACCAATTCTATAACATCTGCAGAGTGGAGCATTCCTATTTTAATAGCGCCAAAATCAATATCTTCAAGAACCGCAATTAATTGTTTGCGTATATGGGTAACAGGAATGGGGTGAATATCAAAAACGCCCTGCGTGTTTTGAGCGGTAGTAGCTGTAATGACAGATGCTGCAAAAGCGCCATTGGCACTAATACTTTTAATATCTGCCTGAATACCGGCACAACCACCAGAATCGCTTCCGGCTATGGTAAGTACACTAGGATAGCTTGTGGTCATAACTACAAATAATACAATTGTGGGAATATAAGAGAAGTAAATGTATAGAATTATTTTAAAAGGAGGTGGGCAGATATGGCTATTATCGCATTAAAAATTCTTACATTTTATTTAAAACTTAATTTATTGCCCAGCCTGACGTTCACACTTGCTCACAGACTTTTTCACTGTTAAATAATAACGCAAATTATGGACTAAAAGTTAGAATTATAAAGTAAGTTACTACAACGTTATAGTTGATTCTCATTTTTTTTAATAAATACATACTCTTGAAAGTATTGTTATTATTGGGGTTATCGATTAAGTGCACGATTCCTTCGTTATCTCATATACAGAAAAGTGGTTTTCACATACAATGATCACTTGGCAGACAACAAATAGTGGTTTTTTTTTCTTCTAATGATATATTTGATAACATTAACTATTTATATGTAGTCTTTTACCTACTTTTAAGGTAAACCTACATTTTTAACACTAACCACCGCACTATGAATTTTTCCATTAAAACTAGTGTTCTTACCTTGATTGCTGTACTATTCTATGCTATCAATTCGAACGCACAAATCGATAGTAACCGATACACGGTTCTATTGACACCTCAAAATTTGGCTACCTGTGGAGGAGTCAACAATTCTCTTGAAGAAGTTCTTATTAGAGGTCAGAATGCTACTTGTCATGACTTCAGTATTACTTTTGACCTTCCGCCCGGTGTGGAATATGTCTCAGGGACGGCAAGTATAACTTCGCAAACAGATTCATTTGGTAATCCAATTGCTTCAGATCAATACTCAATAGGGGAGGGTGGTACGCCTTCTGACCCTATTTTTACTATTTTGCGTCCTAGTGATGCAAATTGGGATGTTGGTGATGAAGTAACTTTTACTTTTGAACGTAGTGCAAATTGTGATGCGGTGGCGCATTCTAACTCAGGTGGGTTATTCAAAGATGCACATACTATTAATTTTCAAGATGCCGGTGGAGCTAACTCAGATTCGGATACGGAAGTAACTATAGCTTCTTATCCGTTATTGGCCGCTTCTTTAAATATTTCTGCCATACCAACTGTAGATGCAAATGTTGGCGAATCGTACACTAGAGATATTACTCTAGCACAAGGTGGTAATGGTTGTACGGAAACATTTACCTATTATGTAGATTTAGGTGAAGATGTAGATGACCTGTATACCTTATCTTATAATGGTAGTCTTTTAACTCCAGCTACAACAGCAGGACAAGTTCTAACTTACGAAATAGATTTAAACGCAGCTCCTTTTGCAGGGACTGTTGGTGATGGAAATAATTGCTTTGATAATGGCGAAGTAATTATTTTCCAAGAAGCCTTTAGGGTAGATGATTGTTTAGATACCGCTATAGTACACAATACCTATTGGGGTTGTAGCTCTGGCGAAACGTGCCAAGCGGCAGAACCACAAACAGGTTCTTTAAATTTTGGTGCCAATGTACCGGATATAGCCATTTCCAAAGTAGGTTCTACTACACCAGATTTATGTGGTGCAGTTACCTATACGATTAGAATAGAAAATACGAACACCGCTGTAGGTTCAATGGCTTTGGATTTAGGTGTTAATATTGGTAGTGGCGCAAATGCTTCTCCTGTGAGTACTGCTGCTACAAACCCGCTTTGGGATTTTGACTTCTATGATACCAGAGATGTTTCTAATTTTAGGTTTGCTTCTGGTATTTCTTTTACACCTCAAGATAGACCAAGTACAGTATATGCTACAAGAGGTTCTGGTAATACAGTTTCTATTCCACCAAACTTTTTTGCTTCCGACCCTGACGGACCGGGAGGTTTTGATGATTTAGATAATGATGGTTGGTTTGATGATTTACCACCAGGAAGCTACAGAGTTTTCGTTCGATTTTACGGTAACACCTAAAGATAATTGTGGTGTGTCTAGATTTGATTACATGGCTTGGGAGCATACCTATATAGATACGTATTTTAAAGATCAATGTAAAAGTGATCGTATTCCTGAACGTATCGATATTGGGTATTTCAATATTATTAGAGATTATACAGATGTTACAGAGGTAGAAGCACCAACAGACATCGTAGATAATGAGGATTTTGTTGTGAGTATCGCCCCGGCATTCTATGCGGGTGGAGCGGGTTTACCTACTATAGACGGTACTGCTATGTTTTCTAATGATGCCTCTTCAGTATGGAGTATAACACTTACAGTACCTACAGGTATGGCGTTGCAAACACCATTACCGGCTGGTTTTACGCAAAGTGGAAACGAAGTAACGTATTCAACAACAGACATGTATGCAGGAAGATTCAAAGAATGGGTAGATTTTCCTATGACTTTTACATGTGGTCCAAATGGTAATCAAGCAATACCTTATAAAACGAACTATACGGCAACAAGTGCTGCTGGTGTTTGTTGGACACAAGACATTCATTGCGGTACAGTAAATATATACACGCATTGCCCAGGTGGTTGTGTTGGTCCTGCAATTGAAGGCTTTACTGCCAGAAGACTTACCGCTGGTTGGACAGATGATACCATGACCACTAAAGTTGTATTAGATGATAATACAGATGGTATTAAAAAATATTTAGCAGGTGATCAAATGAAGATTACCACTACTGCTTCTATAAATAGTATTTCGTTAGATAACCTTTATTTTGATCTAACTTATGATACAGCTAGTTTAGCTGCTGGTGGTTCGGATATCATTACATTGATAGATACTAAAATTACTATTAATGATAATAGTGCTGGCACTTCAAATTCTGGTGTAATTAACGCAGCACCGGTTTTAACTACCAATGGCTCTACAGAGCATATGTTAAGTTTTGATTTGAGCGATGAAAAAGATTTAATAAGCGCAGCATACTTATTTGAAGGAGACGCTACAAATAGAGATATTGTTGAAGTTGAATTGACTTTTGAGTTTAGTAAAGATTTTCAAGATATAGCTTACTTTGAACTTACCAATTTAAGAGGTGAATTCTTTGCCTTTACGGATTACCCTGCCAATACATCACCCAATAGAGTAGGGTGCGACACTTGGGGAGATCGAGCCTATTATTCTAGACCTAGAATTTATGGAGGTAACCTAGCTCATGCTACTAATGGTTGTACGCCATCTAATGGTGTCATATATAATATGGTAAAAAATATGGCACCGGCTGATATGCATGCTGATGAATATAGACCTTTGACATTATGGACTTCTACTGTAATAGATATTCCTGAAGGGGCTAGATTTACAGGAAATGTTACATCAATACAATTTCAAGGTGCGTATTCAACTGCTACTGGCGAATTTATAGCGACAGAAAGTGGTGGTCAAATAACCATTACTCCTATCCTAATTTTAGAAATAGAGATCAAAGTGGTACAATAATACCACGATTATATGTAGAATTTATGGGAACTTGTGAGTCACCTGCGTCAGCGCAATATGACTTTACCGTTAATTATGACGATTTTGCATATGCAACGCCTGTACCTTCAAGTTATAGCTATAAGAATACCTTTAGTTATACACAACCTACATTTATTGTACAATCACCACTACCTACCATTAATGGTGATGCCTATACGGTAGATTTTGATACGAATATAAGTAACACCAGTCCAGAAGCAGTAGATTTTAACTGGTTGCAAGTTACTGCTCCAGTTGGTATAAACATCACAAGCGCATCTAGTGTATCTGGTGGCTTAGAAACTCCAGTTAATTTTTATCAATCTGGAGATAAAACGTGGATTGAAGCAGGTTCTGTTGCTTCAGGTGCCACAAAATCTATACGATTCAAAGCAGATTTTGATGAGTGTGAAAATTTAACAGTTCTTGTAGAGCATGGTTGGGATTGTTCAGGTTACCCTGGTTATCCAGATGTAAGTATAGATACTTCTGACTTTCAAGGAGTGGGAGCTACCTGTTATCAGAATTCTACTTCTATAACATTAGAGCCAAAAGGTTCACAAGTACAGGTAGGCATTACGAATCAACCTAGTACGGCACAAGATTTATGTACTCCGTTTGATATAGGAGTTGATGTTATTAGTGCACAATTGGGAGATTTAATAAACCCTTCATTACAGTTTGCCATTCCTGGTGGAGCTGGTGGTATTACTATAGTAAGTACAGATGTTACTTATCCTAAAGGGTCTGCTGATACTCAGCCAGTAACTGTAACCATAGAAAATGGTATAGCTAAAGTAAATTTATTGGAACATACGGCTATTCTTGCTTTAAAGGGTATTGCTGGTAATCCTGCTGTGAACTCTATAGATGAAAGAACCGCACATGTTGATCTTGAAATTCAATTGGAGTGCGATTTTATATCCAATTCTGAATTCACCTTTAAGGTATACGGAGAAGAACCGTGTGGTAATATTGCCGCTGGTAATGGTTCTAGAATAGTTTCTAATTCTATAGAAGCGCAAGGTGCAGTATCGCCTTACAATGCTTTAAGCACAATTAACTTACCTGGTTTTGGTGCGCCAATTCAAGGGTGTGGTGTTACAGATAATATTAATGTAGTTACTACAATTACAGGAGGAACTACTGGCGGTGCGGATTTTGGAAAAGTAACCTTAATACTAGGCATTGAATATGTAGCTTCCTCTTTTGCAAGTGCAGACGGAGCCACTTTTAATAGTATAGCAACAGTGGGCGACCACGAAGAGCTTATATTAAACTATCCAGCTGGTGTTACTGCTGGATCAACTATAACTTTCGACTTTGATTTTATCACTACCAATGAAGGTATTTGTGGTGATGAGGCAGAAGTGCAGATAGTAAACTATGTAGAGGTTTCTGGGGTAACTTGTTCCGCGGCTAGCTGTTCAGATTTTCAAGTAGCTACGGGTTCTTCTTATGAGGTAATGCCATTGGAAAAACCAATTTTAGTTGGAACGCCAAATGATAGTTTCTTTTCGGTAGATACTAGTAATAATTATGAATATCATTTATCTCTAGATATTGAAAATACAGCTCTTGTAGATGCAGATGCCGGTTATGCATATAGTGTGTACTGTGCAGATGTAAATGGAGATATTGATGGTGCTGCTATCTCAACAGGTACTATAGCTGATGCTATTCCTAATTCGTCTACAATTACAGATGAAATTATATTCACTACTGTTGGTGCTGCTTGTTCAGGTACGAACTTTATAGTAGAGTTTTTGCCTTCTAGTACAAACTGTCAGTGCGAGGCTATCTTAATTCCCGTTTCTGTAGCTTCAGGGGCTCCATTAGATTTAGATGATGATAATGACGGTATACCAGATGTTATTGAAGTTTATAATGGCGATGCAGATGGTGACGGAACTTTAGATTATGAAGATCCAGATTTCTGTGCAGCAACCTTTGATGGTGTTAACGGATGGGATTGTGCAACAATGGGCTTACCTGATCCAGATGATGATTTAGATGGCGATGGTACTCCAAATTATTATGATGCTGATTTCCCAACTTGTGGCGGATTAAATGCGAACGGTATCTGTATTAATTTTGATACAGATGGCGATGGTGTTCCAAATCAATTAGACCTAGATTCTGACAATGACGGTATTACCGATATTGTTGAGAGTGGTTCTGGTAATATAGATGCAGACGGTGATGGTGTTCTTGATAATATTACAGATATAGATAATGACGGACTTGCAGATGTAGTGGATAATGATACTACAGACGGACCGGAAGGTAGTGCACCTTGTACACCACAAAATGGTTGTGTACAAATTAATTCAACTTCAAATGTTTTTGATACAGATGGAGATGGTACTACCGATGATAGTGGAGATTTTGATGGCGACGGAATAATCAACGCTTACGATTTAGACAGTGATAATGACGGAATTTTAGATACGGTAGAAGCACAAACTACAAGCGGGTTCAATACACCTGGAGCTGTTGACCCTCTAACAGGTATTCCTGTAGTAGGAACAGATACAGATGGTATAGACCCTATTGATACAGATGGTGACGGTAATCCAGATTACTTAGATTTAGATGCCGATAACGATGGTATTACAGACACTTTAGAAGCCGGTGGCGAAGACGTAGATGGCGATGGTACTGTAGATGGTTTTGTTGACGCAGATGGTAACGGTGTTGCTGACAGTGTTGATACTACGCCTTTACCAGATGAAGATTCTGATAATGACGGAATTCTAGATAGATTAGATTTAGATTCTGATAACGACGGAATTACAGATACTACCGAAGCTGGTGGTATGGATGGTGACGGTGATGGTATTATTGACACTTTCATGACCGATACCGATAATGACGGACTTGCAGATAGCGTTGACCCAGTTGGTCCTGCTACTCCTGGTACGCCAATTCCAAATCCAGATACGGATAATGATGGCTTGGATGATAGAATAGATTTAGATTCTGAAAACGATGGTATTCCAGATGTAATTGAAGCTGGTGGTGAAGATCCAGATAACGATGGTAGAATTGGTACTGGTTTAATTACAGATACGGATGGTGACGGACTTTCAGATATAGTAGATCCAAATGATAATACAACAGGTACGCTTGACGATGGTCCAGGTACACCTTTACCAATAGATAATTTTGATGGAGATAGTGTTCCAAATCACTTAGATATAGATTCAGATAATGATGGTATTACAGATACTACAGAAGCTGGTGGTCTTGATGTTAATGGAGATGGTATAGTAGATGGTTTTGATGATACTGCTACAACAGATGGTTGGGATGATGCTACAGCTGCTTCTCCGCTTCCAATTCCTAACTCAGATACCATAGGTGGTCCAGATTACTTAGATATAGATGCAGATGATGATGGTATTCCGGATAACGTAGAAGCACAAACAACTGCTGGGTATATTCCGCCTGCAGATGCTGAAGCTGCTAACGGATTAGATACAAGTTATCCTGTTGGATTAACTCCAGAAGATACAGATGGTGATTTAATTCCTGATTATTTAGATGCAGATTCTGATGCCGATGGTGTTAGTGATGTTGAAGAAGCTGGTCAAGGAACAATCACAGATCCATTAGCCGATGCCGATGCAGATGGCTTGAACGATGCTTATGATGATACAACTGCTGGTTATGATGTAAACAATGACCTAGATACAGGTGCAATTGCTACAGATAATGTAGATGATTTAGATACAGCAGAGGTTGACTTTAGATCCATATTAGATTCTGATAATGATGGTATTATGGATACTGTTGATATTGATGATGATAATGACGGAATTTTAGATACCGATGAAACAGGAGATACAGATGGTGATGGTATTCCAGATAGTATTGATTTAGATTCAGATAATGACGGTATTCCAGATTCTATAGAGGCTGGTGGTACAGATACAGATGGTGATGGTCATATAGACTACCCAATTGCTGGTGACCCAACTTCTATGGTCGATACTAATAATGATGGTCTTGCAGATGAAATTGCAACGACTCCTTTACCAGATGAAGATTCAGATGGTGATGGTATCGAAGACAGAATAGATTTAGATTCAGATAATGATGGTATTCCAGATGTAACAGAAGCTGGTGGTCCAGATGCAGATAACGATGGTGTTATAGACACTTTCGCTACAGATACAGACCGTGATGGTTTGGCTGGCTGATAGTGTAGATCCTGCAGATGCTACAACTCCTGGTACGCCTTTAGATAATCCTGATACTGATGGTGACGGATTTGATGATAGAATAGATACTGATTCTGATAATGATGGTATTCCAGATGTAACTGAAGCTGGTGGTTCAGACCCAGATAACGATGGTGTTATTGGTACAGGTCCAATTGCCGATGCAGATGGTGACGGACTTTCAGATATTGCAGATACAGATGATAATACAACTCCAACGGCTACAGATGGTTCTGGTACAGCTTTACCAATAGATAATTTTGACGGTGATGCAAATCCAAACCATTTAGATATAGATGCAGATAATGATGGTATTCTAGATGTAGTTGAAAATGGTACTGGTGCTTTAGATACCAATAAGGATGGAGCTATTGACAGTGATGATGATGTCTTTGTAGATGCAAATGATAACGGTCAAGCTGATGCTACAGAAGGTACAGCCCCATTAAATACAGATACCACAGGTGGTGCAAACTACATAGATATTGATGCAGATGATGATGGTATTCCAGATAATGTAGAAGCACAACCAACGGCAGCTTATGTAGCTCCAGATGATGCTTTTGACGCTGATGGTTTAGACACTCAATATGTAGGTGGTATAACACCAGAAGATACGGACGGCGATTTAATTCCTGATTACTTGGATCCAGATTCTGATGATGATGGTACGCCAGATGTAGTGGAAGCAGGTCAAGGTGCAATCACTGATCCTTTAGCTGATGCAGATGCCGATGGTTTAAATGATGCTTTTGATGATACTGTAGGTAATGATGTAAACAATGATTTGGATACTGGTGCAATCGCAACAGATAACGAAGATGATGTTGATGCTACTGAGGTTGATTTTAGATCTATATTAGATCGTGATCAAGATGGTATTATGGATATTGTTGATCTAGATGATGACAATGATGGTATTTCTGATTTAGATGAGTCCAACGGAGTTAATCCAAGTGCCGATGATGATGGCGATGGTATCGTAAACTATTTAGATGATGATCCAGCTGACCCATTAGTTGGTGACGTGAACGGAATTGTAGAGCCAGCTTTTGATTTTGATGGCGACGGTGTTCCTAACCATTTTGATATAGATGCGGATAATGACGGAATCTTTGATGTATACGAAGCCGGAAACGATGCTTTGGATATTAATAACGATGGTGTTATTGATAGTATTGATGCTGGTTTTCTAGATGCCAATAACGATGGGCAAGCAGATAGTTCAGAAGGTACAATACCTTTAACTACAGATACTACCGGTAATGCAGATTTCTTAGATATAGATGCAGATGATGACGGTATTCCAGATAATGTAGAAGCACAACCTACAGCAGCTTATGTTGTTCCTGCGGATGCTTTCAATAGAGATGGAGTAGACACAAATTACCCTAACGGTTTACGACCAGAAGATACAGATGGTGATTTAACTCCAGATTATATAGATTTTGATTCTGACGGTGACGGTACTACAGATGTAGTGGAAGCTGGTCAAGGCGCAATTACAAATCCTTTGGCAGATGCTGACGGAGATGGGTTGAATGATGCCTTTGATGATACTCCTGGTAATGATGTGAACAATGATTTGGACACAGGTGCAATCACTACGGATAACGAAGATGATGTTGATACTGCTGAGGTTGATTTTAGATCTATACTAGATCGTGACCAAGATGGTATTATGGATATCGTTGACCTTGATGATGATAATGATGGTATTCCAGATTTGGAAGAATGTAGTGGTATGGGAAGTGTATCATTAATTCCTGATGGAGACTTTGGCGTAGCAGATATTGCTAACGACACCTATTTTAATGGTGCTGGTGACGGTGCTGGTAACCCAGATAATTATAACACGTATACCAAACCAATGCCAGCTAGTATTACTACCACATATGGTAATGATGCGCCTAGGCCATCAGATGGTAACTATGCATTGGTAACAAACTCAGTGGGTCTTTCATATGTAGCCGGAGAGCCTATTCCTAACTTCTGGTTAGATATAGAAGACTATACAACTGATGCTCCTGGAGAGATAGGGTACTTTGCTCTTTTCAACGCAGATGGTACAGCAGGTCGTTTCTACGAACAAACCATAACAGGTTTAACAGTAGGGGAAACCTATGAGTTTAAAACGGCAATTATCAACTTGTTCAATCCTGGATATGCAGATAACGGTACGGAACAATTCTTAGGCAACACGCCTATTGCACCAAATGTTTCAATGATAGTGCTGAATAGTGGAGGAACTGTGGTAGATCAGTTTGATTCGGGAGATATTCCTAACGATGGTGAATGGAAAGAAGTTTCTTTAGTCTTCGTGGCTACGGATACAAATATGACTTTCGCTATTGATAATAACACAGGAGGAGGTATCGGTAACGATTTTGGAATTGATGGTATTACATTAACTCAATCATGTGATTTTGATGGTGACGGTATACCAAATCCATTCGATCTAGATTCTGATAATGATGGTATTCTTGATATTGTTGAAGCTGGTGGAACCGATACGGATAATGACGGTCGTGTTGATGGCTTTACAGATGCTAATGATGATGGTCTTGATGATGATACAGCAGCAAATCCATTACCGTTACCAAATACGGACACTGCAGGTAATCCAAACTTCTTGGATATTGATGCAGATGATGATGGTATTCCAGATAATGTAGAAGCACAACCTACAACAGGTTATATAGTTCCTGCGGATGCTTTCAACAGAGATGGTGTAGATACCAACTATCCAACAGGCTTAGTTCCTGAAGATACAGATGGTGATTTAACGCCAGATTATTTAGACTTGGATTCTGAGGATGATGGTATATCGGATATGTTAGAAGCTGGTCAAGGTACGTTAACAGATCCTTTAGCAGATGCTGATGGAGACGGACTTAACGATGCTTTTGATGATACGCCTGGTAATGATGTTAATAATGATTTAGATGCAGGTGCTACTGATACTGATAATGTAGATGATACAGATATGACTGAAGTAGATTTCAGATCTGTATTAGATCATGACCAAGATGGTATTCCAGATACGGTTGATCTTGATGACGATAACGATGGTATCTCAGATTTAGATGAGTCCAACGGAATCGACCCAAGTGCAGATGATGATAACGATGGTGTTCCAAACCATTCTGATGATGATCCAAACGATCCATTAGTAGGTGATGTTAACGGAACAACAGAACCAGCGTTCGATTTTGACGGTGATGGTATTCCAAACCACTTTGATATAGATGCTGATAATGATGGTATCGTAGATGTAGTGGAAGCAGGTAACGGTGCACTTGATACGAATAATGATGGTGTAATCGACAATAACGATACTGGTTTTTCGGATACTGATGATAATGGTCAAGCAGATAGTTCAGAAGGAACAACGCCACCAAATACAGATGGTTCAGGTGAAGCTAACTTCTTGGATATTGATGCAGATGATGATGGTATTCCAGATAATGTAGAAGCACAACCAACAGCAGCTTATATAGTTCCTGCAGATGTGTTTGACTTAACAGGATTAGATACCAATTATCCAAGGATTAGAGCCAGAAGATACAGATAACGATGGTATTCCAGATTATATAGATGATGATTCTGATGCAGATGGTATATCTGATATGTTAGAAGCTGGTCAAGGTACTTTAACAGATGCTTTAGCCGATGCGGATAATGACGGATTGAACGATGCTTTTGATGATACACCAGGTATAGATGTAAACAATGACTTAAATACAGGTGCCATTGCTACTGATAACGAAGATGATGCTGATTTAACTCAGGTAGATTTTAGAGATATCCTAGATTTCGATAAAGATGGTATTCCAGATACGGTAGATCTTGATGATGATAACGATGGTATCTCAGATTTAGATGAGGCTAACGGAATTGACCCAAGTGGAGATGATGATAATGATGGTGTTCCAAACCATTCTGATGATGATCCTAACGATCCTGCAATCGGAGATGTAAACGGAACAACGGAACCGGCGTTCGATTTTGACGGTGACGGAATTCCTAATCACTTTGATATTGATGCCGACAATGATGGTATCGTAGATGTAGTGGAAGCAGGTAACGGAGATCTTGATACAAACAATGACGGTGTTATTGATAGTAATGATGACGGATTTGCAGATACAACCGGAAACGGTCAAGCAGATAGTTCAGAAGGAACAGTACCACCAAATACAGATGGTTCAGGTGAAGCTAACTTCTTGGATATAGATGCAGATGATGATGGTATTCCAGATAATGTAGAAGCACAGCCAACGGATGCTTACATAGTACCAGCAGATGCTTTTGATGCAACCGGATTGGATACTAATTATCCATATGGTATAGAGCCAGCAGATACAGATATGGATGGTATTCCTGATTATATTGATTCTGACTCAGATGCGGATGGAGTAGAAGATGCTTTAGAAGCAGGTCAAGGTACAATGACTGATCCATTGGCAGATGCTGACGGAGATGGTCTTAACGATGCCTATGATGATACTCCTGGTAACGATGTAAACAATGATTTGGATACAGGTGCCATTGCAACGGATAACGAAGATGATGCTGATTTAACTCAGGTAGATTTTAGAGATATCCTAGATTTTGATAAAGATGGTATTCCAGATACAATAGATCTTGATGACGATAATGATGGTATAGCGGATTTAGTGGAGACCAACGGAATCGACCCAAGTGCAGATGATGATAATGATGGTGTTCCTAACCATTCTGATGATGATCCTAACGATCCATTAGTAGGTGATGTAAACGGAACAACAGAACCAGCGTTTGATTTTGACGGTGACGGAATTCCTAATCACTTTGATATTGATGCAGATAATGATGGTATTACAGATGTAGTGGAAGCCGGTAACGGTGCACTTGATACAAATGGTGATGGTGTTATTGACGCTGATGATACTGGTTTTGCAGATGCAAATACTGATGGTCAAGCAGATAGTTCAGAAGGAACAGTACCACCAAATACAGATGGAACTGGTGGAGCTAACTACTTAGATATTGATGCTGATGATGATGGTATTCCAGATAACGTAGAAGCGCAGCCTACCTTAGCGTATGTTGTTCCTGCAGATGCTTTTGATGAAGTAGGCTTGGATACAAACTACCCATAAGTGGATTGATTCCAGAAGATACGGACGGTGACGGAACTCCAGATTACTTAGACCTTGATTCTGAAGATGACGGTGTTCTAGATATTGATGAAGCTGGTCAAGGTACCTTTACAGGTGTTGATTCTGATAATGACGGATTAGATGACGGCTTTGACGATACACCATAAGGTCTAGATGTAAACAATGATTTAGATACAGGTGCCGATGGTACGGATAATGATGACGATGATACTACACCAGAAGTAAACTTTAGAGAAATAGGTGATAGTGATGGAGATGGTGTACTTGATACGCAAGAAGAAGCAGACGGGACAGATAAGAATGACCCATGTGATTACGTAATAGAGAATGTTACTTTGGCTTTCTCAGGTGATTACTTAGTTGCTGATTGTGATGGTGATGGTGTAATTAATGGTCAAGAGATTGATGATGATACCAACCCAGAAGATCCTTGTGATTACATTGAGCGTAGCATAACTTTAGAACAAGGTGGTGATTATTTAATCTCTGATTGTGATGAAGATGGTTTAACCACTTCTCAAGAAGAGGCTATAGGTACTGATCTAGATGTTGCAGATACGGATGGCGATACTATTCTAGACGGACAGGAAATAGAAGACGGAACAGATCCTCTTAATCCTTGTGATTCATTGAACGGTGTACCAACGTTAGAAGCAGGTTGTGATCCAGAGTTGGTAGATACAGGTATTTCTGTTATCAACGAAGTCATTACTCCAGATGGAGACGGTACAAACGATGAGTTCTTAATAGATAATATTGAGTCTTACCCTAATAACACGGTTCAGATTTATAACCGTTGGGGTATCATAGTTTATGAAATGAACCGTTACGATAATGTTACGAACACCTTTAGAGGAGTTTCTAACGGAAGAGTTACTATTCAAACAGATTCGAAACTACCGGTTGGTGTATACTTCTATGTGATCAAATATGAGAACAAAGGAGATAACCTAAACAAGGCAGGCTACTTATACATCAACAGATAAATTTCCCTCAAAAAACCAAATAACCATGAAAAAAGTAATCATAACAGTCGTATCGATGTTTGCGGGGCTCGTCTCTGTCTTCGGCCAGCAAGACGCGCAATATACGCAGTACATGTACAACACGATCTCTGTGAACCCAGCTTATGCGGGTTCTCGCGGGGTGTTCAGTATCGCTGCGCTGCACCGTTCTCAGTGGGTGGGCCTTGACGGGGCGCCCACGACGCAGACGCTCAATTTCCATACGCCGGTTTCCAAGCGTGTAGGCCTGGGGCTGTCGGTGGTCAACGATGAGATCGGTAACGGCACGAACCAGGACACGTACGTGGACGCGGCCTTTTCCTATACGGTAAAGACGTCAGACGAAGGCAAGCTGTCCTTCGGTCTAAAGGCCGGTGGCCATCTTTTGAACGTTGATTTCTCTAAGCTGAGGAACTACGGTGCGGAGAGCAATTTGCCTAACATAGACAACAAGTTCTCGCCCAATATCGGAGCGGGGGTCTATTACCACACGGACCATTTCTATGTCGGATTATCGGTACCTAACTTCTTGCAGACGGAACATTTTGACGGTTCCAATACGAACAGCAGTTCCTTTTTGGCGGAAGAGCGCATGAACTTCTATTTCATCACGGGATACGTATTCGAAGTAAACGATAGGTGGAAGTTCAAACCTGCGGGCCTTGTAAAGGCGGTAAGGGGTGCACCGTTGCAGATAGACGTAAGCGCCAATTTCCTGTATAACGATAAGTTCTCCTTAGGTCTGGCCTACCGTTGGGACGCCGCTCTGAGCGCACTTTTCGGGTTCCAGATCACGGACCAGTTCATGGTAGGCGTCGCGTACGATAGGGAGATCACCGATCTAGGTGCCACGAGGTTCAACGACGGTTCTTTCGAGATCTTTCTAAGATATGAGTTCCTTAACCGTTACAAACGCGTGATCACCCCAAGATTCTTCTAACCAACAAGCGGACAAGACATGAAAAAAACAAGATATATATTCTGCGGTCTGGCATTGATGGCCATGGCCTCACAGGCACAGGAGAAAAAGATACGAAAAGCGGATACGAAGTTCACGAACTATTCCTATGCCTCGGCGATTCAGTCCTATGAGGACCTTAGAGGACGGGTATACGGAAGAGGAGATATTCAAGAATCTGGGCAACGCGAACTATTTGAACGCGAACTACCAAGAGGCGTCCAATTGGTACGGGCAACTGTTCCAGTTGGGGATAACGGATATCGACCCGGAATACATGTACCGGTACGCCCAGACCTTAAAATCGCTGGAGAAGTACGATGCATCTGACGTTTGGATGAACAAGTTCAAGACGGCAAGGTCCAACGACCAGCGCGCGCAACCTTCGGGAACAACGAGGACTACCTGGAACAGATCGAGGAACGCTCGGGGAGGTACGAACTTAAGAACCTGGGGCTGAACTCCAAGGTATCGGATTTTGCGCCCTCTTTCTACGGTAAGGACCTTATCTTTTCCACGGCAAGGGACAGCGGACTGGTATCCAAGAACATCCACAGATGGAACAACGGCGCCTTTTTGAACCTGTACAAGGCTACGGGCGACGACCAGGCAATTTCACGGCACTGGACAAGCTGGACCGGAAACTGAACAAGAAGACCCATGAATCCTCCACGGCCTTTACCAAGGACGGGCAGACGATGTACTTTACGAGGAACAACTCCAACAACGGAAAGTTCTCCAGGACGAGGAAGGGATAAGCAGACTAAAAATATACAGGGCCGACCTGATAGATGAAGAATGGGGCAATATCGTGGAGCTACCCTTTAACGGGGACAGCTATTCGGTGGCACACCCGACCTTGAACAACGATGAGACAAAACTATATTTCGCTTCGGATATGCCGGGAACGGCAGGGGAGTCGGATATCTTTTCTGTAGAGATCAACAAGGACGGCACCTTCGGTGCACCACGGAATTTGGGCCCACAGATCAATACGGAGGCGAGGGAGACCTTTCCGTTCGTAACGGAATCGGACATATTATATTTCTCGTCTGACGGACATCCCGGACTGGGAGGTCTCGATGTATTCGGAACGGACCTGAAGAACGACAGCGGTAAAGTTTTAAATGTAGGAAGACCGTTGAACGGGGAAGAGGACGATTTTTCATATATCGTGAACGAAGAAACAAAAAAAGGATATTTCGCCAGTAACCGAAAAGGAGGGCAAGGGAACGACGATATCTATAGTTTTGTGGAAAAGGAACCATTGGACTTTACCTGCCATACCAATATTACCGGGGTGGTGAAGGATAAGAAGACGGGAGCCTTGCTTGCCAACGCGACCATCAAGGTGTACGATACGAAGAAGAACCTGATAGCGAGTTCGCAGACGGACGCCAACGGTGCGTTCGCCATGGAAGGGAACTGTGAGGACGGCAACTACAAAGTGGTGGCCACGAAAACGGACTACGACGAGGGCGACAAGATATTCGCCACGGTGAACGCGAAGGACGCCACGGGCATAGAAGTGGTATTGGCACAGACGGACAAGTCCGCACCTATCGGGACTGACCTTATGAAGTATTTGAACATCGAACCGATCTACTTTGATTTTGACAAGCACTTCATCCGTGAGGATGCCAGGATCAGCCTGAACAAGGTATTGGCGTATCTTAACGAATATCCCAATGTGAAGATACAGGTAGGTTCCCATACGGATTCGAGGGCCAACGACAACTATAACCTACGTTTGTCCGCGAACAGGGCGAAGTCCACTGCGGCGTACTTGGTGGAACAGGGAATCGATGAAGGCCGCATCTCTTTTGAAGGCTTTGGCGAAACGCAGCTGACGAACGATTGTAGCAACGGTGTAGCATGTACCAAGGAGCAACATCAGATGAACAGACGTTCGGAATTCATCGTGGTGAAATAGAGCGGCATAAATAAAGAAACAAACCATTAATTATATAGTAAAAAGGGAAGGAGCAATGCTCCTTCCCTTTTTTTTTGTGCCATAAAATCACCTTTCAATTCTAAATAAAAACTTACAAATCTAATGATGAAAAAATAACTGTATTTCCTAAATGGACACTTTCAAAATTCAAAAATAAAGATGGAGATGAGAAATCTGTGAACTCTTAATATTATTGGTCTTATCGATGAAATACATGGTTTTTTATTTTTTTCATATACAAATTATGGGCTTTCTCATACAACCAGCTCGCTCTTCACAACAATAAGTGGCATATTTTTTTTTCTGATACTATATTTAAGAACATTAGCTATGTTTATGTAGTATTTTACGTACATTTAATAGGGTAGCTGTTTTCGTACTAACCAACGCACTATGGATTATTCTATACTCAACTCCAAAAAAATAACAAGCTTTAGTGGTGTCAATAATCTTTTTGAAGAGGAATTTGTAAGAGATAAAACCATTTTTAAGTTTTTGAGATTTTTCAATTTTAGTACACTTTGCTTTATCGATATATTGCTATTGCCATTAAAAGATACTTTGTACCCATTCATCTATAGATACCAAGTATTACGACTTAAAAAATCATTTGTTTGACTGCAAATTGTTTCTTTTTGCTTTTAAAGCTTCCAATTTTTTAATCATCAGAAGAACAATGACAAAACTCTTCTCAAATCAAAATACATCAAGAAGATTACCCACTAATTTTTTTGAATTCAGATTACGATACCAAAATTACACTATGAAAATAAAGGCCTCAACAATTAAAAATAAGTTTCTATCTCTGGTATTTCTTGTTTTCGCCATGAGTAGTTCTTATGCTCAACTTAGTGACTTGCATTACATGCCACCGCTAGCTGAGACAAATGCTAATTATATTGTAGATCAATACGTATATCTTTCTACCCCAGAAACCATACCTTTTGATGTTAATATTTACGTAGGAACCTCGGCAACTCCGCTAGCAACGGTTTCTGTGTCCAACACTATTCCTTACACGTATATTTTACCCTCTAGAGAGAATGGTATAACGTTATTACCTAACGCAGAGGTTGGTTTTGTTAGTAGTACAGCTGGTTTACGTTTAGAAGCTCCGGGAGGGCAAAAATTTTATGCCAATTATAGGGGGAATAGCAATTCTCAAGGGGTTTCCTTAACCTCTAAAGGTCGCGCAGCACTAGGTACACATTTTAAATGGGGTGGTATTCCTTTTCTACATGATAGACATATTTTTAATGCGGCCTTAGGGATTATGGCTACAGAAGATAATACAACAGTTACTATTTCAGACTATGATCCTGATTGTGTTTTTCGACTAGGAAATGATAATACAGGCTTAACCGATGACACGATTACTATTACTTTAAATAAAGGAGAATCTTATGTATTGGAAGTTGAAGGAAATAATGGTGACGCCAATAGGTACGGATGGTTAGGTGCAGATATTATATCAGATAAGGATATAGCAATTAGTGTTGGTCATATTTTACTTGGTGTTCTTCCTAACGTTAATATTCAAGATGGAGGAACAGATCAACCAGTGCCTATTGATATTATTGGTCGTGAATATGTTTTTATTAGAGGTGGTGGTACAGATGCTTTAGAATTTCCTATAATAATAGGAACAGCTAGTGGTACAGATATTTTTGTTAATGGGGCAACAACTCCCATTGCAACTATAAATGACGGGGAATATTTTTTAGTTCCTGGGTCAAATTATTCTGGCGGTACAGCGGGTAACAATATGACCGTTACTACATCAAAAAATGTGTATGCTTACCAATGTTTAGCAGGTAGTAATTCTGGAGCAACAATTGGAATGAATTTTATTGCACCTGTTAATTGTCTACTTCCAGATAATGTAAACAACATTAGTACTATTGAAGATTTAGCAGGAAAAACAATAGCTGGTGGGTTAACCATTCTAGCATCAAATAGTACTCCTGATGCTAATATTGTAGTAACTTCTAATGGTGTTCCTGTAACCTTGCCTGCTGCTATACCAGCCACGGGCTTACCTTGGAAAAGTTTTTATATACCAAATTTAACTGGTAATATTTATGTACAATCTTCAGGAGCAATTGCTGTTGGAGTTGTTGGTTTTAGTGGTGCATTGGGCACAGGGGGCTATTTTTCTGGTTTTGATACCGTACCCGTAGTAGATTACTCTATTTCAGGTTCAGGATGTTTAGGAAGTACTATTACGCTTACAGAAATTTTTGATACCTACCAATGGTTTAATGATGGAGTTGCCATACCTGGAGCTACCAGCGGAAGTTATACTCCTACTGAAATTGGTGAACATTACGTAAATGTATCAAAAAGTGGATGCGATTATAATTCTAATGTAATTCAGGTATTTTATTGTAATCCAGATATTTTTATTAGTAAAACTTCAGACAAGACAACAATAACAGAAGGAGAAACGGTAACTTTTACAATTACCGTAGAAAGCTTAGGACTAGATGATACAACTGGTTTAGTTATTACTGATGAATTACCAACAGGTCTAACTTTAATAAGTGCAACTCCAAGCAAAGGTGTTTGGTCTGCTCCAAATTGGAATGTAGGTGATATGGTAAAGGGTGAAAAGCAATCAATAGTTATTGTCGCTTCTGCCGATGATATAGATGCTCCATTCGCAACTAGAAGTATTACAAATACAATTTCTAACACTCAAGATCAAACAGATTCTAATTCATCTGTAGATGATTCAACGGCAGTAATTACTGTAGAAAATTTAGATGATGATAATGATGGCGTTCCAGATACTTTAGATCTTTGTGAAGGATTTGACGATAGTGCTGATAACGACAATGATGGCGTGCCAGATGGTTGCGATTTAGATGATGATAATGATGGTATTTTAGATTCAGATGAATGTGTAGCACCACCGGCATCGGTTATTGGTGTTCAGGATACTTCAGTTAGTTGGGTAGATTTTCAATGGAATAGAATAATAGGAACAACCTATTGGTCTGGTAGAACTGGTAGTGATAATGAATGGGGGGTAATAGGTACATTCGATTTAGGTGATTTAAACGCAAATTTAGCAGGCATCACCGTAACAATTACTTCAGTTTCTGATGAACCAGATGATGCCCGACTCTACATGGGTGCATCATCCGGTAGTTTATTGGGTGGTCATGCAGGGTTTATTTTAGAATTCTCAGAGCCAGTTGATATAAGAAGAGAGGCAGAAGCAGGTGTTGCATTCAGTACAGGTGAGATTGAAACGTATTTGTCTAATAGCCAAATGCATTATGTTAATGGTGATACACCAGCTAGTGTTACGGTTACTACAGATGACGGTTCTGGTTATGCAAGTATTGAGGCAAATGGTAGTGGTGGAACCAGTGCAATCGTTGCTGAGAGTTATGGTACAACTTATTTTTATATGGATTGGGATGATAATATCCTTCCAAGTACACAACAGTTTAGAATGGAGATTGGTGAATTTCCAAGAATAGCTACTACAGATACCGATGGTGATGGTATTGTAGATTGTAAAGATTTAGATAGCGATAATGATGGTTGCCCAGATGCTTTAGAGGGCGATGCAAGTTATGATTATGATGATATAGATGGTGACCTTAGATTAACTGTAGCTGTAGGTGCCAATGGTATACCTAGTGGTTCTGCTCAGGGCAGAGGTACTTCATTAGACAAATTAGCAAAATCAACTGCATGTTCAGAATGCCTTCCAAATCATCCTTTGTTTACAGATTTTGATGGTGATTCCATTGGTGATTCCTGTGATGAAGACGATGATAATGATGGTATTTTAGATGTTGATGAATCTAATAGTGGATGTGGGGCAACTTCTTCAACTAATATTCATTTTACAGATGCATCCTATAACGCCTTAGCGCCAGATAGTAATGATGGCGATTTAGTTACTTATTTAAAGGATTTTGATAGTGGTGTTTCAGCAGTTGTAACAACTACAATAGGTTCAGGGATCTTCGCTGCTGGCAATCCAAATTACACAGATGGTACCGTTAGGGTAGATATGCAAACGCGTAATTCTAGTTCTGGGGTTACAGGTACTTCTACAGAAATTGTATTTTCTGAACTTATATTATCTACAGAATTTAATGTAAGAAGTTTAGCTAGAAATGCAGCAGGATCTTATAATGAAAGTCAAAATATTAGATTTTTTAATAATGGAGTTCAAGTAGAATTTCCGGCAGATATTTATGCACTTAGTGGAACCATAGGGTCGGGAGCTTCTTATGATCCTGTTACCGGAGATGCCATAGCCGCAATAATTGGTGGAGGTGGTCAAGAAGCCAACTTTAGATTTAATATAGATAAAGCAATAGACAAAATTGTAATAACTCAAATGGATACGGCTAATGCCGATAATATTGGGTGGACAGTTAATATTTTATGTGCTTATAATTTAGATACGGATAATGATGGAATTTATAATCATCTAGATTTAGATAGTGATAATGATGGTTGCCCAGATGCTTTAGAGGGTGCCGCAACTTATGATTATACTGATATAGATGGTAGTTTTCAACTTACGGCTACGGCAGATGCAGCAGGTATTCCTGGTGGGTCTTCTCAAGGAGCCGGTACATCTATAGACAATTTACAACAGTCAGATGCATGTTCTGAATGTTCACCAAATCATCCCTTATATAATGATGCAGATGGTGATAATGTTGGTGATTTTTGTGATGACGATAATGATAATGATGGTATAGCGAATGCCTTAGAATGTACGCCGGCAAAAGGCTCAATTTTATCGGGAGATGATACGCTATTGCTAACAGGAGAATATAATAATGGTAACGGAGTAAGTCAACAGTTTACTATTACATCTACTGAATATAATATTTTAGATAAAACCGGTTCTCTGCCGCCGATAATGGTCTACAAGTACGATGGAATCAAGGAACAGATCCTACCGTAGAAATGACACTTACGTTACAAGAGCCAGTAAATGCGGTACAAAATGCTATTAGGGTTTCTTCCTTTGAGCCGAACAGTGACGTTGGAGGAATTCAAAATGCAGATAAAACAGTTACGATTACATGGCCATAAGGTGGCGGTACGGCAGTATTGTCCGATCCCTTGGGTGAAACAGATTTAGGAAATGGAGCAGTAATTACTTCAGGAACTCCTTTTCAAGTGGCTCCTGATGCAGCCGGACTTTCCAGACTTGTGCCAGATTCGAAATGGTCTTTATTGATTGATACAAGTACAGGAATAACTTTCCCTATGGATATTGGTTATTTCGCAGATGGAACTATAAATTCAAGTGCAAATCACGTAAATGAAGGTTTTGCATTTAGATCGGTTTTAGATTGTGATAATGATAATGATGGTGTAGCAAATACGCTTGATTTAGATAGTGATAATGACGGAATTTATGATGTTGTAGAATCAGGTGGTACGGATGCAGATGCCAATGGTATTGCAGATGGAGCAGTAAGTACTGAAGGTATCCCTAATACAGCAGGTACAGGAACAGTTCCTACGGAAACTACGGCGGGTACTCCAGATTTTTTAAATTTAGATAGTGATGCAGATGGTTGTTCAGATGCCAATGAAGCATATGAAAGTAGTACTGCCGATAATGGTGATGGTTTGGTATATAATGATGCCGATACAGCAACTGTTAGTGATGGTTCAGGAAAAATATTAGCCAACGGATTGGTGGTAGCAGCTGCCTATACAACTGGCAATGTAAGTGCGGTAACTACGGAAGATTTAGATTTAGATGGTGACGGATTAGTTGGTATCTGTGATTTAGATGATGATGGCGATGGCGATCCAGATACTACAGATACGGATCCTTTAGATCCGTGTGTATATAGTACAAATCAGGTTACGGCTAATGCTGAAGCAAGTTGGAATGCATTAGACTGTGATGGTGATGGTGAAACAAACGGATTCGAAATAGCCAACGGTACAGATCCATCAGACCCTTGTGAGGTTACCGTACCAACAGTGCGTGCTCCAGGCGATGAAAATTATGCAGTTTGGGCAGCAGCCGATTGTGATGGAGATAATCTTGATAATGGTACAGAGTTTACCAATGGTACTGACCCTTTTAATAATGATACAGATGGTGATGGTGTTCAAGATGACGTTGACAGCGATGCACTAGATCCTTGTGATCCAGTTCAGCCAGCAGGTTATACAGGTTATGATGCTACCAATGCTATTTGGGCAGCAGCCGATTGTGATGGAGACGGAGTTACCAATGGAACTGAAGCTACCAACGGTACAGATCCATATAGTACAGATACAGACGGTGATGGTGTTCCGGATAATACAGATACAGATGCGTTAGATCCTTGTAATCCAGTACAAGCAGCAGGTTACACCGGTTACGATGCTAACAATGCTATTTGGGCAGCGGCAGATTGTGATGGTGACGGAGTTACCAATGGTACAGAAGATACCAATGGTACGGATCCTTACAATGTAGATACTGATGGTGATGGTGTTCCAGATAATACAGATTCAGATGCTTTAGATCCTTGTGATCCAGTACAAGCGGCAGGGTATACAGGTTATGATGCTAGCAATGCTATTTGGGCAGCGGCAGATTGTGATAGTGATGGTGTTTTAAACGGTACGGAAGATACCAATGGCACTGATCCATATAGTTCAGATACCGATGGAGATGGTGTGCCAGATACCACAGATGCTGACCCGTTAGATCTTTGTGATCCAGTACAAGCTGCAGGTTACACTGGTTACGATGCAACCAATGCTATTTGGGCAGCGGCAGATTGTGATGGTGATGGAGTTTTAAATGGTACGGAAGCTACTAACGGTACGGACCCTTACAATACAGATACCGATGGTGACGGTGTTCCAGATAACACAGATTCAGATGCTTTAAATCCTTGTGATCCAGTACAAGCGGCAGGTTACACAGGTTATGATGTTAACAATGCTATTTGGGCAGCGGCAGATTGTGATGGCGACGGAGTGATTAATAGTACAGAAGTTACCAACGGTACGGATCCATATAGTACAGATACAGATGGTGATGGTATTCCAGATAATACAGATGCAGATCCGTTAGACCCTTGTGATCCTTCACAAGTTGCAGGTTACACAGGTTACGTTGCAACCAATGCAATATGGGCAGCAGCAGATTGTGATGGTGATAATGTTACCAATGGTACAGAAGATACTTTTGGTACTGATCCATATAATACAGATACCGATGGTGACGGAATTCAAGATGATGTGGACAATGATCCACTTGATCCTTGTGATCCAGTTCAAGCTCCTGGTTATAACGGTTATGATGGTGGTAATGCAATATGGGCAGCGGCAGATTGTGATAACGACGGAGTAATAAATGGTACAGAAGTAACCAATGGTACTGATCCATATAGTACAGATACTGATGGTGACGGAGTACCAGATGATTTAGATGTTGCCCCATTAGATCCTTGTAGTCCAGTTCAGGCAGCAGGTTATACAGGTTATGATGCTACAAACCCAATTTGGGCAGCGGCAGATTGTGATGGTGATTCAATTATAAATGGAACTGAAGTTACCAATGGTACAGATCCATATAATCCTGATTCTGATGGTGACGGCATTGATGATGGTCAAGAAGATACAGATGGTACAAATCCATTGAACGATTGCGAATCTATAGGAGGTAGTCCTTTACCAACAAGTGATTGTGATGGTGACGGTGTGCAAAATTCTTTAGATGCCTGTGAAGGTTTTGATGATGCTATAAACGCAGATGGTGATGCGCTACCAGACGCATGCGATGAAGATGATGATAACGATGGTATTCCAGATACAGTAGAAGGTTCTGGTGATTTTGATGGAGACGGTGTTCCAGATAGTTTAGACTTGGATAGTGATAATGATGGTATTCCGGATCTTGTTGAAACAGGTAATGGTAGTCTAGATACTAATGGTAATGGATTTATAGATAGTACCGAAAGTGGAGTGGGTACCAATGGTATTCCAGATATTTTAGAAGATGGTGGTGTAGATGGTGCCGGGGTAACAGCAGTTCCTGTAAATTCTGACGGTACAGCTGGTCCAGATTATTTGGATATTGATTCTGATAATGATGGTATTAGAGATTTAGTAGAAGCACAAACAGATGCTGCTTTAGTACAACTTTCTGGTAACGATTCTGATAATGATGGAATAGATGATGCTTTTGATGTTGATAACGGCGGAAGCTTAACAACTTCACCAGTAGACACAGATTTAGATGGTCGTCCAGATTATTTAGATATTGACTCTGATGGTGATGGTATAATAGATAATATTGAATGGCAATCAACTTCAAGTCATCTTTTTCCATCTGCAGATTCAGATGGTAACGGTTTAGCTGATAATTACGAAGTTGCACCTGCGGGTTCTGGGGAATCTATCAATGAACCAACAAATTCAGATGGGACGGATATGCCTGATTACAGAGATACAGATTCTGATAATGATGGTTTAGATGATATGACCGAAGTCTATGATTATAATGATGATTTGACTTCTGATATTACTCCATCAGGTATAGATTCTGATAATGATGGATTAGATGATGCTTTTGATTTAAGCATATCTGCACCTAATGGCATAGCAGATTCAAACGGAGCTACAAATGATAATCAAGATGTAACCGGATTCTTAAATACTCAAGATCCTTTTACCAGTGAAGTAGATTTTAGAGATGAACATGTTCATTTAGAACCTACTGATACCGACGGTGATGGCATTGATAATCTTATAGATATCGACAATGACAACGATGGTATTTTAGATTATGTAGAATCATTAGGTTTCCAACCTACAGATACGCAAGGAGATGCATGCGGTATTCCAGCCGGTTCATTTAAAGGTGGTAGTTACATAACGGGTACAGGTAGTGGTGCAGGTACTGTAGGTGCGGAATATAGGTTCTCACCAGTGGTTACATCATCATTGGGTGTTTTAGATGCTATTGTTAGAATTACGGATATTGATAATGCTACGTTAACATCAATAGATGCATTTCCAGCAGGTAGTAGTGATGATGCTTGGCAACCTACTTTTGATGTAGGAGATGGAATAAGTGTTGCGGGTGAAGAAGGTAGTATTTCTTTTAACATTCGTTTGGTAGCACAAGGCACAGATTTTCAAGTGAACCTTATTAGATTCGGTGGGGTAATCTATGATATTGATGGTGCAAATACGAAAGAGAGTGTTACACTTACGCGACCAGGTTTATATGCTGTAGATAGTAATTCATTGCTTACAGTATCAGAAAATTTAGCTACGGGTACCGCAACTTTTGAAGGTCCTGATGAAACATGGCCAGGAGTTGATTTTGGACCTAAGTTGGCTGCGTATTTTAACTATTATGAAACTACAAACCTTGATTTAACTTTACTGGAGAATTGCAAACAGGTTTTGCTACACAAGATTATTTAGGGTCTATTTTATTCCAAACTTGTGACATTAACGGATTGTTCACACCTACGAATACAACATCGGCAAATAGTCTTGATGGTACTGCATCTGGTGGCGGTTCGTCACCAAAGTATACTATTTATCAAGGTATCGACAGTGATAATGATGGTATTGAAGATCATTTGGATATCGATTCTGATAATGATGGTATTCCAGATAATGTAGAGGCACAACTTACTTCTTCTTATACTCCAAGAGGGGTTGATGATACAGATGTAGACGGATTAGGTGATGCTTATGAAGGAACAGGTAATGAAGGTTTAACCGTTATTGATACAGACCTTGATGGTATTCCAGATTATTTAGATTTAGACTCAGATGGCGATGGTTTTACCGATAGAGTTGAAGCTGGTTTCACATTAGCTTCAAATAATCTAGATTCTGACGGTGATGGTTTATTAAATGGATATGATGATGTAGACACACCATTAAGGTACTCTTTTTGATACTAATGATGATCAAGATAATGGAGCTTCAGATTTACCTAACATAGCTAAAACTACAACTCCAGAAGTTGATTACCGCGAAGTTGGTATTGATGATAATGATTTAGATGGTATAGCAGATTCTATTGACTTAGATGATGATAACGATGGTATTTTAGATACGGTTGAAACTTCAGGAATTGACCCTAGTGGTGATGATGATTCTGACGGAATATTAAATTATAGAGATACCGATTTAGGTGCTGATGCCAACGGTGATGGTGTTGTAGATGTTTTTGATGCAGATGGTGATGGTGTTCCTAACCACTTTGATTTAGATACGGATAATGATGGTATTTATGATGTTGTAGAATCTGGCAGTGACCAAGCGTTTACCGCTGGTGTTGTAACTGGTGCGGTAGGTACAGATGGTATTCCAAATTCGGTACAAGCAAGTGGTCAGCAAAATAGCGGTACCGTAAATTATACGGTATCAGATTCTGAAACAACTTCTGATGGAATATTTGATTTCTTGGAATTAGATGCTGATGAAGATGGATGTAATGATGTTATCGAAGCTGGATTTACTGATCCTAATGCAGACGGAATATTGGGCGATGGTGCTACAATTGTTGATGCAAATGGTATCGTAACAGGTACTACTGTTGTTGACGGATATACTACTCCAAATAATTTAGATAGTGCAACAGATTCAACATTCGACTTTCAACAATAAGTTGTACCAACAATAGCAACAGCAGCTGAACAACCTCAAGATGTATTAACAAATGGAAGTTCTCCAGAGACATTTACGGTAACGGCTACAGGTACAGATGTACTGTATCAATGGCAAGTAGATGACCAATCTGGTGGTGGTTTTGTTGATATTGACGATGCAAATGCAACTGATATTTATTCAGGAAGTAATACAGAAACACTGACTTTAACAGGTATAACAACAACACAACAGGGTTATGAATATAGAGTGATAATTACAGAGACTAGCTTTGTATGTTCGCCTTTAACTTCTGATAGTGCTTTGCTTACGGTAGATGTAACTCCGCCAGCGATACCTACTGTTGATAGTCAAATTACAAATGATACAACACCTGTTATTACAGGTACTGCAGAAGCAAATTCTACGGTAACTGTAGTAGTTGCGGGTGCAACATATACAACAACAGCAGATGCTTCTGGCAACTGGACAATTGATACGGAAACTGCTATTGCAGATAGTGGTTCATTTACACCAAATGTAAATGGAACAAATGAAGTAGCCGTAACAAGTACAGATGCTGCTGGTAACAGTACTGATGATGTTACAACTTTAGAGTTGACAATAGATACTACCGACCCTGCGATTCCTACTGTAGAAAGTCAAATTACAAATGATATAACACCTGTTATTACAGGTACTGCAGAAGCAAATTCTACTTTAGAAATAGAAGTAGGCGGTGCAATTTTTACAACAACCGCAGATGCTTCAGGAAACTGGACTTTAGATACGGAAACAGTTGCTGTAGAAAGTGGAGTTTTTGCTCCAAATGTAAACGGTGCCAATGAAGTTGTGGTAACCAGCACAGATGCAGCAGGTAATAGTGCTGTAGATATTACTACTTTAGAGTTGATTATAGATACTACGGCTCCAACGGCTCCAACTGTTCAAATTACTGAAGACACCAATAATGATGGTTTAATTAGTGATGATGAATTAACAGGACCTATCAATGCAGTAGTTACACTACCTGTCGATGCCGTTGCTGGTGATACGGTAACCATTACAGATGGTAATGGTAATTCACAAGATGTGGTGCTTACTGCAACTGATATTAGTAATGGCGATATAACTGTTATAATTGCCAACCCTGGTGAGAATGGCACCATTGTCGTAACGGCTAATATTACAGATGTGGCTGGCAATACAAGTGCGGATAGTGCTACAGATACAGCATTACTTGATACCACGGCTCCTTTAGCGCCAACAGTAGTTATCTCTGAAGATGTTGACAATGACGGATTAATAAATGAAGATGAACTTGTAGGTAATATTGATGCTCGTGTAACGCTACCTGTTGATGCAGTTGCGGGAGATACTGTGACTATTACTGATGGTAATGGAAACTCTCAAGATGTAATCTTGACGGCAACTGATATTACAAACGGGTTTATTGATGTAGTAATCGCAAATCCTGGAGATACGGGTACTATTGTGGTAACCGCAAATCTTACAGATGTTGCTGGCAATGTTGGTCCGGATAGTGCTACAGATACTGCGGTACTTGACCTTACAGATCCATTAGCTCCAACAATACAGATTACCGAAGATGTCAATGATGATGAATTAATAAATGGAGATGAACTAGTAGGTGATTTAGATGCTGTGGTAACACTACCTGCAGGAGCAGTTGCTGGTGATACCGTTACGGTAACTGATGGTAATAGTAATTCACAAGATATAATACTTACTGCAACAGATGTTGCAACGGGTTCTATAGATGTGGTCATCATTAACCCATATGTGAAAACGGTACTATTGTATTAACTGCTAATCTAACGGATATTGCAGGTAATGTTGGTCCTAATAGTGCTACGGATACAGCAGTATTGGATACAACGGCTCCTTTAGCACCAACAGTAGTTATCTCTGAAGATGTTGACAATGACGGTTTAATAAACGAAGATGAACTTGTTGGTGATCTTGATGCTCGTGTAACATTACCTGTTGATGCAGTTGCCGGTGACACGGTTACGGTAACCGATGGTAATGGTAATTCACAAGATGTAATACTTACGGCGACAAATATATCAGATGGATATGTAGATGTTGTAATTGCCAATCCTGGAGATATGGGTACCATTGTGGTAACAGCTAATATAACAGATGTTGCCGGTAATGTTGGTCCAGATAGTACTACAGATACAGCGGTACTAGATCTTACTGATCCTGGTGCTCCTACGGTAATTATTGTAGATGACAGTAATGATGATGAGTTAATCAACGAAGATGAATTAGATGGAGATATTCAAGCGGCAATATCACTACCAACTAATATTGCAGCAGGAGATACGGTGACCATAACAGATGGTAATGGAGATTCTCAAGATGTAATACTTACGGCAGCTGAAGCAACCAACGGATTTATTCTTGTTGTAATTCCTAATCCGGGAGATGGTGGTACAATAAATGTAACCGCTCATGTAACAGATGTTGCCGGTAATGTTGGTCCTGATAGTAATACAGATAATGCATTACTTGATCTTACGGATCCAAGTGCGCCAACGGTAGAAATTACCGAAGACACCAATAATGATGGTATCATCAGTGAAGATGAATTAACTGGTGATATTGATGCACGTGTGACTTTAGTTGGACCAACATTTGAAGGAGATACGGTAACGGTAACCGATGGTAACGGAAACTCCCAAGATGTGGTATTAACTGCAGCAGATGTTGCCAATGGATTTATAGATGTAATTATTGCCAATCCTGGTGACGGAAACACTATAGTTGTAACCGCGAACTTAACGGATGTTGCTGGTAATGTTGGACCTGATAGTGCAACAGATACTGCATTAATAGATGTTTTGGCTCCTAGTGCGCCAGAAGTAGAAATTGCTGAAGATGTAAGCAATGATGGTTTAATCAGCGCAAGTGAATTGTCTGGTGATATCGATGCAGTAATTATACTACCTATTGATGCAGAAGCTGGTGATACAGTAACCATAACAGATGGTAACGGTAACTCGCAAGATGTGATTTTAACTACGACCGATATAGCAACTGGTTCTTTAGAAGTAATTATAGCTAATCCTTATGAAGCAGGTACAATAGTATTGGGAGCATTTATTACAGATGTTGCTGGTAATGTTGGTGATGATAGTGCTACTGATACAGCAATACTTGATACAACGGCACCAAGTGCACCAACAGTAGAAATTACTGAAGACACTAATAATGACGGTTTAATTAGTGAAGATGAATTAACGGGAGATATAGATGCTCGTGTTTCTCTTCCTATAGATGCAGAAGTAGGTGATACGGTAACCATTACAGATGGTAATGGAAATTCACAAGATGTGGTTTTAACTGCAACTGATATTACTAATGAATATATAGATGTTGTAATCGCGAATCCTGGTGATACTGGTACAATAGACGTAACTGCAAGTATTACAGATGTTGCTGGTAATGTTGGTCCTGACAGTGCTACGGATACTGCGGTGCTTGACCTTACAGATCCAACTGCGCCAACGGTAGAAATTACTGAAGACACCAACAATGATGGTTTAATCAGTGAAGACGAGCTGGTAGGAAATATAGGAGTTCGTGTAACACTTCCTGCAGATGCAGTCGCAGGAGATACGGTAACCATCACAGATGGAAACGGGAATTCACAAGATGTAGTCCTTAGCGCTACTGATATTGCAAACGGAACAATAGATGTAGAATTTACAAGTCCTGGTGATACTGGTACAATCGTAGCAACGGCTACTATTACGGATATTGCTGGTAATGTAGGAGCGGATAGTGTAGCGGATACGGCAGTACTTGATACTACTGATCCATTAGCTCCAACTGTTGAGATTACAGAAGATACGAACAACGATGGCTTAATCAGTATTGATGAATTATCTGGTGATATTGATGCTCGTGTAACGCTTCCTGTGGATACCGTTGCAGGAGATACAGTGACTATTACTGATGGTAATGGAAACTCGCAAGATGTGGTTCTTACTGCTGCTGATATTACAAATGGATTTATCGATGTAGTAATTGCCAACCCTGGAGATATGGGTACAATTATTATAACTGCTAATCTAACCGATATCGCTGGTAATGTAGGACCTGATAGTGCTACAGATACAGCGGCACTTGATCTTGCTGGTCCTGCGGTCGATAGTTTTGCAACCATAGATATTACGCCAGTACTAAGTGGACAAGGAGATGCCAGTGAAACATTACTGATTGAGTTGGATACGGACGGAGATAATATTCCTGATGTAATATATACTGTAATTACTGACGCTAGTGGAGATTGGAGCTTAGATACAGAAACCGCAATACCAGATTCAGGTAGCTTCCCAGTTCTAGTAGATCAAGATGTAATTAATATTACAGCTATAGATCCTTCTGGAAATACAGGAACAGGAGCGGTAACAGTTTCAGTTGACACGGATGATGACGGCATCAATGATAACGAAGAGGTTGCAATAGGCACAGATCCTAATAATCCTGATACGGATGGTGACGGAATTAATGACGGGCAAGAAGTCAATGTTGATAATACGGATCCTTTAGATGATTGTAGTTCTGTAAATGGATATCCATTAGGTAGAAGTGATTGCGATGATGATGGACTAACAACCGATGAGGAAGTTGCCATAGGAACTGATATAGATAACCCAGATAGTGATAATGACGGACTTCTTGACGGGGAGGAAGTTACTATGGATACTGATCCAAATGATTCGGATTCTGATGATGATGGTATCTTGGATGGTCAGGAAGTATTGGATGGTACAAATCCTTTAGATGATTGTGATCATGTTAATGGTACTGCACTTCCAAATAGTGATTGTGACGGTGACGGATTGACGACTGCTCAGGAAGATGCAATCGGTACAGATTCTTACGAAGCCGATACAGATGGTGACACAATACCTGATGGTCAGGAGATTGAAGACGGAACAGATCCTCTTAACCCTTGCGATTCATTAAATGGAGTTCCAACACTTGATGCTGGTTGCAACCCAGAAGTGGTTAACTCTGGTATTTCAGTTAGTAACGAAATTATTACGCCAGATAGTGATGGTACTAACGACGCCTTTATTATAGAAAATATAGAATCCTATCCGAACAATACGGTTCAGATCTATAACCGTTGGGGAGTTAGTGTTTATGAAATGTCAGGTTATGATAATACTACAAATGTATTCACAGGTACTTCTGATGCTAGAACAACCATTAGTGCAGATTCGAAACTACCTGTCGGTGTGTATTTCTATGTGATCAAATATGAGAACGAGGGAATAAACCTAAGCAAAGCAGGATACCTATACATTAATAGATAAAATATTGTCCCAAAACAAATAACCATGAAAAACCTTTTTGCACTACTCTTGTTCGTCTTAGCTGCTAGTACTTCGCTACTTGCCCAGCAAGACGCGCAATATACGCAGTACATGTACAACACGATCTCTGTGAACCCAGCTTATGCGGGTTCGCGCGGGGTGTTCAGTATCGCTGCGCTGCACCGTTCGCAGTGGGTGGGCCTTGACGGCGCGCCCACGACGCAGACGCTCAATTTTCATACGCCCGTTTCCAAGCGTGTAGGCCTGGGCTTTCGGTGGTCAACGATGAGATCGGTAACGGAACGAACCAGGACACCTACGTGGACGCGGCCTTTTCGTATACGGTAAAGACGTCTGACGAAGGCAAGCTGTCCTTCGGTCTAAAGGCCGGTGGCCATCTTTTGAACGTTGATTTCTCGAAGCTGAGGAACTACGGAGCGGAGAGCAACCTTCCCAATATCGATAACAAGTTCTCGCCCAATATCGGTGCCGGGGTGTACTACCACACGGACCATTTCTATGCCGGATTATCGGTACCTAACTTCTTGCAGACGGAACATTTTGACGGTTCCAATACGAACAGCAGTTCCTTTTTGGCGGAAGAGCGTATGAACTTCTATTTTATCACGGGATACGTATTCGAAGTAAACGATAGGTGGAAGTTCAAACCTGCGGGCCTTGTAAAGGCGGTAAGGGGGGCACCGTTGCAGATAGACGTAAGCGCCAATTTCCTGTATAACGATAAGTTCTCCTTAGGGCTGGCCTACCGTTGGGACGCCGCTTTGAGCGCACTTTTCGGTTTCCAGATCACGGACCAGTTCATGGTAGGCGTCGCTTACGATAGGGAAATCACCGATCTAGGTGCCACGAGGTTCAACGACGGCTCTTTCGAGATCTTTCTAAGATATGAGTTCCTGAACAGGTACAAACGCGTAATCACCCCAAGATTCTTCTAACCAACAAGCGGACAAGACATGAAAAAAACAAGATATATATTCTGCGGTCTGGCATTGATGGCCATGGCCTCACAGGCACAGGAGAAAAAGATACGAAAAGCGGATACGAAGTTCACGAACTATTCCTATGCCTCGGCGATACAGTCCTATGAGGACCTTGGTAGAGGACGGGTATACGGAAGAGGAGATCTTCAAGAATCTGGGTAACGCGAACTATTTGAACGCGAACTACCAAGAGGCGTCCAATTGGTACGGGCAACTGTTCCAGTTGGGGATAACGGATATCGACCCGGAATACATGTACCGCTATGCCCAGACGTTAAAATCACTTGAAAAGTACGATGCTTCGGACGTTTGGATGAACAAGTTCAAGACGGCCAAGGTCCAACGACCAGCGCGCCCTGGCCTTCGGCAACAACGAGGACTATCTGGAACAGATCGAGGAACGCTCGGGGAGGTACGAACTGAAGAACCTGGGACTGAACTCCAAGGTATCGGATTTCGCGCCCTCTTTCTACGGGAAGGACCTTATTCTTTTCCACGGCAAGGGACAGCGGACTGGTATCCAAGAACATCCACAGATGGAACAACGGTGCCTTTTTGAACCTGTACAAGGCAACCGGGGACGACCATGGCAATTTTACGGAACTGGACAAGCTGGACCGGAAACTGAACAAGAAGACCCATGAATCCTCCACGGCCTTTACCAAGGACGGAAAGACGATGTACTTTACGAGGAACAACTCCAACAACGGAAAGTTCTCCAGGACGAGGAAGGTATAAGCAGATTAAAGATATACAGGGCCGACCTGATCGATGAAGAATGGGGCAATATCGTAGAGCTACCCTTTAACGGGGACAGCTATTCGGTGGCACACCCGACCTTGAACAACGAAGAGACAAAACTATATTTTGCTTCGGATATGCCGGGAACGGCAGGGGAGTCGGATATCTTTTCGGTAGAGATAAACGAGGAGACGGTACTTTCGGTGCACCCCAGAATTTGGGCCCACAGATCAATACGGAGGCGAGGGAGACCTTTCCGTTCGTAACGGCATCGGACATATTATATTTCTCGTCTGACGGACATCCCGGACTGGGAGGTCTCGATGTATTCGGAACGGATTTGAAGAACGACAGCGGTAAGGTACTTAACGTAGGAAGACCGTTGAACGGTGAAGAGGACGACTTTTCATATATCGTGAACGAAGAAACTAAAAAAGGATATTTCGCCAGTAACCGAAAAGGAGGGCAAGGGAACGACGATATCTATAGTTTTGTGGAAAAGGAACCATTGGACTTTACCTGCCATACCAATATTACCGGGGTGGTGAAGGATAAGAAGACGGGAGCCTTGCTTGCCAACGCGACCATCAAGGTGTACGACACGAAGAAGAACCTGATAGCGAGTTCGCAGACGGACGCCAACGGTGCGTTCGCCATGGAAGGGAACTGTGAGGACGGCAACTACAAAGTGGTGGCCACGAAAACGGACTACGACGAGGGCGACAAGATATTCGCCACGGTGAACGCGAAGGACGCCACGGGCATAGAAGTGGTATTGGCACAAACGGACAAGTCGGCACCTATCGGGACTGACCTTACCAAGTACCTGAACATCGAACCGATCTACTTTGATTTCGACAAGCACTTTATCCGTGAGGATGCCAGAATCAGCCTGAACAAGGTACTGGCGTATCTTAACGAATATCCCAATGTGAAGATACAGGTAGGTTCCCATACGGATTCAAGGGCCAACGACAACTATAACCTACGCTTGTCCGCCAATAGGGCGAAGTCTACGGCGTCGTACTTGGTGGAACAGGGAATCGATGAAGGCCGCATCTCTTTTGAAGGCTTTGGCGAAACGCAGCTGACGAACGATTGTAGCAACGGGGTACCATGTACCAAAGAGCAACATCAGATGAACAGACGTTCGGAATTCATCGTGGTGAAATAGAGCTGAACGAACCAATAAATAATTTTAATGTAGGAAAGGGAAGGAGCAATGCTCCTTCCCTTTTTTTTGTGTCATAAAATCACTCTCAGGTAAGGATAGAATGGAGATAGTCACATTTTTAGTTTATTGACATAACTCCTAAAAAACAAACTTCTTCAGTTTTTTCATTTTTATAACGGTTTCATTCTATACATTTGTAGGGTAAGCTTTAGGGGTGTTCCGAAATAAGGAACTGAGACATACCCTTTGAACCTGATGCGGTTAGTACCGCCGAAGGGAAAAGTTGAATAACACCTCGCAATGGGTGTTTACAGCCTTTTCATTAAAATACTCCGCGTTTTCTTTAGGAGTGTTTTCTTTTCAAAGATATTTTCTAGACTTCTATTCTTGCAGCATAAAATTTATACTGTATGATAACTATTCACATGAACCAAAAGCGGTTAGAGGTCAACTCTAATACCACCATTTATCAATTTTTAAAACAAATTGATTCTTCTGTAAATGGTGTAGCCGTAGCGATAAACGAGCAAGTTGTTTCAAGGCATAATTGGCAAACTCAAGAGTTGAAAGACCAGGATCAAGTATTGGTCATTCAGGCCGCTCAAGGCGGATAATTGGAATACAGTTTTAGCGCAAAGCGAAAAATCAATTGAATATAGAAAACTATAAATAACGAGCCAAAGCAATTAGCTTATAGCTCCTAGCCACAAAAAAAATGAAAAGTAAAGACACTGCACCCAAACAAAACCATATTACGAGACAACCATTTCCAAATTCAAAAAAAATCTATGTGAGCGGAAAAATTCACCCAGAGCTTAAGGTGGCTATGCGGGAAATTGAGTTGAGTGATACTAAAGATTCTTTAACCGGAAAATTGAAACCAAATGAATCCGTTACGGTTTATGACACTTCGGGTCCATATACAGATCCAGAAAAGAAGATAGATGTCCATAGCGGAATTGAAAGAATAAAAGAGCAGTGGATTATAGGGCGAGGAGACGTAGAGCAGCTAGATAGTTTTTCTTCGGAATATTGTAATGAACGTTTAAACGATAGCAGTTTGGATCATATGCGTTTTTCACTTTTAAAAAAGCCGTTACGTGCTAAAAAAGGGAAGAACGTTACCCAATTGCATTATGCCAAACAGGGCATAATTACTCCTGAAATGGAATACATCGCCATTCGTGAAAATCAACGAATAGATGAAATGACGAAGATTACAAAGCAGCACAAAGGGGAGCATTTTGGCGCAGCTATTCCAGATAAAATTACACCGGAATTTGTGCGTGAAGAAGTGGCTCGTGGGCGTGCGGTAATTCCATCTAACATTAATCATCCAGAAGCGGAACCCATGATTTTGGGTCGTAATTTCTTAGTGAAAATCAATGCGAATATCGGTAATTCGGCTACCACATCTTCTATTGAGGAAGAAGTAGAAAAGGCAGTTTGGGCTTGCCGTTGGGGAGCTGATAATATCATGGATCTTTCAACCGGTCAAAACATTCACGAAACACGAGAATGGATTATTCGTAACTCTCCGGTTCCAGTAGGAACTGTACCAATTTATCAGGCTTTAGAGAAGGTAAACGGAGTTGCCGAAGACCTTACTTGGGAAATTTTTAGAGATACTTTAATTGAGCAAGCCGAGCAGGGTGTGGACTATTTCACCATTCATGCAGGCGTTCTGTTACGTTATGTGCCTATGACGGCCAAACGCGTTACAGGTATAGTTTCCCGTGGTGGTTCTATTATGGCAAAATGGTGTTTGGCGCATCATAAGGAAAGCTTTTTGTATACTCATTTTGAAGATATTTGCGAGATTCTAAAGCAGTACGATGTTGCTTTTTCATTAGGAGATGGTCTACGGCCAGGTTCGGTTGCGGATGCCAATGACGAAGCCCAGTTTGCGGAATTGGAAACGTTGGGTGAATTGACAAAAATTGCTAGAAAGCATGAAGTACAATGTTTTATAGAAGGTCCAGGTCACGTGCCCATGCACATGATCAAGGAGAATGGAAAGACAAATTGAGGTTTGTGACGAAGCTCCATTTTACACTTTAGGCCCCTTAACTACGGATATCGCTCCGGGGTATGATCATATTACTTCGGGTATTGGAGCGGCTATGATTGGTTGGTTTGGTTGTGCTATGTTGTGTTATGTAACCCCTAAAGAGCATTTGGGTTTACCTAATAAAGATGATGTACGAACTGGAGTAGTTACCTATAAATTGGCGGCTCATGCAGCGGATTTGGCAAAAGGACATCCATAAGCACAGCATAGGGATAACGCATTGAGTAAAGCCCGATTTGAATTCCGTTGGGAAGATCAGTTTAACCTTGGTCTAGACCCGGAATTGGCTCGTGAGTATCATGATGAGACCTTACCTGCAGATGGTGCCAAGATTGCACATTTCTGTTCTATGTGCGGACCTAAATTCTGCTCAATGAAAATATCTCAGGAAGTACGTGATTTTGCAGCTGCTAATGATATCGTAGACAATGAAGTCATTCAAAAAGGAATGGATGAAAAGTCGAAAGAATTTAAAGATAAAGGTTCAGAAGTCTATTTGTAGTTTAGGTTGTTAGATAATCTTACTTCTATCATTTTCTATAATTAGGAGGTGGAAACCTGCTTTACATGTTATCTTTTTTAGCTTTACAAAAAGTAACTAAAAAAGATGTTACTAAAATCAGGGCTAAATATCGAAAAATAGATTTAAAGTATGATTGTATTAATAGCACCAGAAGAAGATGTAATAAATGAAATAGACATACTTAATCGCCTGTTTGAGGAAGGGTTGGAATATTATCATTTGAGGAAACCTAGTAAAGATTACCAACAATATTGCGATTATTTAGATTTAATAGAAGAGAAGTATCATAATAAGATAGTGGTGCACCATCATCATGAGCTGGTAAACACCTTTAATTTAAAAGGTATTCATTTTCAGGAACAGAAAAGGCGGGATAATATTGACAATCCATCAATATTTTTTAAACCTTAGTATGTATGGAAAAACCATTAGCTCTTCTTTTCATGAACCAGAGGAGTTAGAAGCTTGCGATTTTGAATTCGATTACCATTTGTTGAGTCCGGTATTTTCATCCATTTCAAAGAAAGGATATGAGGGTAGGGGATTTAATGTAAACCATATTGATAAAAGAATAATTGGTATGGGTGGTGTAACCAAAAACAACTTGTCTGAAATTCAAAAATTAGGCTTTCAAGGTGTTGGAGTTTTAGGAGGAATCTGGAACAGTAAAACGCCTATTGAAGATTTTAAGGCGATGCAAGAATTTTATAGAAACACATGATTATGATTATACCAAAACTACATTATATCTCTCAAGGAAAAACACCTGAAGAGCATTTAGAAAACATTCAGAAAGCCTGTACTTCAGGAGCTGAATTGGTACAATTACGTTTAAAAAATGTAAAGAAAAGTGTGGTGTTAAAGACTGCCGAAAAGGCAAGGGAGATTACCGCACATTTTCAGACGCGTTTAATAATCAATGACCATTATCAAATTGCGAAAGAAGTAAAGGCAGATGGTGTGCACTTATGGGTAAAACCGATGCCGACCCAGCAGTTGCCCGCAAATTTTTGGGCGATTATTATATCATTGGAGGTACTGCAAATACCCTAGATGATTGCTTGGCTTTAGTTAAAAAAGGAGTTAATTATATTGGTTTAGGCCCTTTTCGGTTTACGACTACAAAAGAAAATTTGAGTCCAATTATTTCACTTATAGGCTATCAAAGCATTGTGGAGGAGTTAAAATCAAACATGCCCATTATCGCCATTGGCGGAATTACCATAGAAGATGTTCCGGAAATTTTAAAAACCGGTGTGTACGGTATAGCGGCTTCGGGTGAAATAACGAAGGACTTTAATAAGATAAACGGTTTTCATAAACTTTTGAAAGCATCCTCAACCAATGAACAACTTTGGAACAGGGAAACAAATTTTTAAATATGACAGATGCACTCCACATAGCGGATAAAACTTTTTCCTCGCGATTGTTTACGGGTACCGGCAAATTCTCCAGTTCGGAAAAAATGAGGGAATCTGTACTGGCTTCAGAAAGTGAACTGGTTACCGTTGCGCTCAAAAGGGTAGAGGTAGAGAACAAATCAGATGATATGCTCAAGAGCTTGAATGCTGAACATATCAACCTATTACCAAACACTTCAGGGGTAAGAACGGCCAAAGAAGCCGTTTTTGCGGCACAATTGGCACGTGAGGCTTTGGAAACCAATTGGATGAAATTGGAAATTCACCCGGACCCAAGGTATCTTTTACCAGACCCTATAGAAACTTTAAAAGCGGCCGAAGAATTAGTAAAATTAGGCTTTGTAGTGATGCCCTATATTCACGCCGACCCTGTTTTGTGCAAGCGATTGGAAGATGTGGGTGTACAATGTGTTATGCCTTTGGGAGCGCCTATTGGCAGTAACAAAGGAATTAAAACCGACGATTTTCTTAAGATTATTATTGAACAAAGCAACGTTCCGGTAATTGTAGATGCAGGTATTGGAGCACCATCTCATGCGGCATATGCCATGGAACTTGGAGCTGATGCTGTTTTGGTGAATACGGCCATTGCCGTGTCTCAAAGTCCGGTTGAAATGGCAATTGCCTTTAAAATGGCTGTGGAAGCGGGTCGGATGGCCTACAGAGCAAAATTAGCTCCTATGAAAGAAGTAGCTGAAGCTAGTAGTCCACTTACCTCATTTTTGAATTAAAACAGATTTTATGTCCTTTAGAAAAATATTTGATGCACATGATTGGAATACACTTGAGCAAGAAATTTATGCTGTTACCGAGGCAGAAGTAGCAGTAGTTCTAAAGAAAGATAAAGTTTCGCTAGATGATTTTCAAATACTGATTTCCCCGGCTGCCAAGCCTTTCCTTGAAGAAATGGCACAACGGAGTCATGAGTTGACCAAGAAGCGTTTTGGTAATACTATCCAGATGTATCTGCCCATGTATCTGTCCAACGAATGCCAGAACATTTGCACCTATTGTGGGTTTAGTATGACCAATAAAATTCCTCGTAAAACCTTGAGCGATGCGGAGATTTTAAAAGAGGTTGCGCATATAAAGGAATTAGGTTATGACCATATTTTATTGGTAACAGGTGAAGCCAATAGAAAAGTTGGAGTGGCATATATCAAACATGCTATTGAGTTGATAAAAGAACATTTCTCAAATATTAGTATGGAGGTCCAACCTATGGATCAAGAGGAGTATGAGGAATTGATGGAGGCTGGACTGTATGCTGTATTGGTATATCAAGAAACGTATCATGAGGCTACTTATAAGTTACATCACCCAAAAGGGAAAAAATCGAATTTCAATTACCGTTTGGACACCCCGGACCGATTAGGTAAGGCCGGTATCCATAAAATAGGCTTGGGCGCTCTGTTTGGTTTGGAAGACTGGCGTGTAGATAGTTTTTATACGGCTTTGCATTTAAGATACTTGCAAAAGACCTATTGGAAAACGAAGTACAGTATTTCATTTCCAAGGTTGAGACCACATCAAGGCGATGTGCAACCCAAAGTTGAAATGACGGATGCAGATTTGGTTCAGTTAATTTGTGCATACCGATTGCTAGATGAAGATGTGGAGCTCTCCATGTCTACACGGGAAAGTGAAACGTTCCGTAACAACATCATAAAATTGGGAATAACATCCATCAGTGCGGAGTCCAAAACTAATCCGGGAGGTTATACCGCAGAACCGGAATCTTTGGAGCAATTTGAAATTTCCGATGAACGCTCTACTGCGGAAATCCGGGAAATGATAAAGAAACAAGGCTATGAGCCTGTTTTTAAAGATTGGGAGATTTTTGCTTGATTCCTGTTAAAACAGATTTAAAGCATACCGAATATTTTGGTAAACCGTTCCGGTAAATCATCTGTTATACTGATTTTCTCTTCTGTAAAAGGGTGGATGAATTCTAGGGAATAGGCATGAAGGTAAAGTCCTTTTCCCATTAAAATAAAACCTTCTTTACCATAGGTTTGATCCCCAAGAATAGGGTTGCTTATGGAAGCTAGATGTTTTCGTAGCTGATGGCGTCTTCCAGTTTTCGGGTCAAGTTTTACCAGATTGAGAGTTCCGTATTTTTCGGAAGCAACGGACTGGATAACCTCAAAATGACTTTCTGAAGGTTTCCCATCAATTGGAGTATCGATTTTTCCGTGCGGAGGCATTTCTCCAATAGTTACCGCATAGTATACTTTTTGAACTTTTTTATCCTCAAAAAGTTGATTGAGCTTACGAATAGCGCTCCCTGTTTTTCCTGTTAATAACACGCCCGTTGTGGCATAGTCCAGTCGGTGTACGGGTTGCGGTTTAGTAGTATTTGGCAACGTACTAGGTTGCAAGTTTTGAGGTAAAGCATGGGCAATTGTCTTAAAGCCGTTGCCACTTACCAGAATGCCCCAGGTTTGTGAATTAGGGCAAGATGTTTGTCTTCAAATAGGACATTCAAAGGGAAAATCAACTTTTTGCTAGAGTCGGTTTCATTTGGAATTGATAATGTAATATTTTCACCTCCTTGTATATAGGTGGCTGTCGTAGCAATTACACCGTCTACTTCTACATATTTTTTTTTGAGAACTTTCTTTAATGCAGACTTAGTAGGTACAGTCATGAAAATCCCCACACCATATTCCTGAAGTCGGATTGGAGATGAAAGTGATGGAACGATATGAGTTTCTGAAGACTTGACTCTAATATTAAATTACTTATGCAAGTTACCTTTTACAACTATAGCTTGACTCCATTAGTTTTAGAATTTAGAAAATCAATATACCATTTAAAATGGTTGTAAAATCACCTGCGAAATGCATGCTTATGTTTTCCACTTTTTTTTTGATGATACTTTCTTTTAACTTTTATGAGACGATACCTAACGTCATCATAAAATAGGCTAGTTAAAAGAATAACAGCAGCTATAATAAGAGTGTTCAGTTTTAAATCAGCTCTGGAATAGAGAAATCCGCCCATTAGTCCTCCTCCAAAAAAGAAGAGAATAATATAGATACGCAATTTGATAGTGGACTTTAGTTTTTCTCTGTTCGGGTGTAATTTGGGAAAGAATAACTGAGAAAGCTCTATGCCTAAATCAGTAAAAAGTCCTGTTAGGTGGGTGGTTCTAACCACTGCATTGGAAATTTTTGTTACATAGGAGTTCTGAAGTCCCATGGCAAAAAGTAGTAAACAAGCAATAACGTCAGGGTGCTGTAGCTCCATAACATTACTTAGTAAAGCTATAGAGACCAAAATCAGGCATTCAATTATTGTAGGAAGAACAAAAACATTCAGCTTTTTATTTGCTCTAAATTTTTCAATCAAAAAACTAGATGAGAATGAGCCAAGAAGAAAAGAGAAAAGGTAAAGGAAGTAAATGGTTCCTTTCCAGAATTCAATATTAGCTAAATCATAAATAAAGAGCGCAAAATGACCGGTGACATTGGTTGTCAGTTGTTTAATAGATAAAACCCCGTTACGTTTACAATTCCGGCTACAAAAGATAAAACTGTAGCAATCTGTAAATTATGTTTTAGTGTTCTGCTTTTGCCTTGATGTCTAAACATTCAATCTCCATTTATATCATATCTCCAATAGCATAGAACAAAGTTCACATTTTTTCTAAATTATTTACCTGATTGAATGTTTTTTATTGCGATTACTTGACGAATTGTAGTAAACTCATCAATTAACAGAAATTATAAGGTTTATATGAATTAGTGCTTAGAAAATAGTAGAAGTTCTAGAACTCAATTCATGTCTTTATTCCAAATGCTTTTAAGAGAGTAAATTTTAGAGTCTTTAATATTTAATAGACCTTCTTTGGTAAATAATGAAACCTTATAAATTTTTCTGTTGGGAAGAAAATATCCGTAAAATTAATTTGTCCATCATCAATGAAAATTTCAAGAGAAGAAGCATCAACAAAGAGCTGTATTTTCAACTTATCATTTTCAAAATTTAAAGGAGCGTAATGTTTCTCTTTGAAAAAATCTTCAGAAAACTTGTTGTTGCTGGAGTTTGTTCTATCCACGTACAACATCTTATCGCTTTTGTCAAAAGTAATGGTCAGGTTTTCTCCAAGTGTATTTTTAAGCTCAATTCCAAAAGAATCGGCTGTAGTTTCCTTTAGATTAACGTTTAGTATCATTTCAAATTGGGAAGGTGAAAAAGAATCTTGTAAAGCATATTTCTCTTCTATTTTTAATTGACCTAGAGAAACGGAATCTTGTCTTAACTTCTGTATTTCTTTTACCGGATTGCTCAATAAATTATAGTCGGAATTCGATTTAATCAATTTCAATTCCCTGGGAAGCGTCATTGCGCTTCTCCATTTTTCCGTGGGAACAACTTGAGCATATTGCCAATTAGACATCCAACCTATACCTAGAATTCTACCGTCATTCTCAGGTATGTTGTTCCAAGTTACAAATGCATAATTATCTGCGCCCCAATCTAACCACTTTTGGTTTTTAACATCGCTATTAAATTCTTGCCCGTTAAAGTCGCCAACAAAGTAAGAAGTAGCGGTCCCATCATTGGGAGCATCCTTTTGAATGCTAACAATAAGGACCCATTTTTCCTCATCTGAACCCTCTACTTTGATAGGAAATAAATCTGGACATTCCCATAATCTAGTATCTCCTTCAATACCAAAGTCAGAAATAAAACTCCAATCCTTCAGGTTTGGAGAAGAGTAAAATTTAACCTTATCATAGGCGGCTAATGCTAAAATCCATTTTTTGGATTTCTCATGCCAAACGACTTTTGGGTCTCTGAAATCTTTAATTTTCTCTGTATTCGGAATCACCGGATTCTGCTCGTATTTAGTCCATTCTGTACCTTCATCTAGGCTATATGCAATGCTTTGCGTCTGTAAATCGTTGGTTTGGGCTTTTTCCCCCGCCATGTTATGATGTGTAAATGTGGCTACTATAGGAGGGTTTTCTTTTGTACCGAAACCTGAGGTATTGTTTAAATCCACCACAGCCCCTCCAGAAAAAATAAGCCCCAAGGAATCCGGGTACAGAGCAATGGGTAAATGGTCCCAATTAATCATGTCTTTGGACTCCGCATGCCCCCAGTGCATAGGACCCCATACGGTACTATCAGGATAAAATTGATAAAACAGGTGGTATTTACCTTTATAATAATACATTCCGTTTGGATCGTTCATCCATTTGGCTTCTGGGGTAAAATGAAATTGTGGACGATGTTTTTCTTTATATAAATTTGAGATTACTGTATTAGACTTTTCCTTACCGTCCGGTACATCCTTACAGCTTATAAATAGGGATAAAGTTAGGAGGGTTATAACTGAAAAATTGAAGATGTTTTTCATAGATGAAACTGGAGTTTGAGTAAAATTTCTACGTAGGAAGATACTAATTTAGTGAATATAAAGTTCATGGACTGTAAGACGGAGCTTTGATAAAAGGAGAAGAATCAATTATATGTTTTTCAGTGTTTTATCTCATTTCATTTAAGGTTTTTATTTTGTAATTAAACTATTATGACAAATACTAGTCAAAGGAGTAAGCATAATATTTTTATGAAAAATCTAGCATTCCTTCTGATTATCTTAGTCTTTGCAAGTTGTGGTACAGACGATAACTCAAGTCAAATTATAGAGACGACGGAAACAACAGAAACTTTACATTACCAACCGGAAAGCTTTATAACTCTAAATGAGGGCTCAGGAGGATTAGTTGCCAATTTAGAAGGGGGAGACAGGTTTGGAAGAGATCATGATAAAATTGGCGATGTTAATGGTGACGGGGTAATAGACTTTGTAGTAGGTGCACGCTCTGATGATGATGGGGCAATAGATGCTGGGGCGGTGTATATTTTATTTATGAATAGGGATGGAACTGTACAGTCTAATCAAAAGATATCTATGTTGGCGGGTGGTTTCACGGACACTCTAAATGATGGGAATTTTTTCGGTTATGGTGTAGCAGGTATTGGAGACTATGATAATGATGGTATTCCAGATATAGCGGTATCAGCACCAGTAGCTCCTAACAATTCGTTATATATTATTCATTTAAATATAGATGGGACAGTTAAGGATTTTGTTAAAAACGAGAATATTATTGCCAATGGGTTATCTGCAATTGGAGATTTAAACGGTGATGATAGAATTGATTTGGTAGCCTGTGTTCCCGGTTCTAATGATGGAGGAACTAATCGCGGAGCCATAGATATTTTGTTTTTGGATAGTTCTTCTCATGTAATTTATTCAGATAAAGTAACCATTAGCTCTACCCAAGGTGGTTTTGGAACGGGCATAGAGAATGAAGATCAGTTTGGAGGAAGAGAAGTTGCTATGCTTGGCGATTTGGATAATGATGGAAACATGGAGTTGGCTGTAGGTGCCTTTATGTCCAATGGAGGAAAAGGTGCTATTTGGATACTTTCTTTGGACAACACTACGTACCATGTGGTAGCTAAAACTAAAATAACTGAAAAACTTAAACGGTTTTGAAGATGAGCTAACTACAGATGTCAATCCTAATGGTACGTTTGGGGCCAATTTTGGGCATGCCATGTGCGCGCCTGGAGATGTTAATGGAGATGGGATACCTGATTTAATTACAGGAGCAAACCAACAAAATGAAGGTTGGGGATACGTACTTTATCTAAATGGGGACAGGACCGTAAAAGCTTATGATAGAATAAATAATGAAGAAGGTGGTTTTGATTTAAATTTGGAACCAGAAGAACGTTTTTCCCGTTCCATTTCTTTTGGGGGAGACCTAAAAAGCGATGGTTCCATGGCTATAAATTTCGGGGGTGGAGCTGGAGGTACAGGAACGTTATACACATTGTTTCTTAGACCTCAATAACTATCGCTTAATCTTCTTTTATACTTCTCTGTTCTTAATTAGAATCTATTGTTTTGCTTGTTTACAGCTTATTTTTTTATTGAATAGGCTCGGTTGCCATTGAAGTTACTTCTTTTAAAACTATTTCTTTTGACAAACATATTACTCTGTAGAAATTAGTTGTCTCATATGTGCTTTACTAAAATATAATTCAATTTTCTTCAAATTATAACGTATTTTAAAATTGCATAGTTTTCTTCAAAAAGATTGAATTTTTGCGCTTTCAGTATATTTTAGAATTGGTATTAAGAAACTAATATTTCGATAATATTTAGTTGGTGTTGATGACATTTTAAAGAAAATTTTTCCTAAAATTACTATAGAATTGTTTGAGGTCAATGATATTAAAATTGATTAGGAACTCTCTATAGTTTTGCTAAATTTGTGAAGGTATGTGACTAAGCAGGTATCCCCAAATAGACTAAATCACAAGTAATGAAGTCAGCCCAAATCCCCAAACTTGTTGGGCGATTGATTAATCTTATTGTTCGTGTTTCGCCTAAACTTGGGGCACGTATGGCCTTGTATCTTTTTAGATATCCACAGGCAGGAAAAATCAAAAGTAAACATGCAGAGCTTCAAGATGCAGAAACCAAAACTCTGTATCTGAATAAATCAAAGATTCAAACCTACCGATGGAAAGGTGAGGGGAAAAGAGTACTCTTAATGCACGGTTGGCAATCTAATTCAGCCAGATGGACTCCCTTGTTACCTGGGCTTCAAGAAAAATCCTATGATGTAATAAGTATGGATGCTCCAGCCCATGGAGCTTCAGACGGTCGTTTCTTTGATGCTTATCAATATGCTTTAACTTTAGATGTAGTAGTAAAACACTTTAACCCGGAAGTAATCATAGCACATTCGGTTGGAGGATTAGCGGCACTCTATTATAAATCTCATTTTGAAAGTAATGGGATTAAAAAAATAATTTCTCTGGGTGCTCCTGACAGGCTAATAGATTTAACATCAGTTTTTATTAAACTGTTGGGGTTTAGCGAGCAGACCATAAAAGCCTACGATAGGGAATTCACTAAGTTTTTTGAGAACGATCAGGATTATTACAACGCCGCAGATTTTGTAAAGAAAATTGATATACCGGGGACCGTTATTCACGATAGGAATGATAAGTTGAACCTGTATAGGGATGGGGTGAATATTGCAGAGAATTGGAAGGACTCCACGTTTTATACTACCTCAAGATTGGGGCACTCCTTGCAATCAGAGGAAGTCTATAATATTATCATGAACGAGTTAGAAAAAACATAGGAAGCATAAAATAATAGCTTAATGGAGAAGAAGAAAGTATTGGTAACGGGCGCTAGTAGAGGAATAGGCAGGGCAATAGCTTTTGCTCTTTCTGGGCAGTACAGTCTTATCCTTCACGCCAGCAAACCAGAATCTTTGGAGAGCCTTTTAAAGGAATTAGATGGCGAGCATGAAGTGCTGTGTGCGGATTTCTCAGAAATTAATGCTGTAAAGGAATTTTGTAGTGCACTAAAAAAGATGGCGGGAAAATCGTTTTACGGTGTTGTGAATAATGCGGGTGTTGCTTTAGATAAACCTTTAATGTACCAGTCCTTAAACGATATAGATAAGATGCTTAACATTAATGTAAAAGCACCATTGCTTATATCTAAAACAGCTCTAAAGTTATTTATAGGTAATAAAGAAGGAGTTATTATAAACATGGGTTCTTGTGTTGGCGAAACCGGTAATGCCTTCCAAGTGGTTTATTCCATGACCAAAGCATCCATGGTAACTATGACCAAGTCAATTGCTAAAGAAGTTTCTTTGATAGATAAAAGCCTTAACATTAGAGCGGTAACCGTATCACCATAGGTTTTATAGATACGGATATGACCAAAAGTCTATCAGACGATGTAAAAGAAAAGTATCTAGAAATGATACCTTCTTCTTATTTTGGTGATCCAAATGAAGTTGCCAATGTTGTGAAATTTGCATTGTCCGCGGAAGCGAAATATATAAACGGAACTAATATAGCCGTAAACGGAGGCATTGTCTAGGCTCAAGTTAAACCCAACTTAAATCTAATTTTAAAATATGAAATTAACCGAATGGCCTACAGATGTTATTTTCTTAGATAAAGAAGATATCCATTTAATTTCTACCAAAGCGCACCCATGGCAAATAGCTCAAGGTCTTAAGAATAACACTCCGGATAAGGGAGACTGGTTTTCTTTACCGCAACCTTATATGCAATGTTTTCATGAGGTTGAGCTCAACTATATTAAAGGAGGAGGCAAGTATGGAAAAGGATATGCTAAGGCCAGTTATACTATCTCTGATAACGACCCATGGTTTTGGTGTCATTTCTTAGGAGACCCAGTTATGCTTAAGAGCTCAAGGGCAGGATGGCTTTGCTCAACTTGGGGGCATGTGGGCTGCAGGTTCTTGTGAAATTACAGGTCGCGGAAGAGCATTAAGTGGTGCTTTTGAGTATTATGGACAAGTGCTCCCCACGGCTAAAAAAATAATTTTTCACTTGGATGTAAAGAGATTTTTAAAAAAGAAAAAAGTAGTCTTCTTTGATGGATATATGTCCGTAGACGAACTTGATAACAGGGTTTATGAATTTGGCGAACATAAAGTAGGCTTTTTTACAAGAGAAGAATTGGGGATACCTAGCGGTTTAGCCTCTGAATATTATAAACCCGAATGGGACAAAGTGAAATCTAACACCGAATCGTGGATAAACGATGCTCGTAAATTTTATGGAGAAAACAAATAACTTAACTAGTTTGGTAGGGCTTTCCCCCACGATGTACTTCCGCATGGGCCTTCAAAAGTATATATAGATGAATTTTTATGGCACAAGCCGGGAGTAGGAGTAGTGGCTATTTATACTGCACGGGAGAAAGATACTCATGATCATTTTGGTGTTTTTAGAGGGGTAGATCAAATAGAGGCTTTTGGACAGGCAAGTGTAGTAGCTGGCAATGCTTTCATTTCTTGTGTAAAGAAGGGAATTAGCTTCTCTGAGCTTTATGAAAATTACAATTTTGTCTTTCTTACCATGGGCTCGGCCATATGTAAATCATTTATAAAGCTTGGAGATACAGCTATAATTCATGCTCATTTTGACGATTATAAGTTTCGTCAGATGATTTCTAGCGGTAAAGTATATAAGGCATCTAAAGGTTTTGATTTAGAAAAGTATTACCAAGATTATACGGAAGAGCAGTTTAAAAATAATATAGTTCCGGCGGAGTATATGGAAGTTTCGGAATTTAATGGGTTAACCGGTAGAGGAATAAAGAATAATTTAATTTAAATATATAGTAGAATGACAAGAGAAGAAATACTTAAAGGACTTATTGAAATTTTAGAGAATACACCACAGGTTGATTCTAGTAAGTTGAAAAATGTAACCGAGAAAACAGATTTCATTACTGATTTAGAGGTGCCTTCAACTGAATTGATAAATGTTATTGCTAAAGCGGAAAGTAAATTTGATGTTGAGTTTGATGATGATGATATAGATGATTTAGGGTCGTCGGTTTCAGGAACTATCGATTTGATAGAGGCTGCTTTTAAAAACCAATAGACATCTATCTGTAAGATTCACTAATCAAACTAAATCCCATTTTTAAAATGAATAAAGTCGCTATTGTAGGTATGGATGGTGTGTTCCCTCATTGTAAGGACATGCAAGAATTTGAAGAAAAACTTTTTAGCAACCAATCACTTATTAGAAATTGGGATTTAGTAGCTTCTTACGATAAAAAAATACGAACTAAAGTTGCCGGTTATGCTACGCCAGAGGAAACTGGATTCCAAAAATTCTCTAATGGCTTGCCAGATGAGTATCCTATGGACTTAGAGGATATAAGTGGGCAGATACCCAACGTTAATTTAGCGACTAGTGATTTGGGTAGTGCATGGGCTATGAAAGCTAGTCTTGGAGCTATAAAAGGTGCAGGTTGGACTAAAGAAGAAGTAGAGTCCGAGGAAACTGGAGTTGTAATTGGTACAGGTTCGGGAGGTCAAGAAGGAACCCGTAAAGTCTGGAACTTATTTTTTGAACACGGCAAAAAAACAAGAGCTTTAGGTTCTAGTAATGTGTCTAGGTCTATGATTTATAGAGATGCTGCCAACGTATCTTGTCTTATTAAAAATAAAGGAGTTTGTGAGGCTATTGGTTCTGCCTGTGCTACAGGGCTAGGTAGTATTGGTTATGCATATCGCTTAATAGCTTTTGGTCTTCAGGATAGGGTTATTGCCGGAGGTACGGAAGGTACAGCCTTAGAAACCTTAATTGGTTTTGATGCTATGCAGGTTTTAAGTACCAAGTTTAGTCCAGAAGAGAGCTCTAGGCCTTATGATAAGGACAGAAATGGTTTTGTGTGTTCATTTGGTTGCGGTATTGTAGCTTTAGAAAATTACGATCAGGCTAAGGCAAGGGGAGCAAATATTCTAGGAGTAATAGATGGATATTTTAATAATTCTGATGGTGATGGTGATATGTTCGCACCTTCTTTTGATGGTCAACAAAGACTATGGACAGGCTTAAAAAAACAAACGTATATTAATCCTGATGTGGTTAAAGCCCATGGAACATCAACAACAGCTACCGGAGATGTAGTGGAACTTTTTAGTATTGCGGCACAATTGGGTAAGGATGGTTACCACGTAAGTGCACCAAAATCTCAATTTGGTCATATGTTAGGCGCTGCAGGAGCAGTGGAGGTAATCGTTTCTTTGTTAATGTTGAAGAAACAAATGGTTTCTCCATGTCTAAACAGTGATAATTTAAAGACAGAGCTTGAGTCGTTTCAAACAAAAGATGATTGGCAAGGTCCAAAAGAACCACTGGCTGCCTATCGTAACTTACTTCCTCAATTGGCACTTGCCAAACCCATCAATCAAATTGTATGTTTAAACTATGGTTTTGGTGGTACTAATAGCGCTATGGCCATTTCAAAAGATTAAAGTATGATTGATAACACAGGAAAAAATGCCTTGCTATTCGGGGTTCGTAATGACAGTAGTATTGTTTGGGCTATCGCATTAAAACTAATTGAGAGTAACTGTAAAGTTGCCTTGAGCGTTGACCATGATAATGTAGCCGTGGTGCAAACTATGGTCAAAGATTTGGCAATTGAAGTATTTGCGTGCGATATTAGAAAGGATGACGAGGTAAAAGAGCTGTTTGATGCAATTGGTCAGAAATGGCAGCAAATAGATTATATGTTGCATGGTGTGGCTTATGGCAATCATAAAGTAATGTGTACATCTCCTCCAGGAGTAAAGGAAGCTCCGCCGGAATTTATAGATATTCCATTTGATGATTTTATGGATTCTTTTAATATCAGTGCATTTTCATTAATGAGAATCTGTAAGATGGGTAGGTCCTTATTAACGGAGCAAGCTTCTATTTTAACTTTGACTTACCACGCTAGTCAAAAAGTATTTATAGTATGCAGGTATGGCAATTAGTAAAGCTGCTTTAGAGAACATGGTGAAATACTTAGCTTTTTACTTTGGAAAATCGGCCATACGGGTGAATGCTCTTTCTGCAGGTCTTGTAATGACCACTTCTGCAGGTGGTATAAAAGGGGTTAGAAAGCTTCGGAAAATGACTCGGAATTCAGCGCCGTTAGGTAATATTACTTCTGAAGATGTGGCAAACGGTGCACTCTATTATTTTTCGGATTTATCAAAAGGTAATACGGGAAACCTCCATTATATAGATGGGGGATTGAACGTAATGGCAGTAGCTACGGATCAGAATGAATAAACCCGATGTAAAGAAAATATTTGGGGAGAGCCCAGATTATAAAATTGGGAACGACCTTATGTTTTTACCAGATTTCTATGCTATGCTCAATGATGCCTTTATCAATAGAGTTTACACCAAAGTTGAAAAGGAGTATGCGAATCAATTTAAAACTCCTTCGTTGCGGTTTGCTTCAACATTCTCCGTTAAGGAAGCTATTTATAAAGCGGTGAAGCAAGTTTATCCCAATGAGACCTTAGCCTTTAATAAAATAGAAATTACAAGGAATAGGGCAGCGGGAAAACCTAGTTGTAGAATTTTGTATCCGCACTTACAGCATTTAGATTTATCTATAACCATATCTCATGATGGAGATTATGTATGGACCATGGCATTATTGAAAACCCAGAAATAGTAGAAGGAAAAATCAATAAAACAGACAGGCTATTGGGACAATACATTTTTTAGCTAATTCTCAGGTTTATCACAGACCGTTGAGAGCATTGTCTTTTTAATTCCCCCGAAAATTCCGCAATGGTATGTCCTGTCTGGTTAATTGTAATAATAGAGAAGTGTTCCGGAACCTCTTGAAAAATTTCATCGGAATGGGCTACTACATTCGTAATAACCACAACATTGTGTAAATCTAATCCGGCGACATGGTGCATCACCTTTTTACTTTTTTAAAACTGTTTTTTCAGAGAATTCGGTTAGCAGACTTATCATTTTCGGAAGAATTGCCATCTTGCGAAACTTGTAATTTGCAAGTGGTTACCATAAAATAATTGCCTTCTTGGTCAATGCTGCTGCTAGAGGTTATCCTGTATATTGATGCGGACCGAAACTATTGTACCGTGGTAACCAAAACCAGAAACCTGGTCTTGAGCTGTACCCTAAAAACCATGCTAGAGCGATTGCCCAATGCCAGTTTTATTCGCGTGCATAGGTCATATGTGGTTAATATTTCCAAATTGGATGTCATTGCAATGTGCATTTGGAAATCAATAGAAAGGTGATTCCATTAGGTAAATCGCACAAAGAATTCTTGTTCAAGCGTATGCAGACCATTTAATCTATTTTATAGCAGCCTCTTGGTTTTTTATATAAATCTTCACGTTTATTATTCTCCAATTAACCGTTTAGAATTCTATTTCACGCGTATAATATAGTAGCATAGAATAGACGATGTTAAGCTTTTATTAATTTTCTGTAGGCTTGTTACTGGTTCTTAGATTCTTATGATTTCACATTAAAAGTAGCTCAATAAAAAACGGTTCATATATGTTAGTTTTAGTGTAGTCTTTAGTCGTTTCCAATTCGAAAAAAGCATGTAAATAGAAGGATCGCGGCAAAGAGCGATTCCACTTTAGCACCCATAAAACCAAAACAATTCAATTATAGTATTTTATGAAAAATTCAAAACTTAGATTAGGAGTTTCAATGCTTACGGTAGTTATGTTTTCCTTACTGATGATCAATTGCAGTGACGGTGATTCTAGCACCGAAACTGAAAAAGAAGCGTTTGCGGAGTATATAGTGGAAACCAAGGCTAATTTATTGGGGGAGTGGGTATTGATAAGCAGTAGCATCAACAATGAAATTATTGCCAGTTCGGAATTTGAAGTTTTAAAGGATTCCCGAGCCAATTTTAATGAGGATAATACCTATAACTTGGTATACAAAACAGGAACTAACAGTGCTACGGGTTCTAGTATTTCTACAAACACACAGGAAGGAACGTATACGATAGAAGGACTTAACAAGGTTACTTTTTTTGATTCTTCTTCGGAAATAGAACTTATAGACGATACGCTTAAAGTAACTTCAGAAATTACCGATGCCAGTGGTGCGGAACAAACAAGGGTGGATATTTTTGTGCGAAGCGATAACGAAGCATTAAATCAACCTGAAGAGTCCAATACTGATGAAGTAAAAGTAGAGGAGGAAACGGAAACGCCTGGAGATATAAATACCTTTGATGTAACTGCTGTGATTGCTAAATTGCTCGGAAAATGGGAATTGACAGGAGTAACCGACCCTTGTTTAATGAAGAACACGATCGACTTTCAGTCAGACAGCGCGTTTGAATTTGTACAGCACAAAACTACGTTTGGAAGAAGCGACCTATTAAAGTATAATATTGGGGTGAGTTACCCAATGCCGGCCGAATTTGTTGCTAGCGTTACTAAAGGGAACGAAACCGTGGTTTTTAATACCAATGCCGATTGTAGTTTTATAAAAACGAGCCTTAGAGAATATGAAGTAACGGATGAGAAAACAGTTGAATTGAAAAAATCTACGAGCACTAAATTGGTATTGGAGAATGATACTACCCTTACACTTATCTATACGTATTTAAATACGGATAATGAAGAAGCTACAATTGAGTTTACGTATGTAAAATCATAAATTTCATTAAAAAGAAACACGGTTTAAGATGTATATGAAAGTATACCTTAAACCGTGTTTTAATTTATAGTTTAATGCTTTAATACCTATTCACGGGCCGTTTTAAATTCGCTTCCATCATACCATTTTGGAAAATAATTTTCATTGGCTAATTTAAAACCTATCTCAAAAAACAATTGTAAATCAAACTGAACACCACTTAAGTCACTTGTTGCAGAATCGTATTCATCAGACGGTTGATGATATTTATTCTTAAGATAGTTTTCGTTTATTTCTTTTACCTCTTCAATACTAGTGTCAAAGCCTTCATAAGAACCACTTGCATAGAGCGCAGGAATCCCAATTTTTGCAAAATTAAAATGATCCGACCGAAAGAAATATCCTTTTTCAGCTTCGGGGTCTGGAATAATATAACGGTCTTGTTTTAGTGCAGCAGCTTCTGCATATTCATCCATTTCTGATTGTCCGTAACCGGTAATGGTCAGGTCTTTCATTTTTCCGGGACTATTTAGTGCATCAATATTAATATTGGCAACTGTTTTTTTAGGGTCAAAAATGGGGTTCTCAGCATAAAAGGCAGAACCCAGCAAACCTTGCTCTTCTCCGGTAAGGGCTATAAAGGCGATGGAACGTTTTGTTGGTGTGCTTTTCTTGAATGCTTCGGCTATGGCCAATAGAGCTGCAGTACCAGATGCATTATCTATAGCACCATTGTAAATAGAGTCTCCATCAATGGCTTTACCAATACCAAAGTGATCCCAATGTGCGGAATAGATAATAACTTCATCCTTCCTTTCTGTACCCGGTATTAGGGCAACTACATTTTTAGAAACATCTTTTTTAATCTTGTTCTGAATGGCAACGGAAACATTTAAATCTAACGAAGTAGCTTTAAATCCTTTAATTCTTGCAAGGGTTTTGTAATCCTCCCCCTTCATAATAGAGGCATCGAATATTTTTTGAGCGCTCTCATTACTTATCCAAGACTCCACATCAAGAAGGGGCAAGTTGCTTTCAATAATTAAGCTAGCTCCGCTCCATCCGGACTCTATTACGTTCCAACCATAAGAAGCAGGCTCAGTATCGTGAATTATTATCAATCCACTGGCTCCTTGTCTTGCAGCTTCTTCATATTTGTAGGTCCAACGGCCATAGTACGTCATTTCATTACCTTTAAACAAGGTGGAATCTCCAGATTGAAAACCAGGTCATTAATTAGGACCACTGCAGTTTTACCTTTCCAATCAACGCCTTCATAATCATTCCAATTATATTCTGGAGCAACGATGCCATAACCTGCAAAAACAAGTTCTGAGTTGTCCAGACTTACATCTGTTTTCACTTTACTAGTCACGGCAACAAAATCTTTTAAAACGTCCAAATTAAAACTTCCATCTTTTCCGGAAATGACCATCTTTTCTGAAGGTGTACCTGTAATTTCAACCATAGGGACATCTTGGAAAAAGCTATCCCCATTTCCGGGAAGGACGCCTATTTTTTCGAACTCATCTTTTAAATAGTTTACCGTTCTAACCTCACCTTCAGTAAACGGTTTTCTTCCAAGAAATTCATCTGATGCTAGACGCTCAATATGTTTGGCAATAGTGGTTTGGTCAACTTCAGCCAATTCTTCAGTAGTTTTATTGTTGCTTTTGCAACTTAAAAATAAAATAACTACCAAAAGCATTAAGTAATTCTTCATAATTGATATTTTAAATAAGTAGACACTTGTTGGCATGCGTTATTTCTTTTTGTTTAACCAGCTGTTATAGTTTTTTTTCTAAAAACTCAACTCCATCTTTCTTATAATCTTCTGTAAATAAAGTAAAATGGTCTCCATAAAAAATAGTCAAATTTAATATTTACATTTAATGATTTCATTTCTTTTTCTAAAAGTTCAACAGAACGGTTCAAGAATAAATTGTCGCTAGTACCGACTGATATTCTAATCTTGCCATCCAAATCTTCCTTAAGGTCAGACCAATTTTCTCTTAGTATAATAGAGAGGTCGTATCTAGAGCGGGAGGGCATTTTTGTTTATTTCACCAGAGATGAGTTAACTAGCCTAATTCTATTGCCAGCATCATCGTATCCTCCAAAAACGGCGTCAAAAGAATGAATCTGTGAACCTCTTTAAAGAACATGCTCAGTTCTATAAAAGTCTTCTCCCGTTAAGCTTGAATCATAGCTAACCTCAAATATTTGAGCATTTACATTGAAACCAAGTATTATGAATAGAATACTTGAAATATACATTTTTCTCATATGAATATTTTTATGAATACTGAGTGTTGAGGGAAGTTTGATGGCTGTAATTTGCGAAACAGAACAATACAGCAACATCTAAAGATAGTATTTTTATGTGTAATCTTCGTTTGGAAAGTCCGCAAGTAACAAGTACTCAGGTTTCTTTAGCACTTAGGTTATATTCGTGAGAGGAGCAGGAAAGTTTATCGTACAACAAATTGTATGCAGATAAATCGTTTTGAGAATCTGAAGGTTTCTTTTTGTATTCTAACTAGATTATTATGGAATCTTGAAAAACTATAATTGAATTTATCTGTCTTTTTCAGGATATAAAAAAGTCAAGTCTGTTCTTAAATAAATAAGTCGGTTTTGTAGAAGAACTTTAGATTTTTTTACAGGAGTATGTCTATTGATTACAATCCCAATCAGGTCTAAATTGGGCATCATTTAATTCAGCAAGATCTTTGTTGGCTCCAGTTGTGATTGATATATCTTTGGTATCATAAAGTAAGATATAGTCTATATTGGCTTTTTGAGAACGACCAGACATGGTAAAAGTATATTCTTCGCCTTCTATTAAATTATATAAAACAGCTGATTTGTTATGGGCTTCTCCACCATCCCCGGAATAAACAGCTCCCCATTGATCAACACCTCTACCAAAAAATTTCAAATCAGTTTGTAAATCTTCGGTTGTATATTTATCAGTAGCAGAAGTAAAGTTGCCCTCCATCTTTATATAAACATCATTAGATTTATCTTCTTCGGCGTCTTCTAAACGCTGGTATAAACGCATTAATAATTTATATTCTCCAGAAGATGGAGCCGTAAATACGTAATCTAAAGGAGATGTTGCAGGACCACTACCTTGATTGTTACCTGTGAATTCTAAATGTGTTTCATTTATGGGACCATGGCTTTCTTTGTCTAAATAATCGGAGTCACCTTTGGTAATTAGTTTCCATTGATCTAAAGGTGATTCTGTTGCTTCTGCGTCAAAAACCACATAGTTTATCCCCAATGTTTTTAGGCAACTTAAAACATTTTCAGTATCATTTGTTTCTGGTTCCGTCTCTCCGTCAGTAAGGCTGTCGGTTGAATTTTCATCTACTAGATTTGTCTCGTTATCTTCCAAAGAGTCACTCTCTGATGAGCAAGAGATTAAATTCAAGGAAATACAGACAATTAACGCACTTAAATAATGTTTTGTTACCATGATTTAGATAACGCTATCACTAAGTATAAAATTGCAGAAACCTACTTTTCAGTACGATTAAGTCAATTTCACTTGTTTTTTGACCACAGTTTTTTGCCAGATACTACAAATCCATATTTTTGAGAATACCTTTTATTAAATCATCTTAAAATCCAGCAATAATTCTCCTTCTATTGATGCTTGTAGATGGTCACCTTTAAAGGTTTGTCCGGTCCCAGATGCCGGTGTGCCAGTGAATATTAAATCCCCAGGATTTAATGTCATAAAAGTGGATACAAAACTTATAATTTCTGCAAAATTGTAAATAATGAAATCGGTGTTACCTACTTGCTTTTGCTCTCCGTTTATAACCAAATCAAAATTAATATTGTCTAACTCTGGGAAGTCTGAAACAGGTTTAAAACTAGAAATAGGTGAAGCACCATCAAACCCTTTTGCCAACGCCCATGGTTGTTTTTTCTCTCTACTTGCAGTAAGAACGTCTTTTGCCGTGTAGTCTATACCTATTCCTATTTCAGAGATGTATGAGTTTGCGTCCTCTAAAGCAATATCTTTCCCTTTCTTGCCAATTTTCACAACCAATTCTACTTCATAAGCAAGTTGGTTCGTAATTGAAGGGAATACAACATCTTTATTATCTGTAACTAAAGATGAATCTGGTTTGGTAAATATTAATTGAGTGTCATTTTTTAATCCGCTTATTTCAGATTTATCGTTGACATAATTTTTCCCGATACCTATTACTTTCATTTATTTTAATTTGTTGGTAAGTGATTGATTCTCAAAAACTAGTTATTCTTGCTCTTCAGCTTCAGCTTCTGCACTGGCAGCTTCTTCCTCGGCATCGTGTGCTCTAATAATATCATTCTTCAAAATGTTAAGTTTTTTCAACTTAGCTTTCCAAGTTTCAAGAGTTTCCTTGTGACTTTCAACTCTTTTAATAACATCACGTACTAGTGGATTATCCTCAGAAGCATTTGAGAAAAATTCAAGATTGGTTTCCAACTGTCGAATTTCTCCTTTGCTTTCCTCTATTTTCTTACGAATAAAACTACGTTCGTTTTGTATAGCGCGCTCATTATCGGCTTTTGCCAATTCCTGAATTTTATTACCATATTTAAGTAGTTCAGATTCTTGACGGTCAATATCTAACTTTTTGAAAATTCCGTCTAGAATTTTATTGAACTTCTGGTCTATATTTTTCTTCTTAAATGGAACTCTACCATAAGTTTTCCATTCAGCAATAAAAGCTTTTATAGATGTTAAATCATCTTCTCTTTTACCTGATAGTTCAAAGGCCGCTAATTTATCCAAACAAGCACTTTTCTTTTCGAAATTTTCTTGTTCATCCTTAAGACCTTCATTTTTAACAGCATGCATACGGTCAAAATAGTGGTTGCAAGCAGTTTTAAACTCCTTCCATATCTTGTCCGAATATTTTCTAGGTACGTGTCCTATTTGCTTCCAATCATTTTGGATGCGTTTCATTTCTGGAGTAGCACGGTCCCATTCTTCACTTTCCTTTAATGCAACTGCACGGTCTAGTAAAGCTCGTTTTTTATCAAGATTATCTTGTTGTTCTTTTTTAAGGTTCTTGTAATACGCATTTTTACTCTTGTTAAAATTACGTACAGCACCTTTAAAAGCGTCCCAAGTTTTTTCATTTTGGTTTCTGGGTACTTTACCAGCTCCAAAGAAAGCATTTCTGAGTTCCTCTAACTTCTTAATTTGTTGTTGCAACGCTTTGTGACTGGTAGCAACGTTTTGGGACATAACTTCAATAGCTGCTATAATCTCATTTTTTACAACAAGGTTCTTTTCATACTCAGCATCAAGTTCTTTATAGTGGTCTTGTCTTCTTTGATGTAAAACCTTTGTAGCATTGCTAAAACGTTCCCAGATTTCCTCACGGTGTTCTTGGCCAACGGGGCCAATATCTTCTTTCCAGATTTTATGTAAAGTCTGTAAATCTCTAAATGCTATAGTTAAGTCGGGTTCTTTTGTTAAGATTTCCGCCTGTACAACCAACTTTTCTTTTTCCTCTAAGTTATGCTTGAAATCTAAATCGCGTAATTCCCGGTTTAGGTGTAGAAAATCATAGAAAATCTCAATATGGTGCTGGTAGGTACGCCATACATTATTGTAATCTGTTCTTGGTATAGGTCCAGCATTACGCCAGTTTTCTTGCAATTCTTTGAACGCTTTATAGGTGGTGTTCATGTCTTCATCAACATTTACCAAACCTTTTAGCTCCTCAATAATCTCAAGGCGTCTGCTTAGATTTTCTTTTAGATTTTTTTCAAGAGACTTATAGTATATATTTCGTTTTTCACGATAATCATCATATACTTCGTTGAATTGCCTTTTAGTTACAGAATTGTATCTAAAGTCAATTTCATTACCACCACCATTTATAAAATCTTCTTTTTTCTCTTCTAGAAATTCTTGAAATTTCAGGTCGAATTCAGATTTAATACCATCCACTTGTTTCTTGATGGCCTGCACTTTCTCGTTACGAACTAATTTTTGTAATTCTCCAACCAAATTTTCCATAGACATGGAGTGGTAGTCTAAAACAGGAATGGTATGACGCTCGTTGTTACCAGTGTCTTCAGCATCCTCAGCGTTACTCTCATCTATTTCTTCAAGAACAGCATCGTCTTCATTCGCCGCTGTCTCTTCTTTTTTAGACTCGGTAGCTACAGGTTCTTTTTCTTCTTCCGATTTAGACGGAATACTTTCTTTAGGTTCCGCAACCTCTGTTGTTTCGGCCTCATTTTGAGTGCCTTTTTCCTCTAGTGTTCCAGATGGTTCTTTTTCAGGAATTTCCACCGTTTCCGAAGCTTCCGTACTTGGCGTAGCCTCAGTATTTTCAGTGATTTTTTCTGTATTGTCTTCCCCTACGTTATGTTGTAGTTCCCGTTCCTTATCTTCCATCGTATATAAGATATTGATTTTGCAAATTGCTAGGGTAAGATACTAACAACCGCTCTAATGACAAAGGGTATAGGGGTATTTTAGCTTTTGATTAAAACGGAAGTATTAGTGAAGCCCCTGTAAATGGCAGACGAGGGTAAACCCGCTTTGACTTAGGGAGTTAGTGTTTTAAAATGAAGCTTAATGTAAATTAGCTTTCTTGCCAAATTTGCCATGAACGGTCTGCCTGAAGTTCTAACATCCGTAGACCATTAGAAATTTGGGCACCTTTGGCCTCACCGGCAGTCAAAAAAGCTGATTTTTCAGGATTGTAAATAAGGTCGAAAAGGAAATGTTGGTCACTAAGAAATTCATAGGGTAGGGAAGGACGTTCCTCAATTTTGGGATGTGTGCCCAAAGGCGTGCAATTTACTAATATGGTATGTTCTTTTAGAATGTCTTTAGTAACCTGATCATAAGTTATTTTGTTATCTCCGGCGCTTCTTGAAACAAAAACATATGAAATACCCAGTTCGCCCAACACATAGGCCACGGCTTTTGACGCACCGCCAGTTCCTAGGATTAACGCTTTTTTATGGTGAGATTTTAGAAAAGGAGCCATGGCATTTTTAAAACCATACGCATCTGTATTAAAGCCTTTGAGTCCGTTTTCTGTGAATTGAATAGTATTAACAGCACCAATCTTTTCTGCCTCCTTATCTAATTCTGATAAAAAAGGCATTACTTCTTGCTTATAAGGTATGGTAACGTTCATACCTTTAATATCCGTATTGTTTTTAAGAACATCGGTAATTTCTTCAATAGCTTGAAAGTCAAAATTCTCGTACGAATAGGTGTCTAGACCTAAATCGGAGAATTTTTTGGTAAAATACCCTCGTGAAAAGGAGTACGAGATATCTTTTCCTACTAGTCCAAACCTTGTTCTTTTCATGTTTTATTTTTTTTTGATAAAGCTGAAACCCCTTACATTGAGAGCTCATTTTCTTTTCGAACCTTTCCGTACCAATCTAGCAATAGCAGAATGGCAATACCAACGACCACAAAAATATGGCCCACCAAGTTTCGGAACTTGCCAAATCTGGAAAGAACCGTTCGTAATTAAGAATAATTTCTTTTCCGTTGCTATCTAGAATCAGTTCCCCTGATGCATCCGTTTTAAAAATAGTACGTTTCCACGGCCAAACCACACCTAGGGAACCTGTTATAAAACCAATGATAACCGCTGTGGTAATATTTTTAAAATGTTTTAGAACATAGGACAATAGATGAGAAAGGCTAACCAGCCCAGTGGCCGAACCTGCCGTAAATACAGCTAAAATGGTCAAAGTTCTTAGACGTTCAGGATTATCGGTAAAGCTGTAATCGCCAATTAATATCTCTGCAAAAGTGTCATAGAGCGCATTTACGGAATCTACTAATAACAATACATAATTGCCTAAAAGTATAAGAATGAAAGACCCGGAAAGCCCTGGTAATGTCATGCCAGAAACACTAATTATACCACAGACAAAAATGAAAAAAAGGTTATCATTCTCTTTTGCTGGATTAAGAAAACTTATGGATATACCTACAACAAGTCCGATTAAACCAGCTGTTATAGTTCTTTTGCTCCAGTGTTCAAAGTCTTTTGAGATATAGTAAATAGAGCCTAAAATCATACCGAAAAAGGCGGCCCAGACAAAAAGCTCTTTCTGTGCTAAGAAATAATCTAACAATCTAGAAATGCTGAAATAGCTGATCAACATTCCAAAAATTAGTAAGGAAAGAAATGTACCGTTAATATATCTATAGAAACTCCTGAGTCTTCCGTTTAAAAGGAGCTTAAACGCCTTACCATTTACTTTTTGAAGTGAATAAATGAACTCTTCATAAAATCCAGCAACAAACGCAACAATACCACCTGATACACCAGGTACTTTGTTAGCGGCACCCATGCACAGACCCTTTATGACCAAAAAGAATTTGTCAAGAAATGTTCTGGTGTTGTACATGAATGGGGACTATTTTTTTGAAGCTGTTCTTTCAAGAACGAAAATAACCAAGAAACCGACCAATGCAGCAATAATGGCTATCATAATTTTATTATCTCCATCAAAATTAAAAGGACTCACGTTTTCATCTATCGTAATGATTTTTTTGCCTATTGTCTTAGTATCCAGAATTCTTTTATAGCCATATTTTGTTTAAAGAACCAACAATGAAACCGGTCAGTAGGGCAAGGGTTAGGTTCTTTTGGTGGTTAAACATCCACTTCAATAATTTAGCGAAACTTAATAATCCAAAAATAGCACCAACACCTACAACTCCTATAATTTTAAAGTCAAGATTGTGCACCGCATCAATTATGGTTTTATAAGAACCCAGTAGAACTAGGATAAAGGCACCAGAAATGCCCGGTAGAATCATAGCACAAATAGCAAGTGCACCAGATAAGAATAAATAGGGTAGGCTATCTGCACTTTCCGAAGGTGGTAAAGTTGTAATAAAGTATGCAATGGCAGCTCCTAGAACTAGTGCTATTAAGGTTTTAGCATCCCATTTCTGCACTTCTTTACCTACTAACAGAATACTTGCTATAACTAGACCAAAAAAGAAAGACCATATAAGAATAGGCTTGTTTTCTAACAACCAGCTTACTAGTTTGGCCAAAGAAAGAACACTAATTCCAATACCTACAAAAAGAGCTAAAAGAAAGTTACCGTTTAGTTTGCTCCAAGCGGCTTTTAGTCCGTTTTCTTTGAGTTCTTTAAAAAGAGAAATATCTACGTTGTTAATAGAAGAAATAAGTTCTTCATAAATTCCTGAAATAAAAGCGATTGTGCCGCCAGATACTCCTGGAACAACATCGGCAGCGCCCATGGCCATACCTTTTAAAGTGATGAAAGTATAGTCTAAAAAATTTCTGTTTTCCATGTGGTTTGTTCGTTGAAAAGCAAAAATAGCTTTTAAAATTTGAACGTAGGAAAAAATGGAACAAGCCCTTATACTTTTTATAGATTAAAAATATAAGGGCTTGGTAATTAGTTCTTTATTTTGAAGCTTTTTCAGCCTTTTCTACAGCTTCCAATACCCAGTCAGATTTGGTGTATTGAGGAAATTCTTCAAAGAAAAGTGAAAGTTTTTGAAGATCTAGCTTTAATGCATCCATAAAACTAATGCGGCCGTTTATCATATCTTTGTTGGCTAAATGAAACCCTGCAGTCTTATATTTAAGTTCTGCACTCTCAGGATAGAATTGTTGACCCTGTGCTAAAATTTGTAAAGCACTTGCTGTATCTTCATTGTTCAACACAACATCTGCCCAATTAAGCCAAGTCTTTAATTCATAGTTGCCAAGATCCACAGCCTGTTTAAAAGCAAAATCTGCTTGATCATACTTTTTAAGAGCGGCATTTATATAGGCACACTTTTTCCAATACGATGGGTTTTCTCCATCTATGTTCAGAGCTTTGTTCACGTAGTGAAGTGCTTTGTCGTAATCTTTTCTTCGGAAATAGAAATCAGTAATGGCTAACCATCCCTTGTCTAATAAAGGATCTTCATGAACGGTATGGTAGTAATAATACTTGGCCATATCGTCATTATGCAATTGCTCATGACACTTTCCTATTCTTAAATAAGCGTGAGAAGTGGGATCTTCCATTTTAATGGTAGTCTCATAATTTTCAATCGCTTCATTGTATTTTCCCAATTTTTCCAGCACTTTACCTTTCTCAAAGTAAGCTCCAATAAAAGTATCATCTGATATAATGGCAAAATCGAATGCAGCTAGGGCCTCAGTATGCATTTTCTTATAGGTATACTGCTTACCAAGCTGATGCCATGCTACTTCACAGTATGGATTTCGCTCTAGATAATCGTTCAAGTATACAATAGCGCCATCATGATCTTCTAAGAACTCAAAACAATAAATGACATTATAGAGTGATGAATAGTCTTGCTCATCAAAGGAAACACAGCGCATAAAACTCTCTTTAGCCGATTTAAAATCGTCCATAAAGAGATACTCCATTCCTAATAAAGAATGAATATCAAAGCTGTTTTCCGCTAAATTAAGTGCCTTGTTCAATAAGGCTACGGCTGCTTCGTGATTGTCTTTTTTTGAATATATGTTTGCCCGCTGTATAAAGATTTCTTCATTGGTAGGGTCTAGTATTTGAAGCTCGTCTAGATACTGCTCAGCAATATCCAGTTGATTTTCAAAAACTAAAACCTCAATATTCAACAGTTTCAGCTCAATAGCATCTGGGTGTTGTTGAAGACCAATTTTAATTGCTTTCTTCGCTAGCGCTATTTTGCCATTGTTTAAATAATGATGTATGATGTCCTCAAAATCCTCCGAGTCAAAGAAATAGACGTCGTCGGTTTTAAGCATCGATTCAAACTTGGCAATTGGCCTGTTCGGCCTTTCGTTGGATTCTAACGCCATAGGAACGTTTTGGTTAAACTCTGTTATTAAAAGTAGCCTTTTGAAGTGCTCTTTCGAACCTGATTCACCTATATTATTAACAAATTAGTTAACAAGTTATTGCTTGTAACCTTCTAAAACTTCAAGGATTATACCACAACCGGTTTCAATTTCATCTTTAGAAATCGTTAGTGGTGGTGAAATTCGTACCGCAGTAGGTTCAAAAAGTAACCAAAATAAGATCAAACCTTTCTTGACACAGGTTAGCACTAAGTAATTGGCTATTTCGGCATTTTCTAGAATTAAGGCCAACATGAGGCCTTTTCCTCTAATTTCTTTAATTAGTCGGTGTTTGAGTAGTTTTCTAACACGAGCTTCTTTTATAAGGGTGTCAGAGATAAGTTGAGTTTCGGTAATTTCCTTTAACGTGGCTAAACAGGCAGCTGCAATAACAGCATTACCACCAAAAGTAGTAATATGGCCTAATTTTGGACTATCCTGTAATGTAGCCATAAGCGCATTAGAAGCTGTGAATGCCCCAACAGGTAATCCTGAAGCCATTCCTTTTCCGGTCACTAAAATGTCTGGCACACAGTCATAATGCTCAAAAGCGAATAATTTGCCGGTACGGCCAAAACCATATTGAATTTCATCAAGAATCAATAAAGTGCCTGTTTCGTTACAACGCTGTCGTACTTTTTTTAGATATCCATTTTTTGGCTCTATAAAACCTGCACCACCTTGTATGGTCTCTAAAATGACACCGGCAGTCTTTTCTGTTATTTGTTTTAAATCTTCATCGTTGTTAAACTCAATAAAACTTACATCTGGTAATAATGGTCTAAAGGCACTTTTCCGTTCTTCATATCCCATTACGCTTAAACTGCCCATGGTATTACCGTGGTAGGCATGGCGGGCTGCTATTAATTGGCTTCTGCCAGTAGCTCTTCGTGCCAATTTTAAGGCGCCTTCAACAGCTTCTGTTCCGCTATTGACCATGTAAGTGGTTTCTAAAGAAGCAGGTAGAAGTGAAGCAAATAATTTGGTGTATGCTACTGCTGGTTCTTGAACATATTCTCCATACACCATTACATGCATATAGGTTTCTGTCTGTTTTTGAACGGCACAACTTTGGGATGACAATGCCCTAAACTACAGGCTGAAACGCCTGCAACAAAATCTAAATGTGCATTACCATTGGTGTCATAGATATAACTGCCTTTGGCATGCGAAACTTCTAAGGCCAAAGGATGTGGCGAAGTTTGTGCTTGGTATTTTAGAAAGTCTTGTTTCATTGTACAGAACTGGAGGTAACTTTTTTGACCTTTGGTCTAAGGATAGGTGCAGGAGCCTTATCATTTTTGGGAGGTATCTTATTTATAGGGTCACCAGAATTTTGGGAACGTTCTGCTTCTTCAGCATCAATATCAATAGGGTTTTCTATACCTCTTATGATAGTGAGTTCCATATTTTTGTCGTCTTCGTCAAAAATATCATCCTTGGTAACTATTCGTTCATCACCACGCCAAATAAAACCTTTTAGTTTACGACTTTCAACAGGGAGCTCCGTTTCAGGGAAAATATCACCATCTGGATCAATAAAAAAAGTAAGGTCCTCTACATCGTTATTGGCCATTACAATATTTATCTTACTACATATGGTTTTATTTATACCTATAAGCTCTTCATCATCATTATACATGTAATATATAACTTCAGTATTTTTAATAAGGTCTATATGTTTCAGTTCGTTTTCTACAAATTTTCCAAAGAGGTCTTTACCTTTAGCTTGGTTATAACCACTCATACTAATGCTATCCAATGAAATAATAAAAGCATTTTCCAGTACTTTAAGCGAATCTAGTTTCTCTGTTTCAAGATTGGATATGAGGTGTATACTATCACCGGTCATTTGATTATCACCGTTCCATAGTACAGGATTACGAATCAATTGAGTAATTCCTGTTTTTTCGGAGGAATGTATAGAATCACACTTTCCGCTTAAATCTGTTTTGAAGAATTTAGCATTTCTAAAAGCACGAAGCACTCTGTTATCAGGCTTTCCTGTAATCATCAATGTATCGCCATGCATATAAAGTGAATCTTGTTCTACTAGACTTATAGAAACCGCTCGTTTAGTGGCAAATACAGAATCTTTTGCTTTAAATACCTCTGCATAATGAGCACGTATAATACCATTGTTAACTGTATCTGTAACCGTAATATTATTGGTAGCGGATGCAAATTCAGAAGCTTTATCAAAATAGACACTATCGCCTTCAATAATACGGTTGTTATAATCAATACGAGTATTTTTAATCCCGTAGCCGCTTTCTATTTTTGTATCATAAAAACCACGTTCGCAATATATTTTATAGGCTTCTCCAGTAATGGTAGAAGGGCCATACATATATGCATTTTTGGAGGTTGTGTAGTAATCAAGCTGTTCGGAATCTAGTATGTACTGTGGGTTGTCTATATGAACGCTATCTAGAAATTGGTATTTATCCAATTCCATAAAATAACGACCTATTTCACTCGTCAAAGTATTTGTAGAATCTATTATGGTACCCGAGCTATTGTAATACGACTCTTGATTTTCACGATCAAAATATAGCGTGTCTGTTTGAAGAGTCATCTTTCCACTCTGCTGATCGGTTTCCAAGAGAACACTCTCAAAAGCTTTGGCTAATTTTGTTTCACCATCGTAATTGATTTTCCCACTAGTCATTTCAATGGAATCGCCCTGTTTCAGGCGTACATTGCCAACTGCGCGTAAGCGATTTTCTTTTTGGTAAAATATAGCAATATCGCACCAAAGGTCTGCGCCTTGGTGTTCAAACTGCACCTGCTTATCATCTTTGCTGAAAATTGATGCTCCATAAATTGAGATTCGTTTTTGGTGAAGTTGGCACCGTAAACAATATTAATCTGCTTGCTTTGTGTGGTGTCCTGGAGGAAGTCTTTTCTTCTTGTGCGTAGCCAATTAGTGACGTGGCAAGGAAAAACAATAAAATGCGGAGTAGATTCAATGCTATCTAAATTTTGCCTAAAAGTAGGTTTTTTTAAAGGAAGCAATATAGTTTAGGATAGATTTAGGAGGATTACAGATTGTAATGAAATCTATAGGTGTCCACACTATCCTAAACTACATATCGAAATGTGTATTTCGAAGTTCTTTTATAACCTTTGGTTATCTGTGTATAGTCTGCGTACGGTCAGGCCCTACGGAAACTATTTTAATAGGCACTTCTAGTTCTTTTTCTAAGAACTCTATGTAAGCCATTAAAGTTGCTGGTAATTGATCAGCACTACTCATTTTAGTAAGGTCTTCTTTCCAACCTTTCATTTCTGAATAAATAGGCGTTACGTTTTCTGCTTCAATGTTAAACGGAAGGTGCTCTATTTTTTCGCCTTTATAGTTGTAAGCAGTACAGATTTTTAAAGTATCAAATCCGCTTAAAACATCAGCTTTCATCATCATTAATTCGGTAACACCGTTAATGATTACAGCATATTTTAAAGCAACAAGGTCTAACCACCCACATCTTCTAGGACGGCCAGTAGTAGCTCCAAACTCGTTACCTACACGAGCCATAGTCTCACCATCTTCATCAAAAAGTTCTGTTGGAAAAGGGCCACTACCTACTCTTGTAGTATATGCTTTAAAAATACCTTTTACCTCACCTATTTGGTTTGGGGCAACGCCAAGACCTGTACAGGCACCTGCAGCAGTAGTGTTACTAGATGTTACAAAAGGATATGTTCCAAAATCAATATCTAGTAAGGAACCTTGTGCGCCTTCGGCCAATATTTTCTTTCCACTTTTTTGAGCTTGGTAAAGATATTCTTCACTGTCAATAAAAGTAAGTTCTTTCAATTCGGCAATAGAGTCAAAGAAGTCTTTCTCCAATTCTGCCAAATCATACTGAATATCTACATCGTAAAAAGAAATCATAGCTTCATGCTTGTTAGCTAGGCTACGATATTTTTCTTTCCAATCAGACATTTCAAGATCACCGATACGCATACCGTTACGTCCTGTTTTGTCCATATATGTTGGGCCTATTCCCTTAAGGGTAGAACCAATTTTAGCTTTCCCTTTAGATGCTTCTGAAGCCGCGTCTAATAAACGGTGGGTAGGCAATATAAGATGTGCTTTTCTTGAAATGAACAATTTAGCTTTAATATCTAAATTGAACTTTTTTAAAGCGTCTAATTCTTTTTTGAAGATTACTGGGTCAATTACTACTCCATTACCAACAATGTTTAAAGCGCTTTTGTGAAAAATTCCTGAAGGTATGGTATGTAAAACGTGTTTAATACCATCAAACTCCAATGTGTGTCCTGCATTTGGACCTCCTTGAAATCTTGCGATGATGTCGTAATCTGTTGTAAGTACATCAACAATTTTACCTTTTCCTTCGTCTCCCCACTGTAATCCTAACAATAAATCTACTGCCATTTAAAATTTTGGTTAGCTGTTCGTGTTTTCTTTTTTATTTCGAGTACCATAAAAATAGAGGGAGTGGGTATTGATTGTAATATCAAAAACTTCCTCAATGGTTTTCTTTATAGATTGAATACGAGGGTCGCAAAACTCCATAACTTCACCGGTATCGGTCAAGATAACATGATCATGTTGGCGATCAAAATATGATTTCTCGTATTGTGCCTTATTTTTACCAAATTGATGCTTTCTAACCAGTTTACACTCTAATAAAAGTTCAATAGTATTGTAGAGTGTAGCACGACTTACCCTGTAGTTTTTATTCTTCATGTTTATGTACAGCGATTCGATATCGAAGTGCTCTTCGCTGTCATAAATTTCTTGAAGTATAGCATAGCGTTCGGGTGTTTTTCTATGCCCGTTCTCTCCTAAAAAAGTGGTAAAAACGTTTTTTACGATTTCCTGATTTTTGTTGGCTGCCATAACTAGGGTTACATTCGTCAATCCGCAAAGGTACGGTTATATTTTAATTACAATTCTAAATTCTTGTGACTTTATCTATTCCGTTTATTTTCTTCAGATTTGCCATCACTTTTTTCAGAATGCCATTATTTTTGACAACTACGGTAATCGTACCCTTAAAGGTTCCTCCATCAGTACTAAAATTAAGATTACGGATGTTTACGTGCATATCATCAGATATAATTTCGGTAATCTCACTCACTAGACCAAGGTTATCTATTCCCGTAAGTCGTATTTCAGATAGGAACTCTTCTTGGCTAGAGTCAATCCATTTGGCACTAATAATACGATACGCATAATTAGATTGAAGCTGTATGGCGTTGGGGCAGTTTTTCTTATGAACTTTGATTCCTTCGTTTATACTGACAAAACCAAAAACCTCGTCTCCAGGAATGGGGTTACAGCATGGAGAGAGTTTATATTCTAGTTTTTCTTCTTCCTTACCAAAAACCAATACATCATATTTGGCAGTAATCTCCTCCTTTTGGATTTCTAACGGATTAGGATTTCTTCGCATTTTATTTTTGAAGAAACTTATAAACGCGTTAGAGTAAGACGAAGAAAAGTCTTTTAGCATCTGGTTGTCTATAGATCCAATGCCTACTCTATAAAAGAGATCTAAGCTGGTCTTTAATTTAAAGAAGCTTACCATTTTATTTATGGAATCTTCGTTAAGGGCAACTTTCTGGGATTTTAATTTTCTGCGTAAAATTTCCTTGCCCTCTTCTGCAACTGATTTTTTCTCTTCTCTTAAAGAAGATTTTATTTTTGCTCTGGCCCTTGCCGTTGTGGCATAATCCAACCAGTTTTGATTAGGTTTTGCTTGAGCAGAAGTTATAATCTCTACTTGATCACCACTGTTAAGGGTTGTGTTTAAAGGGACTAATTTTCCATTAACCTTAGAACCTCTGGTACGCATACCAACCTCTGTATGTATATTAAAGGCAAAGTCTAACGGTGTGGCTCCTTTTGGTAAAGATTTAAGTTCACCTTTTGGAGTAAAGACAAAAATTTCTTTGGCGTAGAGGTTTAGTTTAAACTCTTCAACAAAGTCTACTGCGTTTGTATTGGCGTTTTCAAGTGCTTCCTGTAAACGATTGAGCCATACATCTATACCTTTTTCTTTTTGGTCTCCGTGTTTGTACTTAAAGTGAGCTGCATAACCTTTTTCTGCTATTTCGTGCATGCGTTCGCTACGAATCTGCACTTCTACCCACCTCCCTTTGGGACCCATAACAGTTATGTGCAGTGCTTCGTAACCTGTGGATTTAGGTGATGATATCCAATCTCGAAGCCTAACTGGGTTGGGAGTAAAGTGATCGGTCACGATGGAATAAATCTTCCAAGCTAAGAATTTTTCATTCTGCCGATCTGACTTATAAATAATACGAATGGCAAACTTGTCATAAATTTCATCAAAAGCCACGTGCTGAACCTTCATCTTTTTACGGATGGAGAAAATGGACTTCATTCGTCCTTTTATGTAATAGTTTAGTCCTTCTTCTTTTAAGGATTTGTCTATGACACCGGAAAAAGCATCAATGTAGGCTTGTTGATCTTCTTTTGACTCTTCAATTTTATCCTTAATACTTTGGTATACGCTAGGTTCGGTATACTTTAAACTAAGGTCTTCTAATTCCGTTTTTATGTTGTAAAGCCCTATACGGTGTGCTAGTGGAGCATAAATATATAGGGTTTCGGAAGCCATTTGCACCTGTTTATGCTCGGGCATGGCGTCCATAGTAAGCATATTATGGTAACGGTCTGCAATCTTAATAATAATTACCCTTACATCATCATTTAGAGTAAGTAACATCTTCCGAAAATTTTCGGCCTGCTGCGAGGTACTGGTGTCTTTTTTAAGATGCGCTATTTTGGTAAGGCCATCAACGATACGTGCTATAGTTTCACCAAACATTCGTTCAATGTCATCTAAAGTATACTCGGAGTCTTCTACAACATCATGAAGTAAGGCAGAAGCTATGGAAGTAGCATCTAGACCAATCTCTGAAGCTACTATTTTAGCCACAGCAATAGGGTGGAAAATATAAGCTTCGCCAGATTTTCTACGTTGCGTTTTATGTGCGTCTACTGCAATCTCAAATGCAGAGCGTATGAGTATCTTATCATCATCGGAGAGATGTTGGTAACTAATGCGCAGCAGTTCTTTGTATTGCTTGGCAATCTCCTTGTTTTCCTTCTCTATAGCTTCCTCGGTCATATTCAAATAAAAATAGAACAATCTTAGCAGTCGTACAACAAAAATTGGCCCTCTTTTTAGGCTATGTCAAAGTGTCTTTAATTTTGAATACTGGATGCGCTATACTATCTTTTTAAATTCTGAATACGATTAAGAAGTGTAGGGTGAGAATAGTGCATAAAAACGAAAGCAGGATGAGGAGTAAGGTTACTCAAACTATTTTTAGATAATTTTTTCAATGAGGTAATCAGCGGTAGTGCGGCATAGGTGTCTTTGGCATAATCATCTGCTTGATACTCAAATTTCCTTGAAAAATGATTCATAATCAGGCCGGTTATTTCAGAGATAGGGCTATAAAGAATGCCAAAACCAATAAGGGCTGCATGAAAACTGGGCTGAGATACGCCAATGGCAATAGATACCGCAGGATTATTCACGAACAATGATAGCACAAATATGATACCGGTCAATAACAAGGATGCTATGAGGTTGAAGATAATATGCTTCTTTTTGTAATGTCCTACTTCATGGGCTAAAACAGCAACAATTTCTTCTTCGTCCAAGGTCATTTATCAAGGTGTCATATAGGGTAACCCTTTTTTCTTTACCAAAGCCAGAGAAATAGGCATTTGCCTTTGTAGAACGTTTTGAACCGTCTATTACAAAGATGTTATTGAGTTCAAAACCAACGTTCTTGGCAAAGGCTTCTATTTTAGTTTTTAAGCTTCCATCTTCTAGAGGTGTTTGCTTATTAAAAAGAGGTACAATGAGTTTACTGTAAAACAAGTTCATGAACACCGTAAAAACAGATACAAGAGCCCAAGCATACCACCAGAAATTGTTGCCTGCCCATTGGAAAAACCAAATGATTACGGCTAAAAGTAGCCCGCCTACTACTGCGGTCATTAGCCAACCCTTTATTTTATCTAAAAAGAAAGTGCCTTTGGTAGTTTTTTTTATTGAAACCGAATTTCTCTTCTATTACAAAAGTGGAATAGTAGGATAAAGGAAGGGAAACGATATCGCTTCCTATCATAATAAAACCAAAGAACATTAGTGCCATTGGTATAGGTTGGGTTGTTACGCTACGCACAAGTTGGTCTATCCATTCAAATCCACCAAAAACCAAAAAACATAAGGTTAAGAGAAATGAAAAGGTAGATGTTAATAATCCAAAACGATAATTGGTCTTTTTATATGCTTGTGATTTTTTATACTCATCAGCATCAAAAACATCATTAAGTTCCTCTGGTATAGGGTCATTATAGCGTTTGGCGTTCAGGTAATCAAGAACGGTCTCGAGGATAAATTGTAGCACAAGAATGGCAATTATAGTATAGAACAGAATGCTCATTCGGTATTTTTTTTTGGTATATGGGGGTTGATATGTTGAGAAATGAAGCGTTATTTATTCGAAATTCCGCTGTCTTTTCGCTTCAAAGATAACAATAGCCGCTGAGACGGATACATTCATGGAATCTATCTCTCCTTGCATAGGTATAATAATGTTCTGGTTGGAGTTATCCAGCCATTCCTGCGAAAGTCCATCCGCTTCCGTGCCTACCACAATTGCAGATGCCGGATTAAAGTCGGTTTTAATATAATTTTCAGAAGCAGAAAGTGCTGCGCAGTAAATGTTGATATTTTGTGCCTTTAAAAATGCTATAACTTCTGGGGTACTGCCCATAGCTACTTTGTTCGTAAAAACGCAGCCCACACTAGAACGTATAATATTAGGGTTGTAGAGGTCTGTTTTTGGGTTGGCAATGATAACTGCATCAAGGTTTGCAGCATCGGCAGTACGTAACAGGGCCCCTATGTTTATATTTTTCTGGGGCTTCGGCAACGAGTATTAAAGGATTTTTATTTTTTAATTTCAATTTTTCCAGCAATGTGGGCTTGCTTTTCGCAATGGCCAGAACACCTTCAGTGGTCTGTCTGTAGGCTAATTTTTGGTAAACATCCTTTGTAACTTCAATATAATCGGGTGTTAACTTACTGTTTTCAAATAGGGTATAGGTTGCATTTAAGTCGAACAAGTCTTTTTGAAAAAGTACAGTTTCAATTTCATAACCACCTTTGAGAGCCAACTCAATTTCCCGTTGGCCTTCAATAACAAAAAGACCAGTTTTTTTTCGTTCCCTAGATTTCTCCTTTAAAAGCAGTATTTTCTTAACCAACGTATTTTGTACGCTAGAGATTTGCTTGATTTCGTGCATACCGCAAATGTAAATAAAAGAGCAATTGTGCGACCTATGTACCTAAAACTAAAAATAAACACATGAAACAAATTTTTACAATCTTACTGGTTTTAGTTCTAACGAACTGTAAAGAAGGGCCTAAGCAGAGTGAATCTGTTCAAAAACAAGTAAAAACGGAGGTTAAGGAAGAAAATAATGACTACCCTGAAGCACTAAATAAAGTTTTTGAAGCCCATGGCAGTTTAAAAAATTGGAGAAATAAACGCACACTAAGTTTTGAAATTGTTAATCCAGATGGTAATGAAAAGCACACTGTAGATTTATATTCAAGAAAAGATAAGGTTGAAACCCCTCCGGTTGAAATTGGTTTTGATGGTAAAGATGTTTGGTTGTTAGATGAGGCAAAGACCTACAAGGGTAATGCTGAACTATACCATAACCTTATGTTTTATTTTTATGCTATGCCTTTTGTTTTGGCAGATTCGGGAATCAATTATAGAGTTGCCGAAGATTTGGTTTATGATGGTAAAAATTACCCTGGGATTCACATAAGTTATAATGACGGCGTTGGAGCTTCGTCAAAAGATGATTACTATTTGTATTATGACTCTGAAACCTACGAAATGGCATGGTTAGCCTATACCTTTACCTATGGAACGGATGAGAAATCTGACAAATTGAGCTTTATTCGTTATAACGATTGGGCAGATGTTAATGGGGCACAATTATCTAAATCTATTACTTGGTACTTAAATGAAGGTAAATCAATAAAAGAGGTTAAAAAAACGGTGACTTTTGATAATATTGCTCTAGAGGAAACCTCTAAACCGGATGCGTTTTATGCTGTTCCAGAAAATGCTAATGTCATCTTAAAGCATTAAATTATCTTATTTTTTAAGTACCTTGTATCTTTAAATTTTATTTGAATATGGAGGTCTTGTTATTCGGCATAGCCAAAGATATAGTAGGTAGGTCATCGTTTCGTTTTGAGGAAGGTGATGAAATGCCCAAATCGGTTTCGGAATTGAAACAGAAATTGAATAATAGCTTTCCGGATTTCGGGAAGCTTTCTTCTTTAGCGGTAGCTGTAAACAGCGAGTATGCCGAAGATGCTAGGATTTTAAGTAAAGGAGATGAAATTGCTATAATCCCTCCCGTAAGTGGTGGGTAATCTAGAACTATAAAGGCATCTTCGTAAATTCAAAAACTTTAATAGGAGTAAAGATTTATGGAAAAAAAACTATCACATGTTGATGCCTCGGGAAACGCGGCAATGGTAGACGTATCCGAGAAAAAAATAACCGCTAGAACAGCTGTAGCTTCCGGTCGGGTAGAATTTCCACAAAAGGTTTTTGAAACCTTGGCAGCTCAAGAATTTCTGGGTAAAAAAGGAAGTATCATTCAAACGGCAGTAATTGCAGGTATTCAAGCAGTTAAAAAAACATCAGAACTGATTCCGCTTTGTCATCAAATTAACTTATCCAAAGTGCAAATTGATATTGTTCCCAATGGGCAGGCTTTAGAAATAAACTGTACCGTAAAATGTACGGAGAAAACGGGAGTTGAGATGGAAGCGCTTACAGGTGTTTCGGTTAGTGCATTAACTATTTACGATATGTGCAAGGCATTGTCTCACGATATACGGATTACCAACGTTCAGTTGGAAGAAAAAACAGGAGGAAAGAATGATTATAGGTCCTAAAATATATGGTTTGGTGCTTGCAGGAGGGAAAAGCACCCGAATGGGAAAAGACAAAGGTTTAATTCCCTACCACGGTATGCCACAACGCGATTATCTTTATAATCTATTGGGCAGGGTTTGTGAAAAGACTTTTTTGAGTATTAGACCGGAACAACAGGGTGAGATTGCCAATGATGTTGAAGTGATTGTTGATGAGAATAAGTATAGAGGACCATATAACGGGCTGCTATCTGCCCATTTAAAACACCCCGATGTGGCTTGGTTGGTTTTGGCGTGTGATCTTCCACTAATGGATCTTCTTGCGCTACAAGAATTGATAAGTGCTCGTGACCCAAATAAAGTAGCAACTTCGTTTGCCCAAAAGGAAGACCCTTTACCGGAGCCTCTCTGTGCTATTTGGGAGCCAAAAGCTTTTGAGGAAAGCTTGGCTTATCTAGAAAGCGGAAACGGGACTTGTCCTAGAAAATATTTGATTAATAGTGAGGTTAAATTGGTTTTTCCTAAAAATCCCAACGTACTGCTGAATGCCAATTCGGAGGACGAGTATAAGGAAGCCATCCTGAAATTAGCAGTGGAATGAACGCAGAACGCTACGACAGACAAACGATTTTAAAAGAGTTTGGTATGGAGGCTCAACTGAAATTACAGTCGGCCAAAGTACTGGTGGTAGGAGCTGGTGGCCTTGGGGTTCCTGTGCTTACCTATCTGAATGCTATGGGTGTGGGAGTTTTAGGTATTGTAGATAATGATGTGGTGTCGTTATCCAACTTACACCGGCAAGTATTATATACTGAAAAAGATATAAATAAGCCCAAGGTAGCTACCGCTGTTTTAAAATTGAAAGAACAGAATTCAGAAACTAACATTATTTCTCACGAAACATTTTTGACACGCGAAAATGCTCTTGATATCATAGCGGACTATGATATGGTCGTTGATGCTTCGGATAATTTTCCTACCCGGTATTTGGTGAACGATGCTTGCGTGATTTTAAATAAACCTTTTGTTTACGGAGCTTTACATAGTTTTGAAGGGCAAGTAAGTGTTTTTAATTTTGAAGGAGGACCTACATATCGTTGTCTTTTTCCTGAAATGCCAAAAGCAGATGAAGTGCCTAATTGTAATGAAAATGGAGTTTTGGGTATTGTGCCGGGAATCATCGGTAATTTCCAAGCGCTAGAAGCTGTAAAAATACTTACGGGAATAGGGGAGACCCTTTCGGGTAAATTATTACTTATTGATGGGTTGTCAAGTAATTTTCAGAAAATACGTTTTTCAGTGAATCCTGAAAATCTAAAGATAAAAGAGCTGCAGGAGAAATATGAGTTTGACTGTGAGATACCCATAAATTCTATTGCTTCGGATGCTTTCCAACAAATTATAGATAAGAATAAGGTGCAACTTATAGATGTTCGCACTCCCAAAGAGTTTAATAGAAATCATTTCTCTTTTGCCCAGAGTATTCCGCTTTCCGAACTTGATGAACGGCATGATGAGATTTCGTACGACGCTAAAATTTATGTCATCTGTCAGTCTGGGGTACGCAGTAGAAAAGCTGTAGAAATACTCAAAGGTTTAAACGCCAATGCTAATTTGATTAATGTAGAAGGAGGGATGAACCAAATTTCAAAGCATGCTATTAAGTACTGAGAACCTGGTGCTCCTATGTTTGGGTTTCTTTATTGTAGCTACACTTTACTCTTCGGTAGGATTTGGGGGCGGGTCTAGCTATTTAGCATTATTGACACTTTTTCTAGGAGGTTTTTTTGCCATACGCTCTATAGCTTTGATATGTAACTTGGTAGTAGTTTCTGGCAGTACTTTTTTATATTTTAAGAATGGTCATGCAAAGTTAAAAGACTTTTTGCCATTTGTGTTGGCTAGTATACCTTTAGCATTTCTTGGAGCCTCTTTTCGATTGGAAGAAAATGTTTTCTTTCTTTTATTGGGGTTTTCACTTGTAACCTCGTCTGTGTTTTTGGCGTCACAAACTTTTTCAAAAAGAGATTTTTCAGAAAAGGTTGCTAAATATCCTAAGTTCTTAACCTATGTATTGGGGGGTGGAATTGGGCTTTTATCTGGACTTGTAGGTATTGGCGGTGGTATATTTTTAGCACCAATATTAAATCACCTTAGATGGGATAAATCGATTAAAATAGCTGCTTTGGCCAGTTTTTTTATATTGGTAAACTCCGTTTCAGGCTTAGCGGGTCTAATTCAAGGAGGAATGTTAGTTTTGCCTTGGAAGGAAACCTTGGCCCTTGTTGTTTCTGTACTCATTGGTGGCCAGCTGGGTATTCGTATTAGCTTAAAGAGATTCACGCCCAAAGGAATTAAGAGGGTAACAGCCTTATTGGTTTTTGTTGTAGGGGTTCGTATTTTACTCAAATATATCCCAGAGGTATTTTAATAAAACAATTTTAAAAAAGTAATAGCATTGAAAACTCTTTTAAACCCAGCATATTTTCCTGATATAGCAACTTTTTCTACAATAGCTCAGCATGAGGTTTGTTGGGAAGTTCAAGATAATTTTCAGAAACAGACCTATCGGAACCGGGCTTACATCTGTAATGACCGTGGCAGGCACATGCTCAGCATTCCTATACAACATGTAGGGAACAAGAAGGGTAGACTAAATAAGGATGTTAAGTTAGATAATACGTATGAATGGCAACGTCAGCATTGGCGTACTTTGAAAACGGCTTATAGAACCTCGCCTTTTTTTGAATTTTATGAAGATGAGATAGCTCCGCTTTATGAGAAACAATATAACTTTTTGTTAGATTACAATCTTCTGACCATAGAAACTATTTGTGATTGCATTCAGTTAGATATGCCAACTGAGAAAACGGTAGTATATGATGCAAACCGAGAAGGTTTTTTTGATGGCAGATTTCTTGTAAACCCAAAGGGCAAGTTAAATTTTGAGCAGGAAGAGTACAATCAAGTTTTTTCCGATAGAAATGAGTTTTCGAGAAACACGAGTGTATTGGATTTACTTTTTAACGAAGGAACGAACGCATTAAGTTATTTAAAGAACCAAAAATTAAGTTTCTTGAATGCTTAGATTTATCATGCATTATGGCATTCATTTTTTAGTACCCATCTTTGTTGGGTGGTATTTTTATAAGGAATATCGGTTAAAGGCTATTTTAATATTATTGGCGGGTATTGTAATAGATATAGACCATTTACTTGCTAGTCCAGTTTTTGACCCTAACCGCTGTAGTATAGGTTTTCATCCGTTACACAGCTATTGGGCAATTGCAATTTACTTTGGATTGTTGTACTATAAAAAAACTAGAATATTTGGATTGGCCTTTTTGATTCATATTTTGGCAGATGCCACAGATTGTTTCTTTTTATTTCAATCTAAATGAGGCCATAACCGGGAAGTGATCTGAATATTTCTCGTTATAATTTTTATGACCCATTACCTCAAAATTGGAATCGGCCATGATAAAATCAATACGAATAGGTATCATAAGAAAATTATAAGAACGCCCATAGCCGGACCCTTTCTCAATAAAGGTATCTTGCATGTCTCCCTTAATAGTATGATATACCGATGAAAATTGGGTGTTATTAAAATCTCCACATACCAAAGTTTTATAAGGGCTTCTTGCTTTGTGGTCGGCTATGATTTGAGCCTGTTGTTGCTGTCTTTTAAACGCTTTGGTAACCCGTCTCAGAAGCCGCTCGGAAGATTGTGAGCGCAGAACTCCCGTACCATAGAGTAATCCCAAGCGATTGCATATGTAAGTTATATAATCGTAACGTATCGCCTTTGTAAAGTATATCGGCATATGACCCGTTATTAATACTATTAGGGAAATCTATAATCTCTGCGTTTATAATTGGATACTTGGAGAAAATTCCCATATGTACCTTATCTCCGGTATGAATCTTCTTTAGGAAGTGGTAAGGATAATCTAAATAATTCTCTTCCATATCATAGCCTACCTCTTGAAAATTAATTATATCTGGATTTTCCTTCCTGATAAAACTTTTTATTTGCTGAGGAATGCTATCATTATCTAAAAACCGATACCTGTTAAAACCACGAACATTAAATGTCATTAATTTTAACTCGTCTTCTTTAAAATCTGTGGACTTAGCTGAAAATTTTAAAAAGGTCCCTAAAACAAAATAGCCAAATACAAGGACAGATAAAGAGGTGAAAGCCTGTTTTTTAAGCCCCAACAACCAGTACAGGAAGAAGATAGCGTTTGCTACTACTAAGGCTGGTACACCTAAGCTTAAAATTGATAAAAAAGGAAAAATTTCTAAAGAAAGATAAGGTACCGCACATGCTAGTAAGAGCACAACGGCAAAGATGACATTAAAGAAAAAAATAGTTTTATTAAAAAATGACAGTCCCCTCATACGCTAGTCTTCCTTGCCCGCTTTAAATAGAAAGTCTTTTTCTATTTTGGAAAGGCTTTCGTATCCAGATTTACTGATTTTGTCTAGAATAGCATCTATCTTTTTCTGATGCGTTTTTTTATCGTAATTAGCTTTTTTAGCGGCCGTTTTTTGTTGGTTTTTAAAAACCGTTTTCATTGGAGCTTTCTTTTCACTTTTCTTGAAAAGGTTAGCAATACCATCAACGAAATTAGAAAATCCTTCACCAATATCTCTTCCATTGTAAAGTTGTCTGGCATACATGTAACCTAAAAGTGCTCCTCCTAAATGGGCTATTCTTCCACCTATATTACCACCCATAGGAATCTGAACTAAATCCATCAAGACAACGAATAATCCTATTTGCCAGAGTTTTACGTTAAAAAAGAAAAGACGAACCTCTTGGTTTGGAATATAGGTACACACAAAAATAAGTACCGCCATAACCCCAGCTGATGCCCCAATCAGAGAAGCGTTTACACCAATTAGCGTTGGAAAAATATTATAACTTAAAAGAAATAATAGTCCGCCTAAAATAACGCCTAGAAAATAAATGTTTAGAAATCGTCTGCCATCAAACAGATTCAGGATAATACGACCAGCTACATAGAGTATATACATGTTCCAAAGAATATGGAATATACCACCATGTAAAAAAGAGTAAGTTATTATGGACCATGGCTGCATTAGAAAGTCAAAAAAATCTTTAGGTAAAGCAAACCAATTTTCAACATTAGGGCTAACGAGTGCTGTAATGAGCCCCATTACGATAAAAACAATAACATTAATGGCTATGAGCTTTTCAGAAACGCTCAATCGTGCATATTGATATTTTAAGTCTCCGTTTGTCATATTAGTTCCAGCGGTTATTGTTAAACTGATTTTTTTTCCAATACCACATCATCAGAAAGCCAAATAAGGCTCCTCCAATATGAGCAAAATGTGCGATACCTTGACCAAAAATAGCATATCCTGTTACTCCTGAAAATAAATCCAATCCAATCAAGACGGGAATAAAATATTTTGCTTTGACTGGTACAGGGATAAACATTAGGAAAAGCTCACTATTAGGGAACATCATACCGAAGGCTACTAAAACTCCATAAATAGCTCCTGATGCCCCAACGGCCGGTGTATTATAGGCAGATAGAAAATTATCTATCGTGCTTTTGGATGCAATATTATACCAATCTGGACTGTATTGACCTGCAGAGATAATATCCAATACATTACTCTCGGTCATACCACTACTAACTAAGGCTTGCATGCCTTCGTTAAAATAGTAATAGTTTACAGCTGTATGGAGTAATGCAGACCCCAGACCTGCGGAGAAATAGAAAAATAAAAATTTGTTACGTCCCCACATTTTTTCAAGTGGAGAACCAAAGGCCCATAGGGCGTACATGTTAAAAGCAATATGCATAAAACCACCATGCATGAACATATGGGTTATAACCTGATAAAATGCAAAATTTTCGTTTTTTGGAAACCACAACGAAAACCACTGATACATCTGGTCACCATACATAGAGGTTGCCACAAAAAACAGAACGTTAATTATGAGTAGGTGCTTTATGGCTTCGGTAAGTTTTCCCATTTAAATAAATTTTTTGTCAATATCATTTTCGGTAATAGTGATATATACCGGTTTATTAAACGGACTTACCATAGCTTCCTTACAAGCGAACAAGTCATTTACAAGTGCAATTTGAGAGGCATTGTCCAATGTCTCTCCTGTTTTAACAGCCAAAGTCTTTGCCAAAGTTTTAGAAAGTATGTCCGTATGAGAAAAACTTTCTTCGGTTATCTCCTGTTGGTAGTCTGAGATTAACTGATCTAATATCATGCCAACTTCACTTTCTGCTACCAATAATGGAATACCGGTAACGGTAATGGATTCACCTTCTATTTTTTCAAAGAGAAATCCAATAGAGACCAAAATATCCTCAATTTCTTGAAGTGCAATGATTTCTGATTTTGAGAAAGCAATGTTTAATGGGAATAATAATTGTTGACTAACAGCTTGTTGTACTGTACTGTTCTTCAAAAACTTCTCATAAAGTACTCTTTGGTGTGCTCGGCTCTGGTCTATAACAACCATTCCTGACTTTATGGTAGTCACAATATATTTTCTTCTAATCTGGAAGGTAGTCGTAACGGCTTCTGTTGATTCTTTTTCGCCTTCAAAAATAGAACCTGTAATGATGTCCGATTCAAAACTAATGCTTCCTGCACTATCATCAGTTCCCATTTTTGATTCGTGGCCAACATACAAGCTTTCCCAGCTCTGTGTATTTGGTTTTTGATAGCTACGAGTAGCAGTGGGTGTATTTTTTGTTTCCTGAAAAGGATTGAATCCTGAATTTACGGTTACATTTGGTTGTATGACCGTCTTATTTTTGAATTCATAAGGTGTCTGTAAATTAGGATCGTGTTCAAAATCTAGGGCAGGGGCAACGTTAAATTGACCTAAACTATGTTTAACAGTAGACCTTAAAATAGCATATAGGCTATGTTCATCATCAAACTTAACTTCGGTTTTAGTAGGATGGATATTTATATCTATCGATGCTGGGTCAACCTCTAAATAAAGGAAGTAGTAGGATAACTATCAGATTTTATAAGTCCTTCAAACGCCGCTACAATAGCATGATGTAGATACGGACTTTTTATAAATCGGTTATTAATAAAGAAAAACTGCTCGCCTCGACTCTTTTTAGCGAATTCCGGTTTTGTAATAAAACCTTTTATCACTACAATAGGAGTCTCTTCTTCAACAGGAACTAGCTTTTGATTAGTTCTGGTTCCAAAAATGTTTACAATACGTTTTCGGTAATTGTCCGATGGAAGATTAAAGAGCTCACTTCCGTTATTGTAAAAGTGAAAGGCAATTGTTGGGTGCGCCAAAGCTACCCGATGAAACTCATCTGTAATATGGCGGAGTTCTACTTGGTTACTTTTTAGAAAATTACGTCTTGCTGGAATATTAAAAAACAAATTCTTGACCGCCATAGAGGTGCCCTTTGGCGTAACACTTGCTTCTTGGTATATAATTTTACTACCTTCTATTTTAAGGTGGGTGCCTAATTCTTCGTTTTCTGGCTTGGTCTGCATTTCTACATGAGCAATAGCAGCAATAGATGCTAAAGCTTCACCACGAAAACCCTTGGTACTTAAATTAAAAAGGTCTTCTGCTTTTTGAATTTTAGAAGTGGCGTGCCGCTCAAAACTGAGTCTGGCATCTGTAGCACTCATGCCTAAACCATCATCAACGACTTGAATAAGAACTTTTCCGCCGTCTTTAATAATAAGTTTGATGTTATTGGCACCAGCATCAATTGCATTTTCAAGTAATTCCTTAACTACTGAGGCAGGGCGTTGAACTACTTCACCAGCTGCAATCTGATTAGCAACATGGTCCGGTAAAAGTTTTATGATATCTGCCATTAGTTAGGGAAGAATATAGAGATCTCAAAATCGATGATATAAAGTACAATCAACACTAAAATGGCTATGATAATAGCCATTCTCACCTTCATGTTGGTGTCTCCTTGGCGCTTTACATCAGACATGGCGCTACCAAATTTTCCTTTTAAGCCTCTGGCGGGATTTAGTGTACTTCTAAATTGATCCAGTTTTGGTTCAATTTTAAACGGATTGCCTTTCCCCTTATCGTCATAATAACGAGGGGCGTAATCGAATTTTTTACTTCGCTTTAAGCGCGTGAATTTACTTAGCATTCCCATGAACTCCAAAGTTACTTAAAATCGAAAAATATGCCGTATTACAGCTGCCAAAATTTGTTAACAGACCTTAGGGTGTGGGTTTGTAAGCGATAAAACTATAGCTCACTCTGTTTAATAGGGGGTAAATACAAAATTAGCCTGTTCATTTTGGAGCAAGCCTTACCTAGAAAGTAAGATTTTTTAAATGAAGTTTGTACGTTTATTAGCTGACTATTTACCTAAACTAGCCATCTGTATGGCAGCAATAGCAGCCTCGGTACCTTTATTTCCGTGTTTACCTCCGCTACGTTCTCGTGATTGCTGTATGTTGTTATCAGTTAATACACAAAAAATAACAGGCGTGTCCAATTGCACGTTCAAATCTTTAATACCTTGTGCAGTAGCGCTACAAACAAAATCAAAATGCTTGGTTTCGCCTTGTATAACGCTTCCTATAGCAATAACGGCATCAACTTTTTGTGTAGTTGCCATTTTTTTACAGCCATAAGTCAATTCAAAACTTATGGTACATCCCAACGTACGATGTTAGATTCCAATGCACCACAATCTAAAAGAGCATCAATGGCTCCTGAATATAGACCTTCGGTTATTTCGGTATTCCATTCTGAAACAACAATCCCAAACCGAATATTCTTCGCGTTTGGGATTTTTGCTTTATCGTAGATAGATAAGTTTTTGTTTGCCGTAGCCATTAGTTGCTGGTTTTAGCCATTCCTATAAATGCATCTACAGTACGGGCTTCGTCAGAAGATGAATACTCATCTTTAATTTTCTGAAAATATGCTAATGCCTTATCGTTTTGCTTTAATTCTAGAGCGGTAACACCTGCTTTGTATAAGAATTTAGGAGCTGTATAGTTATTGCTGCTATGAGCAATAGCTTTATCATAATATCCTAAAGCATCTTCTGGTTGACCTAATTGCATAAACGCATCGCCAAGACCACCTTTTGCCAAAGCGCCAAGAATATCATCTTCTGAGCTAAAATCTTCAAGATGAGAAATAGCCTCTTGATACTTCTGCATGTTCAAATACGCCATACCAGCAGAGTAGTTTGCTAGGTTAGCAGCTTTTGTGCCACTGTATTCGCCTATAATATCTAGAAAACCATATTTTCCTTCAGCACCGTTCAAAGCAAGATTAAATAAAGAATCTTTTGCAGTAGGACTGTTAAGTGCTTGATCAAAATATTGCTGAGGATAGTACATTTCGTTAGCAGCACTTGCTTCTTTTGGCTTAACTACAAATTGTGTGTATGCCAAATATCCAAGAACACCAACAGCTATAACACCAATGATACCTAGAATATAATTCTGGTTACCGGCTACCCAAGCCTCGGTTTTGGAAGCACTTTCGTCTAGTGTACTAAAGACTTCTGCAGTTGCGCTTTCTTGTTCTGTAATCTCTTGCTCTTCTGCTTTGTCTTTTGGTTTAAAACCCCGCTTCTTATATGTAGCCATTTTATAATTTTATTGGTCGCGCAAAAATAATGGTTTTATCCAAAACCGAAAGGGTATTTATTCGTTATTTTTGCGGTTTGTGAACCAAGCACCGTCAAAACTGGAATTATAGCGCATGTTTTTAAAGAAATTATCCCTCATCAACTACAAAAATTTTGACTCAAAGGATATTGAATTTGATAAAAAAATCAATTGTATGGTGGGACCAAACGGAGTTGGGAAAACCAATATTTTAGATGCGGTATACCACCTTTCTTTTGGAAAAAGCTATTTTAATCCTGTCTCTACGCAGAACATAAGACATGATGAAGAATTTTTTGTAATAGATGGTGAGTTTGAAAAAGATGATCGCGAAGAAAGGATAGTTTGTAGCTTAAAACGTGGTGCAAAAAAAATCATTAAACGGAATGGTAAAGCCTATGATCGCTTATCTGATCATATTGGTTTATTGCCTTTGGTTATAATTTCTCCTGCAGATCGGGACCTTATCATAGAAGGTAGTGACACAAGAAGAAAATTCATAGATGGAGTCATTTCTCAATCTGATAAAAGCTATTTACAAGACCTTATAAAATACAATAAGGTACTGGCGCAGAGAAATTCCCTTTTAAAATATTTTGCGATTAACCATACGTTCAATAAAGACACCCTAGCGGTTTATAACGAACAATTAAATGATTATGGGACCAAAATTTTTGATAAGCGATTAGCTTTTTTAGAGACTTTCATTCCTATTTTCAAAGAGCAATACATAGCTATATCCGGAGGACGGGAAGAAGTTTCGTTAAGTTATGACAGTAAGTTGCTTAATGATGATTTATTAACTCTTTTAGAGAGGTCCATTGAAAAAGATAGAGCCTTGCAATATACCTCGGTTGGGGTTCACAAAGATGATTTAGGTTTTGAAATTTCAGGTCATCCTATTAAAAAATTTGGTAGTCAGGCAGCAGAAATCGTTTCTTATTGCTTTAAAATTCGCCCAGTTTCAGTTTATAAAAGCTCGATCTAAAACAACACCTATTTTATTGCTGGATGATATTTTTGATAAATTAGATGAACATCGGGTGTCACATATCGTAGCTTTGGTGAACAATGAAAATTTTGGTCAAATTTTTATTAGCGATACCCATGCAGAACGCACAGAAGAAGTGGTAAAACAAATACACCAAACGTATAAATTGTTTAAATTATAGGAATAGATTTTTGAAAATGATGAAGAAGATATTTTTAATAGGATTCATAGGTTTGTTTTTGGCATGCTCTTCTGGTATTTCAAAAGAGGATTTAAATAAGCTTGACGGATATTGGGAAATAACCCAAGTGACCTTTCCTGACGGAAATATTAAAGAATATAAGGTGAATACCAGTATAGATTATATTTCTATAGATGGAGATGAGGGATATCGTAAAAAAATGCAGCCTAGACTGGATGGTACTTATGAAACCTCAGATGATGCGGAAGCATTTGTAATTGTCGGAAAAGAGAACGATTTTTCAATTAATTACAAGACGGAGCTTAGTGAGTGGTCAGAGAAGTTAGTGAAGTTAGATGATACCACTTTTTCTGTGCTAAACGAAGAAGGAATTCGGTACGATTACAAAAGATTTGAACCTATTTCAATCCAAAAAGATGGCGAAGAGAAGAAATGAGAACCTGAATATGAGCCAAGCCCTGAACGAATTCATAAAGGAAAATAGGCTTCAGAAAGGTATGGATAAGGTAGATGCCCGTGAAGCATGGCGTAATTTAATGGGTAACGGTGTAAATAATTATACAACAGAAATTGAGCTTAGGGGAGATACGCTTTTTGTAGCATTATCATCTTCTGTTCTTCGTGAAGAATTAAGCTTGGGAAAATCAAAAATAGTAAAGATGCTCAATGAAGATTTGGGTAAGGAATTAGTGCAGAAACTGGTGCTAAGATAAAAAGCCTGTAAACTTCAGAGATCTGAAGTTTACAGGCTTTTTGTAAAAGTATAATGTCTTAGTAAATTTCTCTTCCAGAAAAATGGAAAGCACCTTCAATAGCTGCATTTTCATCACTATCTGATCCATGTACCGCATTTTCAGCGATATTTGAAGCGAATAATTTTCTAATAGTACCTTCAGCTGCTTCAGCAGGGTTTGTTGCTCCGATCAATGCGCGGAAATCATCAACTGCATTGTCTTTTTCTAATATAGCGGCAACAATAGGGCCACGGCTCATGAATTCTACCAATTCTCCGTAAAAAGGACGCTCATTATGAACGGCGTAGAACTCTTGCGCATCTCTTGTGCTAAGTTGTGTATATTTCATGGCGACGATCTTGAAGCCAGCGGAAGTTATTTTTTCCAGAATGCCACCAATGTGTCCGTTTTCAACCGCATCGGGTTTGATCATCGTAAATGTTCTGTTCGTAGTCATTGTAATAATTTTTTGCAAAAATACGCTTTATTCAACAATCGGCAACTTTTAATAGGTTTGATGTAGTTCACCCATCACTTTTAAGTCGTTCCCAATCATTTGCATTTGCGCCTCTTTAGTTTTAAAATTGAATTTAATTAGTCCAAAACTTTTAGTAAAAACAACGTTGCCCACCCTAAACGGATTGGGTTCGCCATTAAAAGCGGTATAGGTATGTGTAAGGCCACTACTTGTAAAATCAACTAAGGGGTAATCTACCCCAGATATTTCAGTTTTAGAAAATTCGGAAATATGACGATCTCCAGAGAGCATAATAACACCCTTTGCTTTAGAATCAACAATAAGTTTTTCCAGTTTATCTACTTCATGAGGGAAGTTGCCCCATGTCTCAAACCCATGTTCATTAGATAATATTTGAATACTGCTAACTAGAATATTAAAATCTGCAGTTGAATTTTTAAGTTCATCTGCTAACCAGTTCCATTGGGTCGTGCCTAGAACTGTACCTACGCCATAGGCATTTGGTTTAGTCCGCTTTTTGCTTTCGGTATCCGGAGTAAGGTCAGTTCTAAAATATCGGGTGTCCAATACCAATATCTTTATGCTTCCTTTTGGTGTGTTGTAAGTGTGTGCGGCATAAACACCTTCTTGAGTTCTTCTAGGGTCATTTCTGTCCACTCCCATAAAATCTAAAAACTCCTGCTGACTTTCCTTCTTTTTATCAAAATCAACACCGCCATCATTTAAGCCATAATCATGATCGTCCCAAGTGCCTATTACGGATACTTCGCTTTTCAGTTTTTGGTATCCTAAAACGGAATTTTGTTTAGCATACATGGCACGCAAACGTTTCATGTTATCCGTATCTGCATAAATATTATCTCCGCCCCAAATCCAAACATCAGGATTTGTTTTAAGAATATCATCCCAAAGTAAATTAGTTTCGTTTTGCTTATTACAAGAGCCAAAGGCCAAAGTAAAATCAGCTTTAGGGGTTGTGTCTACTATCTCTTTATTCGTAGTCTTTTCTACCTGATTTTGAGTCTTACAGGCTGTAGCGATACACAATAAACAAATGGCGATATACTTATTAAACATATATTGGTTTTAAAATCTTACCACAAAAATAAGACTTTGCCTTAAAAGACTACGTTATTAAATTGTATCTTTGCACGCATGAATTTGGAGTCTATAAAAGCGGTTCAGCAACTACTTTCCCAACCGCAAAAAATCGTAATCGTACCGCATAAAAACCCTGATGGTGATGCCATTGGTTCAACTTTGGCTCTTTGTCATTACCTTGTTAATAGGGGGCAAGAAGCTGTAGTTATAGCGCCTAATGATTATCCTAAGTTTTTAAAATGGATGCTTAAAAACGAGAACATTTTAAATTTTGAAAAACAAAATAGTCAAGCAAAAGATAAAATAGCCGAAGCAACGATAGTTTTTACTTTGGACTTCAATCACTTGGGTAGAATAGGGCAGATGCAATCTGTTTTAGAAGATTTGACAGTGCCTTTTGTTATGATTGATCACCATCAAGCACCGTCGGACTACGCCGAGATTATGTACTCAGATGTATCTATGAGTTCTACCTGCGAAATGGTATATAACTTCATTGAATTTTTGGGAGATGTAGATAAAGTAACGTCAGAAATGGCAAATTGCCTTTATACTGGTATCATGACAGATACCGGGTCTTTTAAATTTAGATCTACTACAGGTAGAACGCACCGTATTATTGCCGATTTAATTGATAAAGGTGCTGAAAACACACAGATTCATCATAAAATTTATGATACGAATACACTAAGGTAGGTTACACCTTTTGGGTTGCGCCCTAAAGAATATGGTTATTCACGATAAATACAGAACAGCCTACATAACATTAAGTCAAGATGAGCTTGATATGTATAAGTATCAAAAAGGAGATACGGAAGGTTTCGTTAATTACGGACTTACCCTTGAAGGTATTATCTTTGCCGTTATTTTTATAGAGAATAAGGAAGAAGGTATTATAAAAATTTCCTTCAGATCTATAGGCGATTTTAATGTAAACGAATTTGCAAGAACTTATTTTGAAGGAGGTGGTCATAATAATGCTGCAGGAGGAAAAAGCGATAGGTCGCTTAAAGAAACCGCTGTTTATTTTGAATCACTTTTAGAAAACCATCAAGACCAATTACAGGCATGAGAATCTTAAGTCTTATTTTTTTGATAACCCTAGTTGGTTGCGGAGGGCCGGAAGCAAGAAGGCCCGTTGAAGTAAAATCAGGTAGTTTTTTTAAGCAATCTGTAAAACGAAGCAAGGAGCTTTTGGCTAAAGAAGAAAAATTACTGCAAGATTTGATGGCAAAAGATACGTTGCACGAGTATACGCATTCCGCCAGTGGGTCTTGGTTTTTTTATGACGTTAAGAATGAGTCGGCAGATTATACGGCACAACCAGATGATTTGGTTATCATGAGTTATAATATTGTTAGCCTAAAGAACGATACTATTTATAGTATGGATGATATTGGTACGCTAACCTATAAGGTAGATAAGCAAGATTTATTTCCGGGTTTAAGAAATAGTGTAAAGATGTTAAAAGAAGGTGAGACAGCTACTTTTCTGTTTCCTTCTTCATTAGGATACGGTTATCATGGTGATAATGACAAAATTGGAGTAAACGTACCGTTCAAGGTTACTTTGTCAGTTTTTAAAATTGAAAAAAATCAAGAATTAGTAGAGTAAAGCTTACCTAATAAATAATAAAAGTAAAACACAAACAAAGGATTAAGACATGAAAAAAATCTATTACGTAATTACCCTAGTGGTTTTGCTAGCCAGTTGTAAAAGTCAGTATTCCGAATTGGGAGATGGCCTTTTTGCAGATATACATACTAGTAAAGGGGATATTATTATAAAATTGGAATATGAAAAGACACCGGTTACCGTGGCTAACTTTATTTCATTGGCGGAAGGCGATAGTCCATTTGTTACTGATAGCCTAAAAGAAAAGAAATTTTATGATGGTCTTATTTTTCATAGGGTCATTAAGGATTTTATGATTCAAGGAGGGGATCCAACAGGTACTGGTGCTGGAAACCCAGGATATAAATTCAAAGATGAGTTTAATGATTCTTTAGTGCATGATAAAAAAGGAATCGTATCTATGGCTAATTCTGGTCCTACTACTAATGGGAGTCAGTTCTTTATCACGCATAAAGAAACTCCGTTTTTAAATGGAAGACATACGGTATTTGGTCACGTAGTAGAAGGCTTAGGTGTTGTAGATTCTATTGCAACTACTGAGACTTCTAAAGACGCAGCTTCACAAGATAAGCCTCTTGTAGATGTTGTTATGAACAGTGTAGAGATTGTTCGTAATGGTAAAGCAGCTAAGAAATTTGATGCTGTACAGGTTATGACCGATTATTTTGCGGAAGAAGAAGCGAAGATTGCGGCATTTGAAAAAATGAAAACTGACTTTGTAGCAGCACTTGAAGATGAGAAGCAAAAAGCCAAAGAATTACCTAGTGGCCTTAAAATCTTAATGTTAAAAGAAGGTAACGGAGAAAAACCAACTATTGGTGGTCAAGTACTTGTTTACTATGCGGGATATTTAGAAGATGGAACTTTGTTTGATAGTAACTATGAAGATATTGCTACTAAATACAACAAATTTGATGATAGAAGAAAACAAGGTGGCGGTTATGACCCATTACCAATGGTATATAGCCCAGACGCTAGCTTAATTGCTGGTTTTAAAGAAGGTCTTTTGAATATGAAGATTGGTGATAAAGCAAGAATCTTTATTCCTTCGCATTTAGGTTACGGTCCTCAAGGTACTGGTCCAATACCACCTAGTGCAGATTTAGTATTTGATCTTGAAATTACAGGAGAGGTCGAGTAAAAAAAATCACTTCATAAAATATAACCCGCTTCTTGCGGGTTTTTTTGTACCCAATAGTTTTAAAAATATATGATTATATTATAAGAATTGTATGGAAGCCTATTGCCGAAATAATTCAAAAAACATGGAAATATGAAACTAGTAAAATTTATTTTTTTACTCATTTTTATTGTTTTTTTTGGATGTAGCTCAAAAACGGATGCCGTTCTTGAGACCGAGGAAATCCTAGAAGTTCAAAAGGAAGAAAGTGAGACTCCGGAAGCAATAGCTAATACTGCTGTGGAAGAATACGGACAGTTGCGTGTTGATGGAAAAAATATGGTTGATGAAGATGGAGACCCTGTGCAATTACGGGGTATGTCTTTATTCTGGAGCCAGTGGATGGGGGAGTTTTATACCAAAGAAACCGTGAAATGGTTAAAGGAAGATTGGAATATAAATATTATTCGTGCTTCAATGGGTGTTGAGGATGATGGAGGATATCTTACTAATGCAGTTACTGAAAAAGCAAAAGTATTTGAGGTAATAGATGCGGCAATTGAAGAAGGTATTTATGTTTTGGTGGATTGGCACAGCCATCACGCAGAAGACTATGTTGAAGAAGCTAAATCGTTTTTCGCTGAAGTCGCTGAGAAATACGGAGAATATCCCAATATAATTTATGAAACGTATAACGAGCCGTTAGATGTTTCATGGGAAGCCGTGTTAAAGCCTTATCATGAAGCGGTTGTGGCTGAAATAAGAAAGTATGACTCTAATAATATAGTGGTGTGTGGTACTCGTAACTGGTCTCAAGGCGTATCGGAAGTTATAGGGAATAAGTTAGCTGATTCTAATATTATGTACACATTACATTATTACGCATCAACCCACAAAGAAGAGTTACGTAATGCAGCACAAACGGCTTTAGATAATGATGTGCCATTGTTTGTAACCGAATACGGAGTAACGGAATATACGGGTGACGGTGTTATAGATATTGCGTCGGTAGAGGAGTGGTGGGCGTTTTTAGACGCTAACGCTATTTCATGGTGCAATTGGTCCGTTGCCGATAAAGAAGAGAACTCAGCCGCTCTTAAACCCGGATCAAGTGGTTTAGGTGGATGGTCTATAAGTGAGATTACACAGTCAGGCCAGATGGTTCGGGAAGAAATGAAAGAGAAAAACTAAAAAACTAAATAACTATAGCAGAAATCTGCCGATAATCTATTTTGTGCATTTTTCGTGCAGTTCATCTAAAAATTCATAATACTTCGTAAAGATATCCGTTTGTACCATTCATAAATTGTGATAACCCTAAATCTTAAACCTATGAATTGGTATTTAAAAGTTTTACAGAACTATGCAGGCTTTGAAGGTCGTGCCAGAAGAAAAGAATATTGGATGTTTTTCTTATTTAATATATTGATTTCCTATGGGTTACAAATTATAGCCTTTGTTGTTGATGTTCCTGCGCTTGTTTTTCTATCCTTAATATATTCATTAGGAGTGTTGATACTATGGTATTGCCGTAGGTGTAAGAAGAATGCATGATGTTGGTAAAAGTGGATGGTTTTTACTTGTGCCTATTTACAATCTTATTTTAGCTTGTACTGATAGCGAACAAGGAGAAAACCAATATGGTGCGAACCCAAAAATAGAAGAAGAGGCAAGCTTGCAGAAGGTTTAGTCAGAATCAAAATATAATAAAAAAGGGTTTGCCGTTACGGCAAACCCTTTTTTAGTGTTTTACTTTTTAGGAATGTCTTCTAAAATATTCAATAGAAATTTCCAAAATTTCTGTGTTGAAGAAATACAAACGCGCTCATCGGGAGAGTGAGCTCCCAAAATTGTTGGACCAAAACTTATCATATCCAAATCTGGATAGTTTTGACCTAGAATACCACATTCCAATCCAGCATGGCAAGCGGCCACTTTTGGTTTTTCGCCAAAAAGTGCTTTATATTTTGCTTCAGCTACTTTTAATATTTTGGAATCAGCATTTGGTGTCCATCCATGTAAGTTCCACTGAATTCAACATTAAAACTAGCCAATTCAAAAGTCGATTTTAAAGCATTTGCCAAGTCCATCTTCGCAGAGTCTACAGAAGACCTCGTTAAGCATCCTATTTTTGCCTTTCCGTTCTTTACAAGAACACGTGCCACATTATTAGAAGTTTCTACTAAATCAGGAATAGCGGCACTCATAGCATAAACTCCATTGTGAGCAGCATAAATTCCCTGTAGCAAACGTGTCTGTGCTTTCTTGCCCATAACGCCCTTTGGTAACTTTATAGACTCAAAAGAGACTTTAAGGTTAGGCTCTAAAACGTTTAGTTCTTTTTTTATAGTAGACTCATATTCTTTTAGAGTCTTTTCAAACTCTTCGCTTTGCGTTTTAAGAATAACAACCTTAGCTACACTCTCTCGGGGAATAGCATTTCTAAGGCTACCTCCATCTATCTCTGCAATACGGAGCATGAATGAATTAGAGGCTCCATAAAGAAAACGGTTCATTATTTTGTTTGCATTACCAAGACCTTTATGAATCTCAATTCCACTATGTCCGCCACATAATCCGTTAACCGTAATTTGGTAAGCTACCGTATCGTTAGGCACTGATTTTTCCTTGTACTTTCTGGTTGCGGTAATATCAATTCCACCTGCACAACCAATATCAAGCTCATCATCTTCTTCGGTATCTAGGTTCAATAATATCTCGCCTTGTAAAATACCACCTTCAAGCCCCATGGCACCTGTCATTCCTGTTTCTTCATCAATGGTAAAAAGAGCTTCTAATGAAGGGTGTGTAATTTCTGTGCTCTGTAGTAATGCCATTATAGCAGCTACTCCCATACCGTTATCGGCACCAAGAGTAGTGCCCTTAGCCTTAACCCAGTCGTCCTGTACGAACATTTCAATACCCTGTTTGTCAAAGTCAAATACGGTATCGTTATTTTTTTGATGTACCATATCTAGATGCGATTGCAAGGTTACAGTAACTCTATTTTCCATACCCTTACTAGCAGATTTTCTTATAATAACATTGCCTACCGCATCTTTAAAAGTTTCAAGACCAAGTGACTCACCAAAGTCTAGCATGAATTGTATTACACGCTCTTCTTTCTTTGATGGACGTGGTACTGCATTAAGGTCCGCAAATTTATTCCAGACCTCCTTGGGTTGTAATTCTCTTATAGCTTCGTTCATGTGATGTTATATTTTTGCAAAAATACGCAGTCAAAAATTGGTATGGATGATATTTGGTTAATTTTGGCTTTATATAGGTCATGCAAATATTGCTGAAATTTTTCAGAATTAAGATGAGATGATTTCAATATTAAAAACAGGTTGTTGAAAAATAGATTAAGAAACGGTATCGCTTTAAGTTTGCTCCCTCAAATTCTTTTGGTAGCGTGGTTAGGTAGTAATCCAGAGGTTGTGGAGACTTATTACAGCAATGGTATTTACCCTGTAATAAGTCAGTTTTTTAGGGTTCTATTTGGGTGGGTTCCTTTTTCTGTAGGCGAAATTTTATATGTGCTACTTATTGTGCTTAGCATTAGATATCTCTACGTAAATCGATTGAAAATCAGAAATTTTCCTTTTCAGTTTTTACGGAATGTAGTGGTGGTGCTCTCGGTTTTTTACTTCACTTTCAATTTGGTTTGGGGGCTGAATTATTACCGAAAACCAATTGCTGAGAATTTTGCCATTAGGGATAGTGTGCAAACTAGTGAGGTAGTTGATTTAGCCGAAAGGTTAATTGTAAAAACGAACCAGCTTCAATTTGAACTTACTACAGACAGTACAAAAAGAGTACAAGTGCCGTATAGCCGTAACGAAATCTTTGATAAAACGGTGAACGGTTATGAACAATTACAAAATGAACTTCCGTTTTTGAAGTATAGCCATCGTAGTCTAAAGAAGTCCATGTTCAGTACGTTGGCCAGTTATATGGGGATTGGTGGTTATTTAAATCCGTTTACAAACGAGGCTCAGGTAAATGCGCTCACTCCGGAGTTCAGGTTTCCTGTTGTAAGTGGGCATGAGGTAGGACACCAAGTGGGATATTCAAAGGAGAATGAAACTAATTTTATAGGGTATTTAGTTACCATGAAAAATGAAGACCATTATTTTCAGTATTCGGCTTCTGCTTATGCGCTCAGTTATTGCTTGAGTGCTATACGCCGTTCAGATAAGGAAAAATTTGATGAATTGTATGCTAAAGTAAATGTTGGGGTACAGGAGAATTACAGGGAGCTTTATGAGCATAACCTAGAATTTGTAAATCCTTTTGAACCCATTTTTAAGTCCATTTTCAGCACTTTTTTAAAAGCCAATCAGCAGAAAGATGGTATTAAAAGTTACGGTAAGATCGTAGAATTAATGGTGGGGTATCACGAGAAGTATCCGCTTTAATCTTAAGTAAATTAGTTTTGGTTTTCTTTTTCAGTTCTGATTAGAAAATACTTTTCCCATTTTACAGTAGAACTTAATATCATATTCAGATAATTAGACTCATAAGTGTAACATTATTTTTTGGTCATAAACGCTTTCCTTATTTTTAAAAGCAAGATTTGAAGACCATACGAAATGATGAAAAAACAATTGATTACCGCTGTTATCCTTTTTTGTGGATTAGCGACCTTTTCACAGGATTACTTTCCTGTTAATGATGGTGTAAAAGTAAAAAACACCAACTATACTGCTTTTACGAATGCTAAAATTTTTGTTACGCCAAATCAGATTATAACCTCTGGAACCCTTCTCATTCAGAACGGTAAAGTAATTGAAGTTGGTAAGACAGTAGATATACCGAAAAATACGGTAGTAGTTGATTTAAGTGGGAAATCTATATACCCTTCTTTTATTGACATTTATTCGGAGTTTGGAGTAGAGAAACCAGAGAAAGTAAAGAGTGAAGGTAGGTCTGCTGAATATGAACCTTCTAGGGCAGGCTATTATTGGAATGATCATATTATGCCCGAAAATGGTGCTATATCAAAGTTTAATTATGATGATACAGTTGCAGAGACTTTGCGTAAAGTAGGTTTTGGCGTTGTTAATTCTCATATTCATGATGGTATTGCCCGTGGTACGGGTGTATTGGTGGCATTGAATAGTACAGGTAATGATGGTGATCGTATATTAGATGATCGTTCGGGACAGTATTTTTCATTCAATAAAAGTATCGCAAAAAAACAATCGTATCCAAGTTCTTTAATGGGGTCTATGGCGCTCTTGAGACAAATGTATCATGATGAAAAATGGTATGCACAAGGTAATGTGGTAAGTAAAGATAGGTCTCTAGAAGCGCTTGCACGTAATAAAGAGTTAGTCCAGTTTTTTGAGGCAGGAGATAAAGGCAACGTTATTAGAGCAGATGGTATTGGAGATGCTTTTGGAGTTCAGTATATAATTCTAGCAGGAGGTAATGAGTATGAACGTGTGGGAGATATTAAAGCAACAAATGCTCAGTTAATTTTGCCTTTAAATTTCCCAGAGGCTTATGATGTTTCGGACCCATATGCTGCTACCTATATTTCTTTAGGAGATATGCGCCATTGGAATCAATCACCTTCAAATCCTAAAGTAATGACCGATAATAATATATCGTTTTCTTTTACACTACACGATCTTAAATCTCCTACGGAATTCAAAGAGAAAATAATGAGGGCTATAAGTTATGGACTGGATAAGACCACGGCTTTAAAAGCGCTAACAACTGTACCCGCGCAAATTCTGGGTAAGTCAGATCAAATAGGTTCGCTGGCAAAAGGTAGTTATGCTAATTTTTTAATTGCTTCGGGCGATATTTTTGATAAAAAAACTATTCTTTATGAGAATTGGGTACAGGGAACTAAAAATGTGATTTCTGATATTTCTCTAGTTGATATAAGGGGGGAATATGCTTTTTCCGTTGGAAGTAAAGAATTTAAAATGTCAATTAAAGGTACTGTAGATAAACCTAAAGTGACTGTTAAAACAGATACCGTTTCTTTAAAATCAAAATTGTCATATTCGGATAATTGGTTAGAACTTTCATTTGTAGATGGCAATAAGAAGGGAAGTTATAGAATGACTGGGTTAGTTGAAAAAACAAATAGTAAATTGATTGGTAAGGCTATACTTCCTACAGGAGAAGAAACTACTTTTTCTGCGGTTAAAGTAACTCCTTTTAAAGAGAAGGAAGAAAAATCAGAGCAAGTAATGCCTAAACTAGCAAACCTGACATACCCTAATGTTGGGTATGGTTATGATGCAATTCCAAAATCTGAAAACGTACTTTTTAAGAATGCAACAGTTTGGACAAGTGAGGAGGCTGGTATCCTGGAAAACACTGATGTGTTGGTTAAGAATGGAAAAATTGTAAAAGTAGGTCGAAATATATCTGAAGGAGGAGCTAAGGTAGTTGATGGTACAGATAAGCACCTTACTGCAGGAATTATAGATGAGCATAGTCATATTGCAGCGTTAGCGGTTAATGAGTCAGGACAAAACTCATCTGCAGAGGTAAAAATGGAAGATGTAGTAGATCATGAGGATAAAGGTATTTACCATGCTTTGGCCGGAGGAGTCACTTCATTACAATTATTACATGGTTCGGCAAACCCTATTGGTGGTCGCTCGGCAATTTTGAAGTTAAAGTGGGGGGAAAGCGCTGAAAACATGATTTATGACAACTCACCTAAATTTATAAAATTTGCGTTAGGTGAAAATGTAAAACAAAGTAATTGGGGTAGTTATAGTCGTTTTCCACAAACTCGAATGGGTGTAGAGCAGCTTTTTGACAATTATTTTCAAAGGGCTAAGGAATACGAGGTTAAGAAAAAAAGTGAAATGCCTTACAGATATGATGAGGAAATGGAAACCCTTGTAGAGATTATGAATGGTGAGCGATTTATTAGCTGTCATAGTTATGTTCAGAGCGAAATAAATATGATGATGAAGGTTGCTGAGAAATTTGGTTTCAGAGTAAATACGTTCACTCACATTTTAGAAGGGTATAAAGTGGCTGACAAAATGAAAAAACATGGTGTTGGAGCTGGTACGTTCAGTGACTGGTGGGCGTACAAATTTGAGGTTAATGATGCCATTCCTTATAACGCTGCAATTATGCACGATCAAGATATAACGGTTGCAATTAATAGTGATGATGCTGAAATGATTCGTAGGTTGAACCAAGAAGCAGCTAAAACTATTAAGTATGGAGGAATGACAGAGTTAGAAGCATGGAAAATGGTTACTATAAATCCTGCTAAATTGTTGCATTTAGATCATAGGACAGGAAGTATTAAAGAAGGAAAAGATGCTGATTTGGTTTTGTGGAGCGGTAATCCGTTATCAATTTATGCTAAGGCTGAAAAGACTATGATTGATGGTGCAATTTATTTTGATTTAGAGAAAGATAAAAAGTTGCGCCATAAAGTAAGTAAAGAGAGAAATGAGTTGATTAATCAAATGTTGGGAGAAAAAGAAAAAGGCAAGAAAACTCAAGAACCTAAGCAGAGTAAGAAGGAGCTTATGCATTGCGATACGTTAACGGAATACATACAAGTAGATTAATAAAGTTCAAAAGGGATTAAATTAGTAATCGATGGTAGTAAATAAAAAAAAATATATTCGAATCATTTTGCTGATCTATTTATTTATAGGGGTAGAAGCAAGTGCTCAACAAAAACCGGCACCAAAACAGAGCAAAGCAATTACTATTGAAGGCGCAACGGCACACCTAGGAAATGGGGAGGTAATAGAAAATTCTCTTATCATGTTTGAAGATGGTAAGCTAACTTTTGTTGGTAGCGCAATGTCTAGAATAGCAAGACGAGGAGAAAAAATAATGGCTGAAGGTAAACATATTTATCCTGGGTTTATAGCTCCTAATACATCCCTTGGATTAATTGAGATAGATGCTGTAAGAGCATCAAAAGACCAAGATGAAATAGGGGAGATGATTCCACACATTCGTAGTTTGGTTGCTTATAATGCTGAGTCTAAAGTGGTAGAAAGTATGCGTCCCAATGGAGTTCTTTTAGGGCAAATCGCACCTCAAGGGGGTCGAATTTCTGGAACGTCATCTGTCGTTCAGTTTGATGCATGGAATTGGGAGGATGCTGCTGTAAAAATAGATGACGCAATACATTTACACTGGCCTACCACGTTCCGTAAAGGTAAATGGTGGGAAGGAGAAGGTCGTGGTTATCAGGCTAATAAAAAGTATGGAGAAGAGGTTCAAGAAACAATTACCTTTCTTAAAAATGCTGCTGTTTATGATTCTGGGGTAATAACAAAAAACCCTGTTTTGAGTGCTATGTCTGGTCTTTTTACAGGCAAACAAAAGTTATTTGTTTATGCGGATGGTGAAAAGGAAATAATTGATGCAATAACTAATATTAAAGATGCAGGAATAAAGCAAGTTGTTCTCGTTGGGGGAAGCCATGCTCATAAAGTAGCATTATTTTTAAAAGCCAATGATATTCCTGTTCTGGTAGGTGCTACACATAACCTTCCTGATTTTGATGAAGATGATTATGATTTACCATATAAGCTCCCCAAATTATTGGTAGATGCTGGGTTGTTGGTTGGTCTTCAAAATAGTACAGCATCTAACTTTCAAATCCGTAATCTACCATTTTATGCAGGCCAGACGGTATCTCAGGGTATGGAAAAAGAAAAGGCGTTGGAGCTCATTACGGGTAACACAGCTAAAATTCTTGGTATTGATGCTGTCTATGGGACTTTAGAAACTGGGAAAAGCGCTACTCTTATAATTTCAGAAGGCGATGCTTTGGATATGAAAGGCAATCAATTAACACAAGCATTTATAGATGGAAGAGAGATTTCATTAGATACGCACCAAACGGAGCTATGGAAGCGTTACGAAGGAAAATATAAGGGAAAATAAACGTTTTGAGAATAATTTAAAAAGCCTCAATAAAGTCTAAAACAGTTCCCGAAGGTATTTCTTTGTCGCCTTGTGGAACACGAATAAACCCGTTTGCCAAGGCTAAACTGACTAAGTCACCAGAACCATTGCCTTTTAGTGTTTTTGCAATGAATTTGCCTTCGCGGAGTTGTGTAGTAACTTGCGCAAACAGTGTTAATGAAGGGTGAGGTTGTATAGGCTCGTCTAAAATAACAGACTGTTTTTTGTTTTCAACACTAAGCGATTTTTTGAGCCATGGTAAAAAATACACATGGTAATTGGCAAAAGTAGAAACGGGGTTTCCGGGGAAAGAGAATACTACTTTCTGTTTTCTCTTTTGTACCCCAAACCAGAAAGGTTTTCCGGGACGTTGTGCCACACGGTGAAAAACCTTCTCAATACCTAAATTATGCAGGGCGTCGGGAATAAAATCAAACTTTCCTTTAGATACGCCACCACTAAGCATCAGTACATCAAATTTTGACAGAGCTTGTTCAAGTTGCTTTTCTATAATTGATTTATCATCCGCTATATGTAGAAGGGTAGGTTTTATTTTTACTTTTTCCAGCGCAGAAGCAAGAGAAAGGGAGTTGGATTTTCTAATCTGGTGGGGTAGTGGAGTCTCATGTATTTCTACAAGTTCGTTTCCTGTGGAGACCACACAAATTTTAGGAAGTGTTTTTACAAGTACATCCTTTTTTCCAACAGAAGCCAATACGCCAACAACCGCAGCAGTAATTTCCGTTCCTTTTTTTAGAAGGATAGCGCCTTTTTTTTCATCTGTACTTTGGCGATGTATGTTTTGTCCTTTTTTAGGCGTTTTTATAATCGAAGCCCAACCATCCTTAATTTCGGTTTCTTCATACATGACAATAGTATCTGCCTGTTCAGGAAGAACGGCACCTGTCATAATCTCAAGACAATTATTATGCGTTGAAAGTTTTTGCTGAGGCATGCCCGCACTTAGAACACCCTCCACTTTAAAACGAGTAATTCCCTTTTCAATGGCCGAAAAAGCAATGACAATACCATCTTTGGTAGAGCGATTAAACGGCGGAAAATCCCTATCAGCTTTAATATCTTCACTTAGAACTCTACCGGTGCTGTTTAAAAGCGCTATGGTTTCATCTCCAAGGTCCAACGTATGTTGTAATACGTGTTCAAAAGCATTTTCAAAGGTTATCATCCTATAATCTGATATTTAGATAAGGCAATCGTAAAAAGAAATACTATCCCTTAGCTTTCTTTTTGTTCCATAACCAACTTCCCACAAAATAAGCAATTAAGCCAATTAGGAAATATTTAAAGTAAGAAACGGGTTCTCCCGAGCCATTTACGGTCGTGAAAATACGGTCCCATCTAGGTCTCCAGCTAAGAATACCGTCGTTAAAATTATCAACGCTCAACCAGATAAATATAGGTGTACCTACAATATGGTTTTCAGGTACATAGCCCCAAGCCCTACTATCTTCGGAGTGGTCACGGTTATCACCCATCATCCAATAGTAATCTTGTTTAAATGTATATGAATCAGCTACTTCTCCATTAATTTTTATTTGGTTACCAGCAACGCTAATGGTGTTCCCTTCATATTCTCGTATAATCTTTTTGTAAAGCGGTAAAACCTTTAAATTTAATGCCACAGTAGCACCTTTTTCAGGAATGTAAATAGGCCCCATTTGGTCGTAATTCCATGGGTAATCCCTGCTTTGGGGGAATATGTTTGCACCAGCTACCCTTTTTTATCAACCATTCTTACAATGGAGTCCAATGAAGGTTCTTTTTTAAGCTGTTCCGCCATTTCAGCGGTAAGCGGAGCAACACGTGAAAGACCAGTTTCTTCAGCTAAGGAAATAGCATTTTTACGGGCTACTGAAACGGGAATTCCTCTTTCGGTAGTGTAGACTTCCAATTTACCATCATTACGCTGTTTATAACCCTTAACGTATTTCTGAATGCTGTTTAGTTGTTGTTGGTTCAGCGAATTGATAATATATTTTCTAGTCCATCCTGTAGCATTTACTTTTTCTAACAATGTAGAAGAAACTCCTTTGCTAGAGTAAAGTGTATAGTCGTATTGGGGCTTGGCTCTGTCAGATAGTTTTAATTGCTTTCCGTTAATATAAACATAACCATCTATAACAGCTAATGAATCTCCTGGAATACCCACGCAACGTTTTACGTAATTAGATTTTTTATCGATAGGTTTAATTACTCCTTTTTCTCTTTTGAAAAACTGACGAACCGTATCTGCAGGCCAACTGAAAACAACAATATCGTTTCGGTCAACTTTTGTAAAACCTTGGCAACCTAAAATATGGAAGCTGAGGTTTAGTTAAATATGATTTTGTGCCAATAATGGGCAAAGTATCGTGTACCATAGGGGCAGCAACCGTAGTCATAGGGGTTCTTGCACCATAGTTGAATTTACTAACAAATAATAAATCCCCAACACGTAGCGTGCGTTCTAACGATGGTGTTGGAATTACATAAGGCTGAATGAAGTAGGTATGAACAAGTGTAGCAGCGATAACTGCAAAAGCAATTGAGCTTACCCATTCGCCAGTAGCTGTTTGTGGCTGAAGGCTTCTGTCTTCAATATATTTTACGTCTAAAGCATAATTTACATAGAAGATGTATAAGCCAAACGTAAGTATCACTAACCATGTGTCTGCTGTGCTATTACGTCCAAAACTACGTATGGTTTCAATCCAAACGATAGGAAACATCAATAAGTTGATGATTGGAATGAACAAAAGTATCGTCCACCATTTAGGGCGATTGATAATTTGCATTAAAACAATAGCATTGTATACTGGTATTGCAGCCTCCCAAGCTTTTCTACCGGCTTTTACATATAATTTCCAAGTTCCTGCAAAATGGATAATCTGAATAACCAGAATAAATAGTAACCACTGTGTTGCGTCCATTTGTGTATTTTTTAATTGCAGCTAAGGAATTTTTAAATGACTGAATTCCAGAGACTCTATTGCAAGTAAGCTTAATTTTTATTCAATTATTGTATGTCTTAACCAAGGTTTAACACATCTTTCATGGTAAAAACACCTGTTTTGCCCACAATCCACTCGGCAGCAATAACAGCACCAAGGGCAAACCCCTCTCTGTTGTGTGCCGTATGCTTTATTTCTATGGAGTCTACCTCACTACTGTAATCTATACTGTGTGTACCGGGTGTTGTACCAATTCTTTTTGATACAATTGGAATTTCACCTGCCGGAGCATTTTCAAGCTTCCAAGCATTATACTTGGTGTTTTTGATAATTCCTTCGGCTAGTGTAATGGCTGTTCCACTAGGCTCATCCAATTTCTGTGTATGATGAATTTCTTCCATAGACACTTTATATTGGTCTAAATTTTTCATCATCTTGGCCAAATATTCATTGAGCTCAAAAAATACATTTACTCCCAAACTAAAGTTAGAAGCATATATAAAGGCACCTTTATTTTCTTTACATAAAGCCACCGCTTCGTCATATTTATCTAGCCATCCTGTGGTTCCCGAAATTACCGGAACACCATGTTCAAAACATTTGGTAAGGTTGCCGTAAGCCGCACTAGGCATACTAAAGTCAATAGCAACATCCATTTCTGAAAAATCAATATCAACTGTGTCAACATCTACTTTTGCAACAATAGTATGATTTCTGCTTAGGGCGATTTTCTCAATCATCTTGCCCATTTTACCGTATCCGAATAGTGCTATTTTCAATTTATAATTATTTCGATAACTGATTTTAACTAACTTAAAAACAGCTGTTTGTGTTTAAAATTTTATTATTAGGGCCATCCCGTAACTAGGGTTATTGGTCACTGGGTCTAAATCCAAAAAAGGTTCCATATCAAAGCTCAGGTCGTCGTCCACATTAAATTGCTTCAAATGTGCATCTACATTAGCATCCACAATATTTAGAGCATACATGGCTATCGATACCAATAGTAATAAATCTCTGTCTTGTTGATATCTTTCCTGTTCACTCTGTAGAGCGTCGTCACTTATAGCGGGAGTGGTGCTACCAGTATTGTTAGGGTCGTAGAATTCATCATCGGTAAAACCGGCTAATCTTCTCTTAAAAGCAGTACGTGCACGTTGGTATTGGTTATTATTCCAAGTGTAGCCGTAAACGGCAGCACCAATGGCTCCATAAACAATAGGTACTTTCCAATATCGTTTATTGTAAATCTGACCTAGACCAGGAATACAGCAGAATAAAATGCCGCTTTACTAGGAGCAAGTGCATTAAAAGGGACTTTTTTCTTCACGAGTGTATCCACCACAATAAGACCCTCATTTGCTAAATTTGTCTGGAGTGAGTCTACCTCTTTATTTTCGACCGTTTCTTTTTGAGCAGCAACGGTTATTGTAAAAAGAGAAATAAAAATAAGGGTTAGCAAGGATTTACTCACCTAGGATCAATTTTTTGATTCGATTGAATTCTTCTTGAGAATGAAAAGGAATGGTTATTTTTCCATTTCCTTTTTCGCTGGCAGAAATATCTACTTTAACCGAAAGGTGCTCAGTGAACGGTTTAATGTTTCCTTGAACAAATTCTGGCGCTTTTGAAGCTTTCTTCGCAGGTTTTTCAGGAGCAACACCTTCATGATAGGCTTTTACGGCGCGTTCCGTTTCGCGAACAGAAAGGTTCTGACCTATGATTTTCTCGTATAATGCTATCTGGTCTCCCTTTTTTTCTATGTTCACCAAAGCACGGCCATGTCCCATACTTAAAAAGCCATCCCTAATACCTGTCTGTATAATAGGGTCAAGACGTAAAAGACGCAAATAATTGGTAATCGTAGAGCGTTTTTTACCAACACGATCACTCAATTTTTCTTGCGTTAATTGAATTTCATCAAGTAACCTCTGATATGAAATAGCTATTTCTATAGGGTCTAAGTCTTGGCGTTGAATATTCTCTACCAAGGCCATTTCCAATGATTCTTGATCATCGGCAATACGAATGTATGCTGGTATAGTGGTAAGTCCCGCCAATTTTGAAGCTCGGCATCTTCTTTCACCAGAAACCAACTGGTATTTATTAAAATCTAATTTACGAACCGTAATTGGCTGTATAACACCTAGTTGACCTATTGATGTGGCCAGTTCCTTAAGAGTCTCGTCATTAAAGTTTGAACGAGGCTGAAAAGGATTCATTTCAATAGCCTCAATATCCAATTCTACGATATTGCCAACTACTTTGTCAGCATTCTTGTCTGCTGCAGATTGGATATCATTTTCTGGATCTTTCAATAAAGCGGAAAGTCCGCGACCTAGTGCTTGTTTTTTTGTTGCTTTCGCCATTAAGCTATCTCTTTATTTTTCTTGACGACTTCATTGGCCAGATTCAGGTAATTAGTTGCGCCTTTACTGCTTGCGTCATATTTTATGATGCTTTCCCCATAACTAGGAGCTTCGCTCAATCGTACATTACGCTGAATTATAGTATCGAAAACCATATCTGAAAAATGCTTGCGCACTTCTTCTACTACTTGGTTTGATAGTCTTAAACGTGAATCGTACATGGTCAATAACATGCCTTCAATATCTAAGTTGGCATTGTGTATTTTCTGAACACTTTTAATGGTGTTCAAAAGTTTTCCAAGGCCTTCTAAAGCAAAATATTCACATTGTATAGGAATGATAACAGAGTCTGCGGCGGTAAGGGCGTTCAAAGTAAGTAAGCCCAAAGAAGGTGCGCAATCAATTAAAATATAATCATAACTGTCCCTAAGGTCAGAAATGGCCTGTTTCATCATATACTCCCGTTGATCCTTATCTACCAATTCTATCTCAATGGCAACCAAGTCAATATGTGCGGGAATAAGGTCTAGGTTAGGAGAATCTGTACTTATGATGGCTTCTTTGGCACTTATAGTGTGCTCAAGAAGTTGATATGTACCGTATTCAACAGTTTCTACATCAATGCCCAAACCAGATGTGGCATTTGCCTGTGGATCAGCATCTATTAGCAATACCTTCTTCTCTAAAACACCTAGAGAGGCCGCTAAATTAACTGCAGTAGTAGTTTTACCTACTCCTCCCTTTTGATTCGCAATAGCAATAATCTTGCCCATTATTAGTTTGAGTTAGGGGGTAAAAATACGATTATTTACCATGCAATTAAAACCATTTTGTTAACACAAAGTGAATAAGTATGACCTTTTACGTTAAAGTTAGTTAACTGAAGGCGCCTTTTGAGAATAAATATGGATTTAGAGTAGAGTTTCAATATGAAAAATTTGAAACGCGTGGTAATTGAGTGTTAGAGAGTTTTAATCGATTTGAAGTCCAATGCCAAATATCGAAACTTATCTAAGTGGCTTGTAAGTAGTGATTTACGAATTTAATATAAATGATTAATTGAGTATTGTAGAAATCTTATTTTGATTTTTTTTAAACTGTAATTAACAGAAGGCGAGCTCTTTTTTTTAAATCAGTTTTGTTATTAACAAAGCTCTTTTTATTTTACTCTTTTTCCTCAATATTTAAGCTGTCCTCATATTCGATAAGGTAAATTTCTTCATCCTTCTTTTTAAGAAAATATTGCTCCCGCGCAAACTTTTCTAACTCTTCCGGATCTGATAATTTCTTAAGGATTTTTTTATCGTTGGCAATTTCATCCTTTAAAAACTCCTGTTGCTTCTCAAGTTTCTGGATTTCCTTTTTGAGTTCTAGGTGAATCAATAGGGAGTTTGTGTCAAAAAAAGCATCCATACAACAAAAACAGTCAGCACCAATACGTACATATTGGTAAGGATGCTAAACCATTTCTTCTTTTTCAAATCTTTGAATCCCATTTTTACTATGCTAGTTTCTCGTTGATGATTGTACGTACAATATCAACTGCAACTGTGTTGTATTTATTGTTGGGAATAATAATATCTGCGTATTCTTTGCTAGGCTCTATAAACTGAAGATGCATAGGCTTAATGTTAGACTGGTACTTATCTAATGTTTCATCTAGATTCCAACCACGTTCATTAACATCTCTTTTTAATCTTCTAATCAATCTTTCGTCTGAATCTGCATGAACAAAAATCTTGATGTCCATCATTTTACGCAACATTGAGTTGGTCAAAATAAGAATACCTTCTACAATAAGAACCTTTGTAGGGTGTACCGGTACAGTTTTATTTGTGCGGTTACATTCAAGAAAAGAATACACCGGTTGTTTGATTGAGTGTCCTTCTTTTAAAAGCTTCAGGTGCTTTTCGAGCAAAGCAAAATCAATAGATTGCGGATGGTCAAAATTTGTTTTTCTTCTTTCTTCCAAAGGCATTTCGGAGAGGTCGTTATAGTAAGAGTCTTGCGAAATTACTCCAACTTCACCTTCTGGCAGCGAGTCTATAATTTGGTTTACAACTGTTGTTTTGCCACAACCTGTGCCTCCCGCTATTCCAATTATCAGCATGCTATTTAAATTTTTGTCAAAAATACATATTTGTGAATCAATTACGGGTTTATACCTAAAAGGAACTTTTGGTAATACGCCTTTCTAAGCTAATACTTACTTTTGTACTATGCAGAATGATAATGTTAGTCCAAATTTTGAATTTATAGCCTTAATGGCTTCTTTAATGTCTATTGTAGCTCTAGCAATAGATGCCTTGTTGCCTGCTCTTTCGCATATAGGAATTTCTGTAAATAGCTTAGATCCCTTAGAAAACCAGCTGCTGATAACCATGATTTTTTTAGGTCTTGGTGTTGGTCAGTTATTTTTTGGTCCATTATCTGATAGTTACGGTAGAAAACCTGTGGTTTACATGGGGTTCTCAATTTTTGCCGTAGCAAGTGTTATTTGTGTATTGGCACCTTCTTTAGAGGTTATGATTGTTGGCCGTATTTTACAAGGTATTGGTCTTTCAGCACCTCGTACCATTGCTATCGCTATCATTAGAGATACTTATAAAGGCGATTATATGGCTAAAATTATGTCATTTGTTACCGCCTTCTTTATTTTAGTTCCCGTAGTGGCACCGGCCATTGGTAAATGGATTATGGATGCTTTTGGCTGGGAATATATCTTTTATGTTCAATTGTTCTTTGGACTGGTGGTTAGTATTTGGTTCTGGAAGCGCCAACCAGAAACTTTAAAAGCGCAGTTTAAAATACCTTTTTCAATATCCGTTTTCATAAACGGTTCAAAAGAATTTTTTAGACACCGCGAAACGGTTGCTTTTACTTTTGCTTCCGGATTTGTGACCGGTGCATTTTTAGTGTACTTAAGTTCTTCTCAACATGTCTTTGAAGATCAATATGATATGGCAGAAAATTTCCCGTACATATTTGCTGGTCTTGCCTGTTCTGTTGGCTTATCTACTTTTTTAAACGGTACTATGGTATTACATTTTGGTATGCGTAGATTGGCTGTAACAGCTATGGCGGCATTTTGTGTTATTGCATTATCCTATGTAGTACTCTTTTGGGGAAAACCGAATCCAAGTATGCCTATTTTGGTGATATTCTTATTCGTTCAGTTTTTATGTTTGGGTTTTCTATGGGGAAATTTCAGGTCTATAGCAATGGAGCCTATTGGGCATATTGCCGGAATTGGCGCGGCTATAAATGGTTTTATTTCTACCCTTCTTTCCGTTCCCATAGCTAATTATATAGGTGGACAAGTACAGGAAACAGTTTGGCCAATGTTTGTAGGTTTAGCAGTATGCGGCTTACTTGCTTTGACTACGATACTAATGGTTACCAAAGGAAAAGTTTTTGCTACTGCTGAGCGTAGCGGCTTGTAGAAATTATTTAGAATAAAAAAAAGCCGGCAAAAGAGAATCTTTAAGACTCATCCTTTGCCGGTACTTTATATCACCTTAAAGGGCATTTTCAATAATTTCTTCAACCACTTCGGGGTTAAGTAGTGTACTAGTATCTCCTAAGTTAGAGGTGTCTTTTGAAGCTATTTTTCTGAGAATTCGACGCATAATTTTTCCACTACGTGTTTTTGGCAACCCAGAAACAAACTGGATCTTATCCAATTTGGCAATTGGCCCAATGTGCTCTGTAATTTGCTGATTAATTTCCTTCCGTAAATTATCTCGGTCTCTGGTTTCTCCAAATTCCTTTAGAATAACATAGCCATAAAGAGCATTTCCTTTTACCTCATGAGGAAAGCCAACAATAGCACTTTCAGCTACTGCTGGATGCTCGTTAATGGAATCTTCAATTGGTGCTGTTCCTAAGTTATGTCCGGAAACAATAATAACATCATCTACGCGTCCTGTAATTCTGTAGTATCCTACGGCGTCTCGCAATGCGCCATCTCCCGTAAAATACATGTCTTTATAAGCGGAAAAATAAGTATCTCTATAGCGCTCATGATTGCCCCATATGGTTCTGGCAATAGAGGGCCATGGGAATTTAATACACAACCTTCCGGATACTTGGTTGCCTTTTAGTTCTTTTCCTACTTCATCCATTAAAGCGGGTTGTATACCAATAAATGGTAGGGTAGCATAGGTGGGCGCGGTAGGGGTAACGTAAGGGATTGGGGTAATCATAATACCACCAGTTTCAGTTTGCCACCACGTATCTACAATAGGGCTGTTATTTTTACCAACATTATTGTTGTACCAATGCCAAGCTTCCTCGTTAATAGGTTCACCTACGGAACCTAATACTTTCAGTGAAGAAAGGTCATGCTTTTCTACAAACTCTAAATTCTCTTTAGCTAAGGCACGGATTGCCGTTGGTGCGGTATAGAATTGATTCACCTTGTGTTTTTCTACGACCTCCCAAAACCGACCATAATCTGGGTATGAAGGAACACCTTCAAACATAACGGTTGTTGCTCCGTTTGCCAATGGTCCATAAACGATGTATGAATGTCCGGTTATCCAGCCTATATCCGCAGTACACCAATAGACGTCTTCTTCTCTATATTGAAATACGTTTTTAAAAGTATATGCAGTATATACCATATAGCCCCCGGTGGTATGGACCATTCCCTTTGGTGTTCCAGTGGAGCCTGAAGTGTAAAGAATGAACAATGGGTCTTCTGCATCCATTATTTCTGCTACGCAATCTGCGTAAGCTTCGTTAAGTAAGGGTTGCAACCATTTGTCACGCCCTTCTTCCATATGAATATCACTGTTAATTCGTTTGGCTACCAATACATTTTGAACTCCAGGACAATCTTCAAGCGCTTTGTCTACAATTCCTTTAAGGTCTATTGATTTTGAACCACGGAATGAACCATCTGAGGTGAGTACTATTTTACAATCGGAATCATTTATACGGGTAGCTAAAGCATTGGATGAAAAACCAGCAAAAACAACAGAATGTATTGCGCCAATTCTAGCACAGGCCAAAAGTGAAACGGCAAGTTCCGGAATCATAGGAAGGTAAATACAAACACGGTCTCCTTTTTTGACGCCATGGTCTTTTAGAACATTTGCCATGCGGCAAACCCTTTCGTGTAGCTCTCTATACGTGATCTGGAGCGCTTCTTCATTTGGGTCATTTGGCTCGAATATAATGGCTGTTTTATCCCCTCGCGTAGGAAGGTGCCTGTCAAGGCAGTTATCAGTAATGTTGAGTTTTGCACCCTCAAACCATTTAATTTCCGGCTTAGAAAAATCCCAACTTAATACGTTGTCCCATTTTTTACGCCAGACAAAATGCTCTTCCGCTATTTCTTCCCAAAAACCTTCAGGGTTTCTAACGGATTTTCTATAAACTTGGTAGTATTCTTCTAGATGTTTGATGTGGTAATTACTCATTGTGCTTCGATTGTTTGAATTGATATTGAAACGAAAACCCTTTTAATCTTCATAAAATAGAGAGGTATTCTATGTTTTTTTTATTTTGGTAAAGGGAAGCATGTCCTTCTTTTTACATTTCTGGGTATCTATATTGTTATATTAAAAATAATAAGATTTAACTCTAATAATATTAGCTGGTTTTAATTGGGTAAAAACAAAACTCCACTAGACGAGTCTCTTTTTGCTCCGGTAACAGAGCTCAAAACATTTGTTTTCTTCTCTATTCTTAAAACACCCATTAATGCAAAGACTAATGCTTCCTTAAATTCTATAAGTTGTTTTGAGGGAACTACCACTTTTGCAGTATCCCCTAGCTTTTGTTGAAGAGTCTCTATTAGAAAGTCGTTCAAGGCGCCACCACCGGTAGCAAATAAAGTGCTTCCAGACTTTTTTCTATTTGCCTTTACTTGGATAGCTACTTGTTCGCAGATATGATGAATGCTGGTGCATAGCAGGTTTTCCATACTATCTTCTGTACTTTCAATAATAGGAACGACTTTCTCTATAAACCATTCATACCCGATTGATTTTGGAAAGGGAAGTTTATAAAATTCTAATCCATTGAGTTTTTCAAGCATGCTGATATTTACCTTGCCGGTTTTTGCCAGATTTCCTCCCGCATCATAATCCAAATCATTTTTTCGGGTAATATGGTTTAGAATCATGTTGGCTAGGCCAATATCGTAGGCAATACGACTACCATTGTGTTCAAATGAAATATTGCTGATACCTCCAAGGTTCAAACAATAATCATATTTATTGAAAAACAATCGGTCACCAATAGGAACAAGAGGAGCTCCTTGGCCCCCAAGCGCAACATCATTAGTCCTAAAATCACATATTACGCAGTGTTTACTGGCATTGGCCAAATGTTGACCATTTCCTATCTGAAAGGTTAAACCGTTTTCAGGTTGATGATGTGTTGTGTGCCCGTGACTAGATATATAGTCAACTTCTAAGCCGTGATCATTGATAAACAAATCACACTGTTCACCAAGCCATGTGCCGTAACTGTTATGAAACTTTAAAAGTGCATCGGCAGGTAAATAAATAGCATCTTTTAATTGAGCTTGCATTTCTGTGGAATACGAAACGCTTTTAGTTTTTTTGATGCCAAATTGCCACGTGTGTCCTTCTTGCCAAATGGTACAATATGAAAGGTCTAGGCCATCTAAAGAAGTGCCTGACATAAGACCCAGAATTTTATATGTTTTCATACTTTTAAATGGTTATTGGTAGTTTGCCCCGTGCTTCTAAATTACCTAAAAAATGATTTGCTGCGACTTCTTGAAAAGACTTCTGGTTTTGATATGCAACCACAACAGCTTTTGCATTTTCTATGTTGATGTGATTAAGTATATATGGATTTCCAAAGATGTAAAGAATCACATTATTTGTGCTGATAAGTCTGTTGATTAGAACAAGTTCTTCTTCGGTGAAACCAAAGTTATTGGTAGGCTTTATTTGAGGAGGAAAAAGTGCTAAAAGTATATTTCCCTCAACCTTGTCTGTCTCATTTATTTCAGTGATAGAAGTAAATTTCTTGTTGTTGTAAATCGATTTAAAAAAATGATTATCAGGGTTTAATGAGATTGATAGACCTTTAAACTCAGTTTCTTTGAATGTCTTGATTATATCTTTGGTTCCCTTAATCAACGAAAGGCTTTGCTTAGCTATTTTTTCGTTTAGCTCATCAGGATTTGTTAGATCAGAACATACATTCTTAGTAGTTGGGATTGATTTTTCTTTTAGTTTCCAAATTCGGTCGAAACTTTTTTCTATGGCTTTTTCTGAGGCATTTTTTAAGATGGTTTCAATGCCTTCTTTTACATGCTCGGCAAAACAAAGCACATCGTTTCCAGCATCAAAAGCTAACCATTCTAATTCTCCTTTTATAGGGTAGTTTTTGGAAACTGCATGCATATTTAATGCATCAGAAATTACAACACACCATCGTATCCCATTTCTTTTCTTAGAACCCCTCTTATAATATCTTTTGAAATGCTTGAAGGCGTATCTTTTCCGTTGGCCAGAGCAGGAACCGATAAATGCCCCGCCATAACCGAATCTGTTCCTTCTAGAATCAGTTTTTGAAAGGGGTACAGTTCGTTATTTACCAACTCTTCTTTTGTCTTATTTATTAAGGGTAGGCCTAAATGAGAATCGGTTGCGGTATCTCCATGCCCCGGAAAATGCTTAATGCTAGTTAGTACACCTTCTGAGCTAGTACCATTAATATAGGCTAAGGCCTTTTGAGTTACTTTAATTTTATCTTCTCCAAAAGAACGATACCCAATAACGGGGTTATTTGGGTTGTTATTGATGTCTACGCAAGGAGCAAGGTTCCAATGTATTCCTGCGGCTTTGCAGTCTTTTGCAATATTTTTGCCTACCTCGTAAATCAAGTTTTCCGAATCATCTGGAATGGATCCTAAGGTTATAGCATAAGGGTATTGCGGCGTTTTTTCAATTCGCATAGCCAATCCCCATTCGGCATCAATTGCAATGAGTAAGGGGTATTTGGCTGCTTTTTGATAACGGATGATTAGGTTTTGCAAGGTTTCAAAACTCTTCTCATTGGAGACTATTTTTTTCTTTCCTTCAAAATTGGTTGCCGCACTTGCTCTGCTGTGGAAGAAGCATAATGAGCCAATATGATATTCTTTTATGAGTTTTTCTAACTGTTGAATTTCATCTTCGGTATCGTTTATGAAGGCTGCGGGCATGAATAACTGACCTACCTTTTCGGCTAAATTCAACGTTTCTGTGGCTTTTGTGTATGGCAATATATTAAGCATCTAATTTGGTAGATTTTTTCCCGAAATCTGCAGGGTATTTTATGAAATTCACTAAAAATAAAGCAGGAAGCGCTGCAATTACGACCCAAACAAAGAATCCACCGTAACCCAACCATTGCTGCATATAGCCACTAACCATACCCGGAAGCATCATTCCTAAAGCCATAAAGCCGGTTGCAATAGCATAGTGTGAGGTTTTTGACTTTCCTTCAGAAATATAAATGAGGTACATTAAAAAAGCTGCAAACCCAAAACCGTAGCCAAACTTCTCCAGTATCACAGTTCCGGTAACGGCATATACACTGGTTGTTTTAGTCATGGCTAAAATGGCATAAAGTACATTCGGAAGGTTTAAGGAAAGGACCATGGGAAGCATCCATTTCTTGAGTCCATCTTTTGAGATTAATATACCTCCTAAAATACCTCCAACGGAAAGGAAAATAACGCCTGCCGTACCAAAAATGGTTCCTAATTGTTCCGTAGAATAGCCTAAGCCTCCTTTATCTGGGGCATCCAATAGAAAAGGTGCAGCCATTTTCACTAATTGAGATTCCCCTAAACGGTAGGTTAGAATAAAAGCCAATGCTATGCCTATACCCGGTTTTTTGAAAAAGGAGGAAAACACTTCAAAAAAGCCAGTAGGTTTCTCTTTCGTAACGTTTGATGAAGACTCGTATTTGGGGGCTGCAAAAAAGGTTGAAACCGTAAGTGCTAACATAAGAAAAGCTGCTGCAGTCATGGTGATGCTCCATGCTTTTGAGTTGTCTCCGTATTTGTTTTCCAGAAACCCGGCCATAACAACGATTAGTCCCTCGCCAGTAACCATGGCCAATCGATAAAAGGTACTGCGCATACCCACAAAAAACGATTGTTTTTTCTCGGTTAGACCCAGCATATAATATCCGTCGGAAGCAATGTCATTGGTAGCAGAAGCAAAAGCGGCCATCCAAAAACAGGCTAGGGTAGTGGTTAAGAACAAGCTGGTAGGAATAGTAAGGGCAACTCCAAAAAGGGCTAATGCAATTAAAAGCTGCATAGATAAAAACCATTTTCGTTTGGTGCTTTTAAGGTCCACAAACGGACTCCATAAAGGCTTTAGGACCCATGGCAAATACAAAAGGCTAGTGTATAAGCCAATGTCTTCATTGCTAACACCTAATTGTTTGTACATGATAACGGATACACTTACGACTAAAACGTATGGCAAACCTTGGGTAAAATATAAAATGGGTACCCAAACCCATGCTCCTTTGTCTTTTTCTATCATGAAGTTAAATGTGTAGCTTGAAAATCAAAAGTGGTTTAAAGCTACTATTTTTTGAGGGTATTTTGAGTAGCATGCTCATCAAAGTGTAATGTTCTTATAAACAACATCATTTTTTCAATCTCTAAAGGATTGAAAAACAGTAAAAGGCCTGTTAGCTAATTGCAACAGGCCTTTTATAATTTATTTTTAAAACTAGAATTTGTAACGTACAAAAGCTTCCATTGCCGCATAGTGCGAAAGGCCTAGCGCACGATATCGTTCTGCTGTATTTTTGTTACGTTCTTCGGCACGCATCCAAAACTCTCTGGAATCATCGCCTTGAAACATAACCCCATCCTTTTGAGATTGGTGACAGAAAATAGCATATCGTTTCTTAAGAACCTGACTTGGGCTCATAGGTACGGCCATTTCAATTTCATCTACATCCCATTCGTGCCAAGCACCTCTATAAAGCCAAACCCAGCAATCATCCATATAAGGTTCTGCTTTTAATCTGTCTAGTGACTCAAAAATGGCATCAAGACAAACTTTGTGTGTGCCATGAGGGTCTGCTAAATCTCCTGCAGCATATATTTGATGAGGTTTTATCTCTGTAATTATAGATTGGACTATTTCAATATCTTTTTCCGAAAGATTATTTTTCTTGATAGTTCCCGTTTCATAAAAAGGAAGGTCTAAAAAGTGGACATGAGAATCTTCTAACCCTAAGTAGCGTACTGCTGCATAGGATTCTCCCCGTCTAATATTTCCTTTCAACTTTCTTACTTCAAGAGAATCAAAACTACTATCGCTTTTGTCCTTAATACAGTCTATAATTTTCTGTGCCTCATCTGTTGGTCCTATTCGTTTTGATATTTCTGCGTACCTGAGTGCATCGGTATCGGATACCGCTATATTCCCTGAGGTTTGGTAAACGACGTGAACGTCATGGCCTTGCTCTATCAATCTATCAAAAGTTCCTCCCATTGAAATTACGTCATCATCTGGATGTGGGCTAAAAATAATAACTCGTTTTCTAGCTGGTTCTGCACGCTCAGGGCGGCTAGAATCATCGGCATTTGGTTTTCCGCCAAGGCCATCCGGTAATAGTATGCTGTAACTTATTAAACATTTTTATGTTTAAGTCGTAAGAGTCTTCTGTTGTCAATAAACCGGACATACCATTATCGTTGTAATCTTTGTCCGTTAGGCTAAGAATAGATTTGTTGGTTTCATCACAAAGCCAAACGATAGCTTTAGAAGTCAAGCTCTCCGTCCATTCTAATGATTCATCTACTAGCCAAGGCGTTTTATTTCTGGTAAGTTGGCTACCTGCGCCAGTATCCAAAACAAACGTACAGTTTTTATGGTTCTGTAAATAGGTAGCGGGAACTTGCGGAGATATCTCGCCTTCAATGGTCTTTTTAAGAATGTTGGCCTTGTTCTCTCCCCATCCTAAAAGTACAATTCTCTTAGCGCTCATAACGGTTGCAATACCCATGGTTATTGCTTTTCTAGGTACGTTATCAATTCCTAAAAAGGCAGGTGCCGCATCTACTAAAGTAATGTGGTCTAGGGTGATAACACGTGTACCAGAATTGTAGTGGGATCCAGGTTCGTTAAAACCAACGTGGCCCGTACGTCCAATACCTAGCAATTGAAAGTCTAATCCCCCGTTTTTCTTTATTTTATCATCATAAGAAATACAGTAGTCAATTACTTTATCACTTGAAATCGTCCCATCGGGAACATGAATATTCTTAGGGTTTATGTCTACGTGATTAAAAAGGTGCTCGTGCATGAAATACCAATAACTCTGACGATTATCCTTCTCCATAGGAAGGTACTCATCTAAATTAAAGGTGATTACGTTATGGAAGCTCAGGCCATCTTCTTTGTGCATTCTTACCAATTCTTCATAAACTCTAATAGGAGAGGAACCTGTGGCAAGACCTAAAACACAATTTTTATTAGCTTCTTGCTTTTTTCTAATAAGTGCAGCGAGTTCTTCGGCCACTTTTATAGAGGCTTGATTTGAATTGGAAAAAATTACATTATGAATTTTTTCAAAACGGGTTTCTTCAAATTGACCAACAGGTTTATACATTATATTGGCTCCATTTTTTTCTAAAATTGTTTTCATAGAAGCGGCTCTTTTGTGTTTGTTGTGTGATGTAGTAACCTTGCAAATATATGCAAAACAAATTCTATTTGCTGTTTTTTGCTTCTTTTGAATGCTGTTTTGTGCTTTTTTAATGATTATTTAACTTTAAGCTGGTATAAAACGGCAATTCTCAATTTTTGCTATCTTTGTTGAGAATATAATTTAAAGTACAATGTTAAAAGAAGAACGGCATCAGGCGATTCTAAGTCAAGTTGAGATACACAACCGGATATTATTAACCGATGTGGCAGAAAATCTAGATGTTTCTATTGATACCGTCAGGCGTGATGTTAAGGAGTTAGATGCCGAAAATAAGTTACGCCGTGTACACGGTGGAGCAATATCATTGGGTTTTACAACCAATAGTGCCAAGAATAGTAATATTTATAGGCAAAAGGACAAGATAATAATTGCTGAAAAAGCTTTAGGGCTTTTAAAAGATGGAAGCGTAATTTTTGTTGATGGCGGTACTACATGTATGGAATTGGCGCATTTAATACCGTCTAATTTAAATTTGACTTGTTTTACCCATAGCCTTCCTGTTGCTATGGAGCTGCTAACAAAGCCAAATGTTACCGTTATTATGGTGGGTGGACAAGTTTCTACAGATTCGCAAACGACTATAGGGGCTAATGCAATTCATAATTTAGCAGAGATAAGGGTAGACTTTAGTTTTATAGGTACGGGTTATGTAGATTCCAACTACGGGCTTACGGAATTTGATTGGGATATTGTACAGGTAAAGAAAGCAGTGATTAAATGCTCGAAAAAAACGGTACTTTTGTCCATCTCTGAAAAATTGAATTCGCAACATCGCTACAAAACATGCGATATCAATGCAATTAATACACTTGTTACCGAGTTAAAGCCAGAGGACGACCTTTTGAGCTCATTTAGAAACCACGATATTAGAATTCTATAAGTATTATGCAGTATACCAAAATAACCGAAACACCTTCGAATCACGATAATTTAGAGAAGATGGATACGACAACCCTTCTTGAGAAAATAAATGAAGAAGATCAGAAGGTTGCCGATGCCGTAGCTGCAACGATACCACAAATCACCAAATTGGTAGATGGCCTTGCGGAACGTTTTGAAAAAGGAGGTCGCTTATTTTATATTGGTGCAGGTACCAGTGGAAGATTAGGAATTTTGGACGCTTCTGAAATACCCCCAACTTTTGGTATGCCTCATACAAGAGTTATTGGTTTGATTGCTGGTGGGGATACTGCCATACGAAAAGCAGTAGAAAATGCGGAAGATAATGGTATACAGGCTTGGAAAGATATGATGGAGCATAACATTACCGATAATGATATAGTGGTAGGTATTGCTGCTTCTGGAACCACACCTTATGTTTTAGGAGGTATTGCCGAGGCGAAGAAAAAAGGACTACTTACTGCTGGAATTACAAATAACCCCGGTTCTCCGTTAGCGGTTGCAGCAGATATTGCAATTGAATTGAACGTTGGTCCAGAATTTTTGACAGGAAGTACACGTATGAAAAGCGGTACCGCTCAAAAATTGGCCCTTAACATGATTTCTACTGCCTTAATGATTAAGATAGGGAGAGTAAAAGGAAACAAGATGGTAAACATGCAGCTAAGCAATAGTAAACTTGTAGATAGGGGAGCACGTTATGTTGCAGAAGGTTTGGGTATTGATTATGATAAAGCCGAGAAACTTCTAATAAAGTACGGTTCTGTAAAAGCAGCAATTGACGCAGGAGCGTAAATCTTTTTTCTATAGCTTCTACTTCTTCTATGGTGACTGTTTTGTCTGAAAAATTGCCCCATGAATTCATTATGTAATTCATGACGTCTGCTATTTCATCATCTTCTAAGCCCAAAGGGGTCATGATATTGTTATAGGTTACTCCGTTTACGGTTATTTCACCTTGTAAACCATATTTAACGCCACGAATACTTGTTTCACGATTTTGTGCCAGATAATCGGATTTGGCTAATGGAGGAAAAGTACCAATTATTCCTTCACCTTCTTCTAAGTGGCAGGTAACACAGAAATCAGCGTAGATTTCACTGCCTCTTTGCATACTTTCTGCGAGAACGGATTCTTGTGCTTGGCCAAAACAACCAATAAAAATTAAAAAAATAAGGGAACTGTAATAGCTTTTCATGCGTATTGTTTCTTTGAGCCAGTCAAATACCTATAGGGAAAAAAACAGTTATTTAGGCTTTGGGTACTAACTTATATATGCCTTTTCCTTCAACGGCCACATAAATTAATCCGTCAGGGCCTTCTTTTATATCACGAACTCTACCTAAATCGGTCATTAGTTTTTCTCGTTTTACAACTTTGGTTCCATCCATTTGGAGACGCTCCATGTATTGAAACTTTAAGGAACCGACAAGAATACTTCCTTTCCAACCCTTATAATTATCTGTAGTAACAAAAGCCATACCACTTGGCGCTATACTTGGCACCCAATAGTGAATAGGTTGGGTCATGCCTTCCATTTCTGTTTTATCCGTAATTGGTGTACCACTATAATTAACGCCATAAGTAACCAATGGCCATCCGTAATTGGCACCTGCTTTAATAATATTAATTTCATCACCACCTTTTGGGCCATGTTCGTTATCCCATATTTCACCAGTTTCAGGATGTTTTGCTAAACCTTGTGGATTTCGGTGTCCATAGCTGTAAATTGCGGTTTTAGCACCTTCCTTATCTACGAACGGATTATCTTCTGGAATTCTTCCATCGTCATAAAATCGATAAATTTTACCACCATCTCGTGTAATGTCCTGCGGATTCTCGTCTCTGGCACCACGTTCACCAATAGACAAATAAAGGTAACCGTCATTGTCAAATTCAATACGTGAACCAAAATGTTGGCCTTTGGTCGTGTTTGGTGTTGCTTTGTATAATAACTCCTTATTTGTTAAGGTGTTATTGTTTAATTTACAGCGCATTAGCGCCGTGTGGCCACCTTTTTCCTTGCCTTCTTCTGAAGCATACGTAATGTAAATCCACCCTGTATTTTCATAATCAGGATGTAGTTCAATATCCAATAATCCGCCTTGTCCTCTAGTGTAAACTTCCGGAGTATTTTTGACTACCGTTTTTTCTCCATTTTCAAAATGGATGAGTTCCCCGGATTTATCAGTAATGAGCAGTTCATTTGCAGATAAAAACACCAAACCCCAAGGAGACTGCATTTCATCGATCAGTAGTTGGGCGGTGTATGGAGGGTTTGTAGGTGTATCTACCTTGTTTTCAATGTCTTGCGCGCAAGAATAGCTGAGAGTTATTGCAGCTAACGCTATCGTTAATACACTATTTCGCATAATTTGACGTTAAAAGATAATATTAAGGTGTCCCGTTATGGTTAAAGATAACGAGAATTTACAAGTTTAAAAGAATTACCCGAGAGAAAGTGATGCAACCCAAATCGCTCATTTTCTTTTTAAAATGACTTAACCTATGCTCCCAAAAAAAACACAGCGTATTCTGTACGCTCTACTGTTAATGACCTTTTCAGTAGTCTGTACTTCTGCAATTGCAGGCAAGACGGCTTTCAGAATTTATGATGAAGTAGCCTCTGCCGTAAAGGAAGTGGTCACTATAAAAAGTGAAGCCGCTGACAATGCAACAGCAATTTCTAACAAGGTATTAACGAGTAGCACAGCCGAAAAGGTTGCTGCCGCTCCACCAATGTTTGCAACCATCATTCAAAATGCGGATGAAGAAGTGGGTTGTGCAGCAGATGGTTCAACGGTGGCACGATTTAACCTTTGTGGAGATTCCGATGACCAGATTATTTCGCTATCTGGTTCCTATAGTAATGTTTCATGGCAAGTTTTAGGAGGCAGTTGTAGTCCTAATATAAACCAAGATTGTCCAAATACAAATATATCGTGCTATACAGAAGTTGCTATAACAGACACATTTCAATTAGATGCTAGTGCAATCTCAGCTTCAACAGGTGCAGAATATCGTGTAGTAGCAGATGGACAACAATACTTTTTTAAGGTTAAGAAAAGTACCATATCATACGGTATTTCATCAAAAGATTATGTTTGTAATAACCCAGGTAGAATTGAAATTACAGGACTTCCTAATAGCTATCAATTTCAACTTCTTGAAGGAGGGTCTATTGTTAGACCTTATCAATCTTCTTCTATTTTTTCTACTTTGGATGCAGGTACTTATACAGTTCAGGCAAGGTTGAATATTCCGGGAGAGCTTTGTGAATACTTAATTGGTCCTATAGAGATAGAACAAGTAGATATTGACATTGATGTAACCTTTACTAATCCCGTTTGTAGTGGAGAGACAGGTACTATTGATGTTTCGATTAACCCTGAAGTTCCTGGACCTTATGTATATACTTTATTAGATGATAGTGGTGCGGAAATAGAATTTACCTCTACCATATCTAGTAACACATACACATTTGGGGCGGTGAGTGAAGGTACTTATGCCGTAAAGGTAGAAACCAATGATTGTAAGGAAGACATTCCAAATGGTATTGCTGCTCCTATACAATATACGGATACAAGTGGTGATCCAATTACAGTAGGTACGGGTTTAAATCCAATTACAGTAGCTACGGATACCAATGGTATGAGTTTTGGCTGTTCTACAATTTCAAGTATTGATATAGATGTAACTCCTTCAGGAGGTTCTGGTACGTACAGTTATACAGTAACCGGTGGCGGCTCTGGTACTTCTGGCGGTAATTTTACAGGTACTAGTTCTTATACTGTAACAAGTCCTGGAACATATACTTTTTACATTACAGATGATCAAGGATGTACAGCGGAAAAATCAGAATATGTTGCTGAATTAACCCCTCCAGATGTTACTGCAGCAGATATTGTTGGTACCTGTACCAATGGTGGTGGAAAGGTTGAATTTACGGTAACTGACCCAAAAGGGTTTAACTTAGAATATAGAGCAACTAATAATGCAGGTGATCCGTTTACAAGTTCGTCTACAATTCCTGTTTCCGATGATACTTATACTATAGTTGAGGTTCAATATTCTCAAGGTGCTTTTACTTGTGTATTGGCATTACCTGCAGTTACGGTTACTTCTGCTGGTGGTCTTAGTGGATCTGCCTCGTTAACTCAAGATTACACTTGTGCAAATGCTGGTGGTATAATTGATTTTGCAGTCGCTACAGGCGGCTCCGGAACTGGTTACGAATATAGTATAGACAATAGTACATATCAAACAGGAACCTCATTTACAGGTTTGGCATAATAAATTATATTCCTTATATTAAGGATGATGCAGGTTGTTTCCAAGCATTGACACCAATTGATATTACGGAACCAATACCTCCTACTTCTATTACTTTTGCCCAAGATGACCTTGATTGTTCTACAGGAACAAGTAGAGTTACTGTAGATGTATTACCGGCAACTTTTGCAGTGACTCAGTATGAAATTATTTCTTCTAGCCCTTCCACAACTTTACCTGCTGCACAGGCAAGTAATGTTTTTCCTATTTAGATTTGGATACATCTTATCAGTTTGAAATTACTGATGCCAATGGCTGTACATATCCTGCAAGTTTTACAACTGGTGGTTTTAGTACCATTAGAGCACGTGTAAAATCAGGTGGAGACAGGCGTGTATGTCAAGGTGCTACAGATGGTACCGGTGCTTTCTTAGTGGATGGTTATGGTATTGATTATGACTATACAATAAATAGAACAGCTCCTACTGCTGCAGTTATTACCGGGACAACTACGAGTACTGATTTAGAAATTCCGATAACAGGCTTAGGTGCGGGTACGTATGAAATTACGGTAACAGATAATGAAACCAACTGTACTTCTACAACTTCCTTTGATGTAGAAGAAGCGGCAACACCATTAAGTATTACTGCGGCAGAAACCGCTATGAGTTGTCAGAATAATAATATTGGTAGAGTAACCGGAACTGCTACTGGCGGCTTTGGTGGGTATCGCTATGAGTTACAATGGCCAACAGCATCTACCGTGCAAGGACCAAAAACAGGACGTACTTTTGGTAACTTAACAGAAGAAGGAACTTATACCTTAACGGTAATAGATTCTGAAGGTTGTACTGCTTCCACAACGTTTGCGTTAACCAGTGTTGATGCACCAACAATTACAACTGGAGCTATAGATTATTGTTATTCTGCTACTAATGATGGCGAAATTACAGTGACATCAACTGCAGGTACGGCTGCTTTGGCAACACATGAATATCGAATTAATGGAGGTACCTTGGTACCTTATGTTGCGGGCTCACATACTTTTACAGGCTTAGTTCCTGGTAACTATACTATTGAAGTGGTTGATGCCAACGGCTGTACAGCTTCTACATCAGCAATTAGAATACCGCCACAAATTCAAGTTAGTCTTGACCTGAATCGTGAGATAGATTGTGGAGGTGATGGAGAAATGCAGATTACGGTATCAGGAGGAGATATAACCAATCTAGCTTCTACTTCATATACTATTTTCAGAAATGGAGTTGCGGTTCCTGCCCATACGGCAATTCCACTTCCATCCAATACGTTCGATTATACCATGAACTTTACGGAGTTTGGAGATTATACTGTAGAAGTATCTGATAATAATGGTTGTAGTATTTTATCCGAATCTTTAACGTTCGCAGAACCTACGAATATAGCAGCTACAGAAAGAGTAGTAGGTCCAAGTTGTGGTGATGCAAATAGCGGTTTTGTTGAGGTAATCCCAACAGTATCTTCAGGAGTGCCACCATTTGAGGTAGTATTTGCTCCAGTAGGTGAGTTACAGTCTAATCCTTTAGATCCAAATAGTCCAACAGGTGATGCTATTACCTATAACTATTCAGATCAAACTGTATATTCCGGATTGGCAGCAGGAGATTACGAGTATGTAGTTAGAGATGCAAGAAATTGTGTTACTGCTGTAACTGTAGTTTCCGTAGTTACGGATCCTATAGGTGCGCCAGATGCTACGGTAACTCCTATTGATGCTACTTGTACAACAGGGGATTTATCAGGAGGAGTAGTAGTTGACCTTCCAACAGCGGGAGTAGAGAACTATACTGTTGTAATTGAAGATAATTTCGGAAATCCTTTCTACACACAAAATAATGTTGCAGATATAGATTTTCCACTTACAATTAATGACCCAAGTCTTATCCCCAAATTATCAGGTAATTGTTTTAGATTCCAGAGGGTGTAATGATATAGAGCCTTTCATTATTGATTCGGCTAGTTTAGATATTACCCCAATATATCCAACACCACCACCTACTTGTAGCCCTGGTGGGACTACAGTATGTGTTGATATTACAGGAGGTACTTCCGGTAGCTATGAAGTTCGTTTGTTGGAAAATCCGGCTTTAGCTTGGGAAACTCCAAATGGAGCACCAGCTTTACCAGACCAGCATTGTTTCAGTGGTCTACTTTGGGGAACTTCTTATACTGTAGAAGTACGGGATACGGTTACAAATTGTACCTATGAAGAAGTAATTACCTTGCCAGATGGGCCAGGATTAACTGTAACCATGACCATTGATAATGCCACTTGTTATAATGGTAATGTTGGACTAGAATATACCATTACATCTGGTACTGGTCCGTACAATGTAATCATTACAGATCTTGATACTGGGATTGAAGAAGTAAATCTGTCAAATTCAGTACTAACGAATGACCTTATTCAAGTACCTGCCGGACATTATGGTATTTCCGTTGAGGATACAACCACTTTTTGTAGTGGCGGAGCCGAAGCAGAAGCAATTTTAAATTTACCAAGAGTAGACGTTATTGACAATCAAAATGCCAACTGTAATGCCTTAGGACAAATTACAGTTAGAGCAAATGGAGGAACTGCCCCTTATGAATTCGCATTTGTAGAACAAGGTACGTTAGCTCCTGGTGTTGCACCAGCGCCATCGGAATTTGATAGTTCGCCAACCAAAGAATTGGCGGGTTCTTTAACGGGTGTTACTTATGATATTTGGGTTTTGGATGCAGGTGGTTGTCCGGCAAGTACATCAGCGGCAATAATTCAATTAAACCCTGACTTACCGTTACTAGACCCTGTAGTTGATAATCAGTGTGATGTAACAGCTACTGCTGCAACAGGATTTGATATTACACTTAGTTTACTATGGTGATTTTGACACTCCAACGTTTACACTTAATGGGGTTAGTCAAACGGTAGCTAATTCTGGTGATCCAGCTATTAATACCACGGCAACATTTACAGTAAACAGTGTAGGATCTTATACTTATAATATTATAGATGCAAATGGTTGTAACATAGATGGTGTTGCAGAAGTTTATCAAGTCTTAACTGCATCAGGTGATTTTGAAATCGAACCTAATTGTGAAGAGGCAGACGGTTCAATAAGAATTACTACCGATGGAGGTAGTGGTAATTTTAATTACACTTTGAGTGGATTTGATATTGGTGGTAACCCAGTAAGCATGACTATTCTTGATGATGGTGATGACACTGTGTACAATCCCATTGTTGATTTTACAAATGTTCCTCCTGGAACTTATGATGTAATAATAGAGGATCAGATTGTACGTGATGGTGTAGGCCAATGTGCTACTTCGGTAAACAGTATTATTAGATCAGCCCCAACAAGTCCAGATATTGATGAAACAGGAGCTACGGATGTAAGCTGTAATGGTTTAGATGATGGTAGTATTTCTGCATCAATCGTCGCAGGCACAGATGCAGATGGTATAAAAGAGTATAACCTTTATAATGCTGATTTGCTTTCTATGCCATTAAATTATGATGTTACGTCTCGAGATGAAACTAATAATTCAGGTTCTTTCTTAGGTTTAGCTCCAGGTACTTATGTGCTAGAAGTAGTGACCGATAGAAATTGTTATGATAGAGAAGAAGTGGTTATTAACGAACCACCTGTATTCAGTGTTAATGCAACCGCAGGTACTTTATTATGTGAGGTTGGAGCAAATAGATATAGCACAACAATACTAACTGCCACCGTTAATGGCATTGGAAATGGAGCAGACTACGGATTTAAGATCAATGCTACAGATAGTTACCAAACTACGAGTAGTAATACTATGGATTTTGTAATAGTAGATAATGGTTTACAGCAAACCTTTAACGTATATGCAATTGATAGTAATGGTTGTGAGTATATTAGTGCGGATGTGGTCATTGACCCTCCTAATAATGTTACAGCAACAATTACTCAAGTATCTCCAATGGATTGTGAGAACCCAGAGCGAGTTCGTGTAACCGTTACAGGTAGTACCAACTTTATTATTGAAGATCAAGGTTTCTCAGTATCGCCAGTAGGTGATCAAGCACAACCAAGTGGTAGTTTTGTAGAATTTGACCTTCCAATGGTAGCTGGTGAATATAATTTACGAGTAAATGATGTTGGAGGTTGTACTTATCCTATTGTAGCTTATGTTGTAGACGAACCTGTAGTGCCAACGGTATCTATAATAGAATCGCAAGCCGTAAGTTGTTTTGGAACAACTAGTGGAGAATTAAGTATTGACGTAAGTGGTTTTACTGGTGAATATGAATATTGGGTATACCAATCTAATGATTCAGGATTTAGTGGCGGTGTTTTTGGCGCTCCAGTTGCTGGAAATTCAAATGGCATTGTTGATATAGCTACAGACGGAAATCCTTTTGTCATAACAGGATTAGAAGGAGGTAATCATCGTGTTGTTATCCGAGAGAGCAATAAAACAGTTGCTGGTTGTAATGTATTCAGTAATGCAACCCCTATAAACACACCAAATGGTGATTTATTGATAACCGATTTGGATGAGGTAGGAAGAGTTGGTTGTTCTAATGATTTAGGAGAAATTGTAGTAACTACCCAAGGTGGTTGGGATGCAGCGCCTTACGAGTACATGTTAGAGTATGAGAGTACGGTAGGAAGTGGTTTTGCACCGCATTCCAACGCTTCATATGCTACATTTGCCGCTAACGGAAGTAACACTACTTTTTCAGGTCTTGCAAGTGGTAATTACCGTGTAACTGTAAGGGATGCTGAGCTTTGTACGTATACTTTAGAGAAAGAACTATTTTCAGTACCTGATATAGAGGTAGAAGCTATTATTACTAGAGAGCTTGAATGTCCTACAGGAAATGATGCTATAATATTAGCTGTTGACCCAACAGATAGCACTACACCAGGAGCAATTGGTGGTGTGCCCGGTGCAGGATATCAATACAGGTTATTACACTTGGCAGATAATGATAACACCAATATTGTGTCTACGACTGGTTACCAGAGCAGTCCTGAATTTTCAGGTACAACAGGAGTTATTATGGTGGGTGGTATGCTGTTGAGGTAGTATCTACCTTAAATTGTGGTGTGGTTTCAGCGCCTATTCAGGTAATTCCACCGCCACCAATTAACCCGGCATTGATTCAAACTTCAGTTCCTGCATGTGGTAATGCGGCAACTATGATGATTCGTGTGAATAACCCACAAGGAGGAACTTACGAGTATAGTGTTAATGGATCAGGAGGACCTTGGACTCTTATTAGTGGAACAGATACAAATGGTCTGCCAGTAGCAACAAATATACCATAAACTATTGGTTCTTCATATCGTTATGAAGTTCGTAAGGTTGGTAGTTTAAGTTCTTGTTTGGCAGTTAAGACCAACGGTATTACTATTACGGACGCAGAAGCGTTGAGTATAGATATAAACTCTCCTACTTTTGATGTTTCGTGTGCCTATGAAGTAGATGGTAGAATAGAAGCTATTGCTAATGGAGGTACCGGTACTTATGAGTTTAGAATTTATAACTCAGACCCGGGTACAGATGCTTTTGTTGCAGAAACAATGCCGACCTATGAAAACCGTACATTCCAAGATTTTGGAACGTTCGAAAACCTAGATGCAGGTGATTACTGGATTTCAGTTATCAGTCGTGCTAATTGTGGTGAGGTCCAAGGACCATTTACAATTGCACCAGCAATACCAGTAGACATTATAGGTGACAGTACACCTACTACATGTTTTGGTGAAACTGATGGTACCATTACTATGGAGGTAACCAGTGCAACAGGAGGTTTGGTACAATTTGCAATTGAGCCTAACTTAAGTGAATTCTTTAGTGATCCAGATAACCCAACAACGTATACGTTTACGGATTTACCGGCTAATACGCCTAGTAACCCATCATATACGGTATTGGCACAAGATGCTGAAGGTTGTCCACAAACTTTTGAAATTATAGTAACTGAACCTACAGCATTAGAAATCACAGATTTTGATACAACACCTGAGACCTGTATAGGTTTTGAAGATGGTACTGCGCAAATAACAGTGACTGGTGGTACACCATTTGTAGATCCTGTAACCATGGATGAATATTATGAGACTCGTTTAGTAGGTCCTAATTCTGATGGAACGGAGATTTTCTTGAGAAACGATAATTTATCTTTTAATGGTTTAATTGGAGGAGAAGGTTATATCGTTTTTGTACAAGACGCTAATGGGTGTAATACTAATATTTTCATTCCTATAGAAATAGGGGTTGATTTAACAGCATCTCCTTTAGTGCAGTATGGTTGTGAGGGTATTTTTCCTAACAGTACGGCTTCGGTTCAGATGCAAGAAGAAAGTTTAGTTTCTGAATTGTTATTCGCCTTAAACCCTATTGACCCAACTGATGCTATTACAGCATTAGCAACAACAGAACGTTCATGGGGAGATTTAACACTATAGGATTATACTGCGTATATCTATCATGAAAATGGATGTACAAACTTTGTAGAGTTTACTATTGATGCATACGACCCATTAACATTGATAGCTGAAAAGACTGGACCAAATGAAATTACAGCAACAGCTGAAGGTGGTTTTGGTGGCTATGAGTTTTTCTTTGATGGACAATCGTACGGAAGCGTAGGATTGTACACTACAACAGAAAGTGGTGAAGTAGAAATTCGCGTAGTTGACCAAAATGGTTGTGTGACAGTTGCCGTTATACCGTTTGAGTTTACTGGAATGTTAGAGATTCCAAATTTCTTTACGCCTAACGGTGATAATGAAAATGATTTCTGGGCACCGGGTAACCGAGAATTCTTCCCTAATATTGAAGTAATTATCTATGACCGTTATGGAAGGGTAGTTGCTGAGCTGGACCAAGTAAACAAATGGGACGGACTTTATGAAGGTAAGGAACTACCAACAGGTGATTATTGGTATGTAGTGAATCAAAATGATGATAGAGATATACGTTATGTTGGGCATTTTACCCTTTATCGTTAAATCTTAAATAAATAATAAATTAAAAAACGGATGTCTATTTAGGCATCCGTTTCTTTTTTACGCAGTTTTTTAAATTGTATTTTAACCGATGAATTCCGTTATAGCTATTTACGGAGAAGAATACATAAATGCTTCAGAAATCATATTTCATTTTACTCTGTTTTATTCTACAAGGTTGTGCCGCTCAATCTAAATATAAGTTAATAGATGCCGAGCAAGAAACGGTCATCAAAGAGAACTATAGTTACTACCTCTATTACCCTGAAGGGTATGACGAGAATCCCGAAGAAAAATATCCACTACTACTTTTTCTTCACGGTGGAGGTGAGTCAGGGGATAGTTTAGTTTACGTTAAAAGAAATGGTCCGCCTAAACTTATACAAAGGGGAAAGAAATTTCCTTTCTTGATATTAGCTCCTCAAAATCCGCAAAAGAAAATGTGGTGGAATACACGTTCGGTAATGCAGTTGCTGGACACCATTGTAGATAATAACCGAGTTGATAAAAAAAGAATCTATTTAACCGGACTCAGTAGAGGAGGAGGGGCAGCTTGGGAAATGGCCGTCCAGTATCCAGAAAAATTTGCTGCAATGGCTGTGGTCTGCGGCATGACGCCTTTACCATATGCTTCTTGGATAGATAAAAAAATGCCCATGTGGGTTTTTCACGGAGAAGAAGATCAGTCTATTCCAATTTCAGAATCAGAAACCATGGTGGCAAAATTAAAAAGTATGAATTATGATATTCGCTTTACTAAATATCCATAAGGTAGGCCATGATTCATGGATACAAGCTTATGATAATGAGGAGTTGTATGATTGGTTTATGAAGCAGGAGCGGCAGTAGTATACTATAATCACATTATTCTATTTAAGGTAATTCTATGTCGATTAATAATTTTGAAAAGACAAATTTATTAAGTTCTCATAAGAATAGATTTTTATGCATTTAGAACAATTTGAAGAGGTGATTAATAATATGAAAAATTCCGCAGTTTTAATATTTTTAGTTTTTCTATTAATCTCTTGTGCTAAAAATAAAAAAGAAAAAAGCGCTCAGCTTTTTAAGACACAATGTGCCAGTTGTCATCAGCTACCTAACATTCAACATTTGCCAAAACATTTATGGGCAAATAAGGTACTGCCAGAAATGGGAGCAAGAATGGGTATAAAGAATTCTGGATTTAATCCACTTAATGGTTTTTCTTTTGAAGAGCAAGGCGCTATTCTGAAATCGGGTATATACAGCGTAAAATCAAAAATTTCAGTTGAAGATTGGCGACTTCTAAATGAATATATAATATCTAATGCCCCAGATAGTTTAATAGTAGAAAGTGCTAAAATTGAAAGGACCGAACTTAATAACTTTAAATTAGAACTAATAGACATTGATAGTTCGGAAGGGAGTTCAATTATCTTTATTGAATTTGATGCGGAAAAAGGCAAGTTGAATGTAGCCGATTCAAGAGGTAGAATTTATGAGTATGATCAGAAGAGTAAAAATTTAGCGAAACTATTAAATGGAAAAGGACCTATATCTGCTTATACAGAAAAGGATGATGTAAAATACGTAACTTCAATAGGGTCTTTAAGTCCTTCGGAAATAGCGAATGGAAGAATTTTTTCAATAAAAAATAAAACTGTTGAGTCCCAACCTATAAATTTTCATAGGCCAGTTCATACTACTGTAATCGATTTTAATAAAGATGGCGTGGATGAGATTTTGGTTTGCGAATTTGGGAATCTCACAGGTAGCTTATCATTAGTTGTGAACTCAAAAAGTGGCAGCTTAGAGAAGAAAATATTATTGGGGCAGCCGGGGTCTATAAGGGCAGTGGTGCAAGATATGAATCATGATGGTAAAGATGATATTATTGTGATGACAGCTCAAGGAAACGAAGGGGTGACCATTCTATATCAAACTGAAAATTTAGAATTTAGAGGAGAACAAGCCATCCGTTTTAGTCCAGTGTATGGTAGTAGTTGGTTTGAAATTATAGATTACGATAATGACGGAGATCAAGATATTATTACCGTTCACGGAGATAATGCGGATAAAACACAGGTGCTTAAGTCGTATCACGGCTTACGTATTCACTTAAATGATGGGACTAATAACTTTAAGGAAGTATTTTTCTTTCCCTTGCATGGTGCTACTAGAAGTGTTAGTAGAGATTTTGATCAAGACGGAGATATCGATTTTGGAATAATCTCTACTTTTCCCGATTATAAACAACACTCAGAAATGTCATTCGTTTATTTGAACAACATTAGTCAAGATAAGTTTGAATTTGAACCTCAAATATTAAAAGAAGACTTCTCCGGTAGATGGTTCTTAATAGATTCTGGAGATTTTGATCAAGACGGAGATATAGACATAGCCTTAAGTTGTTCAACTTTAAATTTTACCTTCTTGCCTGCTGAATTAGCTAAAGTTTATAAAGAAAATCCTTGGGATATAATGCTTCTTGAAAATAGCCTTAGTAGAATGATTCTTTATGGTTTAATTTGTCGAGTTAGGTTTCCTTTGTTGTCATAGAAACGAATTTCTATAAAGTCTTCTTTAACTTCTATGAACCGTCCTGATTGTGATTGAAATGTACTGCCCCAGTAAAACTCATGCATTTGTTTGGTGCTATCGTGCAATTCTACTTGCGCCTTTACCTCATTTGGTTGTAAAGCAAGTACTTTAAATAGGTTCAACTTAGGCGTATTAAAAACTTTTAAAGAATCATTATTTTGAGACACAACAATCAATTTTTTTGAATCACCCGCTATAAGATTAACAATTGCTTTGGCGTCTCCGGGAACAAAGAAACCACTCTCATCTAATGAAACTGGTCTAAAATTACCATTGCCCTCATTTTTTAAAGCAAGCCCAATAAAGGCATCTGCAGGCCCTTGCTGTACTTCCATACCAAAGTCATTACCTACTAAAAGAATATCGTTCAGTCCGTCAGCGTTAAAGTCTAGAGGTTGAATCCCATAGACCGGAGCAAACTGTGCCTGAACTGGCAGTTCGTGCATTCTAAATTTTTCATTTCCTAAATTCTCTATCCATGAACTTTTCATATAGGTAAGAGAGTCAACGGCGGCATCATCTAAAAGACCATCAGAAAACATTTCAGGTAGTGTGGATTCGCCAAACTCACCGTAGGAATTAAACATTTTTCTAATACCTACGTACTGCTTTGTTACATCTTGCCAAGGATGGTATAAATATTCCTTTTTAATACCGATGCTATCCCTTAAGTAAAAGGAGATAAGTGGATCTATGGAACCATTCTGGTCAAGGTCTTTAGAGTATATATGTACAGGTTCTTCCTTAGAGCCTTTAAAGTTGATATTCTCACCAACATTTCCTGCAATGTAATCTATGTCTCCGTCGTTGTCTAGGTCAGCAGCGGCTAAGCTGTTCCACCAGCCAGAATAATTAGATATACCTGTATTATCCGTAATTTCAATTAATTTTCCATTTTCATTCCGGAAGAAACGTAACGGAGCCCATTCTCCAACCAAAATGAGGTCAGGCCAAAAATCACCGTTAAAATCTGTCCATAGCGCATCGCTTATCAATCCAGCGAACTCAAGACTAGATGCTATATCTGTCGTTACATCGGTAAATTTAACATGCTCCTTAGTACTGTCATTTCTTAAGATGTATGAACGATCTGGCTTGGGGTATGAAAAAGGGAGAACTCTGCTTCCAACAAAAAGGTCTAGGTCTCCATCACGGTCAAAATCGGCAGCTTTAACTGTAGAAGAATTAGTTTTCATGTCCGGAAGACCTTCCTCAGATTGAGAAAAGCTTCCTTTTCCATCATTAATCATTAGAATATCTTGGTAATAGTCGTGACCAGTGGGATACTGGGCACAACCACGAGCAATGAATAAATCTAAATCTCCATCATTGTCCGCATCAAAAAGCAACGTTCCAGCATCTTCTTCTTCAAGCTTGTCCGATGTTTTATATCCTACTTCGATTTGATTAAAAGTCTGATTTGAATTTGAATAAACCATTTTTCTTTAAAATTTCTACTTGAAGCAACAAACATATCATCTAAGCCATCACCATTTACGTCTCCCACTGAAAGAGAAGGGCCATATTGAGAGAATTTATGTGGTAGGGTACTTTGAAAGTTGAAATCAATAAAGTCATGATCTTGAGAAAGATGCTCTAAATTATAATTTTCAGTAACATTTTCAAAGTTAGTTTTATAATCAATCGTATTACTCTTGAGATTCCTTGTCTCTTTTGGGTTGTATGCAATGTTTAGGACAGAATCTAATACAGTAGTTTTAACTACTTGGTTTTTTCCATTTGGCCAACTGATTAAAAGACTATCAATTTTTTTTCTATCTCCTAATCCGAAATGAAAAGTAAGTTCGGGTTGAGAAAGGTATCCACGCCCAGATAAAAGGGATTTCTTTTGATGTAATGAATCTGCAAAAATTTCAACATATGCGCCAATAGCACTAATATTTTCTTTCTGACCTGTTAATTTAAAACTCTTAGGAAGTGTTGAGGTTCCGAAAATTCGTTGGATTTGTTTTCGAGTAGCAGAGCGTTGTCATTTATATTACTTACCACTAGGTCTAAATCTCCGTCATGGTCTAGGTCTGCGTAAGCTGCCCCAGTAGAGTAGGTGGGCATGTTCAAGCCCCAATCCTTAGTGCTATCTTTGAAGTTTAAATTTCCATGATTACTGAACATAAAGTTCGGTATCTTTATTTCTGGTATGGCTGCCAGTAGTTTCTTTTTACTTAATAATCTACTTGAACTAGCTCTGAAATCCCCAAAATCTCGATCTGTAACATCTTTAGGAAATCCATTGGTAATAAAAAGGTCTTGAAGCCCGTTATTATTATAATCAGCAAATAGAGGAGCCCAACTCCAGTCAGTTTCTTTTGTTTCTGTAAGCATTGCTATTTCACCATAAATAGGGAGATTAGTTTCTGGATTGTTTCCTAGTTTAGTTTGAAGCGTATTCCGTGCATATTGCTTTTCGTAATCGTATTTTTTAATAAATATTTCTTTTTGGTAATTGCTAGGGCCCTGAAATAGTTTTTTTCTTTTGTTGTAGTAGGGCTGCATTTCAGTGGTGAAAAACTCAAGATTACCATTATTGTTAATATCCGCAGCATCACTCCCCATCGAAGAAAAGCTAAAATGCTTAAATATGTCGCGAGCTTTATTCGTGAACGTACCGTCTTGATTGTTTATGTAAATCAGGTCACTACTTAAAAAGTCATTGGCTACATAAATATCTGGCCAACCATCATTATTGAAGTCATGTATTAAAGTACTATGACTATATCCGTGAAACTTAATTCCTGCTTTGTTGGATGCATTTACAAAGTGTTGTTTGTTAAGAGTTGAGTCCCATGTATTTTCATAAAGACGGTCCTTGCTCATAGATGAACCATCATCTTCAATAGGTCTAAAATCACTTGGGTCAATACCTTCAATCTGATTTACTCCAATGAATAAATCAAGGTCGCCATCATTATCATAATCAAAAAACTGTGCATGAGAGGAGTAGGTGTCGTCAGCAACACCGTATTCTTCAGCCATTTCTTTAAATTCAGGAATACTTTGTGAATTGTTACCCTGATTAATGTATAGCAGGTTTTTTCTACGAATATCAGTTTTTCTAAAAGTATTACAGACGTATATGTCTAATTTGCCATCTGCGTTAATATCTATAATCGATACACCAGAAGACCATTGGAGCGAATCTGTTTTTGTTATATGGGCAGCTTCTGTAACATCTTTAAATTTAAGTTCTTCAAGATTTAGAAAAAGTTTGTTCTCAACTTGGTTACCGGCAAAGAATATATCGTCCAAACCATCTCCGTTTAAATCACCTAAAGCAACACCAGCTCCATTGTAAACAAACTCATTATCCATAATGTTAATAGAGTCATTTTCAATAAGCTTATTATTGAAAATAAGTTTGGAATCGTTTTGGTCTACACTTATAAACCTTGTAGCTGAAGCTTTTTTATTACAACTTGTAAAAAGTGGAAACACAGTAGAAAACACAAAAAATAGTGTTGTTGGGAACGAGTTTTTTAATTTCATTTGACACTTGGAATATGGTAGTCTACAAATATGCAAGAAGGTTTGAATATAAACAAAAAAAGCTGCTCGTTAGAGCAGCTTTTTTAAGTAAGGTACTTATGAATTAATAACCAGGATTTTGCTTTAATACACCTTACTGTAAATCAAGCTGTGTTTGAGGAATAGCTCTGTACTCATCTTTGCCTGCAGTAAACCTAGCTCCAGAGTAAGCTTGTGTTAATTTTTGAACCTCATAATCAAGGTAGTCATTGATTTCTTCCGCAGCAACGCCCCAACGAACTAAGTCAAAGAAACGATGCCCTTCACCTGATAATTCAAGTTTTCTTTCAAAGCGAACTGCTTCTGTAGCAGATTCTTTGCTAGCAAATTGAGCAGCAGGGTATTCCTCAATAACATAATTAGCTGCATCAGATCCATCTTCGTTTTTAATCCAAAATTCAGATTTAGCTGCTCTAGCGCGTACCATATTTACATAGGTTCTTGCATTTTCCAATGTTCCTGCTTCTATTTCTGCTTCAGCAGCCATAAGCAGCACATCAGCAAAACGGATGATTGGGTAGTTCATAGTGGCATAACCACGTGTCCATGAACTGGCATCGGTAAGTGTGCCTTCTTGGTCAGCATAGTAGACAAACTTTTTAGGGGAATAAGGACCACCATAAGCCTGTACTCTTATCCAAGCTTGACCTGGTGAGGTTTCCATCCTAAATATGGGATATCTCTTCTACCTATTGAAAAGTCGATTCTTGGATCTAATGGACCAGCATCTGGAGTAAATGGCTCCGTAGAAGCAATATCCATATCATTTTTCACCTCATTAGCGGGGAGGTTATATGATTTATCCAGTAAAGGGAGTCCATCAGCACCAGTTCTAAACGAATTAGCTAATTCAAAGCTAGGCTGAAAAAATCCACAGCAATCACCAGGACCTTCATTACCGGTAAGGTAAGGATAGTTTAAATCATCAAACCAGTTAGAGTTGTTTACACTTCCTGTTTCATTAGAAGATTCAACATCCATAATAGCTTCAGCGTGATTATCAAATGCAGCATTAAACACTTTTGAATAGTCATCAAGAAGAGCGTACTTCTCACCATTACAGGCAACACCATTAGCAATGACATCATCAAACCATGTTTTGGCTTCTGCATACTTCTTTTGATATAATTTGGCCTTAGCCATATAAGATGCCGCGGCCCATTTATTTACTCTGCCCGCATCTGTGGTCTCAGGAAGATTATCATAAGCATATTGAAAATCAGCTTCAATCAGTGCCCAAGCATCACCATCATTTGCTATTAGAACAATATCCGTAGGGAGTACCGTTTCATCAAAAACAACAATATTATTGAAGTTTTTCTTTAGGTCAAAATAAAAATGACCGCGTAACATTCTAGCTTGAGCACTAACCTCGGTTACTTTTTCCGCAGGAAGTGATTCACTGCTTTTAGCAACAGTACTCAAAACCGTATTACATCTACTGACTCCCTCGTAACGTGATTGCCACAATACATTAACTTCTGCAAAAGTTGGATCTGCCTGAAACCTCTGGAAAGTGGCCAATGTAGCGCCATCTCCAGGGTCAGTTCCTTTATTGGCATCTCCACCTAGTATTGATCCTACAAGCCAGTGGTTAGGAGCACCACCACGTTCGTTTGGTACGTTTAGCTTTCCATTAATCATTGAATAGGCACCAATTAAAAGACCGTCAAGGCCTTCACTCGTACTTACTTGAGCATCAGCTAAGGAACCCGTTGGGGCTATTTCCAAAAACTCATCACTACAGGACACGCCTAACGCGAGCAGTGCGACCATAGCTACAGCCAGCTTTTTTGAATTCTTATTTGTTTTCATATTATATTTTTAAAATGCGATTTGTAACAGATATTCTTTACAAGCTTCTTGTAAACGAATTAAATTCCAATTTCAAAATTAATCATATACTGAGGGCCTACAGGATAGTTACCTATATCAATACCAAAGTTGGTATCTGCACCACCACCAACACCGGGGTCAATACCGCTATAGTTTGTATATGTCCATATATTGTTGGCAGAAAGACCAATTTTAAGTTTAGTCAAGCCTAATTTATCGGTAAGGTCTCCTCTAAAATCATAAGAAAAAGAAAGTCTTTGCAATCTAAGATAGCTGCCATCTTCTACATACCAGGAGTTACCCACACCGTTAGTACTAAAATTAGAAGCACTTTCCCATCTTGGTACTTGAGCGTTGTTTCCTAATTCTGGAGTCCAAGAATTAAAAGCAGCGGGTCCTTTTGCAGAACCTTCAAATACGCCATAAAAATCAGTATACCATTTAGTTTGGTTCCAGATTTCATTACCAATTGATGTGTACCAGTAGGTTTCGAACTCTAGTTTTTTGTATTTAAAGTTAAGTGTTAAACCACCAGCAAAATCAGGTACAGGACTACCAAGGAATTTACGGTCATCTGCAGTTATTCTTCCATCGCCATTTACATCTTCATATTTAAAACGCCCCAAACCTTGACCAGCTTGTGCATCTATTGGATCTCCATTATCATCTAAAGCAACGGTAGTTTCACCAGCTTGATTTAAAACAGGAACACCGGCATCATCACGCACAACATCTACACTTGCATCCAGTTCAGCTTGACTATTAAAATAACCGGTTACATTGTATCCATAAAAAGAAGAAAGTGAATGACCTACTGCATTTCTTGTAGCTACGATATCTCTAACAGAAGGACCGTCAAAAAAGTCAAGACCTGGAGCCAGTGCTTCTATTTTATTGGTAAGGAAAGCAGCGGTTACTCGTGCTTCAAAAGAGAAATCCTCAGTAAAGTTACCTCTACCTATTATTTCAAAATCAACACCTTTGTTAGACATTGAAGCAATGTTTACTGAAGGAGCAGATGCATAGTTTCCAGTAACGCCTGGTAAAGGTAATTGGTAAAGAAGATCTTCTGTGTCTTTCTGCCACCAATCAAAAATAAATTCTAGTTTATTATTAAAGAAACTTGCGTCAAAACCTATATTCAACGTAGTACTTGTCTCCCATTTGGCATCAGGGTTTCCAATACGGCTTGCTGCAAAACCTTCACTGGTACCAGAGGATTGACCTAATGTCTGATAAAATGTATTTCCTCTGTCAGATGCATAAAGTGAATATTGGTTATTTGGGTCTACGTTGTTAGAGTTACCCATTTGCCCCCAACCAGCACGAAATTTTAAGTCGCTAACAACATCTTGATCCTGCATAAAAGATTCAGCAATTACACGCCATGCTCCAGACACCGCAGGAAACACACCATAACGATTGTTTTCTCCAAAACGAGATGATCCATCACGACGTAGAACACCTGTAATGTAATACTTATCGTTAAAACTGTAATCTAACTTACCAAACAAAGAATAAAAGTTCACCCCTTTAAATTGGCTGCTATTAACAACAGGACTTTGAACTACACTTAAACTTTGAAAATCAAGATCTGTAGAAAACGGATTAATACCAGAACCATTTATAGATCTTCCTACACCAGTATTCAATGCTTCTATACCAGCTAAAGCTTTTACGCGGTGCTTGCCAAACAATTTGTCATAACTAGCAGTGTTGGTAAAAGTCCAATTAAAGAAGTAGTTGCTACCTTCACTGTAACCATTACTTGCTTGTGGTTCAGAATCTCCTAAATACTTGTAGGAATAGGAATTATAATGAGAATTAGAATAGGTTCCTCCAAGACTTGATCTAATAGTTAAACCATCAACAGGTTTTAAGAGAACATATATGTTTCCTGTTCCTCCAACAGCATAAGCCTTATCATCTCCGTTATCATTTTTTAAAACGCGAACAGGGTTACGAGCGTTACCAAAACCAGCAGCTTTGGTACTAGCGAAACTGCCAAACTCATCATATACTGGAATAATAGAAGGCATACGTATTGCAGACAGAATAACAGATTCTGAATTTGCTCCTCCGATACCCCCGTTACCTCCGAATCCTCCTGTTACAGAACGATAAGTGGCTTGGAAATTTTCACCAATACTCAACCAAGGAGCTATGTCCCATTCTGAGTTAAAACGAGCTGTGTAACGTACAAATTCGTTTTCAAGTAAAATACCTGATTGGTTTTGTCCGGAGATACCAGAATAAAATCTACCATTGTCAGTTCCACCATCAAAGCCTACAGAAAACCTGCTAATAGGAGCAATTCTAGTAATTTCCTTATACCAATTAGTACCTGCAAGGTTTGGCTTTATTAAAAACGTGTTATCAGGATCATTCTCATAGTTAGATTGTATCTGGGCAAGATTCACCTTACTAGCAGATGCTCCGCTCACTCCGTCTGCATATAAATAGTCAGGGAGAGTGGCAATAGCATTTGAGCCATATTGTGGATGCCTGTAGTCAACAGGGTCACCACTCACAGCTGCATCATTTTCATACGCTATGTGGGTATACCTTGCTTGATCTTGAGGACTTAATATTTCTAGTGCTCCGCCAACATTAGGGTCGGTAACACCACTAGATATATTTACTGTCATTTCAGTTTTGCGCTTTCCTCTTTTACCTTGCTTTGTAGTGTATACTACAACACCGTTAGCAGCTCTTGCTCCATATATAGAAGCAGCGGCAGCATCTTTTAAGACCGTTGTGGTCTCAATATCATCCGGGTTTAAGAATTCTGTGTTTGATACAGGTAGTCCATCAACCACGTATAAAGGCTCGTTACCTCCAAAAGCACCAAAACCACGAATTCTAATTTGGCTCGTAGTTCCTATTGACCATTAGTGATAACGGTTACACCGGCAACTCTACCTTGTAATTGTTGTTCTACGTTACCAGAAGGAATTGCAGCCAGTTCTTCTGCTTTTACGATAGAAACTGCAGCTGTAGTTTCTCGTTTGGTTTCCGTTTGGTAACCAGTTACGATAACTTCGTCTAGCGCAGCTGCATCATCAGCCAATGTAATGTTGATAGTAGATTGTCCGTCAACGGCAACCTCTTTTGTAACGAAACCTAGGTAACTTATAACTAGGATAGCATCATCTTCTACTTCTAATGTAAAATTACCATCAAAATCTGTTTGAGTTCCGTTGGTGGTTCCTTTGACCACAACATTTGCTCCAGGCAGTGGAATACCACCACTGTCTAAAACTATTCCAGATACAGTAGTTTGAAAAATGTCCTTAACCTCAATTTTAAGGTCTGAACTTGAATTTGCAAAGGCGGTTTGTGGCCCAGCGCAAATCATCATTGAAAAAAGCCCAATGCCTAGAGTAGAAATTTTACTCTTGGACCTTAACGATTTGTAATCGCGTTTTTGGTTCATAGTGTGAGTGTTGTTTGTTAGTTTATTAATATGAAATCCCCAATAATTGTAGAAACTGTTAAGGAAATCAAAAATAAAAGTAACGATAATATAATTATGGAAAAAAAAGTAAGGTATTTTTTTTGATATGATATTAGTAGAATTCAGAACGGAATATCACCGAGTTTAACATGAAGCACTATTTTTAAGTTTTTCTTAAGGTTGACAGCCTGATGATTACAAAGGTTCAACTCTTTTGTAGAATTTTGTATACCTAGTCGTAAAAGTTGAAAACTTTATAAAAATTTCAAAATTAAAACTAACAAAATCAAACAAAAAGTATCGATTAAGTGTTATTTATACTTTGAAACATCGTAGAACTACAACGTTTTCGGCAAGGTTTTTTGTGAAAAATAGATAAATCTGCCCACCATCTTTAATTTTCATCTTCTTTCTTATGGTAGCTACGCTCTCTGGAAAGTTCCGGGTAGTAACATTGGCATTTTTGATTCCTGCCTTTTTGAGAGAAGCTTTGTTGTAGGGGAGTATACTTTCAATTTTAAACCTTCGTCCAGGAAAGTTTATGAGATGGTTTGAGGTGTATAAATGAGTGTTTACGTGCAGTTTTTTCAATTGGAGCGCCTTGCCTAAAATTTTGAACGCTCCGGATTTCAAAACAGCTGCATTAGGTTCGTAGAGATAGGTGAGTGGTTCTGAAAATTGAGAAACAGCCTCTTTTTCAGATTCTAATTTAAAATCAAAGACCTGATCTTGTTGTGAGGTTTTGTTTATTGTTTTAATGGCGATGCTTCCGGTGTAATCTCTTTGTAAAATATATAGCACTTCTTTCACGTCATTATTTATGGCCACAACATGAATTTCCTTTATATATTTTAACTCATTTATTCCAGCGGTAATATCCAAAAGTGGAGCCGTTTTTATGAGTATATTTTTAGATTTAGAAAAAAGAAGGACCAGATTTTCTACCACATTTGGTAAGCAATCTGATAAGAAAAAAACACGTTGTTTTAAATTGTCTCGTCTGGAAGGGTCAATATAAATCCAATCAAATTCCGATTTGGAATTTTTGATAAAATCCAATCCGTTTTCTGCATGAGTATTCACATTGTCAACACCAGAATTTTGAAATTATGAGCCGCAATTTCAGAAAGATTCTGGTCTAATTCGCAGTGGTGAACTTGGTCTATTTTCTGGCTAAAAAAGTAGCTATCTACACCTAGTCCTCCGGTGACATCTACAAGTGATTTCCCGCTAACTAATTCGGCTTTATATTGAGCTGTGATTTCGGAAGAGGTTTGTTCAATATTTAACTTGTTGGGGTAGTAGATGTTTGATGATGCGAACCAAGTAGGAAGTTTTTTTTCGCACTTTTTACGAGCTTCTAACTGCTCGGTAAGTTCGCGGTTGGAAATTTCCTCAAAAATAGGTTTTTTTAGTAATACTGACATGATGTCAGTATTCAAATTTTTTGACATAAAATTCTGTACACCAGTATGTAGTATATTTTTATTCAAACTAAAACTATAAACTTTTTGTGAGCGACTTAACAAGCTTGTTTTCGGATAAAAACTCCTTTAAAATCACCTTAATTGCTGTATATCCGGGTACGGCAACGACCATTCCTACTACACCAAAGAGTAAGCCGGCAATGATAATAATTAGAAAAATTTCTAACGGATGAGACTTCACGCTATTTGAAAAAATAAGGGGTTGAGAAAAGAAATTATCTATTAATTGTCCAACGGCTAATCCTATTAAAACGTACCCTGCTTTTGGTAAAATAACGGTGCTAAAATCCATCCCTAAATTACTGGTCATTGTGAGTACCACCATGATCACCGCGCCAATGATCGGACCTATATATGGAATGATGTTAAACAGTGCACATAAGAAGGCAATTACTATAGCATTTTCAATGCCAACAATGAACAGTGTTATGGTGTAAATTACGAACAGAATAAAAATTTGAAGAAGCAGTCCAACAAAATATCTGGATAGTAAATTATTGATTTTATCAATAGAATGTACGGTTCTTTTTTCGCTGTCACTACTTACAAAAGCTAAGATGCCACTTTGTAAAAGATTGCTATCCTTTAAAAAGAAAAAGGAGATGAATAAGACAGAAAATAGGCCAATACTAGCTGTGCTAAGTACATCTAAAAACGAGTTAAGAAAATTTGGTATAAATCCTATATTCAGGCTATCTACAATGGTCTTTTCAAAATCGGTTTCTTCAATAATTTCATCCACTACATTAGGGGCTGTGCCTATAAAACTAACAATTTGATCATGTAAGGAGTCCAGGTTAAGCTTCAGTTGGTCTATATCCAGTAAAGAAAGGTTTTTACCTTGTTCAGTTAATAAGGGTACAAATAGAGCTATAATCCCAGCTAAAACACTTACCATCAGTACCATTGTAATTATAACTGCCAAGGTGTTTGGTAGTTTTAATTTGCGTCTTAGGAAAAAGACAACAGGCCTTCCTATGAGTGCTGTTACTGCTGCTATTGCTAAATATGCTATAACGGACTGAATCATCCATAGAAAATAAAGCAAGAGAACAATACCAAGTATAATCCCCACTGAGCGTAAAATTCCTTGACTAATCGTTTTTGCGTTCATTATTAGCTTAATTTTTGGTTTTAGGTTAGTTTTTAAAGGCATAAACCATAATGTTGGTGCCCATTTGCAACGCCTTGGTTCTTATTTCTTTAGGGTCATTGTGTACTGATGGGTCTTCCCAGCCATCGCCTAGGTCACTTTCTGTTGTAAATAACAGAATAAGTCTATTTTCATGAAAAAGACCCAAGGCCTGAGGACGTTTGCCATCATGTTCATGAATTTTGGGTACACCTTCTGGAAATTTGAAAACCACTTTAAAAATAGGGTGGTCGCTTCCTAGTTCTTCTAAAGTATTATTAGGGAAAGCCTTTTCTAGTGTTTTTTTTAGGTAAGGAGCCATACCGTAGTTATCGTCAATGTGTAAAAATCCGCCAGAAAAGAGGTAGGTTCTTAGATTTTCTGCTTCCTCGTCAGAAAAAACTACGTTGCCATGACCGGTCATATGTAGAAAAGGATATTGAAAAATAGTACTACTGCCTACTTCTACAGTTTGTGGCTTTTCGTTTATTTCAGTACCTGCGTTTTCATTACAAAACTTAATGAGGTTAGGTAGAGCAGTAGGGTTGGCGTACCAATCTCCTCCGCCATTATATTTTAAAATGGCTACTTCTTGCGCCTGTAGTTGTGCTGTAACCATGTTAAAATTGTTAAGCAATACGTAAGTTGTTTCATCTGTGCGCGAACTAAATAATAATAACTCAAATGTATGAATTATGGTGGGGAAACGAATTGCTCTTGTTTGTATTGTTTTAATTGGTGGTGTAACTATGGCTTTCAAAATTGATTTTAAGTTGAAAAAAGAAAAAACACCAACAGCTTCTGAGGATAACGCGCCTATTGTGGTTTTAGAGCTTTTTACTTCACAAGGTTGTTCTAGTTGTCCGCCAGCTGACGCATTGCTTCAGCAGGCAAAAGATGATTACAGAAATTCGGTCTATGCCTTGTCTTATCATGTAGATTACTGGAATTATATAGGTTGGAAAGACCCATTTAGCAATCCTGTGTATGCAGAAAAACAACGCAAGTATAACATCAAATTTAAAAATAGAAGTAATTATACACCTCAGGTAGTCGTAAACGGCAAAGCCCATTTTGTAGGGTCTAGTGCTGTTAAAATGAAAGCAGCAATAGTGGAATACGGGGCTATTAAAGCAGAGAATAGGATAACCCTAAGTAATGTGAAGGTGGAAAAGGAATCTGTATTCTTTAATTATAAGCTTAACGGCGCTATTGCAAAAAAAAATTTCCGAGCTGTATTGGTTCTGGATTAGCGGATTACAGAGGTGAAACGAGGAGAGAACAGAAACAAAACGTTAACAAACAGCAATATTGTGGTTGCGGAAAAGAGAATTGCAATCAAAGGTTTGGAGGGAATATCTTCTATGAAAATACCTACTGAAGTTAAAAAAGATGAAAAACTAAATCTTATTATTTTGATGGAAACTGAAGCGTATGATATCACCGCGGCCACTAAAACAAAACTCCTTAGATAGCTAATTACAATACTACCCGTTGTTAATCATATTTACGGTTGTACAGGCTACTATTGCTGCTGTTTCAGTACGAAGACGGTATTCGCCTAAAGAAACAGGTAGAAAGCCTTTCTCGTAAGCGTTACTGATTTCATTTTGTGAAAAATCACCTTCTGGACCAATCAGAATGGTAATATCTTTATCAGGTGCTACTCTTCGTTTTAAATCTACTTTCTCTTCCTCTTCACAATGTGCGATGAATAAAAGTCCGTTTTGTTCCTGTTCCATAAAGTCCTTAAAAGAAATGGCATCATTAAGTCTGGGCAAGTAGGTACGCAAGCTTTGTTTCATAGCAGATTGAATCACCTTTTCCAATCGTTCTTTTTTTATTACTTTTCTTTCTGATCTATCGCAAAATATAGGAGTAATCTCATTCACGCCTATTTCTGTGGCTTTTTCTAGAAACCATTCAAACCTGTCATTATTTTTGGTTGGCGCCACTACAATGTGCAACCAATGGGCTTTTGCATGTTTTTTCTTGGTGGAGACAATCTGGGCTTTGCATCTCTTTTGATCTGGGAGTAAAATTTCAGATTCAAAAATATAGCCTTTTCCGTTTGTAATATGCAGTATATCACCCTCCTTTTTACGCAGTACTTTTACAATATGTCTGCTTTCTTCTTGGGAGAAGGTAAATTGAGAAATACTCTTGTCTAAATCCGGATTATAAAATAGTTGCATAGGGTAAAGTTTTAAACAATTTTGAACGGTAGAAATTTACAAAAGAATCAGGGATTTAAATTCCAACATCCATTTATTTGGAAGATACAACGTAACGAGGCTTGGCGGAAACGTCTTGTTTTGCAAATTTGTTTTGTTGGTATTTAAGGAGGCCAACAATACCGATCATAGCCGCATTATCTGTACAGTATTCAAATTTTGGAATAAAAGTTTTCCAACCTCTATTTTTTTCGGCAATTTTAAGTGCATTTCTAATGCCTGAATTAGCACTTACACCACCACCAATAGCTATTTGAGTAATTCCGGTCTGTTCAACTGCTTTTTTAAGTTTGTCCATCAAAATATTGATGATTGTTTTTTGGATGGATGCGCAGATGTCTTTTAGGTTTTCTTTAACAAAATCAGGATTCTTCGCGGTTTCCCTTTGCACAAAGTATAAAATGCTTGTTTTTAAACCACTAAAGCTAAAGTTTAGTCCATCAACCTTTGGTTTAGGAAAAAGAAAGGCTTTGGGGTTTCCTTCTTGTGCGTATTTATCTACCAATGGGCCGCCATGTAGGGCAGTCCTAAAATTTTGGCGCTTTTATCATATGCTTCGCCCACAGCGTCATCTAGGGTTTCACCTAATATTTCCATGTCAAAATAATCTCTGACCAATACAATTTGCGTGTGACCACCGCTTATGGTCATTGCTAAAAAAGGAAACTCCGGAGTACCATCTGGTTGCCCTTCAATAAAGTGGGCCAAGATGTGCGCTTGCATATGATTTACCTCAATTAGAGGGGGACGTTAAGACCCAACGAAAGTGACTTTGCGAACGAGGTTCCAACAAGAAGTGAACCCATCAATCCAGGACCGCGTGTAAAAGCTATGGCAGATACTAGTTTTTTGTCGATATTTGCTTTATCCAAAGCTTGGTGTACTACAGGAACAATGTTTTGTTGGTGAGCCCGTGAGGCAAGTTCAGGTACAACACCCCCATATTCCTCGTGAATTTTTTGTGTGGCCGTTACATTACTGAGCACTTTTTTATTGCTTAAAATAGCAGCAGAAGTGTCGTCGCAAGAAGATTCTATAGCAAGAATATAAATAGTTTCGTTTTTCACCGAGTTTGGAATAAAAATTGACATCGCAAAGGTAAAACATAAAGACCTATCAAAAAACTTAGAAAAATACTGATTAGAACCATGATGGTACTCGTGCTGATCTGTATTTTAGGTACGGTCATCCTTTCGTTGCCATTCGTTCAGACCAGTTTTGCTAAGTATGCTACTGACACGACGATCAATAAGGATTTTGGCACAAATATTAATATAGATAAACTTCGTATTTCCTTAATTACTTGGGATACTAATCTTGAAGGTATTTATATTGAGGATTACCAAAAGGATACTATTTTCTACGTAAACAAGCTTACTACCTCTATTCTAAGTGTTCGTAATCTAAGTAAGGGTAAACTGGAATTTGGCGATATTAAAATTGATGAACTTGATTTTAAACTAAAAACCTATTTAGACAATAGGAACACGAATCTTGAGGTTTTCATTGATAAATTTGATGATGGAAAACCTCGGAAACCTATAGTACGGACCCTTTCTTTTTCTCGTCTTCTGATGTCCAAATTTCTAATAGTAATTTCCGATTAATTGATGAAAATTTCGAAAATGAACTTTTGTTGGATTTTGAAGAGCTAAATATTGGAGCTACGGATTTCCAAATCTTAGGTCCACAAGTATCGGCCAAGATAAATTCTATGGCTTTTAATAGTCAGCGGGGCATCAATGTAAAGCAGATGGCTACGGACTTTAAGTATACCAAGCAGCAGATGCGTTTTGACTCGTTGCGAATAAAGACCGAAGGCTCTAAGTTAAAAGGGGATTTGGTTTTTGATTATGAACGAAAAGATTTTGCTGACTTTTTAAATAAAGTGAATTTAAAAGCGGAGTTCGTAGAGTCAGAGGTTGCTTTTGATGAAATCAACCTACTTTATGACCAGTTCGGGAAAGGAAAGACGGTTAATTTTTCATCCAAAGTAAGTGGTGTTTTAAATGATTTAAATGCCGATGAACTTTTTCTACAGTCCGATAACACGGGAATAAGAGGAGACTTCAATTTTAAAAACCTTTTTGTTCGGAAGAAGCCCTTTGTTATGCATGCCGATATGAAAAACGTAACCTCTAGTTACTATGAGTTACGCTCGTTAATGCCTAATATTTTGGGTAAATCCCTGCCTTCTTCATTTCAAAAATTAGGGCAATTTACCATTCGTGGTAATACGGTTATTACGGAGAATTCTATAGATGCCAAGGTAAACTTGAATACTGCAATTGGTAGTAGTTATGCAGATTTGACGCTTTCGGACATCAATAATATAGATAATGCAAAGTACAAAGGTTTTGTGTCTCTAATAGATTTTGATTTAGGAGATTTTACTGAGAACAATAGACTAGGTAAGACCTCTTTGGATTTTAATGTAGAAGGAAAAGGATTTGTTCAAGAGACTTTAAATACGGAGGTTATTGGAGAGGTGTACTCCATAGAATTCAATAATTATGAGTACAATGACCTAAAGGTCTCGGGAATATTAAAAGAACAGTTGTTTGATGGTACGCTGTTGAGCAATGATGAAAATGTTAAGTTTAGTTTTAAAGGACTTGCAGATTTTGGAGAGGACCGTAATGATTTCAATTTTATTGCTTCCGTAGACTATGCAGATTTAAATAAGTTGAACTTTATTAAAGACAGCATTTCCATTTTTAAGGGGAATGTAAATATGGATGTTACCGGAAACACATTGGATAATCTTGTGGGTGATGTCAAGTTTACAAAGACCATATTTCAGAATAAGAATGACACCTATTATTTTGAAGATTTTAAGGTATCCTCCACTTTTGAGGATAATGGGGTTAGGGTAATAGATATTAACTCTCCGGACATTATTACGGGGTATATGAAAGGCCGCTTTAGGGTTGCTGAACTCGGAAGATTGGTTCAGAACTCTTTGGGTAGTATTTATACCAACTATAGGCCTTTTAATATTTCTGGCGGTCAGACTCTTGCGTTTAATTTTAAGATTTATAATAAGATTGTAGACGTCTTTTTTCCTGAGGTAAAATTTGACCCAAATACCTTTATAAAAGGAAATATAGTAGCCGACGAAGGGGATTTTAAATTAAACTTCAAATCGCCTAGTATAGTTGCATTTGGAAATGAAGCGGATAATATTGATGTTAAAATAGATAATAAAAACCCGTTATTCAATACGTATATTTCGGTTGGTGATCTCTCTACAAATTATTATGATGTAAAGGATTTTAACCTAATAAACACGACCCTAAAAGATACCTTATTCTTTAGAACGGAATTTAAAGGAGGAAGTGATTTAAATGATAGTTACAACCTAAACTTCTACCATACATTTAATAAAGACAACAAATCGGTAATAGGTTTGAAAACGTCCGATATAAACTTTAAGGGGAACAAATGGGTTCTTAATAAAGATGGGGATAACAAGAATAAAGTTGTCATTAATCGTACACTGGATAGTATTGATATTCGGGAGATTGTAATGAACAACAGCGCTCAGGAGCAGATAAGGCTAAAAGGGCAATTGGCAGATTCTACATATAAAGATTTACAACTTGAGTTTAAGATTGTTTCGCTTAATAAAATAACACCGGCAATAGATAGCCTTAGGTTACAAGGCGAGGTGAACGGTACGCTTAATATTCTCCAGAAAGACAATATTTATTTACCGTCCTCTAATCTTGCGGTAGATGACTTCTCTATTAATGACATGCGTTTGGGAGACTTAACGGTGGGTATTGTGGGTAATAAAGATTTGACGGAGTTTGCCGTAAATTCCCAAATTACTGACAAAGGTATTGAAAAGCTAAGCGTTGTTGGAAACATAAATAATAAGGAGGATATGCCCAAGGCTGACCTGTTGGTTAGTTTAGATAAGTTTAATTTAGAGCCATTTGCTCCTTTAGGGGAGAATATTATTAGTAATATACGTGGTTTTGTTAGTGGTAATGCACGGATTCAAGGTTCGGTAGATAACCCGGATTTTAGCGGTGTTTTAACTTTGGATAAAGCGGGATTGGGTGTGCCATATTTGAATGTAGATTATAATTTTGCTGCCAATTCTAGGGTGAACCTTAGTAAACAAACTTTTGATTTTGATCAGATTAAAGTTACTGATGTAGCCAAGAATACAAAGGCAGTTTTAGATGGTACCATTAGTCATTCCTTCTTTCATAATTGGCTTCTTGATTTGAATGTTGATACAAAAGACAATGGTTTTCTAATCTTAAATACTGATTTTGAAGAAGAGGTTCTTTATTATGGAACTGGTTATTTAGATGGAAAAGGAAGGATTTTTGGGCCTACAAAAGCATTGAACATTAAGGTAGAAGGAAAAACAGCTAAGGGAACCTCTTTGAAGATTCCGTTAAGCGATGTGGCTTCCATAGGAGATTATTCTTTTATCAATTTTGTTGAAAAGAATGAGCTAAACCATGTAGAAGAGGAGCGTGTTCTAGATGGGTTCCAAGGTGTAGAGCTTACTTTTGATTTAGATGTTACCCCAGATGCAGAAGTAGAGATTGTAACGGATACCAAGACAGGAAGTTCTTTAAGGGGTAGTGGAGTAGGGATTTTATTGATTCGTATAAATACCCGTGGTGCTTTTGAAATGTATGGTGATTTTGTTGTTGTGGAAGGTCAATACAATTACAAGTTTGGTGGGGTTATCAATAAAACTTTTCAGGTAAAACCTGGGGAACCATTGTTTGGGATCGTGAACCTCTAAAAGCTACGTTAGATCTTGAAGCGGTGTATGCTTTAAATGCAAACCCGGCTCCACTGTTGGATAATCCTGGTTATACTAGGCGAATACCTACGGAAGTAGTTATTAAGCTCACTGATGACCTTGAAAGTCCTGATATTGAATTTAATATTGATTTTCCAGGAACCAATTCTATTGTGCAGTCTGAGTTGGAATATCGCCTTCAGGATCCAACTGTAGAAGAACGGAATGCATTATTCTTATTAGCACAGGGTTCGTTTGTAAATGACCAGACAGGTATTGACCAGCAAGCGCTCACGGGTAACTTGTTGCAATCGGCATCGGGATTGTTGAATCAAGTTTTGGGTGAAAATGAAAAGTTTAATCTTGGCCTTTCTTATGAGCAGGGTATTTTAGATAGAAGCGCAGATTATCAAACTGAAAATAGGATAGGGGTAACCGTATCTACACAGATAAGTGATCGTTTACTATTTAACGGTAAAGTGGGGGTTCCGGTTGGAGGAACAACGGAAACAGTTGTTGCCGGTGACTTTGAAATTCAACTGTTGTTAAATGAAGAAGGAACATTAAGTGCAAAGTTTTTCAACAGAGAAAATGAAATACAGGAATATTTAGCAGATAGATTGGGGTATACTCAAGGTGTAGGTATCTCCTATGAAGTAGATTTTAATAGTTTTAGAGAACTTTTTCAGACCATCATGAAAAAGGAGGAGCCAAAGAAAAAACTTCCAGAACCCAACGAAGTCCCAAGTTCGGTAATGGGTAGGGATAGTTTATTAAAGTTCTATCCCAAAGATAAACGGTTAAAGTAAAACCAGTTATAACGGAACTTCTTGAAAAAAACATCTTCAGATAGGGTGGTGAACTTTCTAAAAAGTCTCAAAAATTGACTATAAAAGCACTGTTTTTCAATAAACACCCATTTTATGATATTCTTAATTTTTAGGGTATGTAATGGTAAAATTGTTATAATTAAATATAATTATTAAGAAAATGTGTGCTAAGTTATCATCATGTTAATTTAGACGCCTAACACAGTTGGAATTCAAATAAGTTTGTTAGTTTTGCGACTTAGTTTTTTTTCAATGGCTTCAGAAATAAAAAAAATAGGTGTTTTAACCTCTGGTGGAGATTCCCCCGGCATGAATGCAGCAATACGCTCCGTGGTTAGAACTTGCGCCTACATGAAAGTAGATTGTGTAGGTATCTATAGAGGATACCAAGGCATGATCGAAGGGGATTTTAAGCCAATGGACGCAAGAAGCGTTAACAACATAATTAATAAGGGTGGTACGATTCTTAAATCTGCCCGTTGTGACGACTTTAGAACTCCAGAAGGTAGAAAGAAGGCCTATGAGCAATTGCAAGCAGAAGGTATTGATGCATTTGTTGTAATAGGGGGCGACGGGAGTTTTACCGGTGCCATGATGTTTAATCAAGAATATCACTTTCCAATAATAGGTATTCCATAAGTACAATTGATAACGATATATTTGGTACATCTAATACGGTAGGCTTTGATACGGCCATGAATACGGTAGTAGAAGTAATAGATAAGATTAGAGATACGGCCAGTTCCCATAATCGACTTTTCTTCGTAGAAGTTATGGGTAGAGATGTAGGTCATATTGCTTTGAACGTTGGTGTTGGTGCAGGTGCAGAAGAAATTCTGATTCCAGAGGCCAATCGGGGTCTTGAGCGTTTGCTTGAGTCCTTAAAACGCAGTAAGAAGTCAGGAAAATCTTCCAGTATCGTAGTTGTTGCAGAAGGTGATAAGATAGGAAAGAGTGTCTTTGAACTTAAGGAATATGTAGAAGAACATTTACCTATATATGATGTAAGGGTCTCCGTACTCGGTCACATGCAGCGTGGTGGTGCTCCATCTTGTTATGATAGGGTGTTGGCCAGTAGAATGGGAGTAAAAGCAGTAGAAAGTTTGTTGGAAGGCCAGACCAATTTCATGGTGGGTATTCAGAACAACAAGATTATATTAACTCCTATCAGTAAGGCTATAAAGGGTCATACGAAAATTGATAAGGAGCTTATTAGAGTATCAGAAATAATGACAACATAATTTAATTCAAAACAAAAGAGCATGTCAGATTTAAAAATAGGAATTAACGGATTCGGTCGTATCGGAAGATTAGTCTTCAGAGAAACTGTAAGAAGAGAAGGTGTTGATGTTGTAGCGATCAACGATTTGTTGGATGTTGAGCACTTGGCTTACCTTTTAAAGTATGATTCCGTACATGGAAAATTTGAAGGTACTGTTGATGTAAAAGATGGTCACTTGATCGTTAACGGTAAAACAGTAAGAATTACAGCAGAACGTGATCCTAAAAGTATTAAGTGGGATGCAGTTGGCGCTGAAATAGTTGCTGAATGTACTGGTATTTTCACAACTTTGGAAATGGCACAATACCATATAGATGGTGGTGCTAAAAAAGTTGTTATATCTGCTCCATCTAAAGATGCACCAATGTTTGTAATGGGTGTTAACCATAAAGATGTGAAAGCTTCTAACACTATCGTTTCTAACGCATCTTGTACTACTAACTGTTTAGCTCCAATGGCTAAGGTATTGAACGATAACTTTGGTATTGAAGAGGCATTGATGACTACAGTTCACGCCACTACTGCAACGCAAATGACAGTTGATGGTCCTTCTAGAAAAGACTGGAGAGGTGGTAGAAGTGCAATGTTAAACATTATACCTGCATCTACTGGTGCAGCTAAAGCGGTAACTAAAGTAATTCCTGCATTAGAAGGAAAACTTACAGGTATGGCTTTTAGAGTACCAACTGCAGATGTTTCTGTAGTAGATTTAACTGTTCGTCTTGAAAAAGAAACTTCTTACGAAGAAATCAAAAAAGCGTTCAAAGCGGCTTCTGAAGGCGAGTTGAAAGGTATATTAGGTTATACTGAAGAGGCTCTTGTTTCTCAAGATTTCGTAAGTGATAAACGTACAAGTATTTTTGACGCCGGTGCTGGTATTGAATTGAACTCTAAGTTCTTTAAATTAATTTGCTGGTATGATAACGAAGCTGGTTTTTCTAACAAAATGGTAGATTTAGCTCAGCACGTTGCTAGTTTGTAATTTTTTAAAATATTACTAATTGTAATCCTGAGAGTGGGCAAAATTTTGCTTATTTTCAGGATTATTTTTTTAAACGAACATTATGATTTTAATTGTAGATAGTGGTGCCACCAAATCAGATTGGATTGCCTTGGATGAACAGGGAGACCAGTTGTTTATGACCCAAACCTTAGGTTTGAGTCCAGAAGTATTGACAAGAGAGGTAATTGAAGATAGATTGGCCAATAACTTTGAGCTTTCAAAAAATAGAGAAAAGGTTTCTAGATTGCATTTTTACGGTGCAGGATGCGGTACTGACCGCATGAAAAATTTTTTGAGAGAAATTTTTAAGGAGTTTTTTCCAAATGCAAAAGCAGATGTAAAAGAAGATACCTACGCGGCTATTTTCTCAACTACACAAATTGGCTCTCAAGGTATTGTATGTATTTTGGGTACAGGTTCTAATTGTAGTTATTATGATGGTCATCAGTTGTTCCAGAAAGTAACCTCTTTGGGTTATATTCCTATGGATGATGGTAGTGGTAACTTCTTTGGTAGAAAGTTGATTAGAGACTACTATTTTCATAAAATGCCTCAAGACTTGGGTATTAAGTTTAATAAGGAGTATGATTTAGATGCCGATGTTATAAAAGAGAATTTATACAAGCAGCCTAATCCAAATACTTATCTAGCTACTTTTGCTCGCTTTTTAGTGGAAAATAAAGACCACCCATATTGTAAAGGGGTAATAGATAAAGGGTTTCAACAGTTTGTAAATAATTACATCATGCAGTTTGAGTTGGCTACGAAAGTACCGATCAACTTTGTGGGTAGTATTGCACATTACCTTCGTGAAGAGCTTATTGCTGTGCTAGAACGTAATGATTTAATTGTTGGAGTTATAAGACAGCGTCCTATAGAAGGTTTGATGGAGTTTCATAAGAAGACCATCTAAGTTTACTTCTTTGTAATATTATATAAGCAGGCCTTGATAAAAATCAGGGCCTGCTTTTTTTTGTTAGCGTACAGCAATCATTGAAATCTCTACGTTTACGAATTTTGGCAAATTGGCAACTTCTACAGTTTCTCTAGCAGGAGCTGTTTCACTGTTAAAATATGAACCATAAACCTCGTTTACTTGCGAAAACTGGTTCATGTCGTTCAAAAAAATATTACTTTTTACCACGTGCTCAAAAGTCATATCGGCTGCTGTAAGTATGGCTTTTAAGTTCTCCATAGATTGGCGCGTCTCTTTAGATATGTCACCTTCAACAAGGTTGCCTGTGGCAGGGTCAATAGGTATCTGACCAGAAATGTATAAAGTATCTCCACTTAAAATAGCTTGGTTATAAGGACCTATTGGAGCGGGTGCATTTGGGGTGTTAATTATTTTTTTCATGTTTTATAGTTTTGATGTTAATATAGTAGAATGGAAAAACTAAAATCTGTCTTATGTTACAGCAAATCTCTTTAAGAATATGAACTGGTTAGCTCTTTAGTTTTGACTTCGGTTTTCCCATTTCAAATCACTGAGGATAGAACTTTTTATACCAATAAAGTAATACCATCTGGAGTATTGTCCAAAAGGCGTCCAGTTAAAGTTCATTCTAAAACTTTTTAAATCTCTTTCAAAACGTAACTGTGTAAGAGTGAAACCTTTGTTTTTGAAATCATAACCACTAGACCCTCCCACTTTCCAACGAGGAGACAGTTCTATATCACCGGAGAACATCAAAGAATGACTACTAAATTCGTTCTGTCGGGCGGAGTTAAAATAACTTGCAGAGTAGGCCAGCCGGAAATTCCACGGAATCTTGGTGGCGTAACGAGGGTTTTCAATATCGCCATCTTTTTCTATATCGTCATCTCCACTTCGGCGGTCATCAAAATTATCTGCTCTACCAAAAAGGTCATCATCTCTACCGCCACTTTGTGCTACATAATCGTAAGCGCCAGCCTCGTCTTCTTTTTCTTTATCCCTGTCGTCTTTCCTTCTTCCAAAAGTTTCGCTGTCTATAGAATAACCTATATTAATATTGGCTTGCGTTAACCTAAATAGACTTCCTCCGTTATCAATATTAAACTTTTCTATTCTACTTCCATTATTGTCAATAGCGTAAGGGTCTAAACCTGCTGAAAAGTTGACAGACATTTTATTGTCCAAAATAGTAGTACCTCCATTAATTCTAAGTGGACTTAATTTTAAAGAATCCGATTCAAAATTATACCCAGTAGATATATTGAAGTTACTAAGAATAGGAACTTTTTTGCCTCCGTAGCGGTAGAGTCCTTATCTGTAACCTTGGCTTCCAAAGTGTTTGCTAAAGAAAAGCTTAGGCTATTACTTTTGCCTAAACTAGGTGCTCCGTTCAATGTGCCCTCAAAACGACTGTACTGTATAACTTCACCGGAATCATTGTTCAAGTATTCGTCATAGAATTGGTCAAAGGAAGGGGAGTAGCCGTAACTTAAAGACGGTCTCATGACGTGCCGTATGGCTTGAATTTTCTTGTCTTCTCCAAAGTTGAAAGTACCATAAACGGTAGTTCCGATACTGGCACTCATATTATATTTATTGTATCGGTCAAAACCTGTAATTGTATCTCGCACTACGGAACCTATAGCTCCGTCATCACCTAATTCGTAACGTTGTGTATAGGTTTCCAAAGCCCATACATCCTCATAACTACCACCCATAGTAACGCTAAAGAATTTAGCAACTTTAAAGTTTGTACTAATAGGAATTCTATGTTTGGCTCCAACTAATGCATTGTCGAACATAGCAGCTGTAGCAAAATCTTCGTCGTTGGTTGTTAGTGAGTTACGAGCATTAACATCATATTGAAAATTAATGTTCTGAATCACCCCCTTTTTTATACCGTCTTTTTTAGCAAATGGAAATATACGTTCCATACTAGCCTGAAAAGTTGGTAGCGTCATCTGTATGTTGTCTATAGTAGGGTCTTCCCGTGCCGCGGGACTGGTATTCTGAGAATGACTGGCCGTAAGGCTCATATTTACCGATGGATATGCGGGAAAAGTCTTTGAGTACGATATAGATGAGGATAAGTTGTTGTTTTGCGTAAGCGGTAAGTTTACCTGATTCAATGAGTTCTGGTAGTAGGAACTACTTCCTAAATTTACCGATGCCGAGAATTGCGAATTGGGACTTGCCTTTGTGTCTTGCGAGTGTGAAACTTGAATATTCCAGACCTTACTGTTACTGTAGTCATCAAACCCTTTTTGACTGGTTACCAGGTTCTCATATCTAAAGTTTACATTACCGCGATAACGATAACGTTTGGTGTAAACACTTTGTGTTCTAAAACCATAACTACCGTTGGTATAGAAATCTCCAGTAAGTGTAATATCAGCATAATCCGATAAGGGTACATAATACCCTCCGTTTTGTAAAAAATACCCTCTATCCGGGTCGTTACCAAAAGTAGGCATCATGACCCCTGCGGACCGCCCTACTGTTAATGGAAAATAAGCAAAAGGTAGTGCTATGGGGGTAGGGACATCTGCAATGTAAAGGTTGCTGAATCCGGCAATTACTTTCTTTTTAGGAACGAACTTCGCTTTTCTGATGCGGATGTAATAATCTGGATTTATGGTATCAGAAGAGGTTGTTAGTTTTCCTTCGTGTAGAAAGTAAACGGAGTCGTTCTCTTTTTTTGTGATTTCGGCGTATACCTTCATGGCATCACTACCTAATTGCCCTAAACCAGCTTGTTGTTCGGTTCTGGAGTTCCAAATAAGTGCTTTTTGGCTATCAAAATTAAAACGGATACTATCAGGGCGTATCTCATTATCTCCCTGTTTAAAATATGGTAGCTGGGTGTAATTGCCTAAAGAATCTTTAATTCTACCCGCATAGACCTCATTTTTAATATAATCCATTATAATTATACCGGCCTTTAATTCGGTATCTTGGTAGTATATTTCGGCTTCGTTGTAGAGGTATATTTTTTGATCTTTTTGGCTAAGACGCACGTGGTCTTTAGCCTTATATTTAATTTTATCAAGGAGAAGGGGTTCCTTTCCGTTCTTCTTTTTCAAAGTTGTGGAATCTCCCGCAATACTGTCTTTTTTTGCAGGGTCGGGGAAAAGTGGCGCAATAATTGTGTCCTTTTCTGCTTTAATAGGTAGAGGTATTAAACCGTCTTCTTGAGCAAGTGAGGAGAATGTGCCAACTAATAGCAATACCAGTAAAAGAAAAAAATGTTTATTTGATTGCAAGGCTATATATCCTATTTTTGTAACCGTTTGGCTTTGTTTTCGGAGTTCAAACTTACATATATTTTTCGTTCCCCATACAGGGTGTTACCATAAATTTAACCATTAATGAAGGCTTACAAATACAGTGTGAACATGCGCGTACGACGGTTTCTTTTATTTCCTATTGTTTTTTTAACCCTAATTTTATCTTCTTTCCACAATAATAATACCGAAGATAGTGATGATGATAAGTTTATTGTTGTCCTAGATGCAGGGCATGGCGGGCATGATCCAGGTAATATGGGAAATGGGTATTTAGAGAAGAAAATTGCCCTGAACATTGTTTTGAAAGCAGGAGCCATTCTTGAGAAAAATCCTGACATTAAAGTTATTTATACTCGTAACGATGATACGTTTGTTGATTTATATGAGCGAGGCCAGATAGCTAATAAGGCGAATGCAGATCTTTTTGTTTCTGTGCATTGTGATTCTCATACGTCAAATGCCCATGGTGCAGGAACGTTTGTTTTAGGGCTTCACGCTAACAAGCAGAACTTTGAAATTGCAAAGAAAGAGAACTCCGTAATTTATTTGGAGGATGATTATAAGGCAAAGTATGCTGGTTATGATATCAATTCTCCAGAGTCGGTTATTGGACTTACAATAATGCAAGAAGAGTTCTTGGATCAGAGTATCGCCTTGGCAAAAGCCATTCAAGATAATTTTTCAAATAAATTAAAGCGGACCGATAGAAAGGTAAAGCAGGCCGGATTTATAGTTTTGCACCAAACTATTATGCCTAGTGTATTGGTAGAGACAGGTTTTTTAACCAATAAAGAAGAAGGCGCATATTTAAATTCGAAAAAAGGTCAAAATGATATGGCTACTTCTATTGCAGACGCCATTCTTACCTATAAAAAGAACGTGAGGGCCAATGTTGCAGATTATTCCATAAATACTATTCCTGATGCTCCCGAGCCAGAAGTAGTTAAAAAGGAAGAGCTTGTTACTAAAAAGGAAGCTGTTGCGCCAAAGAAAAAAGTAGTTGCTAAGAAAATAAAGGATGAGCCAATAGTTGCTAAGACAACAGAGATACCTGTGGAAGCAAAAAAGAAAGCGGCAACACAGATAATTGAAGAAGCAAAAGAAAATAGAAAACCAGTTGTTTCTAAAATAGAAGAACCTAAAAGAAGGGATGAGGCTACTGCTCGTAGGGAGGCTAAGTCAAATGTGGTTTATAAAGTTCAAATTATGGCCAGTGCTAAAAATATTCCATTACGCTCTTCTTCTTTTAATGGGTTGGCTAGTGTGGAAAAGGAACCTTTTAAAGGGTTGTATAGATATGTGTATGGCAGCGCAAGTACAGTAGAAGAAGCGAAAATATTAAAATCCAATGCAGATTCAAAAGGATATACTACATCGTACATCGTAGCCTATAGAGATGGTAAACGAATACCTTTTAAAGATAGTCTTAAGTAGGTTTAGTATCAATTAGTAAGTACCTTCCATATTTTATTTCTAATTTTGTTAGAGACCTATGTGTTAAACGCAGTCTCTTATTAACCCAAAATCGATCCTTTTGAAACTATCCAGGAAATAAAAACAGGAATCATTGTAATAGGTGGTATACTGTTGTTCATTTTAGGCTTTAGCTATTTAAAATCATCGCCATTATTTGAAGATGGAAAAACTGTATATGCTGTATATCAAGAAGTTGGAGGTCTTCAGGTAGGTACTCCGGTAACCATAAACGGTTTTGTTGTAGGTAACGTTACGGATGTAAAATTTAAAGACCACAGTGGTAGTCTTTTGGTTTCACTTTTTATAAAAAGTGATTTCAATTTCTCCAAGCATAGTACTGCAGAACTATATGATACAGGTATTATTGGGGGTAAGGGCATACAGGTAAAACCCGTTTTTGATGGTACGCCAATGGCAGTATCTGGTGATACTTTACCTAGTAATATTCAGTTGGGACTTACCCAATTGGTACAAAAACAACTTACGCCATTGCAGAGAAAAGTGGAAGGAGCTGTTACCAATGCAGATAGTTTACTTATGAATGTAAACGAGGTTTTGGATGATAGAGCTAAAAATGATTTAAGGCAAACACTTAGCGGACTTAATAGTACAGTAGCCAGTTTTCAGAAAAGTGCCGATGTTTTAAATAGAATATTAAGTAGTAATGAGAGTAGATTAAATCAATCTTTAGATAATTTTCAAGAGTTGACATCCAATTTCGCCAAGCTATCAGATTCATTAAATAATGCTGGTCTAGGCCGTACACTGGCAAATTTGGAATCTACCATGGGCAATTTGAATACATTAATGGCCAATATTGAAAACGGAAACGGAACACTTGGTAAACTTGTGAAAGATGAAGAGCTATATGATAATCTTAACAATGCCTCTAGAGAGTTAGATCTCTTGTTGCAAGATTTTCGTCTGAATCCTAAACGTTATGTAAATGTATCTGTTTTTGGTAAAAAACAGACGGAATACGAACTTCCCGAAGAAGACCCAGCCAATCCTCAACAACCAGAACAATAAATGGAATACCTCTCAAATATTTTATTTGTAATCGTATTAATAGCCGGAATAGGCTTTTTTGCGCGAAATGTAAAACGTCTGTCTAGGAACATAAAACTAGGTAAAGATGTAGATGTCTCTGATAATACAAGTCAGCGATGGAAGAACATGGCAAAAATTGCCTTAGGCCAAAGTAAAATGGTCGTGCGTCCTATTGCCGGTTTTCTACATATTATTGTATATGTTGGTTTTATCATCATAAACATTGAAGTAGTAGAAATTATTTTAGACGGTATTTTAGGAACGCATCGTCTTTTTGCTCCATTGGGAGTTGTTTACGATGCATTGATAGGTTCTTTTGAAATATTGGCAATATTGGTCATTGTTGCGGTAACCATTTTTTGGGTACGTAGAAATGTCATTCGTATTAAAAGGTTTATGAAACCAGAAATGGCAGGATGGCCAAAAGAAGATGGAAATCTTATCCTGTATATAGAATTGGTATTGATGACTCTATTTTTAACAATGAACGGAGCTGATTATCAATTACAACAAATGGGAGCTGCCCATTATATAGAAGCAGGCTCTTTTCCTGTAAGTCAGTTTATAGCGCCGCTTTTTGAAGGGATGTCAATAAGTTCATTAATTCTTGTAGAAAGAACTGCATGGTGGATACATATTATTGGTATTCTTTGCTTTTTGAATTACCTCTACTATTCTAAACATTTGCATATTCTTTTAGCTTTTCCTAATACGTATTATGGAAAACTGGTTCCTAAAGGACAGTTTAAAAATTCAGATGCAGTAACGGCAGAAGTGAAATTAATGATGGATCCTTCGGCAGATCCGTTTGCAGCTCCTGCAGAAGATGCAGAAGAGCCTGCTAAATTTGGTGCTTCTGATGTTACGGATTTGAGTTGGGTACAACTTTTAAATTCATATACCTGTACAGAGTGTGGTCGTTGTACGGACGAATGTCCTGCAAACCAAACTGGAAAAAAATTATCTCCTAGGAAAATCATGATGGATACTAGGGATAGGCTTACAGAAGTAGGTAAAAATATAGACGCCAATAACGGAACGTTTGTTGATGATGGCAAGCAATTGTTGGATGGCTATATATCTCGTGAAGAATTATGGGCATGTACTACTTGTAATGCATGTGTTGAAGCTTGTCCGGTAAGTATTGATCCACTTTCCATAATTATGGATATGCGTCAATATTTGGTAATGGAGCAGTCTGCTGCACCTACGGATTTGAACAATATGATGGGTAACATAGAGAACAATGGTGCTCCATGGCCTTTCAATCAAATGGACCGCTTAAATTGGGCCAAAGAAGAGTAAGTAGGCTTTTAAGGTTACTTAAATTAATTTATTAGAACTTGAATTTTTTATAATGGCGAACGAATTAAAGGTTCCAACAATGGCAGAACTTTTTGCCGCCGGTCAAAAGCCCGAAGTATTATTTTGGGTAGGCTGCGCAGGAAGTTTTGACGATAGGGCAAAGAAAATAACCAAAGCATTTGTTCAATTACTGAACAGGGCAAACGTATCTTTTGCTGTTTTGGGAACCGAAGAAAGTTGTACCGGAGACCCTGCAAAAAGGTCGGGGAATGAATTTCTTTTTCAAATGCAGGCAGCTACCAATATAGAGGTAATGAATGCCTACGGAATAAATAAAATTGTAACGGCTTGTCCGCATTGTTTTAATACTATAAAGAATGAATATCCTGGACTAGGAGGTCATTATGAAGTAGTTCATCACACGCAATTTTTGAAAACGCTTTTTGATGATAAAAGAATTACATTAGAAGGAGGTCAATTCAAAGGAAAACGTATAACGTACCATGACCCTTGTTATTTAGGAAGAGCAAACAATGTCTACGAAGCTCCACGGGAGTTGATTCGCAAACTGGATGCGGAGCTTATAGAAATGAAAAGCTGTAAGGAAAAGGGATTGTGTTGTGGTGCTGGTGGAGCTCAAATGTTTAAAGAACCGGAAAAAGGTGATAAGGACATTAATATTGAGCGTACCGAACAGGCAATGGAGACCAAACCAGAGATTATTGCAGCGGGATGCCCGTTTTGTAATACGATGATGACGGATGGTGTTAAAAATAAAGAAAAAGAAGGGGCAATAGCCGTAATGGATATAGCCGAACTTATTGCATCGGCAGGAGATTTGTAATGCCCTGATTTAAGAACCCCAAATTAGAACACTTAGAAATGCTAGTAGAATTTAATACTTTACCGGATGCTTCACGTATTTGGATCTATCAAGGTAGTCGTAGCTTTACGGATACAGAACTAGAGGAAATACAGAAAGAATTTGATGAATTTATAACCGAGTGGACTGCCCATGGGAGTCAGTTAAAAGCTGGTTATGAAATAAAATATAGACGATTTATTATTGTGGCTTTGGACCAAAGTGCTACCGCGGCATCTGGTTGTTCAATAGACGCTTCTGTACATTTTATTCAGCATTTAGAAAAAAAGTATAATGTTGAGTTATTGGATAAAATGAATGTTTCCTATAAGCAGGGCGAGCATATAGCTTATAAATCTTTGATAGATTTTAAGAAAATGGCCAAGCAGAAAGCAGTATCAAAAAACACTATTGTTTTCAACAACTTGGTTACTAATAAATTGGAGTACCAAGAGCACTGGGAAGTACCTGCTTCGGAGAGCTGGCATTCTCGTTTCTTGTAAAACGAAAATCTATTTCTTTTTCTGAGGTATTGATTTTGTTATATATATCGGATGAAATGCAATATTCCATTTAGTTTTTAGTTATTGCCATAGATCAATTTTGTAATGCGGGTTTTTCCAATTTTTTCCTTACTTTTTTTTGTATTTCTGAGTGCAAGTGCCCAGCAACATCCTTTGGTTACCAAAGATAGTTTGAGCCAAAGCAAATGGGTTGATGCACGTTATGATGAAATGACTTTGGAGCAGAAGTTAGGCCAACTGTTTATGGTTATGGTTGCTTCTGATCAAGCAAAATCCAGTACGGATAAAGTGAAGGCACTTATTAAAGAAGAGCAAATAGGAGGCGTCATTTTTTCTACAGGAGGCCCAGTAAGACAAGCAAAATTAACGAACGAGTTTCAGTCGGTTTCAAAAGTACCACTTATGATTGGTATGGATGCGGAGTGGGGTCTTGCCATGCGGTTAGATTCTACCTATGCTTTTCCATGGAATATGACTCTTGGCGCAATAACGGATAATACAATTGTACATAAAGTAGGTAAACGTATTGGTGAACATGCCAAGCGTTTGGGGGTGCACATTAATTTTGCTCCCGATGTGGATATTAATACAAATCCTCAAAATCCCATTATAGGTAATCGTTCTTTTGGTGAAGACCGAGAAAACGTTGCCGAAAAGGGTATTGCTTTTATGAAAGGTATGGAAAGTGTAGGAGTACTTTCTAGCGGAAAACATTTTCCGGGTCACGGAGATACGGCTACAGATTCGCATAAAGCACTACCAATTATCAATTTTACAAAAGAACGTTTGGATAGTGTAGAGCTATATCCGTTCAGAAGATTGATAGATGCAGGGTTAAGTAGTGTTATGGTCGCCCACTTAGAGGTTCCGGCATTAGAGTTGAAAAAAGAACTTCCTTCTTCGCTATCCGAGCAAATTATTCTGGATTGCTAAAGGAACAAATGTGCTTTGAAGGACTGGTGTTTACGGATGCCCTTAATATGAAGGGTGTTACTAACCATGGAAAAGATGGTGATGCTGAAGTGGCTGCGTTTATGGCTGGTAATGATATTTTGTTAATGCCTACAGAAGTGAAAAAGGCGAAAGAAAAGTTAACAAAAGCATACGATAAGGGTAAGATTTCCGAAGAAAGGTTGGCTAGTTCCGTTAAGAAGATTTTAATGGCTAAATACAAGGTTGGACTAAATAGCTATAAGCCTATAGCGTTAGAAAACCTGTATGAGGACCTTAACTCAAGAACCGATGACCTAATTTATGAAGAGGCTATTGAAAATGCCTTGACTATCGTAAAGAATAATTTCTACTTGATGGGTGTTAAGCGGTTAGAAAATAAAAAAATTGCATACGTAAAGTTTGGTGATGCAGATAGTGACCCGTTTATAGAAGAGCTGAACAAGTATGCAACGGTAACGCAAGTGAACGGTAGTGATATAGCCACGTTGAAGAATAAGCTTAAAGATTATAACTTGGTGATTATAGGTCATCATAAGAGCAATGAAAGTCCTTGGAAAGCGTATAAGTTTTCAAAGAAGGAATTACAATGGTTGCAAGAAATAGCCAATGAGCGAACGTCTAACGTTATCCTTTCTGTATTTGCCAAGCCGTATGCACTTTTAGATGTGTCTTCTTTCAAAAGTATAGATGGAGTAGTGGTAGCGTATCAAAATAGTGAATTAGCGCAGCGTAAGGCAGCACAACTAATTTTTGGCGCTATTCCAGCAGAGGGTAAGCTTCCTGTTACGGCTCACAAAGATTTTCCGGTAAATACTCAGATTAAACTAAAATCATTACTCAGGTTGGGGTATAGCTTCCCAGAAAGAGTTGGTTTTGATGCCGCTAAACTCGCAGAAGTAGATACTTTGGTTCAACATGGGTTAGATTCTCTTATGTTTCCATACGCCCAAGTTTTGATTGCCAGAAGAGGAAAGGTCATTTACAATAAAGGTTTTGGAAAACCCACTTATGACTCTAAAGACAGTATTACACCAGATAATATTTATGATTTGGCTTCCATCACCAAAATTTTAGGGACTCTTCCTATGATTATGAAAATGGAGGAAGAGGGAGACATTAAACTAAATAATACATTTCAAGAATTGATTCCCGCATATGCGGACACCGAATTAAAGAACGTTACCGTACTTAAAGCATTATCACACTACGGAAGGCTACCAGCATGGATTGCTTTTTATGTAGACACCTTAGATAAGGATAGGAAGCCATCAAAAGAATTCTATAGAACAGAACCTACGGATGGTTTTTCTTATAAAGTAACCGACAAACTTTATTTAGCAGATGCTTACAACGATTCTATATACAACAGAATTGGTCGTCAAGATTTAAAATCTAACCGGTATAGGTATAGTGATGTGGGCTATTATGTAATGAAAAAATACATAGAAAAGGTAGGGAAGAAACGTGTAGATGAACAAGTAGATAAATTTCTATACCAGCCAATAGGTGCAACAAGTACCAGTTACAATCCACTAGAAAAATTTCCAAAGAGCAGAATTGTTCCTTCTGAGGAAGATAAATATTACCGTTACGAGACCGTTCAGGGTTATGTTCATGATATGGGCGCAGCTATGCAAGGTGGTGTTGGCGGTCATGCCGGACTTTTTAGCAATGCGGGAGACGTAGCTAAGATTATGCAAATGTACTTGCAAAATGGCTTTTATGGAGGTACACGATTTTTGGATACACGAACCGTTAAAAAATTCAATACCTGTTACTTTTGCGATAAAAACGTGAGACGTGGTGTTGGTTTTGACAAACCACAGTTAAAAGATAGTGGTCCTACTTGCGGATGTGTTTCTCGAAAAAGTTTTGGACATAGTGGTTTTACAGGAACTTATACTTGGGCAGACCCTGAAGAAGAAATTGTCTATGTATTTTTATCTAATAGAACTTACCCTTCTTCTCAAATACTCTTTTGATTAAATCAGGTTTACGAACCCGAATTCAACAGGTGATTTACGATGCTATCGTAAATTAAATAGATGCTATTCTATTTTCTATCAGTCTAATTTTTAGATAATTAAACAGCAGTAATTACGCCGTTTTAAATATCTAAGACCTGTCTTGAAATTAAAAAGGACTTTTACCGACTTACTTTATAGATTTAGCTAAATTTGATTAATGAAAATAGCAATAGTTTGTTACCCTACGTTTGGGGGCAGCGGTGTAGTAGCCACAGAACTTGGAATAGCTTTGGCCAATAGAGGTCATGAAGTGCATTTTGTAACCTATAAACAGCCTGTTCGTTTAGAGCTGTTGGGTAACAAAATTTACTTTCATGAGGTTCATGTACCTGAGTATCCATTGTTCAAGTATCAGCCCTATGAGTTGGCGTTGTCCAGTAAGTTGGTAGATACTATTAAGTTGTATAAAATAGATTTACTTCACGTTCATTATGCTATACCTCATGCGTATGCAGGGTACATGGCAAAAAAGATGCTAGAAGAAGAAGGAATTTACGTTCCAATGATTACTACATTGCACGGAACAGATATTACTTTAGTAGGTAAACATCCATTTTACAAACCAGCAGTTACTTTTAGCATCAATCAATCTGATGTGGTTACTTCTGTTTCGGAAAATTTGAAACAACATACTTTAGAGATTTTCGATATTAAGAAGGAAATAGAAGTTGTTCCTAATTTTATAGATAAATCTAATTACAGTACTTCTTTTACGGATTGCCAACGTTCTTTGATGGCAGAAGACAATGAAAAGATAGTTACCCATATTAGTAATTTTAGAAAAGTAAAACGTATTCCAGATGTAATTGAGATTTTCAATCGCATACAGAAAGAAATTCCTGCAAAATTGGTGATGGTGGGAGAGGGCCCCGAAAAAGAAAATGCCGAAAGGTTATGCGAAGAATTAGGCATTTCTGATAGGGTTATATTTTTAGGTAACAGTAATGAAATAGATAGAATTCTATGCTTTTCAGATTTATTTTTATTGCCTTCAGAATCAGAGAGTTTTGGTTTGGCCGCTTTGGAAGCAATGATTAACAAAGTACCTGTTATTTCCAGTAATGCTGGTGGAATACCCGAGGTAAATGAAGATGGTATTACCGGTTTTTTAAGCGATGTAGGCGATGTAGCTGATATGGCCAAAAACGCTCTTGTCATTTTAAAGGACGATGTTGTTTTAGAAAAATTCAAGAAAAATGCGGTAAAATCTGCTGAGCGTTTTGATATTATGAAGGTACTTCCTCTTTATGAAGCACTTTATGAAAAAGCATATAAGGCTAGGTTTGATAAATCTTACAGTTAATATGAAATCCATTCTTTTAGTTCTAATACTACTGTTTTCATCTTGTAAAGGACAAGAGAAAGGGGTGGGAAATGAAGGAGCGGCACAAACCCCAGATCAATTGCAACTTATTGAAAAGGATAATTATAGTGGCTCTGATGTGGAAGAATTTGTGGTCATTACAGATGTAAAGACCCTGCAGGAATTCTATTCCAAAGTAAATAGAACTCGGAAACCGGGATTACCAGTTCCGCAAATAGACTTCACCAAAGAAATGCTTGTTATCTATTGTGCAGGAAAACGACAAAATTCTTTTGAACCTAGACTTTTTGTAGCGAATGAGTCAGAAACAGACCTTGTCCTTGGTGTCAAGAATGAAAGTCAAGAAAGGACATCTACAGCTATTACTACACCATTTTCAGTTTATAAATTACCACTTACCGAAAAGGAAATTATCCTGAAATAGTTCTGTTAATGATTCTATAAATCTAGCGGACTACCGATTATTGTTACCGTTCAAAGTGTACTTTGGGCTTATTGGTTTGATAGTCATTACTTTGTAGTTAGAACACCCAAATCTAATTGCTATGAAAACCTTTACCCATTATATGGTTCTTTTGCTATGTGTTTCATTCAACTTGTTGCAAGCACAAGAAGAATTACGACTTACCGAAAAAGACAGTCTCGTTAAAAGCTCATGGATGTTTGGCTTAGGCTACAACATCGTAGATGATTCAGGAGATGTATTTCATGAATTATTTTCATTTGGAAAACAATGGAACACACTTGCGTATCCATCTAGGGTAAGTATTGGCCGTTATTTTAAAAGCGGTATTGGTGTAGAAGCCATTGGTAGTTATAATAAATATAAGGTTGGAAAATTTATAGATGGAGGAACCAATCTTGAGGAAACGGCTTATTATGGTTTAGACGCAAGGTTAACATATGACTTGAATAAACTTATAGGTGAGACTGGTTGGTTTGATCCCTATCTGGGTGTTGGAGCCGGTTATACAGAAGCTAACAACCAATCACGTGCTACATACAATGCAGTAGTGGGGTTTAGAACTTGGTTTTCAGATAGGATTGGTCTTGATTTTAGTTCTTCTGGAAAATGGGCTGCTAATAATGATAATGCAACTAACCATTTGCAGCATGCTGCAGGTATTGTATATCAATTTGGTATAGAAAAAGGGTTGTCAAAAAAGGGAGAGGCAAAGTTGGCTCTGATTGAAGAAATGGCTGAAAAGCGTCAAAAAGAGCAAGACTCTATTGCTTCTGTACAAAGAGAAAAGGAGCAAGCTGCTTTGGCCGCGCGTTTAGCTAAGGAAAGGGAAGAAGCTAGTTTAGCCGCAGCAGAAAAGGCTAAGGTAGATGCGAAAAAACAACGTGAGCTGGATATTAAAAGAGAAATAGACGCCTTAGGGTTGGCTTATTTTGACTTGAACTCTTCTTATTTAAATGTAAAGTCCAAAAAAGTGCTAGATGGTTTAGCGTTGGTTTTACAAAAACATACAGAATTAGAACTAAAAATTAGTTCGTACACAGATTCAAGAGGGACATCTAAGTATAATAATTGGTTGTCTGAACGTCGAGTTAACCATACCAAGGAGTATCTTGTTAAAAAAGGAATTGATGTTAGTCGTCTACAAACAGGGGCCTATGGCGAAACACATTTATTAAACGAATGTGATGACAATACCTTTTGCGAAGAAGAAAAGCATCAAGAAAATAGACGATCAGAATTTGAAATTACCAAATTTTAAAACTCTATGAGATTAAGCCTTTTTTCAGCCATTTTCTTTTAGCCCAAAAGTTGAGTTTAATATAGTAGTATGTTAAATTTACCGGCCAAGAGAGCCAATAATAGCCTCTATAGAATAAGAACGGCTTTATCTTCACTAAATAGCGAAAAACTTTTTCTGGAGATTTCACAAAGGTTTTTATAAGACCAACTTTAGAGATACTGATGTGGTTGGGATTATACTCAAGTCCAACCTTATTTTCACCAACATTTTGGTAAAATCCCTTTGTTATTTCTCTTATGAATTTAAGCTTCTTTCTAGTAGTGAATATACCTGTTCTTAGGGCCATATCCGTCAAGTATTCCTGCGTTACTTCTTGAGTATAGTCAATTGCGCGCAGTTGAGTGAACAGTTTTTAAATTCTAAAAACATATATTCTTGAGTAGAACCAATAAACTTATCGTAAACCATTTTCTCATTAGGTTCGTGATATTCTACTGTTGGGGACTCACCTTCGTCTGCAAACTTATAAGATAATGTACTGCCATGTGGAGCTGCTAGTAATTGCTCGTAAAGCTGCCCATTGGCCATGAGAATGTCATCAGAAAAGTCATGGTTTGGATATATTGAAAAGTTGAGACCATATCTTTTGGTATCCTTTTCTATATTATAAATTTCCTTAAGTCCTAAATAATAACCAGTAACAGGTGTTTTCTTTTTAAAAAACTTATAAATGCTCTCTTGCATAGTGCCACCCCAGCCTACATCTACCAGTGCTAGACCCTCTTCTTCGTAATTAGCTCCAAAAGAGTCTAAGTATTTTATAAAAGCATCTTTCTGCGTCTCTCGGTTCTTAGCGTATGCATCTTGAAAAGCTATGTTATTTCTAAGATGTTCCATTGCAGGTGACTTAAAAAAGTCTGGAATAGTTTCATCTTTAGGAAATGGAATATCATTTATAATTCCATTCTTTGTTGAATCTGAAAAAGGGAACCAGTCTAGGAAATGTTGTAAAGACATATCACCAAACTTTTTCAACAACTTTTCAAAACCCTCTTTAGGTAAAGGACGTAATGCCAGTTGGGTAGCAGATTGCCGCGAGGCTTTTAAATAGTGTGTATTTATCTTTTCCTCACCTTGAAACAAGTTCATTTCCTGATAAGAATCAAACAATTGCTTTAAAAAATGCCCTTCTCTAGCCAAAAAGAAAAGGTCTTTATTTCCGTTTCTTTTAGCATTGATATACAACCTTTCTGTGAAAAAATAAAAGTGTATTATATATTCACTAAACTGATGCTCACTTTCAAAACACCTTTCTTTGATGGTATGGCACACCTTTTTAAAATCGTTTTTATCAGACCCAAATAGATTTCTCTTATTTCTAAATTTATGAGAAAAATGTTTTAAGTGATAGGACTCTATTCCATACTTGTAAGCATTAATATCATCACTTTTTTTATTGTCTCCAATCATCAATACAGATTTAGGGTCTGTATTTGTTTTATCTAGGACATATGGGTATAAACCACCCTTGGCTTTACTTTCTCCTACGGTACTTGAAATGAAAACATCATCAAAGAGATGCTCCATTTTATGGTGCTCTAAAATTTTTATAATAACTTTTTTAGAAAGGTAAAAGTCCGATAGTAAGTAGATTAGATATCCTTTTTCTTTGTAATAAGATAGAATATCAATTAATTCCTCATTCTTGAACTGAACGGAGATTTCAGCAATATAATCGGCTTTCTCAAAGAGTGTTTTAAATTTGGCAAAAGGAACGTTATTAAGATTTCCGGTATTAACCAATCTATTATATACCTCTCTTATAACATCTTTATACTTTACTTCTAAAGTAGATTTATTCTGCTTTTTTCCTAAATAGGCTAAAGACTCATTCCTAATGGTAAAAAGTTTCTCAGAAGAGAAGCTCATTCCAAGTTCTCTAACCATAAATTTACCCCACAAACGTATGGCGTAATTAGGGTGTACATTGCGGTGAACTAAGGTGTCAAAAAAATCTGTAAAAAGAATTTTTCGATTAGGAAACCGCGCAATTCTGCGCTTTAGGTTTATCAATGGGACTAATTAGGTAAAATTTTAAAAAAAAATCTTTTAATTAAGAAGTCTAACGAATAAATAGAAGAAAAATGATTGGTGAACGGTGATAAATTGAAAGAATAATATCTTCTTTCAATTCAGCGAACCATAATTTCATATTCAATTTCAGGGATTTGTTTTTTGACTGGGCCACGATGTTCTCTTTACGGGGTTTAACTGCGAATATATACGACGAAGCGTAGTGCTCGGACGTTTTTTAAGAAAATATTAAGAAAATATTCGATGAAGCGCAAAACCGAGTCAAAAAAGGTAGTTTTTTCGGTGTTTTATTTTATAAAGTTGTCATATTCGAAGTATTAAAAAGCACTATTTTACTCTTTTTTCCTATAACTAAGTAGGATTTAGGTTGGTCCAAAATTGAATAAACGGTAATTTCCGACTGTTTTTCATCGCTTTCATAAAGAAAATCGTAAATAGTGCGTCTTAGAAAATCGAATTTCTCATTCTTATAATCTACGGCTTCAATATTCTTAATCTCCGTTTCGTAGGGAATGCTCTTGTGTTTAATAGCAGATGAATCTACATTCACTTTTTTGGAACGTTTGCTTTTAGATCTAAATTCATGATATTTTTCAATCAGTCCTTTTTCTCTAACGTATTGTTTTAATGCTTTAGCTATATAGTATGATTTGGCTCTTAACCGTCCGCTAAGAGAACTCTTTTTGAAAAATATATGATAGTGGTAATCGTAAACCGTATTACACCAACGTCTTTTCCAGTAGAAGTCTCCTTTAGAAAACGTGATGAGTTTTATTTGATTGGCGATACACCATTCTATTTGTTTCATTAAATCTGTGTAACCAGTATTGAATTTAGAATAGTCTATATCATAGGTGCGTATATATTGAAATATAACATCTTTCATGTGAAAGTTTAGACAGATGTCTATGGGCATTTTTCCATTGTAGATAATGTAGAATGAAGCCTTTTTATCAAGAATCATTTGATAGACATTAGCTCTGTAGAAATCTTGCGTAGCTAGATTTATATTGTCTTTTATGCCTTTCTCTAGTGAACGTAGCTCTAGTAAACGGTAGAATTCGTCCATTATAAAATCATATTCCGGTTTATCTATGGCACCAAAATGCATTTCATAACGTATGTTAAAACACTGCTCTAGCTTTTTTTGCTCGCGCCGTAGTTTGTAACGGCTAGATTTTCCGAACCGTTCATTTAGATAATCACTTAAAGAGGGTACGTTTTCAAAATTTATAAGAAAACCATGATATTGATTTATGGTCTGGCACGCTATACTATTTGGAAGCTCGTTTGTAGTTACTTTAAAATAATCGGTACATCTTTAACCACAAAAGCCGATTCTGGAAGTTGAAACTCTTCGTCTTTGGTATTGTTGAATATAATATCGTTAGTATACCGGTTCTGTAGTTGCCTGTAATAAGTTGGCAGTTGTTCTTTGGTATAGGCGTCAAAAAAGAAATTTGTGGAATTCATAATAGGGGTGAAAATCAACTTTGGTAAAAGTCGAAAATTTTGTTCACCGCTTACTAATTTTTTTGCTTTTTTATATAGTTGGCCAACTCCTTGGCTATAATTGTTCTGCCATGGGCGTTCCAATGATGATCATATATTAGAGTTGTAGGTTTTTTAGATTCTTCAAAACTAGATGAAAAGTCTATATATTTTATCCCGTTGTCACGGCAAAAATCTAAAAAGCGTTCGCTAGTTTTTCTACTGTCAAGGAGCAAGCTGGTTTTAGTTTTATCAAAACCGTAAAGGTTAATTAAGCTTTTAAAATTAGCTATTCGCTTTTGATCTTGCTTCAGTTTTTCTTCCTCACTATCCTTCAATTCGTTTGTTTGATAGCCCTTTTCTGTTTCATTGAAAGCTACGCCACGTTGAGCAAGTTTTTTTAATGGCTCCACAATCCCAATTTTACTACCATAGGCCAATAATTTTATGTTGTCCCTTATTTTGAATATGGTAGAAGAAAGCATCTTAATGCGGCCTGTGTTTGGCTCATAAACCGCACGACTTAAGTCGTTCTCATAATTCAGGTATAAAACGATTTGATCTATAAGCTGAAAATCTTTTTCATAGGCGTGAACCAAATGCATCTGATTGGCAAAATCATAACCTGCATAGCCATACTCATATACTTCAACACCTTCTGTTTGGTTTTCAATTTGTTTACCAATGGAGTTAGAGAAGTTTTGGTGAAAGCCTTCAATGAAGGAATCTCCCACTAAAGCCATTTCATATTTATCGGCCGAAGGCGTAAATTCTCTAAATGAATTAAAACCTGCTTTGTTAATATGAAATTTTGAGTAGTTCTGATTTCTATTACCTGTAACTGCATATCCATCATGGTTGGGTACCCGTTTTTCTACTCCATATTCATCAATAAATCTTGGAGGATCTTCTGTATATAGGTGAAACACCCTAACAATCACTTCTAATAATAGAAGGATTAGGAGAATATATAAAACTGATTTTAGAATAAATTTTTTCATCCTAATTAAAATTGGAAATAAATAAATGAACGGTTTACACCATCGTCATAGAACAACAATATACTCATAATAACGAGCGTATATAACAGAAACCGGACTATTGGAGAGCTAAATTTAAATGGATTTCGCTCATCTCTTCTAATCAAATATTCATAAACGGTAAATAGGGCTACCAGTAAATAAAAATCGAACATTCTATACCCCATGGGGTGCATATAAGGTTCGTAATAAAATTTATTTCCTATTTGCCTAATAAAATCAAAGGAATAGGATAAAGATGGAGATCTAAAAAATATTCTTGAAAAAGTTACCAAAGAGACGTCAAAAGTACCTGAAAAATTTCGGTAATACTCGGAAGCCATGTGCGTTCCGCAAGTACATTATCGGCGTAGACCCTATTTCTTCCCATCAAAAACACAGGAATATAGAGAAGGGCGTGAATCCCTCCCCAGAAAACAAAAGTCCAGTTTGCTCCATGCCATAGCCCGCTGACTAGGAAAATAGCAGCAATGTTCCTTAATGATTTTAATTTGCTCACCCTTGAACCACCCATAGGAATATATAGGTAGTGCCTGAACCATAAGTGCTGAGCGATATATGCCACCTTTGCCAATACTCGGCAATATTCCGTGAAAAGTTGGGAAACTTAAAGTTAGACATCAGTTCTACTCCAAAGAGTTTGGCCGTACCTATTGCAATATCTGTGTAACCACTAAAATCTCCGTATACCTGAAAGCTAAATAGTGATACGCCCAAAATTAAGGAAGAGGCAGAGTAATCTGTATAATTGGTGAAAATATCATCTACAATAGGTGCCAGCGAATCTGCTATAACTAGTTTTTTAAAAAATCCCCATAGAATTAATTTTAAACCACTTGTAGCCTGTTCGTATTTGAAAACACGGCGTGTATTAATTTGGTTCAATAAATTGGAAGCCCGCTCAATAGGTCCTGCAACCAGCTGTGGAAAGAAAGCCACAAAAGCCGCAAACGAAACAAAATTTTTGGTAGGTTTAAGTTTTTTGTAATAAATGTCAAATGAATATGACATGGTCTGAAATGTGTAGAACGAGATACCCACAGGCAGAATGATACGGAGCGTCCAGACACTTTTTATGTTATACCCTAACGCGTTTACGGACTCAATAAATGAATCAATAAAGAAGTTGAAGTATTTAAAGAAGCCAAGAAGCCCCAAGTTGAAAGCCACACTGACCCACAGCCAATATTTAGCTTTCTGTTTGTTATCTTGGTTCTTGAAAATTTGCTGACCAACCAAAAAATCTAAGACGGTACTTAAAAAGATAAGAATAAGAAAACGCCAGTCCCACCAGCCATAAAAGACATAACTGGCAACTATAACCAATAGATTTTGAATCTTCAAGCTTTTTTTGAAAACGAACCAATACAGCACGAATACCACCGGAAGAAAAATCAAAAAATCAAGCGAATTGAATAGCACTGTTATCTAATTTTAGTTAAAAATCATTCTTTTATAATTAACCTGAATACGCCTAAATGAAACTACGTTGCAGAGACCTTTACTTTTTTAGTCTTCCCTATAAAATAGTATTGATTATCAGCATCTGTAAAAGCCTTGAGATTTACAGAACATTCATCGTTCAGGTATAAGAACTCAAATGCTAGGGTTTTTATTTTATGGTTTTCATTTAAGTTCAAATCTATTTCTACAAGTTCATTTGGGATTGGTTCCGTAGAGATATCATCAAACTTAAATTGGGTTTCAGCTGTCTTAACTTCTGCTTTACGATTCTTAAGTTTATAAGTAAACCTATGTAGCCTTACATTTACGTTTTTATCTCGCAGTTTTTGTTTAAAATCAAAAAAAGACTTTAAACCAAAGGCCAATGCTTTAGATGTAAAGGAGGCTGAATCATATAAAATATGATATTCAAAATCATAGGTTTTGTTGGACCATCTTGTCTTGTAATCAAAATAGCCTTTAGAAAAATCAAAGACTTCTATTTTTTTGGATATGCAATATTCAATCAATTTCATGATGGTAACAGAACCCAAATGAAATTTAGCGTAATCAATATCAAAAACAGTGATTGCATCAAAAAGAACGGTATTTGAATGGTAGCTTAGAGTAACGCCAATAGGCTTTGCCCCGTCATAAATAACGAATAATGAAGCTTTGTTTTCTAGAATTAAAGGATAGGCAACGTCATAATAAAACTGCCATTCTTCCGGATCAAGATTGTTATTGGTTATTTGTTTGTCATCAAAGCGCTTGGTAAGCAATTCCTTAAATGAGTCAAAAACAACATCATACTCCTCTTTGGTAATTTCGCCGTAGTACATTTTATAAGAAACCTCAAAACAAGCCTCAAATCGTTTTTTGTACTTGTTAAGTTTATACCTACTGCTCTTGCTAAAAGTAGCGAGCATATACTCGTTAAAATTGCTTAATTGTCCTAGCTCAACAGAAAAACCATGATACTGCTTTGATCGGTAGAGTTTTAAAGTAGAATCAGAAGGTGCTTGCCATTTAGTATTAAAATAAGCAGGTACGTCATAAATCAGGAATACCTTGTTCTTATAGTCGTCTGAATATTGCTCAGAATCTAAACTATAATCCATGCCCTTGGTTAAGGTTTTTCCTGAATTGACGTATAGCGGTAGGCTTGCATGCCTGTAAAAACCAATGTTTTTAAGAAAATTAAACTTAATGGATTTCTTGCTCTGATCAAAATGTTTTGACCAAATAGAAGTGTAGGTATCCGATAAAAATGGGTTATTTTGTATCAAAAGAAATTCAGCTTAATGTGATTTGGGTATTTGGCGATACGCTGGAAAAATTGCTTTCGCCATCATTGGTGCTGTCAGAAAGAAACTCCTTTTGCTTTTCGGTAAGATCTTTATAAACCTTAGGGTTTACAATGTACTTCCAAAATTTGGCGGGCTTGTGATTTTTTGAAAATGTAGACTTAAAGGCGAATAGTGAATCATTTTTAACACCTTTTCCGCCACCAAGGTTAAAATACTTGTAACCTTCTTCGGTTGCATTAATACGCATCGTATCAATAATCAACTTAATGGCATTAAGATTTAAATACTCTTCTTTATATCCGGATAAATGGTATTGCACAATGTCATCCATCTTTATGAACATGGCACCAGCTATAACTTCATTGGTTTCGTCTATAACACATAGTAGAAGCTCTGTCTTGAAAAAAGAACTAAGCATGAATTGATAGAAGTAACGATCGTTGAAAAAGTAACTTTCATCCGCATTTACCCTGCGCATATTTTCATAATAGATATCTATAAAAGTACGAATATCTTCTTCTGAAGTACCTTTTCTAACCGAACAGACTTTTCTAGATTTATTAATATAGGTCTTTAAACGACTGCTATACTGCTGACGTTGTAAATCAATTGGTAAGGTGAGGTCAATATAGACTACTTCGCCAGGACTGGAAATTTCACCAATATTGGCAAGTATTTCTTCTTGATGATCAATATATGGGTGAAGCCTAGAAAAAACGGAAACTATCTTCTGTTCCAAAAACAGCTTTTTTAGTTCGCTTTTGAACTTTGTATTTTCGAAATTAAGACTTTTAGTACTGCACAAAGGACCGGCATAACCATAAACTGAGGTAACATCTTTGTAGCTTGTTCCTTCAATATCCCTTAACATTAGAGGTAAGATTATACTAGAACCCTCTTCTTCGTAATGTATGAGTATAGGAGTTTCATCTTCTCCTTTTGAGAGATAGTGATAGTGGTAGGTGTGGTAAAAATCACAGTGTTCAACAGTTTTAATAATGTTGTTCCACTCACTTCTTTCCGTTAAGATTTCAATCATTGAGGTTGATTAAAAATCCGAAGAGACCATAAAGCCTGCTTCAGTGGTTCGGTTTTGATTTGATTTAATAAACGGATTATATCCGTAATAAAAATTTTCAAAGGTAATAGTCAGCAAATGACCTTAGATAGGAGTCATTTGATTAAAAATCAATTATATTCTTTTGTTCTTAAACCCACTGTTTACAAAGGATTATACTTAATTATTAATACTGTAAATTTACCGCTTTGATGGTGACTTACAAAAAAAAGCACACTAACTTTTTGATTCTATCGATAGAATAATCGATGGGAATCTATGTGATTTTTATATCACTAATTCTTTTGACAAATGTCTTGGGAAGGTTCTCTTTAGTAAAGTAAAGAAACGAATCACTATGAATGTTTCGTCCGTTATCAATTAGCCCTATAGAGTCCCATCCTAGTTTATTTGGCGCAATGAAATCCTTTCTAACATTGTCGGCAACATAACAACATGTATAGCCTGTAAAAGTCTGTTCTATGGAAAGGTAATTCTTGGCATCTGGTTTCTCAGTACCCAGTTCTTCAGAAATTACTATTTTGTCAAAGTAGTCTGTAATGCCAAGAGCATTGAGCTTTGCTCTTTGTGTTTTGCTTCGGCCATCCGTAATTATGGCTAGTTTACCTTTTTTATCTTTAATAGCTTTTAGGAGAGGAAGAACACCTTGAAATGGAATGATTGATGGGCTATGATTGCGATACAGCGTTATTAATAGCTCTTTTTCCACTTTAAAAGTAGCCGCTAAATATTGGAATACATTCTCTTTATTTCTGTACATAGAGAACATTTGGGCAAAAAGATTTTCCCACTGTTTTGGATTCAGTTCTTTGGCTATAGCACAATAAGCAGACCTTAGATAGTCCAATTCGTTATAGAGCGTATCGTCCAAATCAAAAACGATAACCGTTTTTTCATCAACCTTTATATCCATGTACTAAAATTTCGTCATCATATCTTATCATCATAAGAAGGTCTTTTTCCCAACAATCAAAACTTTCTTCTATTTGTTTTCCTTGAGCAAATTCTTCTATAATCCATTTTGGATAATTGGCACCCGATAGATAGGATAGGGGATAACCACCACCAAACCTTGGGTTGATTTCAATAGCGCGTATCTTATCTTCTGTACTATGTACAAAAAACTGAGCGGTAAGACACCCTACAGCGCCATTTACGGTCCCTAGATTCTCCTTAATATAATCAACAAGAAGATTTTTTACGGTCAAAGCCTTATAAACCTCACCATCCCTAACTTCAATTCTCTTACGGGGTACCACACATTTTAACTTGTTGTCTTTACCGTAATACAGGTCACAAGTAAACTCGTTGTAAACATCATGATCAAGATATTCCAAGAACATTAGTTTATCATTTTCAAAATGGTAATCAGTCAGGTCTTTTTGGTCTTTAATAAGATAAGTATCTATACTTCTACTACCATCAATTGGTTTGATAAATAGAGGTAGGGGTATAGTCTTTTTTAGTAAACTCTTTAGCTACGGCAACGTTATGTTCTTCAAAAAATTTGTGGATTTGCCTTTTATCTCTGCATTTACCAACAAAATCAGTTGAAGCTACAACAGGAACGATTCCATTTTTTTCCAGAAGCAACCTATTTTGTGCCAATGGCAATAGTTCCGTATCTATAGTTGGAATCAGTAAGCCTATATTACGGCTTTTACATTCTTTTATTAAAACATTAAAATAGTCTGGATGGGTAACAAAGGGTACTTTAAAATAGCCATCGGCTATTTGGCATGCACCTGAAAGGGTTGGGTCTGCATCAGAAGCATAAACCTTTCCTTCAGGATATAGCTTTTTAAGTTCTTTTTGAAATGCTCTAACCAGAGACACGCGCCTACCGGCAGAAGAGATGAGGATATTCATTGTGTTAAAGTATAAAAAGATCGGAACATCTTTATGAACGGATTTATCAAAGGTTTTCTATTAAATACGAAAATCAAGCATGAATAGCCTATTCCGTGATAATCTTCTCCTATGAATTTCTTTAATGGGTAAGCGTCTATTTTTTCAAAGTCTGATAACATTGCCGGAATCTCCGAAACCGAGATATCTGATTTCATTAAACGAACCATAAGAAAAAAAACAAAAGATTGTTGTCTTGTTTTTAATCGGTTAATGCAGGCTTCTGCATTTGGATGGTTACTTGGTATTGTTGCAATTAATTTATCATATACATGGGCAGCATTCGCATTGTCGTAAATTACTTTATTATAGTGCTCAGGACTTTTATTTCGCATAGCCGATGTTGGTAAAATGCGATATCTGTGCACGTCTAAAGTAGTGTGAGCCATTCTTTTGGCCTGACAGAATAATTCAGAAGTTAGTATGGCATCTTCCATCCATTTACCTTCAATAAAACGAATACCAGTATTTTTAATGAAGTCTCGTTTTATTAAATACCACCAAATTTCGTTTTTGTGTTTTTTATCTGCTATATAAGTTATACCATCCTTTATATCTAAATCAGTATTAATATCTAAAGAATCTATATTTTTAGAATAAGGGTAAGGCTTGCTCACCACAGATTTACTTACAAAAGTTAAAATATCAAGATTGTTTTTCGAACAAACATCGAGCAAAATAGGTAAGGTGTTTTGTGCAACATAATCATCAGGGTCTAAAAAATATATATATTCTCCAGTAGCTGAGTCATACCCAGAATTTCTTGCAGCACCAACCCCAGCATTTTTTTTGTCTATGACTTTTACGTTCGAATGCTTACCGGCATAATCCTGCGCAATTTGTAGCGTACTATCTCTAGATTCATCATTTACGATGATTATCTCATAATCTGAACTATTCATTTGTTGATCCAAAAGACTGTCAACACATTCTTTTAAGTACAACTCCATGTTGTAACATGGTATAATAATACTTAATCGCATAATTCGCTTTTTCCTGTTCCTGTAAATAATTCCATTGTAGCACTCGTATCTGAAGAAATACCATCACTTTTTAGGACTTTGGATACCGTCATAAGTAGTATTTTAATGTCTACTAAAAAAGTCAAATGGTCAACATACCAGATGTCATATTCAAATTTTTTATCCCAAGAAATTGCATTTCTACCATTTACTTGGGCCCATCCTGTTATACCAGGGTTTTACTTCGTGTCTTCTTTTTTGATTTTCATTATAAAGAGGCAAATAAGAAACTAATAGTGGTCGTGGACCAATAAGACTCATTTCTCCTTTAAGCACATTTAGTAATTGGGGTAATTCATCAAGCGATGTTTTTCTAACAAATTTGCCTGCAGGGGTAAGTCTTACTTCGTCAGGTAAAAGGTTGCCAGAAGCATCTTTTTTATCGTTCATGGTTTTGAACTTCAATATTTTAAATATCTTACTATTTTTACTAGGACGTTGTTGGATAAAGAATATGCTACCACGATTCGCAATTCCTAAAAAAATAATGACCAAAAGTATTATAGGCGAAGCTAAGGTCAAAATTGACAGTGCCATTATAAAGTCTATTAGTCTCTTAAAAAAATGTCGGTAAATCATGAAAAGATGTAATAACTGCTGCAAAATAGCTATAAAAGTAACTACTAAATTTGGATATAGACTAAGTACTTGGTTTTTTGTTAAAATGCAGTTTTGATTGGTACTTTGCTTTTACTATTATTAATAAACTTCAATTTTTTTTAAACATTTTAATTTCAATCAAATTAACTGATTACGCTACTTTTATTTTAATTTTTCATATTCTTTTAATTGTTTTGACCAGACAAAATCCTGATTATATTTTTCAGAAATTAGTTCGCGGTATTTCTCGTTTGCATTTTGAAAATTTGAAGAATTTTTTAAACAATCTTCCATAGCTTTTGTTAATGCTTCTGTATTTTTTACAGGTATGATGACGCCGTTTAGACCATCTTCTATTATCTCATTAGAACCATTAATATTAGTGACAATACTATATATACCCATAGCGCCTGCTTGAAGTAATACGTTAGGGAATCCTTCTCTATAACTAGGGAAAACAAATATGTTAGAAATAGCAAAATAAGGTCTAACGTCCTGTTGCCAACCTGCTGATATTATTGAAGCATTTTCTTTAATTTCTTTCTCTATCGATTCTGGTAGGGGGTCGATATCTTTTTCATAGGGGCCTACGAGTAACAGTTTAGAGTTTTTAGACTGCTTTTGTATTTGAACAAACGAATTAATCATTTCTTCAATGCCTTTATCAAATCCAATACGGCCTACAAAAGACCATACAAAATCAGACTTTTCAATATTTAGGCTCTTGCGTATTTCTTTTTGTTTGTTATCAGGATAAAGTTTGGGGTCAAAGAAAGATAGGTCTATTCCGTTTACATTGCCATGACCAATTATGTGCAAGGGCTTTTTAGTGATTTTATATTGAATAAGGTCATTTTTGACGCCTTGGCCTTCAGGATATATATTGGTGGCACAGAAGCAGATTATCTTATCGAAAAAATTAGCATTTTTTTCATCAATCCAGTCTGTGTAGGAAAAACGAGTCCTGTAAATGTATGCAGCCTATGAGGAACACCAGCTAAATAACCCGCTACCATACTTAGCATGCCGGCTTTTGGTGTAATAGAATGAATAATAAACGGTTTCTCTTTTCTAAAAAGAATAAAAAGTTGATAAAGTGATTTGATGTCTACCAAAACATTTATTCTTCTATCAATATTGACAACTATAGTATTAATGCCTTCATTGTCTCTTATTGTTTCATGTTGAAAACCCTCAGAAGCAACACCGGTAACATCAAAATGATTATTCATAAACCGCAACTGGCCTTTCAAAAGAACAGCAAGAGAACCTGGTAAAGCGGCGATTCGGAAAAGTTTTCTTTTCATAATTAAGAAGGTGTTTGCACCAATAAAACTATATGTAAAGGCCTTTTATTGTTTAGATAAAGCTAATTCGTAAGCTTTTAAAATGCCTTCTTTGCGAAAATCTTTTATTCGTTCAAGAACGTTGGTTTTACAAGATGTTAGATAGTCTGGATTTTCTACGAAGTAAGCCATGCCTTTTGCCATTGTAGTTACATCGCCTACAGGAGTCAAAATACCATAAGGTGTTATCATGATATCATTTTCAATAGGCTTTTCAAGCTTCATGATTTCGCTGGGGCCAGATTTACAATTTGTTGTTAAAATAGGTAATTTACAGCACATGGCCTCTAAAAGAACGTTGGGAAAACCTTCATGGTTAGAGCCAAAGACAAATAAATCGGCAGCTTTTAGGTATTGATAAGGGTTGTTGTCAAAACCTAGAAAGAATACACGATCTTGTAGGTTTAATTGTTTTGTTAATTCAATAAGATGTCCTAACAAGACGCCGGCACCTAAAAGATATAATCTAGCTTGCGGAATGTTCTGTAGAGCACGAATCAATAGTTCATGATTTTTACCAGCGTCGAGCCTCCCTATGGTGATCATATTGAAATAATTGGGGTCGAAAAAAAGAGATGACTGCTTGCTTTTTTGTTATGCTCTCTATATCTACAGGATTATAAATCACATCTATTATTTTGGAATCAATACTATAATTAGTAATGAGATCGTCTGCATTTCCTTGTGAATTGCAAAGAATGTAATCTGCTTTGGGATATAACTTAGAAATTAGCCAATTATTTATTTTTGATTGAGAATTACCATAGCCATATTGAAGACTAGGAAAAGATCGTTCACTTATAATTGTTTTTGGGGGCAATGAGGTAAATAATCTTGATATGGTATTGATATAGTTTGGCCGGGTAAGCAAACTGAACGAATGCGTGACTTCTAATTTCTTAATCAGCCTAGCATATTTATAAGCTAGAAAAGGTAATTTTATTAGTTTTAGAATACCGTTTTCGTTTCCTTTTGAATTTTCTAAATAGTGTATGGGAATGTCTTTGGGTATATCATAGCTTATAGTGTTGTTCATTAGTACCAAAAGAACGATATCCCCCTGTTTCGCTAAGTAGGGTAATAAGTATGATACTACCCGCTCGGCTCCGCCACCGGCCATGGAATAAATTAAAATGGATATGGTCATTTTTTTAAAGATATATCTTCCAGCTATTGAATTGAAAAACCTTGTCCATTTTTATCTAGCCATTGTTTAAGGACTAAGAGTTTCCAAATTAGAGGGTAGTGATTCCAAGTACCATTCATGTGACTTTCAATCATTGAAGAAATAACTTCGGGCTTTATACTATAGATAGAATTTAGGTTTTCTAAAGAAAGTTGGTCAAGTACATATTCTTTTAAATCTTCGCGAAACCAAACTTTAAAAGGCATTGCAAATCCGGCTTTTGGTCTGTCAAAAATTGATTTGGGAACATGTTTGTATAATATTTCTTTTAAAATTTTTTTTTGATTTCCTGATTTATATTTAAATGAAGTGGGTAGTGTTTGTGCAAATTCCATAACCCTATAATCAAGAAAAGGAGATCTTGTTTCCAAAGAATAAGCCATACTTGCACGATCGACTTTTTGATTAATATCCCAATTCAAATATGTTTTAATATCAAAATTAGCCGCACGTTCATAAATATTTTTGTTGCTATTCATCAAATATTTAAGTTCTTCAAATTGAGGGTTTGAATTTGGAGTACTCATCCAAGATTGATTAGGGGAAAAAATAGTTTTTAGATATGCTTCTTCAATGTTTTTAGAGTCGATTACATTTGCAGCCACTTTAAAGCGATAATTAGGTACTGCACTTATTAATTTAGTCATTTGTTTGCGAATTGGATAAGGGAATTTCATAAAAAAATTTATTTTGTCTATCCAATTATATCGATGATAGCCCAGAAAACCTTCATCCCCACCATCTCCTGACAAAGCTACAGTAACTTGTTTTTTCGTATGTTTTGCTAAAAGCATTGAGGGTATTGCGGAAGCATCAGCAAACGGTTCGTCATAGTAAAACGAGAAATTATCTAACAGGTCGATACCTTCTTTATAATCACAGTCAATTACCTCGTGTTCAGTGTCTAGATAATCAGCAACTTTTTGAGCATAAGGACTTTCATTGAATCCTTTTTCGTTAAATCTAACGCAAAATGTTTTAATTTTTTTAGAAGTACTTTTTGTGGCTAATGCTGCAATCAATGATGAATCTACTCCCCCAGATAAAAACACACCGACAGGCACATCTGCGAAGAGTCTAATTTTAGTAGCATCACTCAACAGTTTCTCTAGATGTTCTTGAGCAGATAAAAATGACCCTCTATATTCAGGTAAACTTAGGTAGTTAATATCCCAATACTGTTTCTCTTTAAATATCCCGTTTTGAAGGTCAAATGTAAAAGAATGGCCATCTTCCAGTTTTTTCACCTCATTAAATATGGAGTGTGGGCTAGGGACAGAACTCCATGCTAAAAATTCTTGAATGCTATTTCTGGAGATTGTTAGGTTCGAATTAAATAGGGCAATAGAGGATATTTGACTAGAAAATTCAAAATCTTTACCATTTAAATAATAATAGAAGGGTTTTTGCCCCATACGGTCTTTTGCACCAAATAGTAACTGTTTGGTTGCATCAAAAATCACAAAGGCAAACATTCCGTTAAAATGTTTGACACACTCTTCTCCATATTCTAAATAAGCCGCACAAATAACTTCTGTGTCACTTGTTGTTGTAAATAGATATCCTTTTTTACTAAGACTCTCTTTTATTTCTTTGAAATTATAAATCTCACCATTAAATACTATATGTATATTTTTTTCATATGCTAAAGGTTGATTTGACCTAGAGTCAAGATCAATGATTGATAGACGGTTATGGCCGAATGTAATTACCCCAAGAGTGCTTTCGTAGGATTTTAGGCCCATCTGATCAGGACCTCGGAAGCTTGTCCTTTTTAATTTTTCTTTTACCTCTTGTTCTTTATAAGGTATTGTAGTCCCGTAAATTCCGCACATAAATTGAATTTTTTGAGAAACAAATTTAAGCTAAACCATTTAAGGCCTGTTAGATTAATTCCAGTTTTGTAAAATGTGTAGTTGTAATTAGTAAAAAACACAAAATATTACAACTTCTATATAAACAGGTCAATCATATTTATATTGTAGGTAATCCAAAATAAAGGTCAACTTATTGAAGTAAAGAGATTTTGATACTTTTCCAAAATAATTTGTGAGCTGAATTTTGAAAAAACTGAATTTTGAATGGACTCACGGCTCCATTTTTTTTCTGAATTCAGACAATTAAAGTAGTCATCCTCGTTCTCAACTATAAAACCATTTTTACCATTCTCAATTATTTCTTTGGTTCCTCCATGCAGTAAAAGCTAAAACAGGAGTTCCCACAGCACAGCTTTCTAGAGCAGCATTAGGAAAACCTTCGACATACGACCCTTGTAAAAATAAATCGTATTCGCATAAATATTTATCAACATTATCGGTATATGTAATATGAGTAATTTTATCCGATAGACCTAAAGTGTTTATTTGTTTAATTAAATTTTTACGTTCAGGTCCATCGCCAATGATTAGGTAAGAAAAATCTCTTTCCAACCTTGCTAAAACTTTCAAAATTCGATTATGACCTTTTTCTTTACTTAATCTTCCTATTGTAATAAATTTGTTTGGAATCTCACATTTTTTATTATTTACGGAAGCGACCTCACTTGTAATAGGATTTCCAATGACTACAATTTTGCTGTCATTTATATTATATAAAGCTTTAAAATCATTTGCCATATCAGTTGATTGGCACACCACCTTATCTACATTATTAAATGCCCATTTAGATAGAAAATTAGTGCCGGATACGTTTTTGACAGCAAACTTTTGCATAACGCTAACCACACTAGCTTCACGTATAATAAATTTTGTTTTTATAAATAATGGAGATAACAAACCCATAACAGTGTTTAAATGCCCAATGGAACTAAAAACAATGTCTGGTCTTTGCTTAATTAAAAATAAGAAAATGTCGGGTACAGATGATAGCACTCTATTTTTTCCTAGGAATGTCACGCAAGTTTCCCCCGTAGAGAAACTATTATTTGTCTTTTTGCCTGTTATTAGAATACTACAAGAAAACAAATTTTTATTAAGATTTTGAGCAAGAAAGCAGAGAACTTTTTCCGCACCGCCTGTTCCAAGACTTGGTAAAATAAATAAAATTGTTTTTTTCACTATGTAAAAATTAGTTTTTTAGTAAATTTTATGTGATACGGGAGACTTAACAGATGATAAGGATTTTAATTTAATATAAACATAGATAGAGAAAAGCAAGTTGTTGAAAATAAAAAAATAAGTATGACTAGCGGCCATTGAAAGCATAACAATTAATATTATATAAAGTAACTCTGGATTCGTCTTGAAATTTTTGTAGCTTTTTAATAATAAATATAAATATATGAATACAAATAGAACAAAGGGTAAAATACCAGCTTCTCCCAAAACTAAAAGATAGGTATTGTGAATACCGGGTAATGTAGCGTTATGCTTTTGGAACTTCATAAAGCCGTGACCTAAAAAGGGTTTGTCCATTATTAAATCATAGTATAGAGCCCAAGTAGCGGTTCTAGAGTCTTCTTGTAATGTTTCTGTTTCTACGGGACCATCTCCAAAAAAACTTTCTAGGGCTGAAAAACGGTTACTCGCAAAAATTTTAGTGTCGGTAAAAGTAAACACTATAATTAAGACGCTAATACCAATCAAGGGAGCCATAAGATTTTTTCTACTTCTTACTATAGCAATCATGTTAATTAGTAACCATACGATAACGAACGTACGGGATAATGTTAATATACCACCCAAAGTAAAAATGAACTGCCCTAAGAGCATCCATAACTTAGATTTTAATCGATATGTTAGCGCAAAACCAATTAGACATGCAGAACCTGCATAGTTGGGGTTTAAGAAAAATCCGCTAAACCTCCCAATAACCAAATTGTGGGCAGCATTTGTTTCAGGAAATAAAATGGCATTTCCAATAATACTGAATGCGCCAATAAGTAAAATAATAAAGAAATCTTTAGTTTTAGAATGGGCTAGGAGAGGTACTGAGCATATAACAACTATCATGAATCGTGAAGACTCTTTGATAAAAAAATTTGTCGTATCAACTTCTGTATAGTTAAAACTACTAAAACAAAAAAAAATTAAACCAAATAATACGAAAGGAAGCGCTGCCTTTTGACTGGGTCTAGAAAATATAAAATAAACCAAAAGCAGTAGGGAACTCAGATAACTTGCTGCAACTCCTATGCTTGGTCCGTAATAAACCAAGGCGTAAGCAGGAATATTACATAACAATAGAAATAAAAGAATATATTTTATGAATTCTAAAATTCTCATTTAAAAATGTTATCAACGCTAGATTAAAATAATTATTAAAGATTGATGTCTTAAAACAAAACTAACTTTTATATGTTGTTAATTCCAACTCTTGACCTAGTTTTAAATCCCATGCTTCAGGTAAAATTGGTTTGGTACCTCCATCATGATGAAATGTTATTTCTCCAAAATATAATGTTGAATCTACATCGTACCAATCAACTCTGGCATAATCGAAAGGTTCGGAAAGTTTATTTGACAAGAGAACCATTTCATCAAATGTATCAGGTTTTGCAATGTCTTCTTTGCTAGGGTCGGTCTGTTCCCCGTTCTGCTTGGGAGAAGACCATTTGTAAGGTTCTCGGTTCCAGTTAATATCGTACCAATTTCTATAATGTTTTTTGGTCCCCCTTCCCATATCAACCTGAATCATTCTGACTTTACCATTAAAACAATGTAATTTGTAATCAAATGGGATGGCACCTTCTTTATTTATTAATAATTTTTCAACTATTATTGAAGGTTTAATGTTTTTATATTGCCATTCTCTATATTTATCATAGTAATTATGTAACAATCTTTCCTTTAATTCTGACCGAACCTCTACCCAGTTAATATTTTGTTTTTCGTAAATAAAGATACCCCCTCCACTATCATGGTTCGTTTTTATTATACAAGGAGTTAAAGTCAGATTTTCATCGCATATATCCTCTACGTTTTCTGTTTGAAAATAGAGAGGCACCAAATATTCAGATCCTATTTTTTCAATAACGTAATCTCTAACAGCATACTTGTCTGCGCATTGTGTGTGTAGTGGGGTACGATCATTCAGCTTTAACCAGCATATTTTTTCATTTAACGTATTTGGTGGGTTTAACCTTAGTTTTTTGCCCATGTTTTTAAAATAACGGTATTTCTGAAATTGTTTGTCAGGAAAACTGTTTATTAAGGAGTGGAATATGAAACGAAGTCCATTTCCTAAAAGAGTGCCATGATAAAATTTTAAAATGAAAGAATTCATAATTTTTCTAAGTTGAAATTTGTTTCACCATTAGTAACGAATAGATGAAAGAATTAGTGCGGCAACTATTTGGATGAGTTTAAAATTAAGGTTTTAGTCTAGAAAGATAAATTTATTAAAAGTATTTTTACCATTAACGGAGTTAAATAGGTTTGACCAAATTTTTTATGCAGTTGCAATTTCTTTCTTTTTTATATTATAAATATAAAAGAAGGTAAAAGTGTTTTTGAGAATAGCAACTACGGTTGTACTAAATGCGATGCCTAATATCCCATAATATTGCATTAATATATAATCAAGTAAAAAATTAATACCTAGGGCAACAAGAGCTGTGTAGGCCATTATAGAATTTTTATTAATACTTGTCAGAAAATTAACCATTAACATACCCGATATTGCAAATGGTAGATAAATAAGGAAAACTTGTTGTATACTAGAGACTATTTGGGAATCTTTTGAAGTAAATTCTTTTCGTTCAAAAAGTAGACTGACAATTTCTTCTGACCAAAAAACGCCAGCTAGGGCTAGTACACTTACACTTCCAAACACAATTTTCAAAGCTTTGAATAAATTTGCAAATGCCTTTTTTCTATCGTTATGTATTGAGTTAGAAAAGTACGGTAATAATACATTAGATATTGCAATTGTTACAAGGCCAGCAAAAAAAGCAGGAATTTTCAATCCATAATTAATTGCTGCAATAGAACCGATAATGAGTTGTGCGGCAAAAAATTGGTCTATAACGGGATTAAGACCCGTTAATAAACCAGAGCTTACTTTAGCTGGTATTTGCTTGAAAAGAATTTGGATGTTTTTATTTTGAAAATCAGGTAGGTCAAAAAATAGAATTTTCTTTCTAACAGCTATGATGTATAAGTATAGAAGAGATAAAAAAGAGCCCAATAGTGTTCCTAATGCTAATACATTTGTGCCCATTAACTCTTTGAAAAAAGTTAAGCATACAATAACTGTAACAGGCGTAAAAATATTAGCAAAAGTAGATAACCTATATTCATTTGCTATGTTTAGAAGGCCTCCTAATAGAGATGCTAGACCCCAAAACATAACGCAAGGCAACATAATATAGAACTGTTCTTTTACTAAATTATAATAATCATTATCATGACTTGGATAAATTTGCTCTAAAAATACATCGGTCGTTAAATATGCAATTATCATGAAAATGATACCCAAAACAATGGTTATCAAAAAACTAGTACTTTGAAAGGAACCTTTATTACCGTTATTTTTCAATTCGCTAATATAATTAGGAACAAATACGCTTCTGTATGCCCCTAAAAATACATTGTTAATAAAGGTTGGAACTAAAATGGCAATAAAAAAAGTATCTAAAACCTCAGAAAGGCCAAAATTAGCGGCAACCATGGTTTCTTTATAAAAACCAAGACCTTTGATTAAAAATGTAATAAAACTTACTAAAAACAGGTTTTGTAATACAATACTGTTTTTTAAGGGTGATATGATTTTCTTAATTTTTTGAAATATCATAGTGCATTTATCTTTGTACTGAATGCTTTTCTAAAATGAGATTTTCTAGTGTCTCACGCCATTTTTCAACTATTTTATTAGAAGAATAGGGGAGGACAGAAAATTTTGCTTGCTTTCCTAAATCCATACGTAAGGATTCGTTATTAGTGAGTAACTTTATTTTTTTCGCCATTAAACTTATATCATCTATGGGCACCAAATAACCATTTTCTCCATTTCTAATCATTTCTGATGGACCTGTTGGGCAATCCGTAGATATACAAGGCAATCCAAAATACATAGCTTCTAATAGAGCGTTAGGAAAACCTTCAAAACGAGAAGAAAAGGCAAAAATTTTAGAGGTAGAATATAATTTGTCAATTCTTGAAATTCTCCCAAGAAGAAGTACTTTTTGTTCTAAATTATACTTATGAATTAAGTTTTCTAAATGTTTCCTTTTACTACCTTCTCCTGCTATATGAAGCTCCCAATCGTTAATCTTAGCCTCATTAAAAGCCTCAATAAGAATTTCCTGTCCTTTTTGGTTTTCCAGGCTTCCAACATTTAAAATTATATTTTTCCTTTCTATTCCGTAATCATATTTGAAATCAGGGTTGATAGGATTGGGAATAACAATCATTTTTTTTTCCTTAATGAAAGAATCATAAAATTTTGCAACTCTGTCTGTTTGAACTATCAAGCGGTCAGATGCAGGATAAACGTATCTTCGTAGTATCTTCCAAAATAAATTAAGGTTGTTTTTTTGTGCAAAAGGGTTATTCCTTTCGCTAATTATTACAGGTACTCTTGCTCTCTTAGTTGCAATAGTGGCTAGAATATTGGTAGAAGTCATGAAAGCAATACATGCATCAATATTGTATCTTTTTAAATTTTTATAAATTATGTTCTGAAGTTTGTAGTTTAACTTTAGGGATGAAATAAAATTTGGACTAGGTTGTAAATTAACTAAAGCAGGAACAACTGTTATTTTATTATTTAATTTATAAAAACTAGGTGTATTGGTCAAAGTGAAAATGTAGACCTGATAATTTTTAATTAATTCATTACTTAAAATACTTACCACTCTTTCTGCTCCACCGGAAGCCATTGAATGGATTACAAAAGCAATATTTCTTTTTTCCATAAAGGATACTAATTTTAGAAAACATAAGATTGATGACGCAAGATTAGGAAAAAGAAAGAAGAAATCGCATTAATTTTTTCAAAGATATGACTCTAACTTTGATGAGTTATTTTTATTATTATCGTAATTTAAAAAAAACATGGTAATAATTTGATTTTTTTACACTTTCATAGAAGAAAGTTAAAGATTTTATGTAGTCTAGAAATATTTATCTCGTCATTTAGAAAGGCTATAAAGAAAGCTTTCGAGATTGGTGTAACCATCATTATTGTAATCTTGATTTGCATCACTTGGATTGGTAGGGTCCAGATTATTTGCTATTTCCCAAACATCTGCCATTCCGTCTTTATCTTTATCATAATTAGATTGTCTTTCAATTGAAATTATAATAGGAAAACCTCCAACAACATCTTCACTTCGAGGGCCACAAATACCCGTTCCGTTTCTATATTCACTTAATATTCTAGAATCTATTATGTTGGGATTAATTCTGTTACCCACATCTGTAAGTAATGCATTTTCAAGTTGTTCAGATGGTAATGGATTATATAAAGATGTATTATGAAATTTACTTGACCGTTCCCATTGTTTCCACTTTGAATTTTTAAATCCATGGGGATTTAATGTTCCAATTTCAATATTATCAGAGGAATATAAACGTCCTGATGATGCATCGGGTGAAACAGGTCCTGATTGATATCTTAGATTGGTTTGTTCTGGAACAGCTGTGCCCATTTTATATGCATTACTGATAATGTCTACTTTAGTTCCTTGTACAATTGTAGTTGGGCGCGAATAATTGTAAATAATATTATTTATGAATTCAAAACTTTCATTAGTGTACCCATAAGTCGTTTCTGGTATTCTGTTAGGGGTATTGGCCCATAAATTTCTAAGTATTGAAAGTTTAGAAATATTTCGTCCTATTAATATACCATAATGATTTAAAGGTTCAGCTATTAAACAGTTTTGAACTGTTATATTTTCTATAGATGAGCTTTCTTTGCTTGCATCGAGAGCAACATTTTCATCCTTAGACCAAGATAAACTTAGATGATCAAATATTACGTTTCTTATATGAACATTAGGAGATTGAGTCACAATTTTAATGCAATCAGCGTCTTTGTGAGCAGCAGTACCGGGGCGTATATTTAAATATCTTATTATAACCTCACTAGTTTCCACATAGACACTAGCGCCACGAATAGTTATACCATCACCTGTGGCTGTTTCTCCTGCAATGGTGATATAAGGATCACTTATAAAACAGTCGTATTTGAGATCAATATATCCAGAAATATCAAACACTATAGTTCTAGGACCTTTTATTTCCCTTATGCCATAGACTAAACTACCCTTACCACTGCTGTTAAGATTTGTTACATGATATACAAAGCCACCTCGACCGCCTACTGTATTTTTTCCAAAACCTTCCGCTCCGGGAAAAGCTTTTAATTCGCCCATGTCTTTGATAATGGTTACACTGGCTTCTTGGGTTTCTATTTCACCTTCTTTATTTTCAACTTCTACAGTATAAGTAAAGGTTTCTTCAATTGGTTCTTCTTCTTCTTCTTCTTCTTGTTCTTTGATTTTTTCAAGTCCTATTGTCCCGTTTGTCTCTTCTTCCGTTTCTGAAGGTTCTTCAATTTCCGATTTTTGTTGATTTTCGAGTACTGGTATTTCGTTAGGGATAGATTGTTTTTCTTCGGTATTTATAACTTCATCAGGAGCATCTGAAGGATTTGGGTAATAAGTCAGAGTCTTATCAGTATTAATCACGATTAACCCATTATCTGGTTGACTTGTCTCAATAATGTCAACTTTATCGGTATCTATAAATGAATCGTTAATTAATACATCTAAAACCGTACTTTCTTGAGAATTAATTAAAAATTTATCACTAATTACTAAGTTGGCCGTAAGCTTAGCCTGTTGTACATCAGATACAACCAAATCAGCTAAGAGGTCAGTATCTTGGCTACAGGAGAGTAAAAAAGTTAACGTATAGGCAGCTAGTATCAATCGAGCATATTTAGAGCGATGAAGTTTCATAAGTAGGTTAAGATTTTTCTTAAGAGATTTGGGTCTCTTTGATAGGGAACGGGATTTAAATAGGTTTAAACTATTTTGAGAAATATTGAATTTGGGTTTCAATAAGCTCACTTTAAATTACACTCCCTTTTATTTATAGTTACATTTTTTTCGGATTATAAGTTAATAACAAATGTTAGATGCGTTTGGTATTGGAATTATACTAAATTGGATGAACTGCACATTAAAAGTAAATAATATGCAGTTAATCGATATTATATTGAAAAAGTTAAAAGAAAATTATTTTAATAACTTAAATCAGATAGTTGATAAATAATAATTATGCGGCTGATACGATAATAAGTTATTAATAATACTTATTCACTAAAATTTTCTGTAGAGGATAATCTTTGATGCATATATATAATTATATACACTCTAAACATTAGAATATTATTATCTATGGAAAGTTTATTGTTAGATGCTAAGTGAATTCTGATTTTAGTAGGGATAAGTTTTATTAATGTGGATTTTAACCAACTTTTATACTTATTTTTTGTTGTATGAGTTTTATTTATTTGACTTTTTTTAATAATCATATGTAAAAATTCTTCTGAAAAGATTTCTTTTGCATATGGTGAAGACAACTCCTTTGTTATATATGATAATACTTCAGATGAGCTAAGAATATTTTGAGGATCTGAAGTAGCGCTCTTAGTCGCATATTTTAATTTAGGTTTTAGATTTTTAGTGATTTTTTTAAATAGAAATTTGTCTGTTCTTAATTTATCCGGTAGATTTTGAACTGTGGTTATAATATTATCTGACATTAATGGAGTTATTTGTTCCACATAACCCAGTTTTAAATCAGAAAGGGCACTCAGAACTGTAGGTATTCTGAACTGATGATATAGTCTATCTCTCCAAGTATCTAGACTTTCATCTTTGCCTTGAAGCATATAACTAGGTATCAATTGCTCTGGAATACCATAATTTTTATAATTTTTTTCAAGTTGACGAAATCTTCGCAATGAGCACAGCCAATATTATATCTAACTCTTAAGGGAGATGCAACATCAACCCAACCAAAACCCTCATCACCTCTAATAATGCCTTTGACACCATTTTCGAATAATTTTTTCCAAACAAAAAAGCCATCGGTATAACCAGATATATGATCAATTCTACCTTCCCCATTGTCTAGAAAACGTTTCAAAATTAATTCGGGAGAAGAAATGTTTGAGTCTATCGGGAAATAGTTATGATTAGTACCAACAATTTTTGACACCTTTTCTGCAACGGATGCATCGTTGCCTTCAGAAAGCATAGCATTCTTTGTTCCCCAAGTAATTGTGTTTATAGATTTTATGTTATTTACAGAGTCTTTAAGTAGATATAAAATAGCACGACTATCATAACCTCCAGACAAAGGAAGAACCCAATTATCATAATTAATGGTTAAAGATGAAAATGTAGATTTTATAGATTCAAACAATTGACTTTTATGATATTTGAAACTTTCATTATTTTTAATGAACTTGGTAGCTATATATTCTTCTGTTAGGTTCCAATTTATTTTATTTAGAAGGACATGTCCTTTCGGTTTTAAGCGTTTTATACGTTTATCCCAAGAGAATTCAGGGCCTAGAGTACCTGAAGACAACATCCAAGGAATTATGTTTTCATTAAACTCAAAATTTTCTAGATGTAATATTATTGCTTTTTGAGAGGTTGATGTTATAAATATATTCTCATCAAAATAGTACCAAAGTGTCCGTGAACCAACATTATCAGATAATAGTTCTGTAGTTTTTTCATTTTCTCTTATGATAGCATAACTGCCGTCTAATATATTTTCATAAGCGTTGAACCAATCATTTTCACTCTTGCAGTATCCCAATAAAATACAAGCCTCTTTAGTTTCTACATTGTCTACTGGATTAACAATAGAGTAAAATGTTTTGTTTTCAGAGTAAATAAAAGGAGGATTAGCTTCAATATTTTCGGGTTCAATTAGCTTACTGATTTTAAACAGTTTTTTTGAGATATTGCCAGATGGATTACTTCGGTATTTAATGTAAATGAGTTTTGACACTTTCTAAAATATTTGATTCAAATTAAAATCACTATATGGCCTTTGCCAAAATCTATATGTATTTTCTGCTAATTTAGTTACTTAATTAAAAAAACGAATACTTCACCTCGTTAGTATTGGAATTCGATGACAAAAAAATATTTTTTTAATTTTTTCTCAAAAAAAAACTCTTTGTCATTTGACAAAGAGTTTTTTTTTGAGAAATTAATATACTAATGATTCCAGTTTATTGATACGTTACTGTTTTTTGTGGGGTTATACCCGCCAGAGTATAATAATGGATGATCATTTGGTTCTTTTAATATGAAAGAACCTGAAATATTTTTCACCGTGAAAGAACCTCCAGCACTTGGTGCGTTGATCTCCATAAATGGCACATTTTTAGAGTATTCAATATAGAAATTATCAAAGACAAAATTACCTAAGGTATTATTGGTAGATTCAGCTTGAAGCCCAATAGGTGAATCGGAATGTGAGGAAACAACATTTCTGGCCTCACAATCCTTGAAAATTGCTTTATAGCCATTTGCTGATTTTCTGGAGAAGATAATTCTTCCTCGACTCCCATTAAATTTTATTCTTTCAAATCGAATTTCTCCATTTACAGGATTTGGTTTTTGACCGCCTCCAATATAAATTTCTGTGGTACTTACACCACTTTCTGGTGATGCACCATTATTTTGAAACTCACTGTCTTTAACGGTTATTGAAATTGGTAAGGAACCAGAATCTAATTTAATAGTAGATAATTGAAATCCATAGCTGTCGTTACCCGAAAATGTACAATTGGAAAAATTTATATTTGTTAACCTTTCAAAATCTTCATCTGGCTCCAAGTCTACTCCAGCCTCAGGCTTTCTTCCACTTGATTTTAAAAAACTGGAGTTTTTTACGTTTATATTATGACCACTGGTAATAGTCAACCCTTGTCTACGATTATTTTGAGAAGTCAACCCTGTAAGGTTAATATTTTCAGAAAATGTCTTGCTAGAACTTCGTGTAATGAAAATCCCATCCCCTCCAGAATCTTTAATCGTCAAATTACTTATACTAACATCTTTCCCTCCATAGATACTAATTCCGTGACGTCCTTCTCCGTTAGTATACTCAGATTTATTCATTTGGAATATAGCTCCGTTACCTTCTATGGTTACATTACTTGGGTTTGCCATTTGAAATAACTGAGCGTTAGATGCCCCAAATGCACCTTTTTTTGCCCTTAAGACTACTCCTGCTTCAAAAACAATAGTCATGTCTCTTAGATTAAAAAATTTCATTGGTTGAATGACCCAATCACTACTCTGTTTGTCTACAACAATATAACTGTTGCCAGAAGTTATAGCAGCTTCAAAAGCAGCTGTTGCATCACCGGATTTAAAACCAAAACTAGAAGCTAATACAGCATTTGACGGATAGTTACCTGAACTTCCTCCAGTATCTCCACCACCAGTATCTCCACCACCAGTATCTCCACCACCAGTATCACCACCACCAGTATCACCACCTCCAGTATCTCCACCACCAGTATCTACAGGCCTTTCGTTTACATTTACCTCAATTGTGGTAGCGTGGGTCAAACCTTCCTCATCTTTCACAGAAAGTTCAACTTGATAGGTGCCAGCTTCAGCAAAAGTGTGTGATGGGTTTTTAGTAGTTGTAGTAGAACCGTCTTTGAAATCCCAGAAATATCCTTTTATTCCTTTATCATCTTTCGAGTTCCATGCCTTAAGCTCTACTGTTAAAGGGGCATAACCTGTTAATGGGCTACCAGAAGCAACGGCTACAGGAGCTTCATTTTGCGTCTCTGTTATGGTAATAGTGGTCGTATCCGAGTTCTTTAGGCCTTCTTCATCGGTAACTGTTAGCAATACCGCATATGTTCCTTCTTTAGTAAAAGAATGGGAAGGGTTGGAACTGGTTGAAGTACTACCGTCTTTAAAATCCCAAAAGTAGTTTTTAATTGCTTTATCATCTGTAGAGCTGCTGCCATTAAATTTAATTTCTAAAGGAGCCTCTCCTTCTGAAATATTTGCAGACGCTTTTGCCGTTGGGGCTGCGTTTTCCTTTTCAGTAACCGTAATGGTCACTGTATCGGTATCTTCTAATCCGTCCTTATCTTTCACAGTTAACAATACTTCGTAAGTGCCAGCCTTAGTGAATGAATGAGATGTTGAAGAAGAACTTCCCTTGTCCCCATCCTTGAAATCCCATATATAACTATCTATTTCATTATCATCAGAAGATCCCTTGCCATCAAAACTAACTTTTAAAGGAGCCTCACCAGATGTTGGTGTTGCTTTAGCTACAGCACTAGGGGCGTTATTTTCTTTAGCGGTAACTGTAATGGTTACCGTATCGGTATCTTCTAATCCGTCCTTATCTTTCACAGTTAACAATACTTCGTAAGTGCCAGCTTTAGTAAAGGAATGCGATGTTGAAGAAGAACTTCCTTTGTCACCATCCTTAAAATCCCAAGTATAACTGGTAATTTCATTATCATCAGAAGATCCCTTGCCATCAAAAGTAACTTTTAAAGGAGCCTCACCAGATGCTGGTGTTGCTTTTGCTACAGCTTTAGGGGCTTTGTTTTCACTTGGCTTTACTGTGATGGTAGTTTCTTCTGTATCAATTTTTCCTTGAGCATCTTGTACTGTTAGGGTTACTTTAAATGTACCCGCTTTTTCAAATGTATGAGAAGGGTTTGATTCATTAGATGAATTACCATCGCCAAAATTCCATCCATAATTTTTTACCTCTTGGTCGTCACTAGAATTATTACCAGTAAAACTCACTTTTAGAGGAGCGGTTCCTGAAGAAGGAGCTGCATCTACCACGGCAATAGGGGATTGATTTTCAACAGGAATCACTACAGGAGGCTTTATTTCATCTTCTTCTTCCTCTTTAGGAGTCTCAACAGGAGTTTCTTCCTCCTCTTTTGGAGTTTCAGCTTCCTGCTCTGTTTCCTCTTTAGGAGTCTCTGCAGGTGTTTCTTCCTCTTTCTTTGGAGTTTCAGCTTCCTCCTCTGTTTCTTCTTTAGGGGTCTCTGCAGGTGTTTCTTCCTCTTCCTTTGGGGTTTCAACTTCTTCCTCTGTTTCCTCTTTAGGAGTCACTACAGGTGTTTCTTCCTCATTCGGAGTTTCAGACTCTGAAGAGATTTCATCTTCATTATTTTCGTCAGATACGGGGTCTGGGGTAGGAGAAATTGAAGTGGGAGTTTCGTTTTCCGAAATTATAGCTTCAGCATCTTGTGGAGCACTATAGGTAACAACAAGTTTTGGTCCTTCTTTTGTATCATGCTCTTTAGATGCAAACGCTAAATCATTACCGTCTTCATGTTTAAGCACTAAAGTAATTACTTCTGTTCCTACTTTTTCTTCATCAAGAATAATTTCTTGAGTCTGATTAACTTGGTAAATTTTATTCGTGGAGCCAAGTAATGTGTCCGATTGTGGTGCTGTATTTTCCGTAATGCTATGTTCGGACCAATCTGTTGAATCTCCTTTTAATATAGATATGGTTCCATGACCGTCATCATTACTGATCGTAAATTCAAAATGAATCTCTTCTAAGCTTCCACCAATAGAATCGATTTCACTTAAATCAAACATAATATAGCTTTCTCTACTACCTTCTTCAAGTCTAATCAAGTCTTGGTTGTATCCTTTGCCACTCTGTAAATGTGCATCATGAATAGGGGTGAACACAGTAGTCCTGGTTTCATACACTATTTCTTCAAGTATTTCCTCTTCTTCAACAACTAGAATTTCTTCTTCTAGAATTTCCTCTTCCACAATTTCTTCGGAAGTGTCTTTGCCTTCAGCTTCTTCAATTATTGTAGACGGGTCATTTAAAACAGCGTCTTTTAAAAGCTCGTTGTCTTTTGTACATGAAATGATAATAAGTAGAAAAATAAATACAAATCCTATAAAAGATTTGTTTGAAGTAGTGGGGTGAAATTTCATAAGTGGGCTAAAAAGTTAAATTTTCTTAAAAACTATAGAGTCCTAAATTATTCCAAAGTCGTTTAAAAGCATATTTTATCGATTAAATGCAAGCAGCCAAAAATAGAAACAAATTGCTAGCATTTGGTTTTTTCGATGAAAAATATTTAAAAATCGATGAAATACATTAAAAAGTGTTAAAATCGACCCTTTGTCGAATACTAGATACAGTACGATAAAATGTCTTGCTTTAGACGTTTACGTTTTATGTTTTTAACGTTTTGTTAGGAGTTTAATCGATGAAGTGCATAAAACTGTTAATTTTTCTGACATTTTTCTGAGTATTTTGACCATGTTAGAAATGAAGATTTCAGTAGGACTTAATTTATTGCGCTTTTGAAAATTGATTTTCTTTAAGGGTTTTGGAAAGGGGCGAAGGGATAGAATAATTAATGTAATAACACATTATAAGATAGACTTAGTTATCTATAAATGGAAGTATGTATTCAAATTTTAGAAATAAAAAAAGGGTTTAATACATTGTATTAAACCCTAGATGGAATTTACTTTGAGGTGACTTGTGTTACAGTCTACCGTCTACTTTATCTTTTAAAATACTTTTGACATCGTATATTAGGCCATCTGTCTTTAATGAGTCTCTTAGATTAAGATTAAGAAATTCTTTGTGAGCAACCGTCAAAACAACAACATCAAATTTTTCTTCGGGTAGCGTAGATACCATATCTAGATTAAGTTCCTTTTTAACTTCTTCTTTGGAAGCCCAGGTCAAATATGGTTAATTCAGTACCATAACTCTTTAAGTTATTTATAACATCAACAGCTTTTGTATTTCTAACATCAGGGCAATTTTCTTTAAATGTTATACCAAGAATAAGAATGTTGGCTCCTTTGATTTTGATATCGTTTTGAACCATTAACTTTATAACTTCAGAAGCAACATATTTACCCATACCGTCATTCATGCGACGACCGGCTAATATAATTTCTGGATGATAACCATATTCTTGAGCCTTTTGAGCTAAATAATAAGGATCTACACCTATACAATGACCACCAACTAGGCTAAGGTTTAAATGGAAGAAAATTCCATTTGGTTCCCGCAGCTTCTAGAACAGCAGTTGTGTCAATATCCATTAAATTAAAAATTTTAGCCAATTCGTTTACAAAAGCAATATTGATATCTCTTTGCGAATTTTCAATAACCTTTGCAGCTTCTGCAACTCTAATACTTGGCGCTAAATGTGTGCCGGCTTTAATGACGGAAGCATAAAGGGCATCAACTTTTTTTCCAATAGCAGGGGTAGAGCCAGAAGTTACTTTAAGAATTTTTTCTACCGTATGTTCTTTGTCTCCTGGGTTTATTCGTTCAGGAGAGTATCCTACAAAAAAGTCTTCGTTGAACTTTAATCCACTTACTCGTTCTAGAACAGGAACACATTCATCTTCTGTTACTCCAGGATAGACAGTAGATTCGTAAATGACTAAATCTCCTTTCTTTAATACTTTTCCTACTGTTTCACTCGATTTATAAAGCGGTGTCAAAATAGGTCTGTTTGTACTGTCAACAGGTGTTGGTACTGTTACAACATAATAGTTGCAATCTGCAATATCTTCTAAGTTAGAGCTACAGTGAAGACCCTTATCAAACTTAGGCGTGCTTTGTAGGACAGCTTTTAAATCTTCATCGCTTACTTCAAGCGTATTGTCTTTACCAGATTGAAGTTCTTCAATCCTTTTTTGGTTTATGTCAAAACCTATTACAGGATATTTGGTAGCGAACAGACGTGCTAACGGAAGTCCAACATAACCCAAACCGATAATTGCTATTTTAGATGTGCTCATACTTTACTTTTTATTTTAAATTGTTCCAATACCAATCCATTGCCGATTTCAAACCCGACTTAATGTCGTACTGTGGATTGTAACCTAAGTTCTTACGGGCTTTATCAATGGAAGCCAAAGAGTGGGGTACATCTCCCTGTCTTTCTGGACCATAAGTCACTTGAATATCCCCAATTTTGGAATCGTAAGTGCTTAAGTATTGTTTTAATAATTCAACTAATTCTTTTAAGTCCGTACGTTCACCGTAGGCAACATTGTAAACGGTATTAACCGCGTCTTTATTGTCTGTCAAAAGTGCTCTAATATTCATTTCCACGACATTATCTATGTACGTAAAATCTCTTGAAAAACTTCCGTCACCATTAATAACCGGTGATTCATGATCCATTAATTGCATAGTGAACTTTGGAATCACCGCGGCATAGGCACCATTAGGATCTTGCCTTCTACCAAAGACATTGAAATAACGTAGCCCTATGGTTTCAATTCCGTACGTTTTTGAAAATACATCCGCATAAAGCTCATTTACATATTTTGTAATGGCGTATGGCGATAATGGTTTTCCAATAATGTCTTCAACCTTAGGCATTGATTTTGAATCCCCATAGGTAGAGGAGCTGGCCGCATAGACAAAGCGTTTTATTTTGGCATTCCGAGCGGCAACCAACATATTTAAAAAACCAGATACATTAACGTCATTACTAGTGATAGGGTCGTTTATAGATCTTGGTACAGATCCTAACGCTGCTTGATGTAATACATAATCTGCATTTTTACAAGCTGTTTCGCAATCATTTAGTTCACGAATGTCTCCTTCAATCAAGGTGAAATTTTCGCTACTAAGAAAAGGTTTTATATTTTCACGTTTACCGGTAGCAAAATTATCAAGGCAAATAACCTTATTACCATTTTGCAATAGCGCTTCGCATAGGTTAGACCCAATGAATCCGGCACCTCCGGTAACTAAAATTGTGTATTCGGATGGAAAATTAAGTTTTTCGAGTAACATTAAATCTTTAATTAAAAATATTAGTAGTTAAAACTGCGAAATTCAATATGGTTTGAATTTAATCAAGCGGTTGTGAAATGTAATAAAATTAGTGTGCAACAAGTAATTTTCTGTCAAAAATTCTATTTCCAACTTATAAACGCATAATCTTTATAAATCTTATGAAATTGTTAAAGTTTAAATAGAAATAAAAATACATTTAAAAAACATGTATTCTCAAGCTCTTACGGAGACTTTACTTCTATGGTTTGTTCAATTACTTATGCGGATTTATTTTTTATAATACCCCTTATACCAATCAACAAAATTTTGAACACCATCTGCAACTGAAGTGTTTGGCTGATAATCATAATCTCTAATAAGATCATCAACATCTGCCCACGTACGTTCCACATCACCCGGTTGCATAGGCATGAGTTCCTTTTCTGCTTTTTGTCCCATGCTATTTTCAATAGCCTCTATAAAATCAGTCAGTTTAACAGCATTATTATTTCCAATGTTGTAAATTTTGTACAAATCTCTGTCTTCTACTGACTGGGTAAGTGTACGGACGACTCCCTCTACGATATCATCAACATAGGTGAAATCTCTTTCCATCTTACCGTGGTTGAAGACTTTTATAGGTTTACCGTTAGCTATGGCGTCAGTAAAAAGGAATAAAGCCATATCTGGTCTACCCCAAGGTCCGTAAACAGTGAAAAAACGAAGTCCGGTTGTCGGAATATTAAACAAATGGCTATAAGTATGCGCCATTAGTTCATTACTCTTCTTCGTTGCTGCATAAAGGCTAATTGGATGGTCTACATTGTCTGTAGTTGAAAAAGGAATTTTTTCATTTAAACCATACACACTAGAACTACTAGCATAAACTAGATGCTTTACTTTATTATGTCTGCAACATTCCAATAAATTTAAATAACCAACGACATTACTGTCTATGTACGTTTCTGGATTTTCAATACTGTAGCGAACGCCAGCTTGAGCAGCTAAATTACAAACTCTATCAATTTTCTCTTCTTTAAAAAGTAGGGGTAGGGCTTCTCTATCCTCCAAGTTCATTCGAACAAAAGAAAATTTATCTCCATAAATAGAACCGTAACATTTTTTGTGAAAAATTTCAGCATCGCTCTGGTTAATACCCAATTGTTTCAATCGGGCATACTTTAGGTTTACATCATAATAATCATTGATGTTATCTAACCCTACGACTTCGTATCCTTTTTTTAGGAGTTTTTCGCAAAGATGATATCCTATAAAACCGGCCGCACCGGTGACAAGAATTTTCATGATTGTCCAATTTTATAATATTGGAAACCTTTTGCTTCCATTTCTTGTTGTGATAATAGACGACGACCGTCAAAAACAAATGCTGGTTTTAGCATTTTTGTAAAAATCGTTTCCCAAGAATAGGCTTTAAATTCATCCCATTCCGTTAGAATAGCAATAGCATGAGCATCTTGCACGGCATCCATTGGATCTGTAACTACAGTTAAAAGTCTTCTATTTTCTTTCGGAGACCTAGTTTCTAAATAATCTAAATCTGCATAAATTCTTTCTGCAGAAACTTTTGGGTCATATACCACAATCTCTGCTTTTTCTTCAAGCAAAGCATCAGCAATATCAATAGCTGCAGATTCTCTAGTATCGTTGGTATCTTTTTTAAATGCCCATCCGAAGAAAACTATTTTTTTACCAGAAACCGTATTGTATAAAGTAGAGATGATATTCTCGGCAAAACGTCTTTTTTGATAATCGTTCATGATTATCACTTGTTCCCAATAGTCGGCAACTTCGTTAAGACCGAAACTTCTTGATATGTATACCAAATTCAAAATATCCTTTTGAAAACATGAACCTCCAAAACCAACAGAAGCATTAAGAAATTTTGACCCAATTCTACTATCTGTTCCAATAGCTCTAGATACTTCGGCAATATTAGCGTCAGTGCGTTCGCATAAGGCAGAGATAGCATTAATGGAAGAAACTCTTTGTGCTAAAAATGCGTTAGCAACTAATTTTGAAAGTTCCGAAGACCAAACATTTGTTTGAAGTATACGCTCTTTTGGTAACCAATGTGCGTAAATTGAACTTAATGTGTCTTTTGCTTCCTACCAGAAGGTGTTTCATCACCACCAATAAGCACACGGTCTGCATTTAAAAGATCTTCTACCGCTGTTCCCTCGGCTAAAAACTCAGGATTTGAAAGAATTTCAAATTTCACTCCGTTACCTGTATTTTCTAGAATACTTTTTATAGCACTAGCAGTTCTAACAGGTAAGGTAGATTTCTCTACTACTATTTTATCTGTTTTAGCTATTTTGGCAATATTACGGGCGCATAGCTCTACAAATTTTAAATCTGCAGCTTGCCCTTTTCCTTTTCCGTATGTTTTTGTAGGAGTATTTACTGATATAAAAATAATTTCAGCTTCATCAATAGCTTTATCTACTTCCGTAGTAAAAAAGAGGTTTTTACCTCTTGTTTTTTCAACAATTTCCTTAAGTCCTGGCTCGTAAACAGGTAAATTGTCTAGGTTGGAATCATTCCATTGGTCAATTCTTGCTTGGTTAATGTCCACAACAGTAACCGTAATTTCAGGGCACTGGCTAGCAATAACTGACATTGTTGGTCCACCTACATATCCTGCACCTATACAGCATATTTTATTTACTTTTTTCATGACTGGGTTCATTTTATTTGATTGCAAAGATTACTAAATAACTCAAAACTTCCTTGTATTTTCTCGGTTAAAAAGATATTATTAAGACAATGTGTTCAAAATGGGATTTTTTAAGACGTAATAATAATCATATTACTAAATACTAATGTTTAATTAAATATGTTATAGTACAACGTCATAAGTTGTGCGAAATTATATACGACGAGTATGTTAAATAAGACTATGAACCTTTCAACTTATATATTTGGAGTTCGTAGTTTTTTGATGAAAAATCACCTTTAGTTTAACACATTGTATTTATATTCGTGGAAATATTATATCAATATTGAATAATTCATTCTTTATTAGTGGTTCAAAAGTATTTGACACTAATTTAATAGGATATCAAATATAAGAAATGAAGAGAATATTAATTACCGGAGCAGCGGGTTTCTTAGGGTCTCACTTGTGTGATCGTTTCATAAAGGAAGGTTATTATGTAATAGCCATGGATAATCTTATTACCGGGGACTTACGTAATATTGAGCATTTATTCAAGTTAGAAAATTTTGAATTTTACCATCATGATGTTACAAAATTCGTGAGTGTTCCTAAAGCTAGATTATATATTACATTTTGCATCGCCCGCCAGTCCAATAGATTATTTAAAAATTCCTATCCAGACTTTAAAAGTGGGTGCTTTAGGTACTCATAATCTTTTGGGCTTGGCTAAGGTTAAAAAAGCTAGGATTTTAATAGCATCCACTTCTGAGATATATGGAGACCCTTTAGTGCATCCTCAAACTGAGGAATACTACGGAAACGTAAATACTATAGGGCCAAGAGGTGTATATGATGAAGCAAAAAGGTTTCAGGAGTCAATTACTATGGCTTATCACCGCTTTCATGGTCTGGAAACACGTATTGTACGAATTTTCAATACTTATGGACCTCGAATGCGTTTAAATGACGGAAGGGTTATACCTGCATTTATAGGACAGGCATTAAGAGGTGAGGATTTAACTATATTTGGTGATGGAAGTCAAACTCGCTCTTTCTGCTATGTGGACGATGAAGTGGAGGGTATTTACAGACTTTTACTTAGTGATTATGTATTTCCGGTAAACATTGGTAATCCACATGAGATTACGATTAAAGATTTTGCAGAGGAAATTGTAAAGTTAACAGGAACGAATCAAAAAGTGATTTACAAACCTTTGCCACAAGATGATCCTATGCAGCGACAGCCGGATATTTCAAAAGCAAAGGAAATTCTAGGGTGGGAACCAAAAGTCTCTAGGTCAGAAGGAATGAAAAAAACATATGAGTATTTTAAATCCTTACCAGAAGAAGAGCTGTATAAAAAAGAACATAAAGACTTCAAGGATTACAACAAAATTTAATTTATTGAGGAAAAAGAGATACAAACAAAAGGAGCTAATCTAAATATTTATGATTGCTCCTTTTGTTTGTATGGTATTATTTTGCTCTTTGGTTTTAAGATAATAATCTTTGGTACTATAAAGTTTAGCTACGTTGTAGGTAATAGATCTATCTTTTTATTTATATCGTAGTTATGTAAAACTAATTGAATATGTGAGTTACACTATTTATGCGATTAGCCGAATTTTTTAGACATACAACAAGATTAATTAAAAGTATAAAAGTTAAAGTTTAGATTTGTATTCAATAATCAAAAAGAACTTTTTAGTAATTTTTAGATTATATTTATATGTTTGGCTTTCTTTTTTAAATAAAAGGTGGCACCCCCAAATAAAATGAACTATAAACCTATTTCAATTGAAAACAATTACAAAAGATAAGATATGGCTGTCTTCACCCCATATGGGCGGGGGCGAACAAAAATATGTTCAAGAAGCCTTCGATACGAATTGGGTAGCTCCTTTGGGTCCTAATGTAGACAACTTCGAAAAATCTATTAACAAGTTTTTAGGAGGTAGTAGTCATGTTGCGGCACTTAGTTCAGGTACTGCTGCCATTCACTTGGCTTTGGAGCTTTTAGGGGTTACTAGAGATGACGAAGTTATTTGTCAAAGTTTCACTTTTTCAGCATCAGCAAACCCTATAATGTATCTTGGTGCAAAACCAATATTTGTAGATAGCGAAAAAGATACATGGAATATTTCTCCAAAATTACTTGAAGAGGCTATAGAGGACCGAATAGCGAAGGGTAAAAAACCGAAGGCAATTGTGGCGGTACACTTATACGGTATGCCTTATAAGGTAGAGGAAATAGCTCAGATTTCTGAAAAATATGGTATTCCAGTAGTTGAAGACAGTGCAGAAGCATTAGGTAGTCGCTTTGAAAATCAGAAATGCGGTACTTTTGGTGCAATAGGTATTCTATCGTTCAATGGTAATAAAATTATCACCACTTCTGGTGGTGGAGCTTTGATTGCTAAAGATGAAGCCATAAAGAACAAAGCAGTATTCTTGGCAACTCAAGCAAGAGACGATGCACCACATTACCAACATTCTTCCGTAGGATACAATTATAGGATGAGTAATATTCTTGCGGGTATAGGTCGTGGTCAAATGGAGGTACTTCAAAATCGCGTTGATCAAAGAAGATTCAATTACTGTTTTTATAAAAAACATCTAGGTCATCTTCCTGAAATAGAATTTTTAGAAGAACAAGATGGATATTATTCAAATAGATGGTTGACTTGTGTTCTAATGCCTTCATTTGCAATTAGGGAAAAAATTCGGTTAGCTTTATTAGAAGAGAATGTAGAATCAAGACCACTTTGGAAGCCTATGCATTTACAACCGGTTTTTGCTGAATTCCCTAACTATAGTGATGGTACATCTGAAGACCTTTTTAATAGAGGACTTTGTTTACCTAGTGGCTCTAATCTTTCGCAGGAAGACCTAGAAAGAATTGTAGCGCTTATTTTAACCAAAATTTAATCTGATGATAAAAGGATATTTAGTAAATAATGCTCACAAATATGCATCTAAATGGCTTGTTTTGTCTATAGATGTGGTAATGATAGCTATTTCTTTTGTGTTGTCTTACATCATAAGGTTTAATCTTACTTTGGATTTTGACCTTGATAAGCTTTTTGTGCAATTACCAATTATATCTTTAATTGCATTGGCGTCGTTTGTTTTTACTGGCTCCTATAAAGGGGTAGTGAGACATACGGGTGTTAGGGATGTTTATAACATATTCAATGCAATTTGCCTATCTAGTATTTTATTGATATCAATGGTTTTGTTTAATCGTGAACTAGGGGTTTTTGAAAACTTTACTGTTCCATTAGGTATCATTATTATTCATAGTTTGTTAAGTTTTGTTGCCCTTACAGCTTCTAGATATGTGTTTAAGTCGCTATACAGCAATTTTATGGCTCGCGATTTTAAGGTTAATAAAAATGTTTTAATTTTTGGTGCTGGGGAGTCTGGAATATTAACGCAGAGTGCTCTTGTCAACCATTCTAAGAGTAGGGTGAGAGTTGTTGGTTATGTAGATGAAGATGTTAAAAAAATTGGAAAGCAGATAAATGGAGTAAAAGTTTTTGATAAGGACGTACTTAATAGAGAGTTTATTCTGAAAAATAGTATTTCAGAAGTTATTTTTTCAATTCAAAATATAGACCCTAAAGGTCTTAAAGAGCTGGTTGAAGGTCTTGTAGATTTTCCTGTCCAGGTTAAAATTGTACCTCCAGTAGAGCAGTGGATTAATGGAGAGCTTAAGGTTTCACAAATTAAACAGGTTCAAATTGAAGATCTTTTAGATAGAGCTCCAATTAACATTAAAAACTCTAAAATATCAGAGGAGGTTAAAAACAAGGTTGTTCTTGTTACCGGTGGTGCCGGGTCTATAGGAAGTGAAATTGTACGTCAAGTGTGTACATACGATTATAAATCACTTATTATTATAGATCAATCGGAATCTGCACTATACGATTTGCAACAAGAGTTAAAGCAAAATGGCTTTCATAATTTTATGCCTATCGTAGGAGACGTACGAGATAAAAATCGATTAAATAATCTTTTTCAAGAATATAAACCAGACATTGTATTTCATGCTGCAGCTTATAAGCATGTACCGTTGATGGAATACAATGCTTACGAAGCTATTAAAATTAATGTTGCAGGTACAAAAGTGGTTGCAGACTTATCAATCAGTCATAATGTGGACAAGTTTATCTTCATCTCAACTGATAAGGCCGTAAACCCAACTAATGTTATGGGGGCTACAAAGCGAATTGCAGAGATGTATATTAGCTGTATGCAACAAAAGGGAAAAACCAAGTTTATTACTACACGTTTTGGAAATGTTTTAGGTTCGAATGGTTCAGTTATTCCTCTTTTCAAAAAGCAAATAGATAAAGGAGGTCCTTTAACGGTTACACATGAAAATGTAACTAGATTTTTTATGACTATACCAGAGGCTTCTCAGCTAGTACTGGAGGCTGGGGCCATGGGTGACGGTGGTGAAATATTTATTTTTGATATGGGTGAGTCCGTAAAAATATTTGACTTAGCAAAAAACATGATCAAACTTTCAGGTCTTAAATATCCTGAAGACATTGATATTAAAATAACTGGTTTACGTCCAGGAGAAAAATTATACGAAGAGTTGTTGGCGAATGGGGAAAATACTTTGCCTACCTACCATAAAAAAAATTATGATTGGTAAAACAAGAGAGCTTGATTATGTTTCTGTAAGATCAAGAATTGACGAACTTTGTGTATCTAATATGTTCTTCAACGAAAGTACGGTTAGTTTAATGAAAGAGATAGTTCCAGAATTTATTTCAAATAACTCGGAACTATGTTTATTAGATAAGAAGAAAGAAAATAAGACTAAGAATCATCCCCTTAAAAAAGTCTTATAACCTTTTAATTTGCTATTATTGCACCAAAATATAAAACACTATGTCCATAAAAAAAATGATTTCAAGTAAAGTTTTCAGGTCTTTAAACACGGGTATTCTTCTGTTAATTGTATCTGTTGTTTTGTTGTCTTCTTGTGCTACCAAAAAGGAAGTAGTGTATTTTCAGAATACGGGAGATTTTGAAACCCTAGTAGATAAGAATAGTTTCACGCCCAAATTCAAAGTCGATGATTTAGTTAGTATTTATGTGTCAACATTAGATAGTGAGGCAAGTGCTCCGTTTAACTTGTTCAGAGGTTCTTCAGAAGGGGGAGCCGCCCAGAACAGGTTGATTATTTAGTAGATAAAGACGGTTCCATAGATTTTCCAGTCGTTGGTAAAGTTAAGATAGCAGGTCTTTCAGGTGAAGAAGTGAAGGCTCTACTTAGAGATAAACTTTCTGATTACCTTAAGGAACCTATCATAAATATTAGGCTAAGAAACTTTACTATTTCAGTGCTAGGTGAGGTGCATAGGCTCAACATATCCTGTAGATGGAGAGCGAATTACAATCATGGAAGCCCTAGGTTTTGCTGGAGATTTGACGATTAAAGGTAAACGTGAGAACGTTATGGTTATTCGTGATTTTGATGGTACAAAAGTTTATACTAGAATAGACCTTACAAAAAAGGAGGCACTTAGCTCACCGGTTTATTATTTGACACAAAATGATGTGGTTTATATTGAGCCAAATAAATCGGCAATTACTGCTTCTGCTTTGGATAATAGAGCCACAATAGCTGTGTCAATTGCTTCTATACTTATAACTGGCACCATTCTTTTAATTACAAGAACAACGAACAACTAAGTTAAAGTAGGTATATTAAGTTACTAAAAATATAAAATGAGCTTGAATACTCAAAACCCAATGTCAAACAATTCGTTTGATTTAAAGGAAATACTTAATACGTATACAGCACAAATAAAATGGTTTGCCTTGTCTGTAGTGGTAGCTTTATTAGTTGCTTTTATGTATATTAGATATGCAACGCCTAAGTTTGCTGTTCAAACTCAGATTCAAATATTAGATGACAAAACATCTGGGTCTGAGCTTGATGTTTTTCAGGACTTGAATATGCTAGGAGGAAGAAATAGCAAGGTGGAAGATGAGTTACAACTTATCCGTTCACGTTCTAATTTCATTAGAGTAGTTAAGGAGCTGAACTTGAACACCAAGATAATGGTTCAAGGAAATATAAAGGAAACAGAATTATATAAAAATCCTCCAATAAACCTAAGTTTTATTGCAGCTGATTCTATTCTTAATCGAGCTAATTTAGATTTTTTCATTACTATTTCTTCATCAACGACTTTTGGTTATACTGAAGAAGAGGATAAGCCTGTCAAAATCTTTGCCTTCGGTAAGAATATTCCAACTCCCATAGGTGATATTGTCATTACACCCAATGTTGGTGTCTTTGAAAGTTATAAGGATAAAAAAATACGTGTTTCGGTTAAACCAATTGAAGATGTGGCTCAAGGATACCGTACTCGAATAGTTGTTAGTAATCCATATGAGCTATCTAATATTGTCAATATTACATTAGAAGACCCAATAAGAGAAAAAGCGGTAAATATTCTAGACGCTCTTGTTAGAATATACAATGGAAATGCTATAGAGGATAAACAAATTATAGCTGACCGTACCTCTAATTTTATTGATGAACGAATAGCTAATATTTCTTCTGATTTGGCAAGTGTAGACCAATCTGCACAAGATTTTAAAACCGAGAAAGGAGTAACCGATATAGCTGCAGAAGCTAATGTAAACTTAAATGTTGGTGTTGCTAACCAACAGGAATTAGCAAACGCAAGAAACCAATTGAACATGGCGGCGTCTATGCAAGATTTGGTGCAACAACAAGGAGGTTATGAAGTTTTGCCAACAAATATAGGACTTGCAGATCCCACGATAGCTAGTACGACAGATCGATATAATACACTGGTTTTGGAGCGTAAAAGGCTGTTGAAAAGTTCAAATGAGAAAAACCCTGTAATCGTAAATCTGGATCAGCAAATAGCTGGTTTAAAGTAGCATGCAATCTAGTTTAAGCAGTTCGGTTAACAATCTAGGGCTTACGGTGAACTCTTTAAGTGGGCAACAAGCGCGTTTTAACTCTAAAATTTATTCTTCACCAGCTAATGAGCGCGCACTGCGAGATATAACCAGACAACAACAGACTACTGAGTCACTCTACCTTTATCTATTACAAAAAAGGGAGGAGGCTCAAATTTCTGCAGCTTCCAGCTCTCCTAAGTCAAAAGTTGTAGATCAGGCATATAGCATTAGTAAGTTACCGGTATCTCCTAAGAAATCTATTATCTACTTGGCTTCGTTTATTTTGGGGCTACTTGTTCCTTTTAGCATAATATATGCTAAAGATTTATTAGACAATAAAATTCACAACATGCATTCGTTAGAAAAGTTTGTGAAGAATATACCCATTTTGGGAGAACTTCCAAAATTGTCTAAGAAGGATGAAAAATTTGTAGTTAAAGAAGATAGATCAGTACTTGCCGAATCATTGCGAATAATTCGTACAAACCTTGATTATTTAATTAAATCAAAACAAAAAAAATCGGGCAAAAGTAATGTTGTTTTTGTCACTTCTAGTGTGCTTAAAGGTGAAGGGAAAACCTTCCTTTCAACTAACCTATCTATGATATTGGCTAGTACTAATAAAAAGGTGTTATTGATTGGAGCGGATATTAGAAACCCTAAACTTTATACATTTTTTTCTAGCGGTGATGTAGATAAAATGCAGAAACCGACCAGAAATAAAGATGCAGGCCTTACTGAATACTTGTATGATAATACTATAGAAATTAGAGATATTGTTAACCCAATGCTTGTACACAGAAATACTGTAGATGTTATATATTCTGGTAGAATACCACCGAACCCCGCAGAACTTTTGATGAGTGATCGAATAAAAGAACTATTTGCCCAAGTTTCTGAAACCTATGACTATGTAATTGTAGATACAGCTCCTTTGATGGTCGTGACAGATACTTTATTAATAAGCGAACATGCAGATTTACTTTTATATGTTACTAGAGCAGGGGTCACGGAAACTAATGCTGTGGAATACCCCATTAAGCTTCAAGAAGAAGGAAAAATAAAAGGTCTATCTTTTATAGTTAATGATGTTGATTCCTCTAATCTTGGTTATGGTGGAAAATATGGTTATGGTTATGGAAAGACACAGAAAAAGTGGTGGAAGTTTTAGATAATATTAAGTAATTAGATTAACAAAAATCCTGAAGCAATTCGGGATTTTTCCTTTTTATAAGAAGTATTTATTTCACTAAATACAGAGTGAATTGGTTTTTAAAAAATCATTACTTTCGTTGATTGTAACTAACATTATTCCCTCTATATTATTTATCGTCATAAATCACTTTTCTTAAGACAAGAGAGAAGCTATGCTTATGCGATAAATTTCTTATGATATTAGTTTGTAAAATGGTTTGTAATTTAACGGAGTTCAGTCCTCTTTTAGCGAAAAAAAGTAGGGTATTCAGGCCTTAAAGTGTTATTAGATTATATTTGTTTATTGCGTGAGAACACATTTATTAAGAAAATGCCAAACATTCTTTGATATGAAAAACAATTACATGACAAGTTTTTTAATTACTTGTTTAACAATCTTCTTTTTCGGTAATTTTAGAGCAGAGGCACAGTTGCCTGATGACTTCCAATTAAACGAGTTAGCTTCAGGTTTTACGAATGCCACATCTATAAGTTTTTCTCCTGATGGCCGCATATTTGTTCTAGATCGTTTTGGTGAGATATTAATTCATAAGCCAGACTTGTTTACAACGGTAAGTGCTGGAACAATACCTGTCTACCATGAATTTGAAGATGGTCTTCTAGCAATGGCGTTTGATCCTAACTTTACAACCAATAACTATATATATGTTTACTATTCCGTTATTGGGACTGCCGTAAATAGGATCTCCCGATTTACAATGAGTGGTGATTCTATTTTGTTACCTTCAGAACTTAATATGTTAGAGTGGCCTGTTCAACGTACAAATAGCTTTCACGCAGGAGGAGATATGGGGTTCGATTCTCAAGGTAACCTTTATATTTCAACCGGGGATAATAGTAATCATGGTGCATATGCAGCAGTTGACGAAATAGATTCGGATGATAGTGCCGAAAAAAGTTCTTCAAACACTAATGATTATCGCGGGAAAATATTAAGAATTACTCCTCAGGCTAATGGAACATATACTATACCTACAGGTAATTTATTTCCTGTAGGCACACCTAAAACCAAGCCCGAAATATATGTAATGGGAACTAGGAATCCTTATCGTATTTTTATTGATAAAGAAAATAATGATTGGTTGTTCTGGGGTGATGTTGGGCCCGATGCTGTAGCTTCCGGGGATGAAGGACCTCGCGGCTATGATGAAATTAACTTGGCTAAGTCTTCGGGTAACTTTGGATGGCCCTATTTTTCGGGAACAACAAATGAAGCTTATGAAATTTCTTATGCTACGCCTAAATACAACACTGCTGCGGCTCCAAAAAATTCTTCTGTATGGAATACTGGTATTATAGATTTACCGCCGGCTAAAGAAGCTTTGTTGGCGTTTCCTAATAAAAGTTATTTTGCAGGTCCACGCTATAAGTTTGATTCTGCACTTACTGATCAGCAAAGGTTACCTTCCGTATTTGATGGTATATTCTTTTACTATGATTTCAATTTTAGTGTAATATATGCAGCTCAACTAGATTTAGATGGTAATGTTAGTAGTATAGAACAATTAGCGCCCGATGTATTTCCAACTGGGGGTAAAGATGGTTATATAGATATGGAAATAGGTCCAGATGGACATTTGTATATTTTAGAGTATGGAGTTGGATGTTGTGCGGATGGTGATGGAAGTGGAAAATTAGTAAGAGTTGATTACACAGGAATCGTTACTAATTCCCCTCCTATTGTAGAAGTTGAAGCGGATGTTACGGATGGCCCTCTCAATTTGATAGTTCAGTTCAATAGTGACGGTACTTATGACCCAGATGGAGATACAAATTTATTGTATGAGTGGGATTTTAATGGTGATAAAATCGTAGATTCTAATCTCCCCAACCCTTCTTATACATATACAACTAAGAATATATTTAGTGCTCAATTGAAAGTTACTGATGGAGATGGTGCTTTAGGGGCAAAGACAATAATAATATATGCAGGAAATTCTAAGGCAGATTTTATTTTTAATTCACCACTGGACGGAGGTTTAGTAGGTTGGGGAGATGATATAAATATTGACTTAGAGGTTACCGATGCTGAAGATGGTAGTACTTCGGATTCTGGAATTGATTGTAGTGATGTTAATATAATACCTTCATTGGGTCATATTGGCCATTTTCATGATTCCGCTACTCTTGACGGTTGTCCTGATGATTATACACTAGCCTATGAAGGTCATGATATTGATGGGGATATGGATATTTTTTATGTTCTTGGTAGCAATTACACAGATAAAGATGGATTGAAGTCTTTTGGTCAAATTCAGTTACACCCAAAACGTAAGGAAGCAGAATTTTTTGATCAACAGAATGGCACGGAAGTAATAGGTAATACGGATTCCTTAGAGGGTGGTTTTAGTGCTATTCGTGTGGACAATAATAGTTATATAGTTTTTGAGGGAAGAAATCTTTCTAATATTTCGGCCGTAAAGTATAGGTTGGCATCTAGTAGTGCTGGAGGTGTAATTGAACTTCATACGGGGAGCACAACTGGTCCAATTGTAGCTACATCTACCGTTCCAAATACAGGAAATTTATCTGTTTGGGAGGATGTTGTCACCAATATTACTGATCCAGGTGGTAAAAACGACCTTTATTTTGTTTTCAAAAATACTACTAAGCCTCAAGATAGTTTTGATTTGAACTATGTTGAGTTTATTGGAGATGGAGTATCAATCGATCGTACTCCTCCTTTGGTGAACAGTGTTAAGGCTAGTTCTGAAACAGAGGTTATTGTTGAGTTTTCTGAATATGTTTTGTCAGCAACAGCTCAGCAAACTGGTAATTATACGATAGACAATGGCGTGTCTGTTCTTTCTGCACAATTACAATCAGATAACAGAACTGTGATTTTGACAACCAGTGCAATTGCTTCAGGTGTATCTCATAATTTAAATGTGAGTAATGTACAGAATGAGTCGGGATTGTCAATTGTTAATGAAAGTTTTAGTTTTTCTACAATTAGTTCGGTACGCGTAAATTCAGGTGGTCTTCAAACTACATGGGGAGGGCAAATATTTTCTGAGGACAATTTTTCTTCTGGTGGCACTGTTTTTACTAATGAAAGACCAATTGATGGAACTTTAGACGATACATTATATCAAACTGAACGCTTTGGTAATTTCTCTTATGAGATACCAGTAGTCTCCAATGGGGAGTATGATATTCGGCTTCATTTTGCAGAACTTTATTTTGGTGTAGAGAATACCCCGGGAGGTATAGGTTCTAGGATTTTTAATGTTACTATTGAAGGAACTCCCGTGTTGACAAATTTTGATATATTAGCCGAAGTACCTGCTGCGACAGCATTACAAAAAGAAATTAATAACGTCTCGGTAACGGATGGTTTTGTCAGTATCTCATTTACATCAATAGCTAACAATCCTAAAATATCAGGTATTGAAGTTCTACCACCGGATACTTTTGTAGGGCTAGAAAATCAACCCAAAATAACAATTACATCTCCCTCAAATGGTTGGGATGTAAACCAACCCTTTGAGGTGGCCTTTGCTGTAGAGAATTGGATAATTAATGAAGATGATACTCACGTACATTATTTCATTGACGATATGTTGATAGATAAATATTATGGATATGATCCTATTCCAATTGATGGTTTATCTCAGGGAGAACACATTGTAAAAATCGAGTTGTACAATGCAAATCATACAGGTACAGGTATTTATGATGAAGTAACTGTAAATGTTACAGGATTAATTACTTGTAATGAAACTCCATTTCCAGAGTCATGGTCGGTCAAACAACTAGAATCCGAGTCATTGCCATACCCTTCTGTCTATACATTTGCTAAATATGATTTTGATGGGGATGGTCTAAAAGATATTGTTACTGGTAGTTGGTGGTACAAAAATCCGGGATCTGTAAGTGGTGACTGGGTCCGTAATGATATTGGAGAAAATTTCGGAAATGTTGTTCATGTATATGATTTTGATGATGATGGTAATTACGATTTATTGGGAACAGCTTTAGGAGTAGCTCCGGATAATTTGTATGAGAGTGAAGTACTTCTTTGGGCTAAAGGAGACGGAGAGGGAAACTTTACTATATTTAATAACATTCCTGCGGGAAATACTGGTTATAGCGAACCTTTTGTGGCTGGGTTGGCTGGAGGGGTCTTTTCTACAGGCGGTCCTTATCAAATGGCGATTAATTGGAATGGTGCTGAGTCTACGGAAGCTCCGGTTCAAATGCTTACACCATCTTCAAACCCAACACAAGGTGCATGGAGTTTAGTGGATATTAGCCAAGAGGGGGAGTCTTCGGGAGAAGATATCCAAGCTGGTGATATTGATCGTGATGGTGATTTGGATTTGTTTCAAGGTATAAATTGGCTTCGAAATAACGGAAATGGAGATTTTGAAATTTTTGATACAGGCATAACTTATGTTTCCACACCAGATCGTGCTCAATTGGCAGATTTTGATCGTGATGGAGATTTAGATGCAGTTGTAGGGCAGTTAGGTTTTGGTGGTACGGGTAATAATCAGGAGATCTCTTGGTTTGAGGCTCCATCTGATCCCACTCAGCCTTGGGTAAGACATATACTTGATGAAGGTATTAGCGGCAGTCTAAGTGTTTTTGCTGTAGATATTGATTTTGATGGTGATCAAGATATTGTTGTAGGCGAATGGAGGGGTGAGCATCGTTTAGTAATTTTTGAAAATGACCTTTGTGGTTCTGGGAATTTTAATTTGAAAGTTATTGATGATGGAGGTCCATTGGAGCATCATGACGGAGCTAGGACAGTAGATATAGATAATGATGGCGATTTGGATATAATTTCAAATGGTTGGAGAAATGATAATAGACCAAGAATTTATGAAAATACAACGGTCCGTCCACAGGATGATCGACCTATAGCGGATGCTGGAGAGGATAGAACAATTCTTATTGGGGAGACTTTAATACTAAAAGGACAAGCTAATGATCCTGATGGTGGAGATATTGTTACATATCAATGGTCTAAAGAGAGCGGACCTAATGCTACATTGAGTAACGAAAATACCTTAAATCTAACAGTGAATGGATTAATAGAAGGTGTGTATGTCTTTAAATTAGGTGTGATTGATGATGAAGGTGATACCACTTATGATGATGTAACTATTACTGTTGTTCAGGAAAATGGGTTATTGGCTGTTGCGGAAGCAACTCCAACGGCAGGAAGTGCTCCGCTTGAAGTAACTTTTATCGGTAGTAACTCTATTGGTAATATTGAAAGTTATTTTTGGGACTTTAAGAATGGGAATACATCCACAGATGCAGATGCAATGAATACTTTTGCAGAAAGCGGTACCTATGAAGTGGTACTTACTATTACTGATTCTAGTGGGAATACACAATCAGATACAATTGTTATTACTGTTTCAGAAACTACCGAAGGTGCTCCAACCGTGGATGCTGGGGGAAATCAGATGATAACCTTACCAACCAACACTATAGTTCTTTCTGGGTCAGGTTCTGATTTTGACGGAGGCACTGTAACTTTTGCATGGACAAAAGAAAGTGGTTCTGATACGGCTACGCTAAGTGGTGAAGACACAGCTGAATTGACAGTAAGTAACATGGAAGCAGGTGTGTATAACTTTTTGCTAACTGTTACAGATGATGAAGAGAAAACTGCTTCGGATGATGTAAGAGTAACGGTTGTTCCTGAAAATGGATTGTTGGCTGTTGCCGAAGCCACTCCAACAGAAGGAAGTGCTCCGCTTGAAGTAACCTTTACTGGTAGTAACTCAATAGGAGATATTGAGAGCTATTTATGGGACTTTAAGGATGGTAATACTTCCACTGATGCGGATACTTCCAAAACTTTTATAGAGAATGGCACCTATGAAGTTGAGCTAAGGGTAACAGATGCTGGTGGAAATACCCATACAGATATAGTGATTATTACTGTTTCAGATAAAATGGGCTATATTTTAGAGAAGAATCCTATAAGAGAAGGAGTGGCAGTTATCCGAATCTTAAATCAGCCTGAGGACTTCATGATGTTGGGAGTTAATTTACATGATCAGCAAGGGCGGTTGATAAGCGGTATAAATGCTGAGGATATAGAGATTGGTCAGGTTGAAAATAGTTATGAAATACCTGTTCATCTTTTGCAAAATGGCATATACTTTCTAAATATTGCCAATAACAGAGGTAAGCCTGTTACTATGAAAATTCTAGTGCAGAATTAAGAACACATTAATAAAGTTGAATTAAAAAATGCCGCTGATTCAGCGGCATTTTTTTTATATGTTTAATTGGGATAAATTACGAGCACTATTTGTTCTTTTTAATAAAAAGTCTGAATCGTATTGTTGATTAATGGGAGAAGTTGCTCTATCATTTTTTTAGAAAGGGTAAGTTTTTTTAGCGCATTGAGCTGAGACATATTATGTACATCAGATGCAACAAAATCTATTAAACCATTCTCTAAAAGTTCTACCGCTACTTTTGGGACTTCTTTGCCGTAGTACTCACTAAGAGATAAAAGATTCATTTGAAAAAGGATACCATTGTCTTTGTATTCCTGATACCTTTTCTTTCTATGGTGTAAAAATCCATATCTCTCTGGATGTGCTAGTATGGGAAAAAAACGTTTTGAAGCCGTTTTTATAATAGCTTCTTCAAAGTTTATTGGTGGTTGCAAATAAGACATTTCTACCAATAAATAATCTTTCTTTAAAGGCATGATGCCTTCATTTTCTAATAAATTTTCAAAATTATCATCAATCATATGTTCAGCGGAAGCTTCTACTGATACATCCTTTAAGCCATTTTGCAACAGTGCATTTTTTAACTCTGTTAGCGAAGCTCCAATTGTTTCTCTGGTATTAGGATAGTAGTTAGACATGATATGTGGAGTGGCAATAAAATGCTTGACCCCAAATTCAGAAAAAGACCTTATAAGAGCAATAGAATCATCTACAGTCTTAGCCCCATCATCTATGCTTAAGGTAATATGTGATTATGTATGTCGATAAAGCCATCTAGGTAATCGACCAAAAATTTTTTCTTATTGAAAAAGTGAAACATTTAAATTGGTTTCGTTAATAACTCAAGAAGTATAACGGATAATACCGATATTTATGATGTTTTGTTTTGTACAATACAAAGATAAGTCAGAACCACTATAAACAAAATCATTCTAACTAACTTTCATTTAGACTGTAAATAGGAAAACGGAGATATGACTAATGTGTCATATCTCCGTTTGTACAAAGTCTAAGGGGGTACTAAAAGTTTACCGATATCTTCCCTCTTAGGTAAAACGGAATACTGCATGGTGTAAAGTGAATTTCTTCAACCGGTTCGGCTTCATTGAATAATCTGCTTTCTGTTGCAAATTGGGTTTCATTCCATTCTGTATCAAAAAGATTTTCGACAATAACACCCAATGTCCAATTCTTGATAGAATAATTTAGGTTCAAATCTGTTACAAAATAACCTTCAGCTATTATAGAGTTATCTTCGTTCGCCGGTCTGTTTTTTACATACTTATAGTTAATTCCTCCAGAAAAATTCTTGATATCTATAAATGAAAGTCCAGCTGAAGATGTTAAGTCTGGTGCAAGCGGAATAAAGTCCGCTCCGTCAGGTTCTTCAGTACTTCTGGCATAAGTGTAATTAACGTCTCCATTAGCATAAAGCCAATCAGTTAATTGATAACGCAAGCCAAAATCAACACCTAGTCTCTTTGTTTTACCGCTTGGCTCTACTATACCAGCATCTCCAACATAAACAAATTCTTGATCTAAAAATAGTGTCCATAAGGCGGCGTTGATAACCAATTTATCTACTGGTTTGAAAATAGCTCCTAAATCACCTCCATAGGCCAAGGGTAATATATCCTTGCCGTTGCTTGCTGTTACAACTCTAGTGTCGTTTGAATGATAGCCAATACCGGATTTAGCAAAAAGCTGTAAGTTAGCAGTAGGGGCGTAGATAATATTTAGTTTTGGTCCAAGAAAAAGCTTGTTCTCACTTTTGCTATCGTAAGTTTCGGTTAGTTTGTCTACATAATCAAACTTAAAATAATCTAGCCGAAGGCCTGTATTTAACGTCCATTTATTTTTCTTATATGTAACATCAAAGAAGCCATAGGCATTCAATTCGTCAACGTCTCCATAGGCAAGACGCTCCAATAAAGTTTGACGGTTTTTTGTTCGGGATAATTGTACATCATTTACATCATCATATCTAAATCCTATACCAGATTCATATTTTAACTGAGAATCATGATCACCAATATGAACAGAATGCTCATAGCTAGTCTCCGCACCTATTACGGTACGGTCTTCATATTGTCTAATTTGGTCACCATTTATAGGGTCTTCCAAAAAAAATGTAAAATTGGAAAAGAGCTCAAAATCATACTTGGTCAAATATGCTTTAGATTTCACTCTAGAATGCTCATCTAATTGTTTGGTGTGATTTAGTAGGATGTTACTTCTGCTGGTATTTCCACCTTCAGTATCATCAATTGCTCCAAATCTGCCAATCAACCCAGCATCAATTGTGCGTTGTGGAACTTGACCAGAAGCATCCCACTTACTCTGAAAATGAGAAATTGTGACACTCAAATCTTGGTCTTCACGATTATTGAAAGTGTAGCGCCCTATCATATTAATCCGGTTGAAATTTTGTGAAGAATCAAAAGGACCGTCCGTTAGAACTAGTTCAGAAGCGATATAAGCATTGTTAAAGTCGCTTTCAGCAACTTTAAACAAACCTACGGTACGCAAGGTATTGAACTGACCGATTTCAGCTGAAATCAAATTTTCGTCAATTTTTCGTTTGGTTTTTAAATCGATATATCCCGCGGTATTAAAATTACCCTTGTTAGCGTAATATGGTCCTTTTCCAAAGTCAATGTTATCAATAGTTTCGGGAATTATAAAGTGCATATCCGAATAACCTTGTCCATGAGCATGGGAAACCATGTTTACCGGAAGGCCGTCTACATTGATGGCCAAATCTGTTCCATGATCAATATCAAAACCTCTTAAGAAAATCTGTTCTGCTTTTCCTCCACCAGCATGTTGACCGATGATCAGTCCTGGTACTTTTCTTAATATTTCTTGAGAAGATTTTACCGGGTTGGCCTTAACATCAACATTAACAAAATTACTTAAGGCATTAACCTTAGATACTAGTACTACTTGATCTAGTGATACAGCAGATTCTTTTAGGGCAACATCTATTTTGCCATCTAAAAGACTTTCGGAAATGGTTAATTGATGGTTTTTATAACCTAAGCTATAAAAATAAATAACATCCCCAAGAGAGATATCATCAAGTTCAAAATAGCCTGAGACATTCGTGTAAGTATATCCACCGGTTGTTTTATTATAGACACCAACACCTTCTAAGGCAATTTGGTCTTCGTTAGTTACAGTACCGCTTAAATCATGGGCGTTGACGCCAGTGTAAAAGGTTAGTAGTACTATAATTGTAATGTATTTTTTCATCGTATAAAGATTGATAGTATTAAGCGCATAGGCACCTTACCCATAAATGGATAAGTGCAAAGTCTTGATACTAAGTCGTTAATTAAAAATGTAGGGGTTAAATCCTAAATGGAAGAGGGGAGGGCTGCTTGCCGTGGCGGCTTTTCTAAGATGGTAGAATGGCCTAATTTGAGGCTGTTTTCTACGGATTTAAAATTTTGCAAAAGGCTTACATGAAAAATGTGGTTATAAAGCCAATAATCTGTGGTAATATGTTTACCAAACTTAAAATCTGCCAGTAACATATCTTCTGATGATTCATTGGTATTGGAAGCATCGAAAATAGAATCAATAATTTTAATTAATTTGTGTTCGTGGTTATCTGCTTCCGTAACATGTTCATGGGCATGATGTATATTTTCATTATTTGAAAAAGAGTCATGCCCAATAACGGTGTCCGGCATCTCTAAAGCATGCGAAAATTCATGAAACACGGTACTTATTTGATGATGCAAAGGGTTCAGGACATAGCATAGAGCAATCACCAAAGCTAGATATTTTATAAGCTCTGGTCTGGTAGATGTACCGGAATGTTCTTTTTTGCGTTGCATACAGTTCTACTTACGTAAACAGGGTATCAAAGGTTTTACTCTTCTAAAAGAGATTTTAATGTTTCTTCTATATAATTTGAATATTCTGCAATAGTAGGCATTTCAAATATCTTATTTAATGGAAAATTATATTCTATTTCTTCGTTGATGCGAGCTGTAACCCGGATGGCCGCCAGTGAATGACCTCCTAGAGAGATAAAATCATCATGAATCCCGACTTTATTCAATAGCAAGACCTCCGCCCAGATTTTCTCCAAGAGTTCATCAATTTCATTTCTTGGAGCAGTATATGAGGTATTCATAGCCAATTGAACAGCAGAAAGTTTTTTTAGACCTTTCTTGTCTACCTTTCCATTTTTGGTAAGTGGCATTTGGTCTACGTGTTTATAAATCGTAGGAAGCATATAGGGTGGCAATTGCTTTGCTAAGAAATTTTGAATCTCTTTTATGGATATATCTTGTTTCCCCGTATAGTAGGCAACTAATTTTGAGCTGTTTTCCCATTGTGGTCGTGATGATTCATACCCAATTTCATCCATTATTCGCAACACTTCTTTTTCGTCTATAACTTCATTAATCTCCTCTAGACTTTCATTTCTTGTTTTATGGCCTAATCTTACATCCCAACTATAAGGGAAAGAATAGTTGCTATACCCTAAGTCTTTTTTATGCACATAAATACCAATATAGTTGATCAAACAGTTGGTGGACCTTCCGGTGTCAGTTGGGCGTATCCAACCTGCCTTATCTTTTAAATAAATAAGCATTTCCTCCAAGCTAACATCGCTAAATCTATAAAAATCTACGAACTCTACTTTTTCGAAAACACTTTCGTCATCAAATATGGATACATCCAAAAGTCTTTTTACGGCATCGGACTCTTGGTGATACAATTTTCTGGCCTCTAGAATGGTATCATCTATTTTGCCAGTGTCTAGGTCATCTTCCCAAAAAAGTTCTTCGGTAAGTCTGGTTTCAAAAAACTGTCCGCGACTAAGACCAGTAACAATAAACGGAATTTTCTTTTCAAGTGCTATTTTGGTACTAAGCGTATAAATGGTCTTAAAACAACCATTACATACATTATGGTGTTGGTTTAGGCTATCAACAAATATTTCGTTCATATGTGGTGTATGACCATATACATGGTCTACACCAAGTCTCTTTACTATACGGTCTACGTTTGCTTTGGCTTGTTCGGATATATAACCGTTATCCATCGTGAAAGCCAAGACTTTAAGGCCCATATTAATGAGTCTTGCCAAAACATAGGTGCTATCTTTACCACCACTTAAAAGTGAAATACAATCATAATTAGGATTGGACTCTCTTTTAGATGTCAATAAAGAAACCAATTGCTCGTCATTTTTGAAATAGCGCTCGGTTTTGTCTTTATATGTTTCAAAAGCAGTGCAAAGGTGGCACACTCCCTTTTCATCAAAATCGGTATTTGGGTAGTTAGAAGGTAGGCCACATTTGGTACAGTTAATCACTTCATCTTCAGAAGTTGTTTTTTTACTTTCCACTAAAACAACGGCGCAATTTTCTATTTCAGGAAATTCGGTTAGGTTGCTTTCTATATCCGATAGTTCAATACGATGCCCTCTTAGTTTTACTTGCTCATCAGACCTACCCATATATTCAAAACTTCCGTTTTTATTAATTCTGGCCAAATCTCCCGTACGGTACATTTTATTACTGAAATAAATGGATTTTCAATAAATTTTTGAGCAGTTAAGGAAAGGTCATTTGCATAGCCATCAGAAAGTCCTAAACCACTTAGGTAGAGTTCACCCACAACACCTTTTGGCACTCTGTTTTTATATTCGTCCAATACATAAGCGGACATATTAGAAATTGGCAGTCCAATGGGTACAGTAGCTTTCGTATGGTTACTTTCATTGTACTCCGCTACAATACATCCCACGGTAGCTTCCGTGGGTCCGTATTCATTAAATATCTTAATTTCGTTTGGGAATACCTCTTTTATAGATTTTGCTAGATTAGATCTGAATTCTTCACCACCTACAATCATAGTGTGGATGAATGACGTACTCATTTTTTTTTCTTTAAATAGAGCTAAATGAGAAGGTGTCAACTTAATGCAGTTAACAAGATTGTCATCTAACACTTTCAACAAGCTAATATCAGGACCGGTTACGGATTCTTTATAAACATTTATCCTTCCACCGCTAACCAATGGCAAAAATGTAGATGTAATAGTTAGGTCAAAACCTATTGATGTGAATAAAGGGAAAATGGATTTTTTATTAGTGTGATATGCTTCTTTTGCCCAAAAAATATAATTAGAAAGCGCTTGTTGTGAAATGAGAACACCTTTTGGTTTTCCTGTACTTCCCGATGTGTAAAGTATATAGGACAAACTTTCGGGCGAGGACTGTATCTCTAAATTAGTAAAAGGCTGCTCGTTTATAATTGAATTTTCCTTTTGAACATCCAAAATACCAATATCCGGAATATCTATTTTTGAAATAAGGTTGCTTTGACTAAGTAAAAGTATACTCTTTGAATTTGAAATGATATAATTTACGCGTTCTGTAGGTTGGTCAGAAGCAATAGGAGTAAAGGCTGCACCAGTTTTAAGAACAGCAAGTACACTAATTATATAATCGGAACCTCTGTTGAAATGAAGCGCTATTCTACTTTTTTCATTAATGCCTTTAGCTTTTAGATAGTGGGCTAGTTGGTTCGCTTTTTTGTTTAGCGAGTTGTAGGTAAGAATTTCATTTACAAATTGTAACGCTACAGAATTGGGAGAACTATTTGTATTTTCTTCAAAACTTTGAATTACTGATTTGAATGGAGTAGATAATTCTTCAACAAGCAATGCGTCCCCAGGAGCTGTGTCTAGCAATCCAGGCTTTCGTAGTGATTGTTCGGGATTTTTTAAAAAAGCATCTAACAAATTCAGAAAATGAACAGGAATTTCTTCTGCCGTAGCATCGGAAAAAGTATTGCTATTTATATCAAAGGCTATTTTAAAAGCTCCACTATTGTTCATGTCATAAACATGGGTGCGGAGGGCGTGGCTACTATCTATATGGTCAGAATGAAACCATTCAGTTTTTGTGGGAAAACCGTTAAAATCAGGAAAATCTGCATGTATAAAATTCAAAACAGTATTAAAACTGTTATTTGTTTGAGCCTCAGCACTTCCTGGGCGCGCGTTTCTTAAATAATTATTGGTTTCTATTTTAACACGGTTAAAGAGACTTATGAAAGTGTCTTCATTTTCAATATCAATGACCAATGGCAGTACTTCAATAAAAAGTCCCGCAGTTTTTTGAAATTCTCTGGTAGTCCTATTATGTGATGGCGCACCAATAGCGATAGTTTCTTGACCACTTACTCTGTGGATATAGGAGAAATATATCGTTAGAAATATATTGAAAAGAGTTAAATCCTCCGTCCATCCTTTAAATTCCGTACGGTTGGCCAATTCACGAAGTTGTTGTGAACGCTGTGTACCGAGGTTTAAAGTGATTCGTCTTGCCGCAGTACTATTGTCAATCTTTTCTCCGTACAGTTTAGGTTTTTCTAGCAAGTTTTTTGTCCTTTCTTCCCAATACTTATTACTGTCGTTATTTACACTCGTAGTACTTTGTTCATGTTCAAATTTGATATAGTCTGAAAACGATGGGAAATTTTCTACGGCCGCCGTGGTATTAGTTATTTCGCTTGTATAGAAAGAACTCATCCGCCGGTAGAGAATGGAATTAGATACTGCATCCGTAACCAAATGATGTAGTTTTAAAACCCATACATAGTTGTTGCTTCCTGTTTTTAATAAGGCGGTATCAAATACTCGTTCAGAAATATCCATGAGTTTCAAGGTGCGTTCATGGAGCCATTTGTCAATAGTTGTATTGTTTTGATGATGAGTGAGGTCTATAAATTCTAATGAAAAATCTACTTCATTACGAACGGTCTGATTTGGAACTCCTTTTTCTTCGGAAAAAATAATTCGGAGTATGTCCGTCGTTTTAATTAGCCTTTGAAATGCTTTCTCAAATAAAATCTTGTCTATAGCGCCCGTAATCTCAAAAGTATAAACCACATTATGAAGGGGAACATTGGGATGCATTTTTTGACCCGCCCACAGAGCAGATTGACTTTTGGTAAGTTTTAAAAATGAATCTTTTTGGTCGCTCATTATAGTTATGCTTGCTTTTGGTCTTTATTCTTACTCGCTATAAATTTTAAAATATGGTCAACGGTCGTAAAGTTCTCTATGGTCATTTCTTCTGGTGAAACCTTTATGTTAGCTTCATTCTCAATAAAAAGTACTAATTGCACCATTCCTAATGAATCAACTAAACCACTGCCTAAAAGGTCTTCGTTTATATCTATGTCCTCAACAGATTCAGTAGCTAGGTTACCTTTAATATAGCTTACAATTTTATCTTTCATAATTGGTGTTCTTCCAGTAGTTTGCCTATTTCTTTTCGGCTTATTTTACCTGAACTAGTTCTGGGTAAATCCTTCATAAATTCAATAGTTTTCGGAATGGCATAGGAGGGAAGTTGTATTTTACAGAATTCCCTGAGGTAGGTAAGATTTATAGAAACACCTTTCAAAGGTTTAATAACCGCAGCCAATTCTTGTACCTCTTCATCTTTTCCTAATACTAGTACTGCTACTTCTTCTATATCATTATGTTTCAGGAGGGTCAATTCTATTTCATCTAGCTCAACACGATATCCCCGAAGTTTAATTTGCCTGTCATTTCTTCCCAAAAACAATAGTTCTCCGTTATTGTTCAGTTTTACTAAATCTCCGGTTTTATAATAAATATGCTCATAACCGTCAGCTATAGTTACTTTATGAAAAGATTGTTCGGTAAGAGATTTATTGTTCCAGTAACCTTGCATCATAGTAGCAGAGCGTACAGCCAATTGGCCAGTCTCATTTTCAAGCGCATCGTTATTGTTTTCATCTAGTATTTTATACTCCGTATTGGCCCAGACATTTCCAATAGGTATAGGTTCATCTTTTTTGGGTAGCTTAAGTACATTGTAGTATGTACATAAAATTAGCTCTGCGGGCCCATATAAATTGCTAAATCTTGCATTTGGCCATTTTTTCATTAGGGCCCGTAGGTGTTTGGTTATAAAAACTTCACCTGCAAAAAGCACCCATCTTAAAGAACTGAAATCATGTTTGTCTAAAGTCTCACTGTGTAATAGCTGTAATAACATTAGAGGAACTGAATACCATACTGTAATGCGCTCCTTAGATATAAGCGCACTCAGACTGGCCGGCATTTTTAAGTGAGCGTCAGGGATGATTACGGTGGTAGCACCTACTAAAGGCGAAACAAAGTAACCAAAAGTAGAGGGGTCAAAATGTAACGGGGCTGGATTTCCGAATATATCATCTGGGTTGAAATTATAGGTGTCTGCAGCAATTTTGGCCAAACTTAAACCACTATAGTGCGTATGCATGATACCTTTTGGCATACCCGTAGACCCTGATGTATATAATATAAAGGCTAAATCTTGTTCTAAAATAGTAGGAGGTGTATAATCATCTAACTCAATAGAAAAAACATCGTCCCAAGCTACGGATGGAATTGAATTTTTAAGGGTGTCTCCAATTACCCTATTTAAAGTACTCTTTTCATTTAAAAGTGTATCAACCTTTCTTCTTTTAGTGGTTGTGGTAATCAAACAGCTAATTTGGCAATCATTTATAATAGCAGCAGTTTTGTGTAAGGGGGCAGCTGTATCAAGTGGTACATATACTGCTCCAGCTTTAAGAATACCATAGACAGCAATAGAAGTTTCCAGACACCGGTTCATGAAAATACCTACACGGTCGCCTTTTTTGATGCCTATTGAAATTAGATATGAAGCTAGCTGGTCTGTTTTCTTATGGAGTTCACTATAGGATATGGTTTCCTCTAAATAACGAAAAGCTTCACGGTTCGGTGATGCTCTTGCTACATTTTCTATAAGTTGAGGTAAAGTGTAAATTGATTTCAAATTGATGGTTTAGTTGATAGCATACCAAGAACCACAAGAATTTCGATCAATACCGAAACCTTCTTATTCATAGCATGGCTAATATAATTTATGCTTGTGAATTTATCAAGGAAAAAATCAATCTAATAACAGATTTATAGGTCAGTCATCGAAAAATCATGAATATTTGAGCTCGTTCGTTAGATATAATGAATTTTAAGGCTATTTTCCTGCTAAATGTTTAACAAGAATCTTACTGTTTATTTTATTGCGAGATATAAGATTATGTTAGAGAAGCTGAAATAAGTTTTCTTAGCCTATGGTATTTAAAGGGTGGAAAGCTATCTGATATTATGTACGCTAAAACGAAAAAATAAAGACAACTATAAAATAATTTTCTATATTGACAGCGCTATGAAAAAACTAATACTGTCTATTATCTTTGGCCTTTTTCTTTTGGCCCCTTTGGTAACGTTTGCCCATCAACCAAAACAAAGTTTAATTTACCTAAGAATTTATGAAAAGACCGGAATAGAGGGTCGTTTTGAGGTTAACGCTAACGAACTTAATAGTGTTTTTGGTTTGGATTTAGGCTTGCATCCATATAGATAAGGTTAGGCCATACCAAGATAGAATTCAGGCTTATTTATTGGATAATGCTAAATTTTCTTCTGAACTAGGAGCTTACCGTATTGTTTTTACAGGTGAAATGTCAAAACTTAATCTTTCTTACGGAGATTTTATCAATTTTCATTTTAGACTAGAAAACTCCGAGAACCTGCCGGATAGCCTTACGCTGGATTATGACGCTTTTTTTGATGAAGACCCCTCGCACATGTGTCTTGTGGCCATGGAATATAACTGGAAGGCGGGCTTAATAAATAATGAGCATATTGTTGCATTATATCTCTCTGAAGGAGAGCGGGAAGGTTCTTTTTCTATAAAGGAAACCTCACTATGGAAAGGCTTCCTACTATGGTAAAGCAAGGAATTTGGCATATCTGGATAGGAATTGACCATATTTTATTTCTATTAGCTTTAATCCTGCCCTCAGTAGTACGAAGACGTAAGAAAGATGGTGTTACGGGAGAACCTATTAATAATGGCGAGTCCGGAATTTGGGGCTGGGTGCCGGTAAAGAATTTTAGACCAGCATTTATATATATTCTTAAGATAGTCACCTTTTTTACAATTGCACATACTATTACATTAAGTCTGGCATCGTTGGAAATTATTACACTGCCATCTAGAGTGGTAGAATCTATAATCGCCTTTTCAGTAGGCCTTGCCGCTTACCATAATATTAGACCAATATTTAGAGGAGAGGATTGGGTTATAGCTTTTGTTTTTGGTCTTTTCCATGGTTTTGGTTTTGCTAGTGTATTGGGAGATTTGGGATTTAAGGGTGAATACTTATCGTTATCACTGGTAGGTTTTAATGTTGGAGTAGAAATAGGTCAAATTGCAATTATTGCCGTGATTTTTCCAGTTTTGTACTTCATAAGAAATAACAAATTTTATTCAAAATTAATGGTGTGGCTTTCTGTTCTTCTAATAATTGTATCTGCATATTGGCTTATAGAACGAGCCTTTGATGTTGATTTGCCATTAGATGAAATAATCAATAGAAACATATTATACCCTATGGCAGAATTTGTTGGATTGAAGTAGATAATTCATAGAATCTAGCATTTGGAAAAGAGCACAGATAAAAATTCGTTATTAAACCGATGGAAAAATCGGGAAGCAAAGGATTCTGCTTTATCACAGATATCTAAGGCTCCCGCGGATACTCAAATTCCATTATCAAGCGGCCAACAGCGTATATGGTTTTTACAACAGTTGTACACAGAGAATCCTTTCTATAATTATTCTGAAGCGCTGACTTTTGATGGAAATTTGAATGTAGAGAAGCTAAAGAAAAGTCTCAACCATTTATTCTTAACTAACGAAGTTTTAAGGTCTTATTATCCTGCTATTAATGGTAGTCCAGTTTCAAAAGTTGATGATACTATACCAAACCTTGTTGAGTTTGATCTTAGTCCTTTAACTGAGATTGATGCGAAAGAAGAGGCTGACACTATAATGCGTAAGCAGTCTTCCAGAGTGTTCGATTTATCTGAACCAGGTCTGGTCCGGGTTTCTTTATTAAAATACCCGGCACATAGATTTGTGTTGTTTTTTACATTGCATCATATTGTAATTGATGAATGGTCTATTGATGTATTGAAACAACAGTTGGCGGATTCTTACCTAAAACTGACAGCGGGCAGTTCTTTGGAGACTAAACCTGAAACCATTCAATTTTCGGATTATGCCTATTGGGAACGTACTACACCTATTGATAATAAACAATTGGATTATTGGAAGAATACCCTATCAGGAAACCTACCTATATTAAATCTTCAAACGGACAGTGCTAGACCTGCAAGGCCTTCTTTTAAAGGTAAGCAGCAGACTCTGAGGTTAGATAAAAAACTGTCATCCGATATTTTGGGTAAATCAAAACAGTTGGGGACTACACCATTTGTTTTCTTGCTTACCGTGTATTATATTTTACTATATAGATACACAGGCCAGTCAGATATTCTTGTAGGGACCCCTATTTCTAATAGGAGCGTGAAATCACTGGAAAAAGTACTGGGTTTTTTTATCAATACAATCGTACTGAGAAGTACGGTGCTTAGCACTAATAGTTTTTCGGATTTAATTGAAGTCGTCAAAAAGAATACACTTTCTGCTTTTTCAAATAAGGAAGTACCTTTTGATGTTTTAGTGAAGGAATTAAAAGTAGAAAGGTCCCTAGCCGTGAGTCCCTTTTTTCAGGTGATGTTTCTGTACCATTCGGCAACTGATACACCTTCTTTTGGTTCTGATTTACGACTGATAGATGAAGCTGAATTTGATACGGAAGTTTCTAAGTTCGATTTAACCCTGTCCATCTCAGATTCTAACGGACTGCTCTCTCTCGCTTTTGAGTATGACACAGATTTATTTGAAGCGGCAACTATTTCTCGTTTTCTATCGCATTATAAAATGTTATTGCAAGGAATAATTGTTGATCCAAATGAGGACATTGGTAATCTGCCAATGATGTCTTTGGAAGAGGAAAGGATGTTGCTTCCGGAGCCGAAAGAAAAGGGAAATTATTTTAAATCATATAAAGCAATTCACCACATTATAGCTGATGTAACACATCAGTTTCCTCAAAATAAAGCATTGACCTTTAGTGAGGTATCAATTACTTATCAAGAGCTTAATAAGCAGGCAGATGCAATTGCACATGCCATTATTCAAAGAACAAAGAAGCATAATGAGGTGGTTATGCTTTGTATGGAAAGGTCTACAGAAATGATAGTTGCCATGTTAGCTATTCTTAAGGCCGGATGCGCATATCTACCAATGGATCCTAAATATCCAATGGAAAGGCTAAATTTCATTTTAGAAGATGCGGATTGTAATATTGTGGTAACCCATAGTAGTTTAGCAAGTGTTTTTGATTCAACAAACAAGAACATTATTTTGGTTGATAAAATCGAAACTAATAAAATAACGGACGAAGTCTTGCCGGAAGTTAGTGAAGATGATTTGGCATACATCATATACACTTCCGGAAGTACGGGAAAACCTAAGGGAGTACCTATAACTCATAAGAATATAATCAATTCAACTGCAGGAAGATTGGACTTCTATCCTGTAAATCCTAGCGCGTTCTTATTAATGTCCTCTATTTCGTTTGATAGTTCCAAAGCAGGTATCTATTGGACGCTTTGCACTGGAGGGAATCTTATCCTTACTGAAAATAGAATAGAACAAGATATTACTAAAATAGAAGACTTGGTGCAACGTCATAAGGTTAGTCATACTCTTATGCTTCCAACTTTGTATAAAGTAATTCTTGAGCATGGTAGTTTAACTACATTGGAAAGTTTTAAAACAGTGATTGTAGCGGGTGAAGCATGTTCGCGAGCCCTTTGTAATCTTCATTTTGAAAGCCTACCACATACAGGCCTGTATAATGAATACGGTCCTACGGAGGCTACGGTTTGGTGCATAGCTCATAAGGTTGAGAAAACCGAAGATTCTGATACGGTATCAATAGGTAGGGCGGTTGCCAATGCAGAGGTATACCTTTTAAATGAATCAAAAAAATTAGTTCCTTATGGAGCTGTGGGGGAAATTTATATTGGTGGACCAGGTGTGTCAAAATGGTTATATTAATAGAACAGAGCTTACGGACAAGGTGTTTTTAGACAATCCATTAAAAGTAGGATTAAACGAAAAAATTTATAAAACGGGTGACCTAGGTAGGTATAGAAATGATGGTACAATTGAATTTCTAGGTAGAGTTGATCATCAAGTTAAGGTGCATGGTTTCAGAATTGAGTTAGAGGAAGTAGAAAAAACAATATCCGAATATGACTCGGTAAGTGCTGCAGTGGCTATGGTGGAAGACAACAAGCGTTTAGTTGCCTATGTTACCGCAGATGAAGAAGTTGAGACAGATGCTCTTAAAAGCACTCTAAAAGCCAAATTGCCCGGATATATGGTGCCAACTAGGATTGTTCAGGTAGACGAGTTTCCCGTTCTACCCAATGGTAAAGTAGATAAGGTATGTTTAGCTCAAATAAAACCATCTGCAGAAGAAAATGAAAATACTAAGATTGAGCTTCCTTCATCGGAACTAGAAAAGAAAATAGCAGCTATTTGGAAAGAAGTTCTTGATTTGCCGTCTGTAGGTGTTCATGAGAATTTTTTCGATATTGGCGGGGATTCCATTTTGAGTATACAAGTGATTTCGAAAGCGAAGACGGAAAACTTAGTAGTATCTCCTAATCAATTATTTGAGCATCAGACCATTTCAGAGCTAACTCGTTACCTAGAAGCTCAAAATAAACATAATACTAAAGCTTTTGATAAGACGGAATTTAAGCACCTTGTGCCTATTCGTTCAAGCGGTACGAAACCACCTTTGTTTTGTTTACATTCTGGAGGTACACATTTCTTTTATTATAATCAGTTTGCTAATCATCTAAATACTGACCGTCCAGTTTATGCACTTCAAGCTTCCGGTCATAAAGATGAACTTGTTTTGCATAAAAGTGTTCGTGAAATGGCAATCGATTTTATAACGGAGATTAAGAAAGTGCAGCCTCAAGGTCCGTATCATTTTATTGCGTATTGTTATAATACGGCAATAGGTATGGAGGTTACAAGATTATTGGAAGAAACCAATGACAGTGCTAATCTCATCATTGCAGATACTATGGCGGATTATCTTAGTCTGTTTGCGCCGTCTCGAACCAACGTTAGAACATCTGCACTGTTAAAACGGTTAAAGGCCGACCCTATAAAAACGGTTCACCGATTTGTAAGATCAAAATTCATATTACCACTTAAAGAAAAATACAAAACGCTAACAAGTAGCGGTAGTGAAAAACTTATTCGCACCCTACATAACAATCATATTAAGCTCTACCGAGAATATGATTGGAAACCGATAGCGAATGATATTCGGGTTTTATTGACCGAAAAATCAGCTACCGATTTTAATACTAAAGTCATAGCTTCATGGAGGAAAATGACAAATAAAGAAGTTGTAATTGTTTCCGTAGAAGGAACTCATGATAAACTTTTTGAAGATGCCACAATAGTCAAAAAAACAGCAAGTATTGTAGATGCTTGTATGAAAGAGTTTGAATCTACTAGAAAAACAGGTTAAATTGGAAACTATGAAATTACCTGAGAGTGAAGCGCACATATGGTATTTCAATTCAAACGATTTTGATGAACTTGACCGGTATTTACAACTACTATCTCAAGATGAACTTGAAAGAGTAAACAGGTTTAAGTTTGAAAAAGACAGAAAGACTTATATTTTAGCGAGAGGCTTGCTCAGGATTTTATCTGAGCGCTATTTAAATATTGATGCTAGTGAGTTGTGCTTTGTGTATAATGAATTTGGAAAACCAAGCTACGATTTGCAGACTTTGGTTCGGTTTAATGTTTCTCATTCCGGTGAACTTATTGTTTTGGCATTTGTTACTAAAGGTGAAGTAGGAGTAGACGTTGAGCACATAAAAACCAATTTTGATATTGCTAAAATAGCCGAAGGCTTTTTCTCCAAAGATGAGGTTTCTTCTTTATTAGCTTTTTCAGAAGCGAAAAGAGCAAAAGCCTTTTTTAATTGTTGGACACGAAAAGAGGCCTTTATAAAAGCAAAAGGAGTTGGACTGTCTTTTGATTTAACCTCTTTTTCAGTTTCTATCAATGAGAACAGCCCTGAACTTTTAAGAACGCAATGGAATCCCAATGAAAAGAATGACTGGAAATTATTCTCCTTTGTTCCTCAAGAGGGATATTGCTCAGCTTTATCGGTATCGTCAGCCATACAGAAAGTAACTCACTTTGGTTTGGCAGATTTAGATTGATATTTGTCTTCTAGCTTCATTTTTATTAGCTGATAAACAATAAATCGTTTATTATTTTAAGTTATTTAATCCATAATAAATTTCACGCCAGCCGTTATGATTGACGAGCTAAAACTAGTGTCGCGGTCATATTGATAGAACTTTAAATCTATACTCTTTAACCCATATTTAGAGATATGCATCTTTGTAAAAATATCGGTATATGAGATACCAAACCCGTACTGATTGGCTGAATATTTAGATAAATCATAATCTGAAGTGTAATATTCTTCCGTTGATAAATGCGATTCATAAGGAGCGAAATAATCAGCGGCAGATTGGTTGTAAAACCGGTAGGACGTGTACAAGGTGAACTTGTCACTCAACTTTACAGAAGCCTCAAGGCTTGCTGTATGGGAGTTTATGCCCCAATCATCAAAATAATAACGGTAGTACGTTCTAAGCGTCACAATTTCATTAAGATACCAGTTTAAGCGACCGCCAATAGCAAATTTTAATCTTCCATCAGGTAGTTGTTCTATATCATCAGCCAGCTGAAAACTATCTATAAAAGAATCGGCAACATCAGAGAAATAAACGCGTTGAAAAGGTGTTGAAAGCAGCCCCTGTTGGTTTATAACATCAAAAGAAATTAAACCTTGAACATTTTTATGTAATATTTGAGAGAGTCCTAGCCCTAGGGAATAAGAGTTTCGGTTTGTTTTATCTAGTTCAGAAAAGCTAGGGTTGTAGTTTGTGTTTCCTGTAATTTCATCAGGTCTAAAGAAACCGACTCCACCTTCTCCAAATGGTCGAAGTTCAAAAGGATAAAGGGTGGTCCAATTGTCTAAATAAACATTACCGTTAACGCTGATTTCTGTATTTTTTTCATTGAAGAGTTTTGTGTAGCTACCTCCAAAACCGAGAGAAAAATAATCATATTCTGAAGACACAGAGAACTTCGCTGACCATAGGTCATTTCTATCATCGGAACTGTGACTGTAAGTTCCAGTTAAATTTACCCAAGTATCCGATTGTGATGCACCGGAGCTTGCAACAAATGGGTCCGCTTCGCCTTTGTCAAAAGGGTCTACATTACTTGAAGAAGCAGAGGTATAAGCAGAAACGCCTGCATCTATCGTAAGTACATCATCATCGTTCAAAGGAATAGAAACGATAATAGTTCCCGTAACATCCGTCAATTCTTCCGTACCTTTTCCGCCTGTAACAGCAGCGTTATCACCATCCTGTGAGTAATAACTTGTCAAGAAATCTACTTCTGTAGTTTCAAGAACACGTTTTTTGTAGGTCTGCTCTTCATCCTGTGACCAGGCTTGCTGCACGCCTAGTATTAAGATAATGAGAAGTGTATTTTTTATTGAAATCATAATTCCTCTATGTGTTATCACTTAACTTAATTGCAGCCGCAGCCGCCTCCTGTTTTCCCTCCATTGGCACCAACTGCTGCCTCTCGATATGAATGAGCGATGGTAACATTACGGTCGCACTTCTTGTCGGACAAAGCCATATCAGGGTCACTGAGGTTTACCTTGTCATACTCTTTGACCACAACGCAACTATTCATGGCGCAGGTCAATCCTATTAACACTAAAAACTTTTTAATCATAGTTTTTCTATTTCTATATTCTTGGATGTGAATATGTTTCCTTTATCATCAATAATGATACATTCAATATGTGGCATTTGGTTAACTCTGTTTAAGCCAACCTCTTTGCCCATTACAAAAACGGAAGTTGCCAAAGCATCTGCCAATTCTGCTTTAGGAGCAAAAACGGTAACACTAATAATACCTGTTGATGGCAACCCGGTTCTTGGGTCAATAATATGTGCGTATCGTTTACCATTTAAGTTCACGAATTTTTCGTAATCACCAGAAGTCACTACAGCTCCTTGCAGAATAGGCAACAAAGCAAAAACCTTGTTTTTGTCCATGGGGTTGGTAATGGCAACTTTCCATGGTTCTCCATTAGGTTGCTTGCCCCAGTGTTCATGTCTCCAGAAGCGTTTATAATCCCTGCTGTCACTCCTTTTTCCATTAAAAGGACTTTGGCCTTATCTGCGGCATATCCTTTTCCTATACCTCCAAAACCTATTTTCATTCCTTTTTTCTTTAGAAAAACGGTGCTGTTTTTTGGGTTTAGGATTATATTTTGAAAACCAACCTTGGCTACAGAAGCTTGTATGGCGGTGTCGCTTGGCATTTGGGTCATGCTACCGTCAAACACCCATATATTGTCCATTGAAGCGTAACTAATATCAAAAGCACCATCTGTAAGTTTGGAGAGACCTATGGCTCTCTTTATTAAGCTGTAAAGCTCAGGAGAAACCTTAACCGGGTTTTGACCGGCATTTATATTAATTGCAGAGGTTTGTGTTGCTGGATTCCAAGAAGAAATTAAATTTTCTATTCTAGAAATTTCGGCAACAGCCAAATCTATATTTTCATTTCCTTCAGTGGAGTCTTTTGCTACTACGGTAACATCAAACCGGCTCCCCATTAGTTTTAAAGTCCTGGAGAAGGTGTTTTGTGCACCTGCGGTTATCGCAAAGAAAATAAGTACTATAGATAGATGCTTTTTCAAAATCTGTAGTTTATAAATAATAGCTTTAAAAATTAAAAAGAGCAAATTGTTAAGAAACATTGCATCCTTAGTACGAGGCTTATGAAATAGCTTACGAAATAAGCTAATTCATCTCACTACCAAAATCACGATTAGTTGCAGAGGCAATATATTTTTGCACAAATTTGCGCAATGTAAATGTGTTGTATTGATGATTTATTCCTTATTATTGTATGTTTTAGTGTATTATTGCCACTAATAAATGAATTTTTACGAATTAAGCGCAAATTTTGCGCAATGCGCATTTCTTATTAAAAATTAAGTTGTAACTCTTATTTTAAGAAAGGAAATTGTCTAATTTGTTTAGTTTCAGTTATATGATATAAAGATACAGTTTATCACTAAAAAAAAACAAGATTTACCTCAAGAAGGTTACTAGTAGTATAACATCAATAAACAGGAAAAAGAACACCTATGAAACATCAAAAATGGAAGTCTATTTTTAAAAATCACTTCTTACTCGCTCTGTCGTTAAGTTTTTTTCAAGCACAGGCAAATCAGCCTAAGGTAAACAATGTGGCTAATGGTCAGGTTGTTGTGGAAGCCGAAGATTTTTATAAGCAAACTAATTCGGATAAACGTAAGTGGTATGTTATAGATGCGGCATATGGGGCTAAGTTGAAGAGCACGGACCAAAATTTACATTTTAAGGCAGCTAATGGTGAAAGATATATTGAGATTTTACCAGATACACGTACGAATCACGACGATAAGTTGATCGCTGGAGAAAATTTTTCCAATGAAGCAGGAAAAATGGGAATTTTACATTATAAAGTAAATTTCTCTGAGGCTGGAAAATTTTATGTTTGGGTTCGTGCATACAGCACAGGCACAGAAGATAATGGTGTTCATGTAGGTGTGGATGGTACTTGGCCTGAAAGTGGGCAGCGTATGCAATGGTGCGACGGTAAGGATTCTTGGACGTGGGGAAATAGCCAACGTACCGAAGAAAGACATTGTGGTATTCCAGGGTTTATTTACATAGATATTGATAAAGCTGGTGAGCATGATATTCAATTTAGTATGCGTGAGGATGGTTTTGAAATGGACCAATTTATATTTACTAAGGATACTAATTATCATCCTGAGCATACAAATGAATCTGCTACCGATGGTAGTCAAGATTTATTAGCTATGGTTAAAGAAGTAAGACCAAGCGCTAAAATTTACCCAGCACAAACATTTAAGAACACAGAGAGTGCTTTTTATAATGATAAAAAATGGTTGGCTATAAACCCAGAAGAGCATGAGGAGGCAGAAGCTTCCCTTTCTTTTGACGGGGCAGAAGGCGAATATGACGTGGTGTTATTTACTGTTGGTGAAAACGATGGTCGTTCTGTATACACGTTAAAAAAGAATGCTGAAACCTTTAAGGATTTTAGAACTCCATTAAGCAGTAACATGTTTGAGGAAGGCTTAGAGTATGTAAAAGTATACGCTAATATTAAGCTGAATGCAAATGATGAAATAGGTGTAAAGGCAGTTCCAAAGAGCAGGGACGGTAAAGAGTTTAGCCGCGCCCGATGGAGTGGTTTGGTAGTTGTTGAAGCGGGAACAGGTAAAAAATTATTAGAAGAGCTACAGCAAAAAATGGCGGCTCTAACTAATATGCAAATTACGGGTGAACTAAAAAAATGGCATAAAGTAACGCTAACTTTTGATGGTCCAAATACTTCTGAAGAAGCAGATTACAATCCGTTTATGAACTATCGCTTTAATGTGACATTTTCGCATAAACAAAGCGGAAAATCATTTGTAGTGCTTATTATTATGCCGCAGATGGTGATGCCGGACAGTCATCTTCAGAGCAAGGAAATAAGTGGCGTGTGCATTTTGCTCCAGATGAAATAGGAGAGTGGACTTATGATGTTGACTTTAGAAAAGGAAATTATTCGGCAGTAAGCACAAAACCTGATACAGGTTTAAGCGGTTCCTATATGGATGGTGCCCGTGGTACTTTCAATATTGAAAAAACAGATAAGACCGGAAATGATTTTAGAGCTAAAGGTCGGCTACAGTATGTAGGCGAACGTTATTTGAAATTTGCCGAAACAGGCGAGTATTTCTTAAAGCAAGGTCCTGATGCACCAGAAAATTTTCTGTCGTACGTAGACCTAGACGGTACTTTTAAGGATGATGGACATAAAGATGAAATGGTAAAAACCTTATCTGCGCACTTACAAGATTATAAGCAAAATGACCCTACTTGGAAAAACGGTAAGGGTAAGGCCATTATTGGTGCTTTAAATTATTTAGCTTCAAAAGGGCTGAACTCGGTTTCATTTTTGACCAATAATATTGCAGGTGATGATCAGAATGTATTTCCGTATACGGATTATGACACCTATGATAGAATAGATGTTTCAAAAATGGACCAATGGGAAATTATATTTGAACATGCTCAGGAACTGGGTCTTTTCCTTCATTTTAAAATGTTTGAAGTAGAGAATCAAGGGCTTTTGGATAACGGAGGAGTAGGAGCATATACCAAATTATACTACCGTGAACTAATGGCTCGTTTTGGGCATCATTTAGCCCTGAACTGGAATCTTTGCGAAGAAAATGGGGAATGGGTAACGAATCCAACTACACCTCCACAAGAAGAGGAGCAGCGTTTGGCAATGACAACGTACTTTAAAAAGAATGACCCGTATCACCATCATTTGGTTATCCACAATGGTGTTGAGTTTGAGGATTTGTTAGGACCTGAAAGCGGACTTACAGGACCATCTGTTCAGACAAATAAAGAGGATTTTAGTCGCGTGCATGGACAAGTATTGCGTTGGTTGAATGCTTCTAAAGAAGCTGGTTTTCAATGGGCCGTTGCAGTTGATGAGCCGGGTGATGCACAGCATTCGTTAATTACTGATGAAGAAAATCCTGATCATGATAATGCACGTAGAAATGCCTTATGGGGTACTTTCATGGCAGGTGGATGGGGTAATGAATGGTATTTTGGATATGCACATCCACATTCAGACCTAACTTGTGAAGATTACCGCTCAAGGGATTTGTTCTGGGATCAAGCGGTACACGCTATGGATTTCTTTAAAAAGAATGATGTTCCGTTTTGGGAAACTGAAAACAGAAATGACCTTGTTGGTAATATGGAGAATAAAAATACCGTGTACTGTTTGGCAAATGAAAACGAAGTATATGTAGTGTATCTTAATTCAGTTCCAACATCGAAATTAGATTTATCTAATGCTACCGGAGATTTTGAAGTATTATGGTTTAATCCTAAAAAAGGAGGAGACCTAAGAAAATCTAAAGTCAAAAAAGTATCTGGTGGGGCAGTTGTAGATTTAGGAAAATCTCCAGATAAAAAGCAACAAGACTGGGCTATTTTAATTAGAAGAGCAAAATAACCATTAAACGAAGAATGCGGAGGATTGCATTCCTCTTTACAACTTACGTGATAGGAATAATTATACTATCACGTTCTTGTATAGAGCCCAATGAGTTAGGAGCTATTTCAGCATAGACTTAAATTTTTGTTGGAGATAAATTGAGTTTTAAGTATAATAAAGTTCAAAGATGAAACGGTATACTATTCGTACCGGATAACATCTTTGAACTTTTTTTGTTGATACCAAGGGTCATTAGTTCTTTTAAGCTCTTTTCCTAATATGCTTAAAAGGTTTGCGGCCACTTCTGGTCGTTCTTCTAAACTAAGTTTTTTAAGCTGATACGGGTCTTCTTGGTTATCGTAGATATAGACTTCTTGTAAATCTTTAGTTTTATCGTTGCTTTGCTTTTTCTGGTCCACACAAAGCGTATACCTATTGGTCAATACGCCACGGGAATTGGCTAGCATCAATAAGATACCTTCCGGTTTCTGGACTACTTTTTTATCAATTTTTGTCAAAAGTGGAGAGAAATCAATTCCTTCAATAGCTTCCGGTACCTTTTTACTCAACCCTGCCAAGCCCATTACGGTTGGCAATACATCTGGGCCACCAAAGAGGACATCGTTTATAGTACCGCCCTGCAGGCCTTCTGGCCAATGCACAATAAAGGGGATTGCCAATGACTCGGTTTCAAATACATTTTTACCTTCTTTACCGTGGCTACCTAGCATCTCGCCATGATCAGAACTAAAAAGTATAATGGTATTATCAAGTTCTCCTATTTCTTCTAAGGTCTCCAATACTTGGCCAATATAATTATCTACACTGGTAAGGTTAGCAAAGTAATGACGCACGTAGCTGGCAACTTTTAGGTCTGCATTATCACGTACGGCCAATAGGCTGTCTTGTGGATATTTCTCTTTGTTATAGTATTCGGCTAGAGTTTCCATATCCGTATTCTCATCATCCCAAGGATTGTGAGGGGGATTGAGTGACCACATTAAAAAGAAAGGCTTTTTGGAATCACGTAGGTTATCTCTATTTTGAAGATAGTTTTTAATTTTTTCGGCTTCAATTTTTGGTGTGAAAGCCTTGGGTTCGTGCAATTCACCATCCTTCTTGCCGTCAATAGCATTTGGGTCATTACTATAGACCAATGGGTCATAGTGCGTATCCCTGATAGATTGATAAAAATATTCTATACTATGTCTGGATTTTACTGGCGGCACGTATGTATCATATCTATTGATGTAGTTTCCGCATAGGTTCTTCGGTAGAACCTATGTACGTTCCTTTTTCATCAAATAAGGGTTCGTTTTTCAACCAATGACATTTGCCGAAATAGGAAGTATTATAACCAGCGTCATAGAACAGGTCGGTTATTGCTTCAATGTCATCACGTAAACTTTCGTCCCGATCCTTTCTACAGTTGTTCCAAATTCCGTTCTGTTCTGGATACCTTCCTGATAAAATCATGCCTCGTGCGGGACTACAAAGCGGAAAGTTACTGACCGCTTGCGTAAAAACCACGCCATTTTCTGCCAATTTATCAATATTAGGCGTAACTACTGGATCAGGCTTCCCTATGACATGAGCTCTATATTTTTCTTTGGACCAGAACCCTGCGCTGTAACGCCTTAGTTGGTCTGGATAAATAATTAGAACATTTGGGGCTTTAGCTTCCGCTAAAACAACCTCGGGCTTTTTTTCTTCTTTACACCCTAATGTCAATAAGACAAGGGCTAGTAGCAATATTTGTTTCATGAAGGGTATTCTTTATTCCTTGGGTAGACTGCTTTTTAGGTCTTGTATCCACTTGGGTAATTTGCCCAATCTCAACTCTAATTGAGCTTCAAATAATGATTCTGGTTGAACAGGTTTGTTTAAACTTTCTACCAATTGCACTTCATCTGGTTTGAAAGTGGTACCAGCACCATGAAACCCAACAACTATTGGGGGTACGACCCGCCAATATTCCATGTGCTTGGCAACGAAAGGAAAATTGGTTTCGGCCTCATCAGTTTCATTATAATTCCAAAGAACAAGATACCTGCCATGGTTGGGAAGGTTTTTAACTGCTCCACCGGCCCTTCCACTAAAAAATCCACCTTTAATATTATCAAAAAGTGTAGACCTTGGCTGTGAGGCATGCGATTCAAAACTACTGTGAGCAGGATGTTTTGAACGCCAGACCACTGTGCCGGTAGTGCTTCCGCCACCCACACCAGATGCATGCTGCATACCGGCTTTATCATTAATATAGGCGAGAAGTACTCCTGTAGAACCTCCGCCTACACTAACGGCACTATGTCCAATCTTACCATCAATGACGAGGTTTAGAGCAGTTGTAGCTGCACAATGTGAAAAGTAAATAGCTCTGTTAACATTGGTAAATGTGCAGTTTTTCACCCAAGAATCAACTAATCCGGTCAGGTTTAATATGCTCCATCCGCCATCATCCTGTGCGGAGCGGTGGTGTACAAAATCTTTTTTCCAATTCCCTTCAAAGGTCAAATTCTCAAAACCTACTTCTGATAAATGCGGGAAAGTATATAGTTTCCAATCCTGCTGTTCAGAAATATTATAATGAATGGGGTCTACAAAAGTTATTTTGTTCCCCGATACGGACGCAACTTTGTGCCGTTCATTAACCTGTACACCGTCTTCAATTATCGACGTCCATTTGGGGTTTAAGGGTAGGGGGTGAATATCCTGTTCTACAAATTTGGGGTCGTTATCTTTTACTTGAACAATGACCCAATCCCCTTTTTTGATTTTAGAAGCATCCGCCACCTGTATGGTGTGGGTTTCTCTTCTGGCAGAACCCGTTATATCTGTTATGAACGTACTTTCTTCCGGTGTTCTAGTTTGTATGGCGTATGGTGATGTCCATAAGTTTTTAGGTACTGTGGGAGGCATATCTTGTTCAAAAAATAATGTCGCTTTTTCAGATACATCTTTTGGGCCTCTTAAAATAATGTTGGAAGAAGTTATTTTAATAGTATTCAAATCATCGGTTTTAGAGTTGATAAGGTACTTTCCGGCAGGAAAATAGATAATTCCACTACCGTTTGCCTCTCCGGCCTCAATCGTTTTAATAATAGCTTTCTTGTCCGATATACCATCATCTGGTATCGCTCCAAAATCTTGAACATTAAAAACCTTGTGATCCGCCTCGGGAATCCCCGTTTCACTAAACCTATAGCCCGCATAGGAAAAGTTAGGGAGTATAGGTTCAGTGTTGTTCTGGGCGGCATTTTTGTAATTCAACCATACGTTACTTTCTTGTGCAGCACAGTTTATTGCCAGTGAACAAGTAAAAAGGAGAAACAAGGTTATGGAGAAACTACCTCTATTTTTCATATTGTTCTTTATATCTAAGCAAAGCTTCCAAGTAGTAGTAATCTGCGTAATTGAGCGGTACATCTATTTCTGCGTTATGCGGAATGCTTCCTACGCTATGTTTCAGGATGAAATTATGATTAGTTCCTATTTCAGCAGTAAACTCATCTGTAGCTAGGGAAGTTAAAATCCGCTCAACATCAGCCTTGTAAGCATCATTGGTGTAGGTGTTTAACTCCAGCAAGGCCGAAGCCGTAACACATGCTGCAGATACATCGTAAGGTTCGTTGGGAATATTTTCAGCATCATAATCCCAATAAGGGATACCATTTTTTTGATTCTTTTGGTTGATAATGTAGCTGGCTATTTTTTTGGCCATATCTAAATACGCTGGGTCTTTAGTATAGCGGTAACAGAGGGCGTAGCCATATAGACCCCAAGCCTGACCTCTAGTCCAAGCGCTTTCATGGGCCGTGCCTTGAGCGGTATGCCTGAAGCGTACGTCACCCGTTTCATGGTCGTAATCTACTACGTGGTAGGAACTGTTATCTGCTCTAAAATGATTCTTTAGAGTGGTGTTTGCATGTGCAATAGCTATCTCTTTGTATTTAGGGTCTCCAGTAAATTCTGAAACTTTAAAAAGTAGCTCAAGATTCATCATATTATCAATGATTACAGGGTACTTCCAGCCTCTTTCTGCCTGCCATCCGCGGTCAACATCCCAACTTTGGATACAACCTACTGTAGGATTGAATCTTGTGGAAAGAGATTTTGCAGCTTCAATCATTACAGCTTTAAAATCTTCATTGCCCGTTAGCTCGTAACCGTGTCCAAAGGAGTTGTTAAAGACAAAGCCTAAATCATGGTTGGTCTTTCTAAATTTATGCTCTTCAAATAAAGCCTTGGGATTTCTCTGCTCTTGTTTTCCAAATTTCGTTATTTGTAGCTTGGTAAAGAAACCATTGACTACCGGGAAAGAAACCTTCCGTCCAGTCAAAATTTTGGTGAGCCCAATGCATTTCCCCGTCTGCAGTAACCGTTCTGGGTATTTTATTTTGGCTCTCTGCAATTGCTGTTTGTAGGGCTAGTTGTTTCTCTGCATCCGCCAAAACTGCATCTACATTAATAGCATTTGTTTTTGTAACTTCTGTTTTGGTAACAGTGTTGGTTTTGGTGGCACAACTATTCAAAAGAACAATCACGACAGTGATAGATAGGTAGTTTTTTATATTCATTTGTTCATGTTATAAGCTTTTCTTTATGACCTTCTTTAAGGGTTTTTAAAAGCTAGATTTGATTAAAGCTAAACTACCGCCGATATTGTTTTTGAAAGGGGTATAAATGGGTTAATAATGGGGGATTTTAAGATTTTCATATGCTCTCAGAGTTCAAAGCGGTCTGTTTTTTATAGGCTGAGGGTGTTTTTCCGTACGCTTTTTTGAAACAAGACCTAAAATATTTAATATCATTAAAACCTACTTCATAAGCTACATCGTTAATATTCAGTTCGGTTTCTCGTAGAAGCTGACCAGCCCTTTTTAAGCGTACGCCTCTAATAAATTCAGAAATGGTATTCCCTGTTAGTGCTTTAAGTTTCCGGTATAAAACCGATTGGCTCATATTGATATTCTCACTAAGGAAGGTTGCGTTGAGCTCGGTACTAGAGATGTTTTTCTCAACAATATCCATAGCATTTTTTAGAAAGACTTCGTCGGTAGATACTAGCTCTAGTTCGCTTGGTTCTAATGCCAAATCCGTTCTAAATTTCTTGGCAAGTTTTTTTCGGGTAGCTAAAAGGTTTTGCGCCTGTAGTTTTAATAAATCGGCTTCAAAAGGTTTGGTAACGTAAGCATCGGCACCTGTCTCAAAACCTATTTTTTGAATTTTGGAAGAGGTTCTAGCTGTGAGAAGAATGACGGGAATGTGACTTGTAAGTACATCAGACTTTAAGGCTTCGCACATTTCAATACCATCCATTTCCGGCATCATTACATCACTAACAATTAAATCTATGCTTTTGTTCTTTGCTAGATGAATTCCTGAAACTCCATTATTTGCTTCAAGTACATTGAATTCATCATTGAAAATACCTTTTACAAAAGCTCTCACTTCAACATTGTCCTCTACGATTAATATAGTCTGTTTGTGGTCATCAAAATGGACTTCGGCTTCGTTATCTATTTCATCTTTTACCCAATTAGATTTTAAGATGGATGGGTCATAGTAGTCTAATGGGTCTGTTTCATTGGTATGCTCCTCATAACTGAGGTCTTCTGGTTGTATATGTTCTTTTCCTAATGGTAGGCTAATGATGAAACAAGAACCATGGCCCAGCTCACTTTCTACTTTTATTTGACCTTGGTGAAGTACAACAATGTCTTTGGCCAACGCAAGACCAACACCAGTTCCAGAACGCAAATCGTTCTTCTGGCCTAGTTGAAAATAGCGGTCAAAAACAAATTCGATATCTTTTTTTTGGATGCCTCTTCCGGAGTCTTTTATTTTGATGTTTACTTCATTATTGTCTGTTGTGATTTCAATACTGATTTTCCCGTTGGGAGGGGTGAATTTGAACGCGTTACTTAGAATATTCAAAACCACCTTTTTCATTTCAATACGGTCAAACCAAACTTCCAATGGAGGCTCTGGAGCCGCTAATTCAAATTGAATAGCCTTGTCTTTGGCCAAGTCGTTAAAAGAGGCCTTAGTTTCTTCAATAAAAGGAATTACATCATTCTTAGAAAAGGTCAATTTCAATTTTCCATTTTCGGCCTTTCTGAAATCTAATAATTGATTTATAAGTTGCAGCAATATGCGTGCATTCCGCTGCATACCAGTTAATTGTCTTTGCATTTGCTCATCTCCTTTTTTTTCTTGAATAAGGCGCTGCAACGGAGCGGTAATAAGGGTTAACGGAGTTCTGAAATCATGAGATATATTCGTAAAAAGCTGTAGTTTTAATTGATTTAACTCCTGAATCTGTGTTTTTTCTTGGCGTTCTTTTCTTAAATCATGGCGTTCTTTAATTCGAATAAGAGTATACCTTCTTATAAATAAAAAAGCACCCACTAATAAAATTGCATAGATTAGATATGCCCACCACGTAAGCCAATAAGGCGGTTTTATTTGGATTTCTAAAGAGGCAATTTTTCCATTCCAGACTCCATCACTGTTAGAAGCTTTTACAAGAAAAGTGTAGCTGCCAGAATCTAGATTGGTATATGTGGCTTTTGTTTGGTTGCCAACAAATTGCCATTTAGAATCAAATCCTTTTAGCATATACGCATACTGGTTATTTTTTGGTCTAGAATAGTCCAGTGCTACGTAATCAATACTTATATCGTTTTCATTGTATGCCAACTTAAATTTAGAAGAATTGTGGCCTACTTTTTTTTGGATGGTGTTGGCTATTTTCAGATTCTCAATTAACACAGGTGGAATGAAAGAATCTTGTTCTATTTTTTTAGGGTCGAAAACGGTAAAACCATTAACTCCCCCAAAAACCAGCTCTCCTTTTTTGGTCTTTAAGTAGGCTCCATAATTAAATTCATTGTTAACTAAACCGTCTGATTGTGAGTAGTTTTTTATTTCCTTCGTTGAAGTATTCAACCTGCTCAACCCTTTGTTTGAACTAAGCCAGATATAACCTTGGTCATCGGGAAGAATGCCGTAAACGACTTCATCTGGGAGTCCATTGTTTATTCCGTACCTGACCGATTTTTTAGATTCTAGGTTGTAGGAATAGAGTCCGTCTCCTTCGGTGCCTATCCATAACTGGGTGCTAGATTGTGGGTAAATACTAATTACTTTCTGAATATCGTAAGGAGTGTTGGTACCTTGCTTAAATTTTATGGGTTCTATTACTTTGGTGTCTATAGCAATTGAACCAAGTCCGTTTTCACCACCAACAAGGAGGACTTTTTCTTTCGGACTTTGTATAATTACACTAATGAAAGTGCCCAATATATTATTAGGGTCAGCAATTCTAAAACTTTTCCCCGTTTTGGTATCATAATAGTTTAACCCACGATTATCTGTTCCTACCCAAAGGTTATTAGCCGTGTCTTCTATTAAAGAAGTGGCCCTATTGGTAGAAAAGTTGGAGAACGTATGTGTTTTGTCCACCCAATCTTTAAATGAAGGGCCTTGTTTTTCTAGCAAAGCATATGAAAGCCCTTTGTTGTGTGTGGCAATCCATAAATTATTATTATTATCTTTTACAATCGCTTTTATATTATTGCTGGATATGGAGTTTTTATCACCTTCATCATGAACAAAATGTTTAAAAGTATTCTTAGCTGTATTGAAATAATTGAGTCCGCCACCCTCAGTGCCGACCCATAAGTTTTTTTCTTTAGTTTCTACAATAGAACTTACAACCGGATAATTTAAACCATTGGAACCTATTTGGTAGTTTTTAAAAACATTGGATTTTCGGTTTAAGTAGTTAACTCCACCGGCCCATGTGCCAATCCAAAGATCTCCTCTAGAATCTTCTGTTATTTTGTAAATGGATTTTTGGCTAACACTTTCTGGGTCTTCCGGATTGTTATTATAATGAATTAGCTCATTTGTTGCTTTGTTCAAGAGATATAGGCCATTGTAGGATCCAATCCAGAGATTTTGTTCATCGTCTTCATAAATAGTACGGACTGGACTTTCAATTAGTTTTGCGTTTTTATCATCCTTAACATCTATAAATTCCAGATTTTCTTTATCAAGTTTCGCAAGTCCACCGTCATGACCTAACCAAATGCTTCCGGACTTATCTTGGAAAAGTACGGTATGATAGTTCTTTGTGCTTTCGGGTGATTGGTCTTTTGGATAACCGTATGTTTGAATTTTATTTTCTTGCTTGTTATATAAATGGATTGTTTTTGAGGTAGCTATCCACAAGGCATTTTCTAAATTTAGAAGTGATAGTGCTCTATTGGATTCTAGCTTGATGGGCTCATGTAACTCGTTGAAATTTTTAACTTCTTTAGAATCGGAATTTACGTGCATTAAACCAATATCAGCAGCTACCCATATTCCTTCGTTTCCGTCAGAAATAATATCATATATTTCTCCATTAAAAGGCCTGTTTTCTTGATTAGATATTTGTACACGGTCAAAACTATCGGTTTGGGGATTATAAGTGTTTAAACCATTTTTGGTGCCCACCCAGATGGTACCGCTATCATCCTTAAATATCACTTTGATCCAGCTATTGCTTAGGCTATTTTCATTTGTGGCATCGTAATAATAATTTTTGAATTCGTGTCCATCAAACCTATTGAGTCCGTAACGTGTACCAAACCACAAGTACCCTCGGGTATCTTGTGCGATGGCCACAACCGAACGTTGGGATAGTCCCTCTTCGGTAGCATAATTTTTGAAATTCAATTCATTGGCCGTCTTGTAAGGTATTTGTGCTTGAAGGTTTTCAAGAAAGCTAAGGAGAACAATAAGAACTAAATTAAACTTCATTCTATATATGGTGTTATAAAAGGTAAAAGTTAGTGATTCTTTTCAGAAATTTCTAAGCTATAATTTCCAGTGATGCCCTCCAGCCCCATGAATAGGCAGTATTGAATGATTAGCCCCCGTTTTTTGGACTATATGCCCCGTACGGTTGGACTGTTAAAAAGTACTTTTATCCTTCAGAAAATAGAGTTGAAACGAAAACATAAACGAAACTGTTTTTAGATATGGAATTAAATTACGAAACACGTTATGCTTCTAGCCCCGAAGCAGTAAAGGAGTATGATACTACACAATTAAGAGATGAGTTCTTAATTGAAAACTTAATGGAAATAGGAAAGGTAAAGATGACCTATTCCCATTATGACAGATATATTACGGGAGCTGCCGTTCCTAAAACTTCATTAAAGCTTGAAGCAATAGACCCATTAAAATCTGGCTACTTCTTAGAACGAAGAGAAATAGGGATAATAAATGTAGGAGCTACCGGAAGCATAGAAGTAGATGGAACCTCCTATAAAATAGAGCATAAAGATGCATTATATATTGGGTCAGGTGCTAAGGAAGTTATTTTTAAGAGCGACAATGCAAATGAGCCTGCTCTGTTCTATTTCAATTCTGCTCCGGCACACGCTTCGTATCCTACAAAAAAAGTGAGTAGGGCAGAGGCCAATAAATTAGAGTTGGGTAGTTTGGAAACGGCCAATCACAGGACCGTAAACCAAATGATAATTGGAGGTATCGTTACTACCTGCCAGCTTCAAATGGGAATGACAGAATTAAAAACGGGAAGCGTTTGGAATACCATGCCAGCTCACGTTCATGATCGTCGTATGGAAGTTTATTTTTATACAGATGTGCCTGAAAATCAATCCGTATGTCATTTTATGGGACAACCTCAAGAAACCCGTCATATTTGGATGCAGAACCACCAAGCGGTAATCTCTCCACCATGGTCAATTCACTGTGGCTCGGGAACTTCTAACTATACTTTTATTTGGGGTATGGCAGGTGAGAACCTTGATTATAATGATATGGATGTAGCAAAAATTACAGAACTAAGATAGATATGAGCATTTCGTTATTTGATTTAAAAGGAAAAGTAGCTTTGGTTACAGGAAGTACGCACGGTTTGGGTATGGCTATGGCCAAAGGTTTGGGTAATGCAGGAGCTACACTAATTGTGAATGGAAACTCATCACAAGGAAAGATAGATGAAGCACTTAAAATATATAAAAAAGAAGGTATTACTGTCTACGGGTATAAGTTTGACGTGACGGACGAGCAGGCCGTAATAGAAGCGATTCAAAAAATACAGAAGGAAGTAGGAGAGATTGATATTCTTGTGAACAACGCGGGTATTATTAAAAGAACACCACTTGAGGACATGGAAGTGTCTGATTTTAAACAGGTGATAGATGTTGATTTGGTGAGTCCGTTTATTGTATCAAAACATGTAGTCAAAAGTATGATAGCACGTAAAGAGGGCAAGATTATTAATATCTGTTCCATGATGAGCGAACTGGGTAGAAATACCGTAGGGGCTTATGCGGCGGCAAAAGGAGGACTTAAAATGTTAACTCAGAATATGGCTACGGAGTGGGCCAAACATAATATTCAAGTAAACGGAATTGGACCAGGATATTTTGCGACGTCACAGACAGAGCCTATACGTGTTGAAGGTCACCCTTTCAATGAGTTTATAATTAATAGAACACCTTCTGCTAAATGGGGAGATCCAAACGAGCTTCAAGGTGCAGCCATTTTTTTAAGCTCCGAAGCTAGCAATTTTGTAAACGGACATATTCTTTATGTAGACGGTGGTATTTTGGCCACAATAGGAAAACCATCCAACGAAAAATAGATACATGAAAAGACATTTACTAGCAGCAGTAGGAGTTTGCGGAGCATTAGTACAATTTGGTTGTTCGGAGGCAAAAGTAGAAACCTATCAGGTACAGATTGAGAATTCTCTAAACGAACCTCGGTCTTTTGAAACGGTGGAAATAGATTTGAATGCCGTTCCTTTTGCAGAAAGAGTTCAAGCATCAGCAAAATCATATGACCTCATTGATTTTTCTACAAAAACGAAAATAACTTCTCAGGCTGTGGATGTTGATGGAGACGGGCATTTTGACCAACTTTTGTTTCAGCCTAATATTGAAGCTAAAGCAACTAAAACTTTTGAGATAGTACCATCTGAAGAGATTGTAGAGGTTGAGAATAATCCCGCTTGTTATTCGCGTTTTGTTCCCGAGCGTACAGATGATTATGCATGGGAGAATAATCGTGTTGCTTTTAGAACCTATGGCCCAACGGCGCAAAAATTGATTGAAGATGGTCTGCTTAGGAGGCACATTATCTTCAGGAATAGACGCATGGTTGAAAAAGGTAGATTACCCTATTATTAATAAATGGTACAAGAAAGAGCTGGAAACCGATGGTACCTATCATGAAGATACGGGCGAAGGACTGGATAATTTTCATGTTGGGGTGAGCAGGGGCGTAGGTGGTATTGCGGTTAAAAAAGATAGCGCGTACCATATTTCAAAGAATTTTGTAAGCTATAAAAGGCTAACTACAGGTCCTATTAGAACAAGTTTTGTTTTAAAATATGCGGATTGGAATGCTGGGGAAGATGTTATTACGGAAGAAAAGCATATATCATTGGATTATGGTTCTAACCTCTCTCGTTTTAAAATTAAAGTTAAAGGAACGGACCATATTTCTGCAGGTTTGACCATGCACGAGAACGATGGTAAAATTAGTGTTAGTAGGGATAAGGGTTATGTAAGTTATTATCAACCTCATGAAGAGTCTGAATTGGGGACTGCTATTGTTTCTGATCCTGAAATGATATTGCAGGTAGAAGAGTATCAAAACGGTAAACAAGATGAAAACAATGTATACACACAACTAAATGTACAAGAAGGTTATGTAGTATACTATGCTGGCTTTACTTGGAAAGAAAGCGGACAATTTTCCAATGCCAAGGAGTGGGAAAATTATTTGACCGAGTTTTCAAAAAAGCTCCAGTTTCCATTACAGATTAAGTATTTGAAATAGAAAGGTAATACCTTTTTCAAGTAGTAGTAAACAAAAGGAAAGACCGTACTGTATGCGGTCTTTCCTTTTTAAATGAAGCTATATTGGGGGATAAGTTATTTAGTGGACGGTAAACTGTTGCGTTAACTTGCCAAATACTTTCCTGTCGTAAATCCAAGATATAACAGTGAAAAATAGGGCCAGAATAGCGAAAAGATACTCGCCATCACGTACCATTAAATGTGCTACAAGAGCCAATAATGCGTCAAAAACAAAGCCTGCATAGGCCAGTTCTTTTAAGAAAAGGGATTTTCGAACAAGAATAACAATGGGGGCAATTATTTTTAAGGTCGCTAGGGGGTAGATTATCCATGTAGGGAAGCCTAAATTAATAAAGAAACTCTCAGCTCTTGGATAGTTGAATATATACATCATTGCCCCCATTATAAATAAAAGGCATAGAAGTGTTGTTGATAGCCAGTAAACAGTTTTGTCTTTTTTCATCTGTATTAAATTTGCTTGTTCTTAAGTTTTTTCAATAATTCCGTAGGTTCTAAACGGGTCATGTAGTCTTCTTCAATGTGTACGAAAACTATTTTTAAACTTTTATCTATTACATAAATGGCCGGTACAGGAAGTTCAAAGTTTTCATTTCCATGTATTTTTTTTAAATCCATACCAAATCCAACGTAGTCTTTTTTAGCTTTTTCACTTATTGAAAATAAGATGCCTACCTCTTTCATGAACACAGCATTCTTATCCGTTACAAGCGTATAGGTGATTTCGTTTTTTTCGTGGGTCTGTGCTGCTAATTGTGGAACCTCTGAGCTAATGGCCAAAATGTTCGCCCCGTAACTTTGAAATTCGGTTTTTAACCGTTCATACTCCCTAAGTTCCATATTGCAATAGGGGCACCACCCACCTCTATAAAAATTAAGTATCAAATAATCCGCTGAGAGAAGGCTTTCCAGTTGAATATCATTACCTTCAATATCGGTAAAAACAGCGTTTGGTATGTGATCCCCTACCTGTAATGCTTTTTCTTTGAGCTTATTGTCGCGAAGTTGTTGAATATCGTTTTTAAAGTTTTCAATAATAGGCTGTGGCATCCTGTTCATTACATTTTGGCGTACCTTTTCCGTCTGTTCTAAAAGTGTCATTTAAATAGTTTTATAAAGACAAAATTAGACGGACACCTTATGTTTTAAATTATCTATTCTATTGTAATTGTAGTCAATATCGAACCGACTATGCAATTTTGAATTTACTGGGAGTAGTGCCCGTATGCTTTTTGAAGAACCGAATAAAGTTGGAGTGTTCTTTAAAACCTAACTTATAGGCAATTTCTTGGGAGTTGTATTTGTTTTCGGAAATGGTTCTTTTAATTTCCAATAGAAGCCAATTGTTTATAAACGCTTTTGCTGTATTTCCGGTTATTTCTTTACAAATATCATTTAGATATTTATAGCTTACTTGCATCATATTTGCATACTCTTTAGCATTATGGTTTTCTTTATAATGTGTACATATATGCTGTTTGAATTTGATAAAATCCTTAAACTTCCGACTCTCAAAAGTCTTGTGTTGGTAGATGGACAAACGTTTAATTTGAAGCAGAAGAAGCATAAGTGCCGATTGTAAAAATTCTGATTTTAAGTTTAATTTTTCACTATTAAGTTCTGCCGATAGAATTTCTACATAAGGTTGAATGGTACTCAAATTTTCTTGGCCAATATGTATGGACGGTGAATGGTAAAGGTGCAAGAAGTGGAATAGGTTTTTCTCACTAATGTTATGCATTATAAACGTTTCATCAAAAGAAATAACATAGCCTTCTACCGTGAGTTCTTTGTTAAAAGAATGCACTTGTCCTTTTGTAATGGGAAGAATTATACCGGGAAATAAAAGTTCTTCTTTAAAATCTGCTTTGTGCGTACTGGTCCCTGCTGTTATAACAATTAAACAGTGAAACTCTATTCTATGCGGAACGGATAGGTCATACGAACTTCGCCCACATCTATCATAGAGTTCTTGTAGTGAAATTAGCTCAAAAGGAACGGGTTGATTTACAAATCTTGAGAAAACTATATTCTCTATTTCCTGTGGCATAACAAAATCATATAGATGTCTATATGGGTCGTAAAATAAACCAAAACCTTTCTAATGGTTAGTTAAAAAGAATGCTAATGAAGCACTTTTGGTTAAAGGGCTTTAATTACTTTGCAAGGATTACCGTAAGCAAGAACATCATTTGGTAGGTCTTTGGTAACAACACTTCCTGCGCCTATGGTTACGTTGTTGCCAATAGTTACACCGGGAAAAATAACCGTGTTGCCTCCAATCCACGCATTATCACCAATTACAACTGGTTTGGTGTGGGTTAAATAACGGGAAGCATTCTTTTCTTCAATAATTCGGTCCGTTGCTTTTATGGGGTGGGTGGCGGTGTAGATTTGTACAAAAAGGGCAATTAACCCGTTTTTGCCAATTGTAATGGTATTGTTATCAATAAACATACAATTGGTGTTCACAAAAGTGTTTTCACCTATAGAAATATTACTTCCATAGTCACAGAAAAAGGGAGCCTCAATCCATATGCCAGCAGCTTTTTGTGCCAGCAACTGGTTTAAAAGTCGCTCCCTTTCTTCTAATAGTTCTGAGTCCAAAGTGTTATAGGCCTGTAGTATTTTACGGGCCCTATGGTACATTTTAAGGAGTTCCGCGTCACGAGAATCATAAACTTCGCCATTGATCATTTTTTCTTTTTCGGTCATAGTCGTCTAGATTCAATGGAAGGCTTCTTTAAATAGAATATCAATTTTTGATAGTAACACTAGTACTTGGTTTTATCGTGTTTTTCTGCCCAGTTATTAAAAACTTGAACCGCATCATCTTGTAGCATTTGCTTAAAATAAATCTGCCTGTCTTCCATGTCTTTATCCAGTTCATCATAGATAAATTGGTCATCAAAATCTATCGCTTTTGCATCGGCCTTATCACAGCCGTAGTATACCGCTTTAGGTCTTGCCCAGTAAATAGCACCAAAGCACATAGGGCAGGGCTCACAAGAGGTATAAATAACGCAATCCGTTAATTGAAAACTATTCAATTTACTACAAGCTTCCCTGATTACTACCATTTCTGCATGGGCGGTAGGGTCGTTCGTAGAGGTTACTTTATTGTGGCCTTCGGCAATTATTTGACCATTTTTTACCACTACAGCGCCAAAAGGGCCACCGGCATTTGAGTTCATTCCTTTGGCCGCCATCTCAATAGCCCGGCGCATAAAAACTTCATGTTCTTTCATCATATTCATAAATTAAATGGGTTTTTGTCATACATCGCTAGGTACAACCGAATGTAAAAAAGTGTGTTGATACTTTGCTCTCTTTTCAAAAATGAACTTGTATCAACCAAATAAACATTCAAAATTACATAATTCTACCCGTTTTCTAACTTTTTTCCTTTCCTCCATACCTACTTAGAAAATCATTGAATAATTCCACGTAAGAAAAACTATCAACTTAGTATGGGCATTTTTAAGATGGCTGCTCATTCTTGAACTATATGGATAAGGTTCCTTAAACTGTTTATCTTTGCTGCTGTAGCGCTACTTCTGTTAACATGAAAAGAAATAAATGTAGATGAGAAACGGATATTACATATGCTTTTTACTATTTCTATTGCCATGGGTCTCAAGCACTCAGACCTTATTGCCGCCCATTTATAACTATAAAGTTTTTGAATACAATGCGGGAGCTCAAAATTGGGGGTTGACCGTAGATGAAAAAGGCCACGTTTTTTCTGCCAATGACAAAGGCTTACTTTCTTTTAATGGTGAGGAGTGGATTTTGAACAAGTTACCGAACGCTACAATTTTACGATCGGTAACTTCGGTAAAGGACAAGGTCTATACAGGTTCTTATGAGGAATTCGGATATTGGCAAACCACGGAAACAGGGGAGCTGAATTACACCTCACTTACCCATTTAATTCAAAACCATACATTTACGAGTGAAGAATTCTGGCAGATTTTACCTTTTAAAGAAGCTGTTTACTTCCGTTCGTTTTCGGCACTTTATAAATATGAAGAGGGCCGTATTACGGTAATAGACCCTGAATTTGTTATTACGGGACTGGCCGTTTATGATGGCAAGGTTTACGTAGCGGCCAAAAACTTGGGGCTTTATGTGGTAAATGGCGAAAAGTTGGAACCCATAGGAAATGATGACGTACTTAAGGACCAGACGGTAACGGACATGGCGTCTTTTAAGGACGGCCTGCTCATTGGTACACAATTAAATGGTTGTGTAGTATATCAAAACGGACAGTTTACATCGTTGGATGAAAATATGAACAGCCTTTTAAAGAAATATCAGCTCAATAAGCTGATTGCTTTGGAGACGGGCGAAATTGCTTTTGGAACCATTAAAAACGGAATTTATCTTTTTGATTCCGCTTCGGGGTCCTATCGTAATTTGAATAGGAAAACGGGACTTCAGAACAATACCGTATTATCTCTGGCTAAATTCAAAGACCAATTCTGGGTAGGGCTGGAGAGTGGCATGGACCGTATTCAAGTAAACTCGGCTATAACATTTTATACGGATCATACAGGGGCCCTAGGTACAACTCATGATGTGGCTATACAAGACAACTCCATGTATTTGGGTAGTAACACGGGCATTTACTATTTTAAGGATGATGAACTACAATTTTTTGAGGGTTCACAAGGCCATGTTTGGGACCTTGAGTTAATTGCTAATGATGTTTTGGCCGGCCATAATACGGGAACTTTTAAAGTAGATGGTGAGAAACTCGCTAAAATATCCGATCGTGCTGGAGGCTATCAGTTTGTAAAGGTTCCGGAAAAGAACAATGTCTTTTTGCAAGGGACATATACAGGAGTAACCAAGTATATAAAGGATTCCAATAATAGGTGGAATGTAAGTACGGTTACAGGAATTGACTTTCCCGTAAAACAATTGTGTTTTGAAGACAATCGTACCATTTGGGCAGCGCACCATTATAAAGGCCTCTTTCGTTTTAAACTGAACGAGGATTTGACCGCCGTAGAAGAGAAAACTGCTTTTAATACCACGGTATTACCCAATATTTACAACGTAAGGTTGTATCGCATTAAAAACCAGATTGTAATGCAAAGTGAGGGTAATTGGTTTAAATATGACCCTCTAGTAGGTAAAATAGCAACTTTAGAAGAGTTTGAGCCTTTTACAAATAAATCGCTTATTTACTCAGATGGTGAGCACTTTTGGTTTTTAAAGGATGCCGATACCAAAGAACTTCTGTATACGGATTTGCGGAACAATGCCATAGCGATAAGTGAAACCCAATTGAACCAGCGCTTAATGCCCGATATGGAGCGAGCGGTAAAACGCAATGACTCCATTTACCTTTTAACGTTGAGTGACGGTTTTGCAAAAATGAACATTGCCCAGTTGCAGCGGCAATTGAACACGAATGCTATTCCTGTTCCGGAGCTTACCTTCTTTAAGGATGATCAAGAGAGGTATTCCGTTAAAGACTCCCTTTTTGAGGTGCCTTATGCGCATTCTCAAGAATTGATACTTCAGTTGTCGGTGCCCAGTATGGTACAACCTAGGTATTATTATGAGCTAAAAGGTCCTTTAGAACAAGAAGCATACCGAACCCAGGTACATTGGAGTTTCAAAACCTACCTCATGGTGATTATACATTAAATGTACATTCCGTGACTATGGACAACAGAATGAGCAGTCCTAAAACCATTGCTTTTGCAATAGCCTCTCCTTGGTACCTGTCTAAACTAAGTATGTTGGGGTATGTGTTGATTTTAGTTTTGATTGTTTTGGGAGTACGTTGGTACAACAGGCAAAAACTCAGAAGAAAGCACGAGATTTTAAAAATACGGTTACAACGTGAGCAGGAAGAACGTCTGGCACAATTAGAGAAAGAAAAACTAGAGAAAGAAATAAAACGCAAACAGACCGAATTGGCCCGAACCACAATGAGCGTAGCCAAAAAGAACGAGCTTATTCTAGAGCTAAAAGATTTAATGGTCTTGAACAAGGATGCTTTCCCAAACAAACAACGTTACCGTTCGCTGACCAAAAAACTGGATGGGTCTATTAACGAGAATGAAGATTGGAAGAATTTTGAAGTCAATTTTAAAGAACTTCACGATGATTTCTTTGACAATTTATTACAGCAGTTCCCAAAACTGACCCCTAAAGATTTGAAGCTTTGTGCCTATCTAAAAATGAATTTGTCCAGTAAGGAAATAGCTCCTCTTATGGCCATTTCCATACGTGGTGTAGAAATACATCGGTACCGTTTAAGGAAGAAATTGGGTATAGATAGTTCACAAAACCTATCCAATTTTTTAATTAAGTTCAAATAGATGGTGTTATAACCATACAATTCTTACATATCTAATTTTCATTAGATTAAACTACTACATCAACACTACATCACAATGTTAAAGTTTAATACTTACTTAACATTAGGACTACTGCAAATAGCGTGTATTACGGGGCTTAAGTCCACTATAAGGACTGATGTACTTTTTATGTACCCTTTCTCAAAAATGTGAGGAGGTCATTTTGATAACTTGTGCTTGAATTTAACAGATTGATAAATTTATAACTCAACTTTTAGACAATTATGAAAATAAGAAACATTTTTTTATCGATATGCTTCTTTCTCTTTCAACTGGTGTTGTTTGCCCAAGATGGAATTACTGTTACGGGTATAATAAGCGATGCCAATGGAGAGCCACTTCCGGGAGCAAGTATCGTTTTAAAAGGTACCACAACAGGAACCCAAACGGATTTTGACGGAAACTACACGCTCAACAGTGTAGATGAAGATGCAACCTTAGTGGTAAGCTATATCGGTTTTACATCTCAAGAAATTGCCGTGAACGGGCAAGCAAGTATTAATGTAAGCTTATCTGAGGATGCTCAAGCCTTAGATGAAGTAGTGGTTATTGGTTATGGCGAGATGAAGTCAAAAGACCTTACGTCTTCCATTACCACGATTAAGGCAGAGGAGCTAGCCGCTACACCAACGGGTTCACCTATGCAGGCCTTACAAGGTAAAGTTGCCGGTCTACAAGTGGTGAGCAATGGAAGCCCCGGTCAAGGTCCAACAATTCGTGTGCGTGGTATCGGTTCGTACGATACAGGTGCTTCTGGTCCGCTTTATGTGGTAGACGGAATGTTCTTTGATGATATCGACTTTTTAAATACATCGGATATTACTTCTATTTCGGTATTAAAAGATGCATCGGCCGCTGCTATTTACGGTGTACGCGCAGCTAACGGGGTAGTGCTTATAGAAACCAAATCTGGAGCATACAATAAGAAGGCCGAGATTACTTATGATGGGTACTCTGGGTTTCAAGTGGCACAGAACGTTTTAAAACTGGCCAACTCCGAGCAATTCGTAACCTAGCACAAGAATCCGGTTCCGCACCTGATATTCAATTTATAGACAATGCCATGCAGCGCTACGGCCGTAGCCGAATCAACCCAAATGTACCTAATGTAAATACGGACTGGTATGATGAAATACTAAGACCGGCATTGATTCAAAACCATAGTTTGGGAGTTACCGGCGGTAGTGATAATGCTACCTATGCCATTGGGGCCAACTATTTTGGGCAACAGGGTATCCTTAAAATGAAGAATGAGTATGAGCGCTTTAACCTTAGAAGTAAGATAGATTTTAAGGTAAACGATAATTTGACCGTTGGAGGAAATATGGTAATAAGCAACGCTACCCGTTACGATGCGGAAAACTCTGCTTTCCGATTGGCCTATTATGCGGTTCCTATACTTCCTGTATACGATCAAAACCTTGCAGGGAACGAAAATGTATTCCCTACCAATTATGCAAATGCGCAAGACTTAGGATATCGTGGCGGACAGAATCCGTTCCCGACCATGGATAATAGCGAATTACGTTCTAAAATCAGAAATGTATTGGCCAATTTTTATGCTCAGGTACATATCATTCCTGAAAAATTGACTTTTAAGACAGCGTATAATCATAATTTTGAAACCATTGAGCGTAGAGAGGTTCGTTTACCTTACTTTATAGGAAACGGTTTTCAACGGGAAAATGCAGAGCTTTTAAAGCGTAACGATACCTACTCAAATCAAATTTGGGACAATACCTTAACCTATACGGAATCTTTTGGGAAACATAATTTAACCGTTTTAGGAGGCTCTTCCTTTAGAGACGAGTCTTTTGAGCGCTTGGAGGCTAAAGGCTTAAACTTTCCACTGTCAGGAGAAGAGGCTTACTATTTAGATCAAGCGCAGACTATCGTGCAGGATGATGTTAAGGACGATGGTCGCCGTGAGTACGGTCTATCATTCTTTGGTAGGGTTTCCTATAACTATGATAATAGATATCTGTTATACGGTACGTATCGTGCGGATGGTACCAACAAGTATCAAGAAAAGTGGGGCTATTTTCCAACTATTGGTGCAGGATGGGTGCTGTCCGAGGAAAACTTTATGCAGGACAACGGTGTTTTCGACTTTCTTAAATTCCGAGGTAGCTGGGGTAAATTAGGTAATGATAAAGTACCTTGGCAGTGAAGGAGCTATTACTTCTACGGTAGTAACTACGGCCTTTGGGGATACTATGGTAAGTGGGGTAAATACAACTAGTAATTTTACGGCACTAAAGTGGGAAGTTACAGAAGAGGTAAACGTTGGTATATCCGCCCGTTCTTTTAATAATAGACTTTCGTTGGAAGCTGATTATTACGTGAGGGATACCAAGGACGCCGTAATTCCTATCGAAGTTCCATTGATTCCTGATGCTACCCGACAGAATGTTGGTGAAATTAGAAACCAAGGTCTTGAAGTGGCCTTAAACTGGAACGATCAGGTTTCGGATGATTTCAGTTACTCGTTGGGTGCTAATTTTTCATCCTTAAAAATGAAGTACTCGATACGGACCGTCAATTGAATATTGATACCGGTTCTGCAGAGTTCAGGCAACGTACCCGAGTAGGTGACCCTGTTTTTTCTTTCTTCGGCTTAGAGGTTGATGGCGTCTACCAAAACGATGCGCAAATAGCGGCTGATCCTGCAGCGCAAGTAGAAATTGCCAATGGCAGGACTATTGTACCTGGAGATCTAAAATTTAAAGATCAGGATGGGGTAGATGGCATTACCGCAGATGATCGTGTTATGTTGGGCAATTACTTGCCAACCTATTCTTTTGGTTTCAATATGGGCTTTAATTATAAAGGCTGGGATTTCTCGGCTGCCGCATTAGGTCAAGGTGGAAACAAAATTCTAAACCGTAAACGTGGCGAGGTCATCTTTACCAATGATACCAACTGGGACCGTGATTTTGCACTGAACAGGTGGCATGGAGAAGGTACTTCTAACAGTTATCCTTCTTCGGCAGGTATTAGAAAAGGTTGGAATCAGCAGTTGAGTGATTTCTTTATCGAAAAAGGGGATTTCTTTAGAATTCAGAACATCACTTTAGGCTATACCATTAATAAGGATGGAGCTATCAAAGGGCTTCCGCGAACCCGTATTTACGTAACGGCAGAGAAACCTTTATCGGTCTTTAATTACAATGGCTTTAGTCCAGAAGTGTCTAATGGCGTGGACAATGATACATACCCAATACCTGCTATCTATACGGTAGGAGTAAATATTAAAATATAAAAATAGCGACTATGAAACTATTACAAAAAATCTCAAAACCTTCCCTAGTGTTGCTTTTGGTTCTGGCCGTTTGGGGATGTACCGATAAATTGGACGAACCTGAACTGAACAATAATTTTGCCGGAGGAACAGACTTTACGGATGCATCTGGAATGCTGTTGTCTACCGTTGGAGCATACGAGGCCTATTATTCCAGGGGATGGGAACAACCCTTAATTATTTCCGTACGTGGAGATGATGTTAATTCCGGTGGTCTTGGCGATCAGCCCGAGTTTACGGAAATGGACAAGTTCAATTACAGCAAGGATCATTGGATGGTAAATTCCCTTTGGGAAAACATTTATGCAGATGTTATTTCGGCCCATACAGCAATGGAGCAAATTGCTAGATACCAAGAATTTGGTACGGATGCAGAAATTGCGTTGGGCAACCAGTATATAGCTGAAATTCAGGTGTTACGCGGAATGATGTTGTTTCAAATTTCACAGGTTTATGGAGATATTTTTATTCCTGAGTCTTCGGATACGGAGTTACTTTTAGAAGTAGAGACCTTGCCTACTAAAGCAGAGGTTATGCAACACGTTTCTGATCAGATGGATTTGGCCATTCCGGTTTTACCCGAAATGCGACCCAATGAAAGAACGGATTTAAAAGGAGGTGTTACCAAATATACAGCTTTGGCCATCAAAGCTTTGGCTAATCAGGAATTAGAGAATTACCAGCTTGTAGCAGATGCTGCCGGGCAGATTATAGCATCGGGGAGATTCAGCCTTTATCCGGATTTCTATGAGCTTTTTAAAACGCCCGGAAAATTGAGTGACGAGAGCATTCTTGATTTACAGTACTCAGACTTCAATCAAGGTGAGGGCGACCGTTTCGCGCATTTATATGCCCCCTATGGTCCACAAAATTGGACTCCAGCGGTAGAAGGTTCCAACAGCGGGTGGGGTTTCTTTGAGCCTAGCTTTAAATTTATCAAGTTCATGTTGGACCGTGGTGAAACCGTACGTTTGGAAACAAGTGTTCTTTTTACGGAGCGAGGTATTGCAGAACTACAGACCGATCCATCGTATGCTGATTTACCTTCCTTTATGACCAATGTTACTAGAGACGGAGATGTTATAAATGATTTTGCCCGAGGTTATTTTTCAAGTGGAAAACACTATCTTCCTTCTAATCAGTTGATTGAAGGCCGAACGGAATATGGCAGTAATAAGAATAACAATGTTATCCGTTATGCCGAAATCTTGTTGATGTATGCCGAAGCTTTGACACAAGGGGCTTCAGGTTCTGTTATGTCGGCCGATCAAGCGGTGAATTTGGTTCGGGAAAGAGCTGGGCTTCCTGCTTTGTCCGGTGTAACCTTGGATCAAGTCATTGATGAAAAATTTGCCGAGTTGGCCATGGAATGGGGTAAACGCTATTACGACATGATTCGCCTTAAAAAGTTTGATGAACTAACATATGACGGTCGCACCTTTACCGAGGCAAAAACTTTTCTGCCTTATCCGCAGCCGCAAGTAGACCAGTTTCCTGTATTGGGCAATTAATCTAATCAACTAACAAAACAGAAAGATGAAAAATGTAAAATATATAGTATCGTGTTTGGTGCTCACTGCTCTTTTTTATAGCTGTGATCAAGGCATAGACGCCTTAACCGAGGTTGATCCAGGTGTAGATGCTTCTGCGCCGGCCATTACCATTACTTCGCCTGCGGAAGGTTTAGCGGTAAAGGTAAATGAAGAGTTGGCAACGATAACGGTAAAGTTCCATGCCGAAGATGATATTGAGTTGGGTTCGGTTGAAGTACTGCTTGACGGTAATAGAATAGGCAATTACAATAGTTTTAAAGACTACCGTAAGTTGATCGTAAATGATTTAGTGTACGACCAACTTGAAGATGGAACGCATCAGCTTACGGTTATTGCCAAAGATTTGGATGGAAAGTCCACTAGTGAGGTAGTTAACTTCACTAAGGAACCGGCCTACATTAGAAAATACCCTGGTGAAATTCTATATATGCCTTTTGAAGGTGGGTATGTAGATTTATTAAGCTTTGAAGAAGCGGAACAAATTGGTTCGCCTACAATAACTGAGGAGAGTCTAGCGGGAGATGGCGCTTATGCAGGAGCAGAAGGCGCGTATTTGACCCTAGACCCCGAGCGATTCAAGAATACGGAATTGAGTGCCATTTTCTGGGTAAAATTAAATGCGATTCCTGACCGTGCCGGTATTTTGGCAATGAGCCCACCTCTTGATGGCGGCGGAAATGTATTGACTAGTGGCTTTCGTTTTTTTAGGGAAAATGCCAATGGCAAACAACGCTATAAGTTGAATGTTGGTTTGGGTGATGGAAACTCTTGGTTTGATGGTGGAGAAGCTGCAGAAGTAGATCCAGCGTCAGCAGAATGGGTGAACCTTGCCTTTACCATATCAGGTACAGAAGCAGTAGTTTATCTAGACGGACAAATTGTTTCTCAAGGACCTTTAACGGGTATTGACTGGACGGATGTAAATATACTTTCGATCATGTCCGGAGAACCTAACTTCTCAGGTTGGAATCATAAGTCGGATTTAAGTCTACTGGATGAGTTGCGCATATTTGATCGTGCTATTACCCAAGATGAAGTAAAACAGATTATTCAAGATGACTCGGGTATTGTGGTGTCTAATTATCCGCCTAATTTTCCAGGAGAGATGTTCTATATGCCTTTTGAAGGTTCATATACAAATCTGTTTACGGATATAGAGGCCGATGTGGTTGGAACACCCTCTATTTCCGAAGAAAGTGCAGCTGGTGAAGGTGCTTACGCTGGAGCAGCGGATTCATATATTACAGTTCCCTCCAATGGTCTTACTTCAGATGAATTTAGTGCCTCACTTTGGTATAAAGTAAATGCCGAGCCGGGTAGAGGAGGTATTTTGGTAATGGCTCCAGAAGACACGGAAAAGGAAGGTTATCCAGAGGTGCAAAATTTAAGGACTAGTGGTTTCCGTTTCTTTAGAGAAGGTGATGCTACAAGGCAGGTGTTTAAATTGAATGTTGGCAACGGCGAAGCTGATACTTGGTTAGATGGAGGCGATTTAGCTGCTATAGATCCCACATCTGCAGATTGGGTACACTTGGCATTTTCCATTTCAGGTTCAAATGCGGTTCTATACATTAATGGTGAAATAGTTTCGGAAAACGTGATAAGTGGTGGAATAGATTGGTCCGGATGTGATTTGCTATCCATAGGTTCTGGTGCACCAAGATTTACGGAATGGGGCCACTTGGCAGACGAAAGCCTGATTGATGAGCTCCGTTTATTTGACAAGGCCCTTACAAAAGAAGAAATACAGGAAATTATGAACTCGGGAATGTAAAGAAACCCAGCAGAAGTTCAATAATCACTTTATAAAAATATATGAAATTAGTTACAATTGCCTTGGTAACAGGCACGCTTTTGGTGGGTTGTGGTGGCAACCCTTCTAAAACGGATAATAAAAACAGCAAAACCGAATCTAAGGTTGAACAAGAACTAACGGATGACCAATTATTGGATTCCGTTCAGAAACAAACGTTCAATTACTTTTGGGAAGGAGCGGAACCTAAATCTGGTTTAGCCAGAGAACGTATTCACCTTGATAATGTATATCCCGCGCATGATAAGGATATAATTACTACCGGAGGTTCAGGTTTTGGTTTAATGGCCATTTTGGTAGGTGTGGAGCGTGGTTTTATTACGCGTGAAGAGGCTCTGGAGCGATATGAAAAAAGTATTGGTTTCCTTGAAAAAGCAGACCGGTTCCATGGGGCTTGGCCTCACTGGCTTATGCCCGATGGTAAGATGACACCGTTCAGTAAAATGGATAATGGTGGCGACTTGGTGGAAACCGCTTTTTTGGTTCAAGGTTTATTGACGGTTAAGGAATACTTTGAAGAAGGCAATGCCCGCGAAAAAGAATTGGCGGCCAGAATTCAAAAACTTTGGGAAGAAGTAGAATGGGACTGGTATACCAAAGGAGAAAATGTACTTTATTGGCATTGGTCTCCAGAATACAAATGGGAGATGAACTTTCCCGTGGGCGGATATAATGAGGCTCTGGTCATGTATATCTTGGCGGCTTCTTCGCCTACACATGCAATTAATAAAGAAGTATATGAGCAAGGTTGGGCAAAAAGTGGAGGAATTAAAAATGACACTACTTTTTACGGCCTTCGTACTGTGCTGAATCATTATGAGCATGATAGGTCTCCAGTAGGCCCCATGTTTTGGGCGCACTATTCCTATTTAGGTTTGAACCCAAAGGGATTAACGGATCAATATGCGGATTATTGGAAACTAAACGAAAACCATGCATTAATTCAGTATCGTCATGCGGTTGAAAATTCACATGATTATAAAGGATACGGAAAGAACCTTTGGGGATTGACCTCAAGTTATTCCATGAAAGGCTATGCAGGCCACAGACCTGATAAGGATTTGGGTGTTATTTCTCCAACAGCTGCCCTTTCTTCAATGCCTTACACACCGGAACAGAGTCAGAACTTCTTGAGATATATGTATACGGAACAAGACTCGCTGATTGGTAAATACGGTCCTTATGATGCCTTTAGTTTAGAGGATAAATGGTATGTGCCAAGATATTTGGCTATAGACCAAGGACCTATTCCAGTAATGATAGAAAACTACAGAAGCGGACTTTTTTGGAAGCTTTTTATGAAGAATATTGATGTTCAAAGCGGATTGAAAAAATTAGGTTTTAGTTCGGAAAATATTCCAAATGAGTAAATTGTTCGTTTCAATTTTGGTGTCGTTACTATTCGTTTCATGTGCTTCGGATGATGGAGGTGGTGGTGCAATCGGCATTTCTGAACTTCCGGAAACTCCTGTTGAGGACGAACAGGAAGTAGGGGAGGAAGAAGTGAAGCTGACGGATGAGGAGCTTCTCGACTTGACCCAAAAAGAAACTTTTAAATATTTCTGGGATTTTGCCCAAACGGAATCTGGTGCTGCGCGTGAAAGGTATCATCCCCAAGAACCATCTAATGACGTCAATACAGTAACCGTTGGAGGCACCGGTTTTGGACTTATGGGGATTCTGGTCGCTATGGAAAGAGGGTTTGTGTCCCGTAACGAAGGTGTTGAAAGACTGTCTAAGATTATTTCTTTTTTGGAAAATGCCGACAGGTTTCATGGCGCATGGCCTCATTGGTTAGATGGGCGAAACGGGAAAACGCTTCCTTTTAGTGAAAAGGATAATGGCGCTGATTTGGTTGAAACTTCTTTTTTGGCACAGGGGCTTATCTGCGTAAAAGAATATTTAAAAGAGGGTGATTCCGAAGAAAAAGCAGTGGCCGAAAAAGCAGATGCACTTTGGAAAGATGTTGAATGGGACTGGTTCACGCAAAATAAAAATACGTTGTATTGGCATTGGAGTCCTGATTTTGGTTTTGACATCAATTTAGAATTAAAGGGATATAATGAAGTATTGATAACCTATGTCATGGCAGCGGCTTCCCCTGATTTTTCTATCACCAAAGAAACATATGAAAATGGTTGGGCGTCCAGTGGTGCTATAGCCAATGGCGCTTCGGCTTATGAAATTCCACTTATTGTTAATCATGCAGGTAGTTCCCAAAAAGGCGGGCCATTGTTCTGGGCACACTACTCCTATATGGGTCTAGATCCCAGTAATTTGGCCGATGCCTTTGTGAATTATGGTGATGCTACGCTAAACCATGCAAAAATCAATTATGCCTACTGCGTGGATAACCCTAAAAATTATAAAGATTATGGGGAAGATTGTTGGGGGCTTACCGCCAGTTACAGTAGGAATGCCGATGGAAGTTTGGGCTATAATGCCCATAGCCCATCCAATGATACGGGAATAATTTCGCCTACGGCGGCTTTGAGCTCTATGCCATATACACCGGAGGAATCCATGAAGGCACTGCGGTATTTCTATGGTAAAAAGGACCAGCTTTTAGGGCCTGCCGGTTTTTATGATGCTTTTAGTCCGCAATATGATTTTTGGGTAGCCGATGCGTATTTGGCTATTGATCAAGGTCCCATTTTAGTAATGATTGAGAACCATAGGTCGGGATTGTTATGGCAACTCTTTATGCAAAACGAAGATGTGCAGCGCGGACTCGATAATTTAGGTTTTACCTATTAGGAATTTACTTTAAGAATCAACGAATACTATGTGAGGAATCGGTTTTAACTGATTTGTCAAAGGGATGGTTTTGCCAAAATTTTATTCGATATAAAAATATAAATAACAGAAAATGAAGGATATAAAGAGAAAAATCTGTTTTTTAATACTCGTGCTGGGCTTTACGACTTTCGTTCGTTCCCAAGAAAAGATAGAAGCGGTGGAGCAACTTCTTTCCAAAATGACATTGGAAGAAAAAATTGGTCAGCTTAATCTACTGACCCCGGGAGGTGGCATTGCTACAGGTTCTGTGGTGAGCGAAAATGTAGAGGCGAAAATCAAGGCTGGCCAAGTAGGAGGTCTTTTTGGGGTTTCCGGACCCGAAAAAGTAAGGCAAGCACAAAAAATAGCCATTGAAAATTCACGGTTAAGGATTCCCTTGCTTATTGGTTCGGATATCATACATGGGTATAAGACCACCTTTCCCATTCCACTGGGAACAGCGGCTAGTTGGGATTTAGAACTTATTCAAAAAATGGCCGAAACTGCTGCAAAGGAGGCCACGGCGGATGGAATCAACTGGAATTTCTCTCCCATGGTAGATATTGCCAGAGATCCTCGTTGGGGGCGTATTGCTGAGGGAGCTGGAGAAGACCCGTATTTGGGGAGTGCCATTGCCAAAGCGATGATAAAAGGGTATCAAGGAGCTGATTTGTCAGGGCCAAATACGATGATGGCCACGGTAAAACACTTGGCCCTGTATGGTGCCGCAGAAGGCGGGCGCGATTACAATACGGTAGATATGGGCAAGTTGAAAATGTACAACCAATATCTGCCGGTGTACAAGGCGGCCGTAGATGCCGGAGTGGGTAGTGCCATGACTTCGTTTAATGATATTGATGGCGTTCCGGCTTCGGGCAATAAATGGTTGATAACCGATTTATTGCGCGAACAATGGGGTTTTAAAGGTTTTGTGGTTTCGGATTACACCTCGGTAAATGAGATGACCGCCCACGGTTTGGGAGATTTACAAGAGGTATCCGCTTTAGCTTTAAACGCAGGGCTTGATATGGATATGGTGGGCGAAGGATTTCTTACTACTTTGAAAAAATCGGTAGATGAGGGTAAGGTTACTGAAGCCTCAATAACCGAGGCATGCCGTAGGATATTGACCGCCAAATACAAATTGGGACTCTTTGACGACCCTTACCGCTATTCCGATAAAAGCAGACCGGCAAAGGATATTCTTACGGAGAGGAACAGAAATCTGGCCCGTGAGGCTGCAAAGCGCTCTTTTGTATTATTAAAAAAGCAGAGCAATATACTTCCGTTACAAAAGAATGCCCAAATAGCGTTGATAGGACCTTTGGCGAATAACAAGAGCAATATGTTGGGTACTTGGGCTCCAACGGGGGACCCACAGTTATCTGTTCCTATTTTAGAAGGGTTCAGAAATGTGGCTTCAAAAGCCAAAATCAGCTATGCCAAAGGCGCCAATATTACGGATAATCCCGATTTGGCCCAACGGGCCAATGTTTTTGGAACACGGGTAGAGATAGACGAACGTTCTTCGGAGACTCTTTTAAAGGAGGCGTTAGATTTAGCCAAAGATGCAGATGTTATTGTAGCCGTGGTAGGAGAGGCAAGTGAGTTTAGTGGAGAGGCGGCCAGTAGAACGGATATCTCACTTCCCAAAAGCCAAAAGCGACTTTTAAAGGAATTGGCAAACACTGGAAAGCCTCTGGTAATTGTCCTTATGAGCGGAAGACCCTTGACCATTGCCGATGAAATGGAGCTTTCTGCAAGTATACTTCAAGTATGGCACCCATAAGATAGAAGCGGGTAATGCTATAGCCGATGTAGTTTTTGGGGATTATAATCCCTCAGGAAAACTAACGGCAACTTGGCCCAGGAATGTTGGGCAAATTCCTGTGTATCACAGTATGAAAAATACGGGCAGACCCATAGAGGGAGATAACTTTCAGAAATTTAAATCCAATTATCTAGATGTGGAAAATACGCCGCTCTTACCTTTTGGTCATGGCCTGAGTTATACCGATTTCAGTTATTCAAATATTCAGTTGAATAAAGATGAAATTGGACAGGACATGTCTATTACGGTTTCGGTAGATGTAAGCAATACAGGTAAATATGATGGGGAAGAAGTGGTGCAATTATATCTACGGGATGTAATGCGTACTGTAACCCCGCCCATGCGAGAACTGAAGGGTTTCAAGAAAATATTCTTAAAAAAGGGCGAAACAAAAACGGTTAAACTGATCCTGCAACCTGAAGACCTGAAGTTTTATAACGCTGCCTTGGAATTTGTTGCCGAGCCAGGGGAATTTGAAGTTTTTGTGGGGACCGACGCTACGGCAGATTTGAAAACATCCTTTAGATTAAAATAGCCCCAATTCAGATAATTATGTTTTTACGATCACGCTTCCTATTTGTATTTTTTGCCTTTACTTTTCTAGCTTGTAAAGAGAATCCCACACAACCAGAGGAGAAAGTACAAAAGACCAATATTCTTTTCATTATGGCCGACGACCATGCTATTCAGGCCATAAGTGCCTATGGTCATCCTATTGGGCAATTGGCTCCCACCCAATATTGACCGATTGGCTAAGAACGGGGCCCTTTTTACGCATAGTTATGTAACGAATTCCATTTGCGGTCCAAGTCGGGCGGTCATTCTTACGGGCAAACACAGTCATATAAATGGTTTTAGACAGAACGGAGACCGTTTTGATGGTAATCAAACTACCTTGCCAAAAATACTTAGGCGAGAAGGTTATCAGACGGCATTGATTGGCAAATGGCATTTGGACGGTGCACCCCAAGGTTTCGATTATTCTAAGATACTTGTTGATCAGGGCAATTACTATAATCCTGATTTTGTTGAAAATGGAGACACAACCCGTATAGAAGGTTATGCCACGGATATTATTACCAATGATGCTTTAAGCTGGTTGAAAAACGAAAGAAAAGACAGTCTTCCCTTTTTTATGATGGTGCATCACAAGGCCCCTCACCGTAATTGGATGCCGGCCTTACGTCATATGAATACATATGACTCCGTGCAGTTTTCCCTTCCCGACACTTATTTTCCTTCCTTTAAAAAGCAAAGGGCGGCGGAAGAGCAATTACAGACCATATATGATGATATGTACGAAGGGCATGATTTAAAAATGACCCAAGGGTACGGCAGCACAGAATTGGCTCATAACCCATGGACAACTGATTTTGAGCGTATGTCGTCCGAACAACGGAAAGCTTGGAATGATGCCTATTTACCTAAAAACAATACATTTCATAAAGCAAACCTAAAAGGAAAGGCCCTTGCCGAATGGAAAGGCCAACGCTACTTACGTGATTACATGGCTACTATAGCCGCAGTAGACGAAGGCGTTGGTGAAATTTTAGATTACTTGGAAGAAAGCGGACTGGACAAAAATACGTTGGTGGTCTACACTTCTGATCAGGGATTTTACTTGGGAGAGAACGGGTGGTTCGATAAACGATTTATGTACGAAACCTCATTTGGCACACCCTTGTTGATGCAGTTGCTCAACGATTCCCCCAAAGACCAAAATAGATGCTATGGTACAGAACTTGGATTTTGCACAAACGTTCCTAGACTTTGCCGAAGTGAAAAACCAAAGTGATGCCATGCAGGGACAATCGTTCAAAGGTTTGTTGGATGGGAGTATGGATTCTGGTGAATTTCGGGATGTGCTCTACTATCACTATTATGATTACCCGGCTTTTCATATGGTCAAGAAACACTTCGGGGTACGAACAAAACGGTATAAGCTCATCCATTTTTACGATGATATAGATAGCTGGGAATTCTATGATTTATACAAAGACCCTAGGGAGTTGACCAATCTCATTGATGACCGTACATATTCTTCTGTTATAGAACAAATGCACTATAAGCTAGATAGTATACAAGAGGTTTATAAAATAACGGATAAGGAATTTGACAGAGCGCCAAAGACAGCAGTAGACAAAGCCTATAAACAGTTTAAAAGATTGCGAGGTACACCGTGAAGCCCACGTTGGTTCTAATAGACAGACTTTCCTTTTTTATACGTTATCTTAATTTGTAAATATATAAATGAAAGAAAGTTCTCTTTTTTGCGACAAAAGGTTGAAACCAACCGATTGTGAATTACATTAGAATTAAACTTCTTATTGCATACATTCTCTTTTTTGCAACAACTACAGTATTTTCCCAACAAATTGAAAGGTCTATATTTATAACCGCAAATACGGCGGATTATAATGATTCGGGCGTGTTGAAACATATTATTTCAGAAGCAAACAATCAAGAAAATTCCTCTGTTCTTATCATAGGGAATGCGGTTTCAAAATCCAATCTAAAAAAGGTTATTGCTCCTCAGCTTAACGTTTTAAATGATGCCGACGAAGTAGTATTTATTCCGGGTTATAAAGAATGGACAAAAGGGCATAAGGGCGTTAGGAACATTGAAGATTATATTCAAGACCATAGCAACGCAAAGTTTTTTCCTGATAATGCAGAACCTATTAAGCATCATGGTTTAGGAGAAAATATAGAATTGATTACAGTAGATTCGCAATGGTTTTTAGAGGATTGGGATAACCATGTGTATATCAATGAAGATTCCGAAATTCAGAACAGAACATTATTCTTTTTAGAGTTTGAGAACAGAATAAAAAAGGCACAAGGTAAAATCATACTTGTAGCCATGTATCATCCTATAGAAACCAATAACAAACAAGGTCTTTTTAAAAATATTGGAGGGTTTTCTAGTCAAAATTTTCAGAACAAACAATACAGAACGCTCAGAAACAGGTTGAAAACTATTGCTAGGGGAGCGGAGAATGTCATTTTTATATCCGGGCAAGGAAAAAATCTACAATATATAAAAGGGAGTGTGCCCCAAATTAATAGTGGCGCAGCAGGAAGTTTAGAAGCTGTAAAAAACGGAGAAGAAGGAGATTTTTCATTGAAGAAAAACGGATATGTCCGTTTAGATATTGCAACGGATGGTGGGGTAACCGCAAATTATCACGCATATGAGGATGGAACTTTTAAAGAAGTGTTCAAGACCATAGTATTGAAAGGAGATACTAACCAATTGGAACCTTATACCTTTAAAGAAAACCATCCTAACACTCAATCGGCTTCTATCTACACTAAAAAAGCAACTACCAAAAGTGGATTTTACAAAACGCTTTGGGGCGAGCATTATCGTGATTTTTATGGTAAAAAGGTAAATGCGCAGGTAGTGTTGTTAGATACTTTAATGGGAGGGTTGCTACCTGTAAAACGTGGAGGCGGACAACAATCCAAATCTTTACGTTTAGAGGATAAAGCAGGTAGACAATATGTGATGCGTGCGCTAAAAAAGAGTACGATCAAATTCCTTCAGGCCAACGCTTTTCAGGAAACTTATATTGGCGATGTTTTAGATGGCACTACAGTAGATAAATTTTTAGCCGATTTTTATACGACTTCAAACCCATATACGCCTTTTGTTATAGGTGGACTATCTAGTGCAGTTGGGGTGAATCATACCAACCCCGTTTTGTATTATATACCAAAACAGAAAGTACTAGGGAGTTTCAATGATGATTTTGGAGATGAACTTTATATGATCGAAGAGCATGTAGGAGATACACAAATAGAGTCTGAGAGTTTTGGAACGCCTGAAGATATATTGAGCACGGCCGATGTCTTACAGGAAATAAATAAATCGGGAAAAGCGGTTGTAGATGAACCTTCCTATATAAGAGCTAGATTATTTGATATGCTCTTGGGGGATTGGGACCGCCATGAAGACCAATGGCGCTGGGCACTTTATAAAAATGAAGATGGTACGGAGTATTGCAGTCCTATCCCAAGAGACCGTGATCAGGCATTTTCTAAATATGACGGTACGTTAATCAGTACTTTGACCCGACTTATACCAGTTGCGTAAAATGCAAACTTATGATGATGAGTTGAGAAGTGTAAAGTGGTTTGCATCATCGCCTTATCATTTAGATTTGACATTGATACATGCATCAGGTTGGGAAGAATGGGAAAAGCAAGCTGGCCATATTCAAAACGAGCTTACCAATGCGGATATAGAAAATGCTTTTGAGGCTATTCCCGAGGAAGTAAAAGGCGCCGTAATAGAAGATATTAAAGTAAAGCTACAAGGCAGACGCGATAACCTTATGGAAATTGCTAAAGCATATTATTTATATCTAAACAAATTTCAGGTGGTAACCGGTACCCAAAAAGCTGATGACTTTACCATAACCAGATTGCCCAATGGGAAAACGTCTTTAAAAATAGACCGTAAGGATTTGGGAATTTTAGATCATACTTTTTCCAAGGATATCACCAAGGAAATATGGATTTTCGGTTTAGATGGTAAGGATAATTTTGTGGTTGAAGGGGAAGGAGACCATCCAATAAAAATTAAGATTGTTGGAGGGAAGAAGAATGATACCTATGATTTTAGAAACACCAGAAGAGTAAAACTATACGATTATAAGGACAAAGAGAATACCATAGTAAATAAGCGCTCCAAAAAATGGTTGGTAAATGATTATGAGTTGAATAATTACGACCATAAGAAGGTGAAGTATAATTTTAATCAGTTACTTCCCATACTAGCCGTTAACCCAGATGACGGACTCAAAATTGGCGTAGTGAGCAACCACACTTCATATAGTTTGCAACGTAATCCGTTCACGTATAAACATAGTATTAACGCTGCTTTTTATACCAGTACATCAGGTTTTGATTTGTCTTACAGTGGCGAGTTTTCGAACATATTTCATAACTGGAATTTTGGAATAGAAGGGTTGTATACAAGTCCCAATTTTTCTGAAAACTTTTTTGGTTTTGGTAATGATACGGAATATGATAATGATGCGGTAGACTTAGATTTTAACCGAGTTAGAATCCGAAAGTTTAAAGCTGCGTTGGCATTAAAGTGGGAAGGTGTTAGTGGTGGTTCTTTCTATTTTAAACCCTTGATAGAATCTTTTGATGTAGAAAATATGGAAGATAGGTTTGTAGCGGAACTCCCTGTGAACAGTTCTATTTTTAATAGACAAACCTACGGAGGAATAGAGGCCGCTTATAATTTTAAAAATAAAAATAGTAGTGCTTTCCCTACCTTAGGACTAGATGCAGGATTAACAATAGGTTATAAAACCAATATTGATAATACGGAGTCCGATAATAGTTTCGCCTATTTACAGCCCAAGTTAGCAGTAAACCATAAGTTAACAAAAAGCGGAAGCATTGTTTTGGCAACAGAGTTGGGAGGAGAGGCTCTTATAGGTGATGACTTTGAGTTTTATCACGCTGCAACCATAGGAGGCAATAAAAGTCTAAGAGGCTTTAGAAATGAACGCTTTACAGGAAAACAATCTTTTTATCAGAATACAGATCTTAGGTTTCCATTAGGCGGAGTACGAACAAGCCTTGTTCCATTTAGGTTTGGGGTTACAGGTAGTTTTGATTACGGTAGAGTTTGGACCGAAAATGATATCTCCAATACATGGCACAATTCCGTAGGAGGTTCGCTTTGGCTCATTGGGGCAGAGGCATTTACAACTAATTTAGGTTATTTTAGTAGTGCAGACGGCGGGCGAATTGTATTCGTACTCGGCTTTTCTTTTTAATATTTAAAAATACATCTTATGAAAAAACCAATTGCAATTGCCCAAGTATCATCCTTAGAAAATAAAAAACCAGAACACGCATTAGTCAATGGTTTGGATTTAGTTATTGTAAAATTTGATGATGATATTTCTGTATTGTACGGTAGATGTCTGCATAGAGGAGCTTTAATGTCAGATGGTCATGTAGATGGCCATAACCTTATTTGTGGTGTTCACGGTTGGGATTATAGAGTAGATACCGGAGTTTCAGAATACAATAATGCAGAGGTATTACAAAAGTTTACTACTAAAATAGAAGGGGATAGTCTTTTTGTAGATGAAGAAGAGATAGATGCTTATTTAGTAGACAGTCCGCAGCCATTTAATAGAGATGCTTATTTAGGTGCTTACGCAGATACCCACCCTGAAGAAACAGAACCATATACAGGGTATATAAAGGAATTAGCCACAAACGGACTTAAAAATTTAGGTCACCACGGAGCTTCAGCTTCTATGGGAGTAGATAGAAATACGTTGCCAAAATGGAGCGATATTCAGTTTTTGCCGGCTCAATTGGCAAGCAGACCTTTGTTAGATGAAGATAATGTAGTAACAAAGGTGGTTATTGGACCAAAAGCCAAGAAGCCTTTACATTTAGATATTCCGCTTTTTGTTAGTGATATGAGTTTTGGCGCATTGTCTAGAGAAGCTAAAATTGCTTTATCTAAAGGAGCGCAATTAGCAGGTACAGGTATTTGCTCAGGAGAAGGCGGAATGTTACCTCATGAGCAAGAAAATAACAGCAAGTATTTTTATGAACTGGCTTCGGCAAAATTCGGATTTACTTGGGATAAGCTAGACAAAGTTCAAGCTTTTCATTTTAAAGGCGGACAAGGTGCTAAAACGGGTACAGGGGGGCATTTGCTAAGGTGCTAAAGTAAGTAAGGAAATTGCTGAGGTAAGAGGTTTAAAAGAAGGTGAAACAGCAATTTCACCAGCAACTTTTCCAGATTTTCATGGTGTAGATGATTTTAGGTCTTTTGCAGAAAAAGTAAGAGAACGTACGGGTGGTATTCCAATTGGGTTTAAAATTGCAGCCAGTCATATAGAAAAAGACATTCAGTTTGCATTAGATGTAGGTGTAGATTATATCATTTTGGATGGTAGAGGCGGGGGAACAGGTTCTGCACCGACCATATTAAGAGATAATATTAATGTACCTACAATTCCTGCTTTAGCAAGAGCAAGAAAATATTTAGATAAAGTTGGAGCTACAGATGTAACCTTGGTAATTACAGGAGGTTTACGTATTGCAGAAGATTTTGGAAAAGCACTTATGTTAGGAGCAGATGCTATTGCTGTATCCAATTCTGCTTTACAGGCAATTGGTTGTTTGGGTATGCGTGCATGTGGTAGTAACAACTGTCCGGTGGGTATTGCAACTCAAAAAGAATCATTGCGAAGTAGGTTGATAATTGATTCTTCGGCGAAACAATTACATAACTATTTTGATGCCACAAACAACCTTATCAAGGTTATTGCGAGAGCCTGTGGTCATGATAATATCTCAAAATTCAATTTTGATGACTTATCTACTTTCAATCATGATATGCATCGTTTAACAGGAATTAATTATGGTGGTGTTAACCCCTAAAAACAAATATAAATGGAAAAAATGATGCACTTAGCAGCACAATATTTAGCTGCAGCAGGAATAAGTTTTGTAGAGAAGAAGGCAGATGATAGTCATACTAATCTTGGATGGTCAATTGATAAGCAACGTTTAGAAACACACCCATTATCAACAGATGGAGATGTACTTGCCTTAAATTATAATACCTTTTCTTTAGAGTGGAATTCTACTAAAAACAATGCTTCTTTTGCGTTGGATGGAAAAACCCATCAACAAGTATTGGAATGGTTAACGAATTCTGCAGATTCATTTTTGGGTAAGACATATACCTATGATTTTCATTACGACCTGCCATATTCAATTGATGATTCTTTCACCTTTGTACTAGATGGGTCTAAATTAAAGGAACTTGCCGATTTAAGAACTTTAACGCAATCTAGTTTAGAAAAAACACTTGCCGTAAATGATTTGGTATCAGACATTCGTATTTGGCCTCATCATTTTGATTCGGGTGCTTATGTTGTAATTTATGATGATTTATCTATTGGCTTTGGTTTGGCAGTACCCGATACGATGGTCACTGAACATTATTTTTATATCAGCGGATACAAAGGTCATAGTGGTTTAGATACTTCTAAGTTTGATTCACTTTCATTAGGTGAATGGAAAAACGACGGATTTAAAGGAGCAGTTTTACCAGCTACAAAAATTAACGAAGAACAAGTGGTACAGTTTTTCACGGAAGCTATTAATACCTATAAAAAGTAAATATGCAGGTAACCAGTCTTTCCTTAGAAGCCTTTAAAGAAATGGATTATTGGGCGGTTCAAAAATACAACCTGTCCATTGAATTGATGATGGAAAATGCAGGGCTTCAATTAGCAAGATTAATCGCAAAAAAAGCAACTGAGACCTCTGTAATTACTATTGGCGTTGGTAATGGAAACAATGGCGGCGGCGGACTAGTAGCTGCTCGTAGACTTGCTGCTTGGGGATTTAATGTGAATTTAGATTTGGTTGTACCAATTACCAAAGACCTGCCAAAAGTACAATTAGAAAGAGCATTGCTATTTGGGGCAAAGGAAGGCATCCCGGAAACAACTGATATTTGGGTAGATGCCTATTTAGGGTTCTCTCAAAGATTACCGCTGTCTGATGCATTTGTTAAGAGTATTGCATTAGCCAATGCATCATCGGCATTTAGAATATCCTTGGACATTCCCGTTGGTATTTCTAAAGATGGAGAATTGTTAGGGTTTAAGGCGAACCAAGTAATGACCTTGGCAGCTCCTAAACTTCTTTTAGAAAAATTGCCAAGCGAAGTAGAAGTATATATGGCTGATTTAGGAATTCCAAAGTCGGTTTACGAGCATTTTAATATAAAAATGCCCAACTTTATAGAAAGTCAACTGATAGCGTTATAAACATTATATGGTAAACGATAAAGAAGAATCCAAAGAAATCGATAAGCAATTAAGAAAAGAATTGGGTATTGATAAGGAGAAGCTTAAAGAATTAAAGAAGAAACTTTCAAAAATTGAACCTCGTTCAGAACGTGGTGCGGAAACCTTGTTTCGTTTGGTCTCTAAAAATCAGTATACTTTGAATACGATGATCGATAGAAAATCGAACATTCTTATTTCTATCAACGCACTTATTCTTTCTATAATCTTAGGAACGGTTTTAAGTCAGTTAGATAAAGACCCACATCTTATATTTCCGGCAATTATAATGTTAGGAACCAATCTAATTTCTATAGCATATGCCGTTTTTGCTACCAGACCAGAACTTACTCATGGAGATAAAGGGACTAATAATCTTTTGTTCTATGGTAATTTTAATACTATGAACGAGGAAGAGTATACAGAAGAGCTTACGAGTTTAATGTATAAGGGAGACGAGCTTTATAAGACCATCGCAAGAGATACTTTTCATTTGGGTAAGACTATAGATAGAAAGTTTAAGCTACTTAGAACTTCTTTTCATGTATTCCTAGTGGGTATTATTTTGGCGGTGATAGGGTTTATAGCTTGCCATATTATGTTTGCTATGTAGTCTTAATCTAATAGTTCAGCGTTCGTTTTAATTCTAAAACAACGCTCTTCACCTAAGAAAAGCGGATTTCCATGCTTTTCAGACCAAAATCCGTCTAAAATATCTTTGCTGATACATTGATAAACAGCAACACCTTTATAAATATTATGGTCTTCTCCATTGTATCTAAAGTTTATAACTAGAATATTGTTTTTAAAAAATCCAGTACCTGTCTGCTGTTGATTAGTGCCAATAGTCCATATGGCATTTATTCTGCTTTTTAAATCCAAAGACAAAATCAGTTTTCCTTTGTAAGAATGCTTTTCGGCATCTTGGTTGCTTCCCATAATAGTATACTCACCAACCAGTTCTTGAACCTTCATATCATTTTCTTTGAAGCACAAAACTATTGAAAATTTGATGAAGGGGTTTCGTTTTCTCTATGTTGATTTTTTTCGGTTGATTCCAAATATTACTATTAAAATAGTCTCATACTTCTCGCCCAATCGTTTCTTTAAAATGCGAAAAGCTTTTGTTATTTGCGCCTCTACTGTTTTTATTGAAATGTTAAGATAGTCCGCAATTTCATTGTTGGTAAGTCCTTCTCTTTTACTAAGAATAAACACCTTTTGACATTTTGGAGGTAGTTTTTGAATTTCTTTGTTTACAATTTCAATCATCCGTTTCAACATTTTATCATCCGTTTCCTCTACGATATCGTGGGCGTAATCTATATATTTTTGATGTAATAGTATTACTGCTTTATTCTTCTGGTAATGATTCAGAAATTCATTGTAAACACATTTATATAAAAAACTTTTTATAGAGTATTCAGGATTCAACTTTTTTCTAGACTTCCATGTTTTGAGAAAAACATTCTGCACGATGTCTTGAGCAATTGCCTTTTCATGAGTTAAAGTAAGTGCATAGGCATTAAGGGGTCTATGATATTTTTCCAATAGAAACATATAGGCCTTTTCTTCCCCAGAAATAAGATGTTCTATTAGTTTTTGATTGTCATCAAGGTTCATTAAATGTAATTATTTGACAAATAAACATTAAAATTTATGAGATTATGAAAAAAATAATTCAAAAAAATAAGGGTTTTGGTAATTTCACTTGTAATATAATAAAGAGAAGAAGATAAATGATATCTCCAGATATTGAAAATTGTATTGTAAAATATTTTTCGCAGGCAGCGGATATAAATGATTTGGGCTATTTAAATAAGTGGCTCCAAGCAAAAGAAAACCAACTCATTTTTAAAGAATACATTAAAACGCATTTTGCGATTAACCTAGCTATGAACGACCCAAATTTAGATAAAGTAAGAGGAGAACTTCTACGGGAAATCAGAAATTACAAGAAAGTTGATCATAAGATTAAGTACTTGTCGGTTTTGAAATATGCAGCTATCGCCATCGTATTTTTAGGACTTGGACTTTTGATGAACAAAGGTCTTTTTAGTAATACTGAAGTTAATACAATAGTGCCTAGGGAAGACGTCATTACTTTAAAGCATGCAAACGGAGATTTGGAGATAATTGCTGTAGATGGAACTTCACAAATTTTGAACGAAAAGGGCCAAGTTATAGGAGCTCAAAAAGGGCAACAGCTAGTTTATCAAGATCAAAAGTCTAATTCAGAATTAAAATATAACACATTAAGTATTCCTAATGGCAAGAGGTTTTTCATAGTACTTTCAGATGGTTCTAAAGTCCATTTAAATTCAGGAAGTTCTATTACTTACCCAATGGCTTTTCACGCAAGTGACTCCAGAAAGTTGTGCTAACCGGAGAAGCTTATTTTGATGTTACTCCAGATAAGAACCGACCCTTTATTGTAAACACACAAGAAATTGATATAAAGGTATATGGCACAAAATTTAACGTAACCAACTATCCTGAAGATGATAATGCGGAGGTAGTTTTAGTTGAAGGTTCCGTTAGTATGTCCGAACCGGATGCAAGTGAAACAAAGAAGGAGGAATTTTTCCTTGACCCAGGATATAAAGGAGCTTTTAGTAAAAGTGATAAAAATATCGTCAACCAAAAAGTGAATACCTCGCTTTATACATCTTGGATGAAGGGAAACTTTATTTTCTCTAATGAAACCTTTGAAAACATTACCCGAAAACTTGAGCGTCATTATAATGTGATTATAATAAACAACAACACACATTTAGCAGAGGAAACATTTAATGCTACTATAGAAACGGATTACGAAACCATAGAACAGGTTTTGAATTACTTCAATAAAGTATATAAGATAGAGTATCAAATTGTAGAGAATAAAATAATTATCAACTAAACTATCCGGAACTATGAAACGAAACTAGTATAACCAACCATGATCATTTTTTAACTTTTACAATAGAAAAGGTAAGAATTAAAAAATCGGAAAATGCTGTAACATTTCCCGATTTAAGAAAATGATCACACATAACGCGTAATCACAAATAAACACTCAAAATTATGAAAAAACCACCAAAGTCGGAGGGTGTTCTCTCTTGGCACTTAAATTATGACCTAAAAATGAAGTTATCGCTTCTTTTTTCTTAACCATAAGTTTTTTGATGCAAGCCAATTCTTCGTATGCACAAAAGACTGAAATATCTATAGAAAGGGAAAATTCTACGGTAAGAGAAGTTCTTGAAGATATTGAAACTCTTACTGAATTTAAGTTTCTGTTCAATACAAGAGCAGTGGACTTGAGTAGAAAAGTGACAATTAAGGTAGATAAAGCTCCAATTGATAAGGTCTTGGACCTATTGTTTAAAAATGTAGATACGAGCTATGAATTGGATGACCGTAAGATACTATTGAGAAAGAAGGAGCGAAAAAGCCGTAGTACAAATGAATCACTCTTAATTGCTCCTTATCAACAAACAATATCAGGAATTGTAACCGATTCTGATGGCATACCATTACCCGGGGCTAATATTGTAGAAAAAGGTACGTCAAATGGTGTTACGGCAGATTTTGACGGAAACTTCTCAATTGAAGTTTCGGACGAGAATACAATTCTTTCCATCTCATATATTGGGTATACAACAAAAGATATAGCAGTAGAAGGTACCGCACCAATTACTGTGCAACTGCAACCAGATGCGGCTAAGTTGGAAGAAGTAGTGGTTGTAGGTTATGGCACACAACGAAAAACCGATTTAACGGGAGCTATTGCTACAGTCAAATCAGAAGATTTTACCCAAGGGGCAAATTATGATGCGGTGCAACTTTTAAATGGTGCGGCATCAGGTGTTAATGTTAGTCAAGTAAGTTCTGCTCCAGGAGCAGGTTTAAAAGTTCAGATACGTGGTGCTGGTTCTATAAACAGTGATAATTCGGTATTGTTCGTAGTTGATGGTCTTCCGGGTGTAGACCCTTCCTCATTAAGTCCTGGTGATATAGAATCTATAGATGTTTTAAAAGATGCTTCATCAGCAGCCATTTATGGTACTCGTGCTGCAAATGGGGTAGTTTTAATAACAACAAAAAAAGGTAAGGCAGGTAAAACTAGTCTATCCTATAGTACTTATACAGGCTTTCAAAGTGTAGCAAAGTCTCTAGATGTTTTAGGATCTGGAGATTATGCCGACTTGGTTAACTTGAGAAGTGCAGATACATATTCTCCGGAACAAATAGCTGATTTTGGATTAGGAACGGACTGGCAAGATCAGATTTTTCAAAATGCAACCGTTCAAAATCATCAGATTTCCCTGTCCGGCGGAAATGAGAAGGGCAATTATTATTTAGGACTTAATTATTTTGATCAGGACGGAATCGTTAAAACTTCCTCTAGTCAGAAATATAACATTAGATTAAATGTCCAGTCAAGACCTATCGAGAACTTGTTGATTTCTGCTAATGCTAATTTCACAAGACAGACCAACAATGAAATTTTGTTTTCGAATGCGGCAAATGAAAATGCAGGGCCTATTAACTCTGCCATTCAATTTGATCCAACATTATCTTCAGGTCTTGATGGCGACGGACGTTACTTCAGAAACGCTTCAATTGCATTAGATAATCCTTTGGCGTTAATAAATGGTATTGACAACCAACGGGTTCTTAATCGGTTCTATGCGTCTATTAATACGGATTATGAAGTAGTAAAGAATGTAACAGCTAGCTTACGCTTGGGCGGAGAATCAAATACCTCTAGGGCTGATGCGTATCGCAGCAGGGTTACTAGTAGTGGATTGGCTCAAGGAGGCATTGGAACTATAACATCAATTGAACAAACACATTGGTTGGTTGAAGCTCTATTAAAATATAGCAACACCTTTAATGAAAACCACAACTTTTCCATATTTGGAGGGATAACGTTAGAAGAATTTTTAAACCGAACAGTTAGTGCTAATTCAGAAGGTTTTCTTTCTGATGTAACGGGTACCAACCTTTTACAAAGTGGTAATGGAGATTTAAACGATGATGTAACGAGTGGTAAGTTCAAGAATCAACTAAATGGTTTCATTGGTAGAGCTACATACGACTATAAAGGAAAGTATTTGCTTACCGCGTCTTTTAGGGTAGATGGTTCTTCTAGATTTTCACCGGATAACAAATATGCATTATTCCCATCTGCATCTGTAGGGTGGAGGATAAGCCAAGAACCTTTTCTAAGTGAAAGCAATACGGTTAGTAATTTAAAATTACGGGTTGGTTATGGTGAATTAGGTAATCAAGGAATAAATAATTTTGAAACGCGACAAACCCTTATTTCACGATCTAATAACGGAAGTAATTCTGTCTTTGGAGGAGCAGTGTCCCAAGGAGTTGTAGCCGCAAGATTACCTAATCCTGACTTAAAATGGGAAACTACCACCGAAATTAATGTAGGTCTAGATTATGGTTTTCTCAACAATCGTATATCTGGTTCAGTAGATTTTTTTAAGCGTAAAACGTCAGATCAACTTTTTAATAAACCACTGCCGTCTGTAGTTGGGTTTACCAATGTGAGAACCAATCTTGGTGAGGTAGAAAATAGCGGAGTTGATTTTAATTTGAACACGATTAATATCAATAAAGACGATTTTCAATGGACGTCTGGGATTACCATGTCTTTTTTAAAGAATGAGGTAACCATATTACCAGACTTTACCGAAGAAATTATAGGAGGAAATATTGGAACCTTTATTTCCCAATATACAGTTGTAAGAGAAGGAGCTCCGCTTCAGTCTTTCTACGGATATGAAATTGATGGTATTTTTCAAGTAGGAGATGATATTGCGAATTCTGCGACACCTGACTATTTACCGGGCCAACCCAGATTTATTGATCAAGATGGTGATGGAGATATAGATGCGGATGACCGGGTGGTATTAGGAGACCCTTTTCCAGATTTTACTTTTGGCTTCAACAATAACTTCAAATACAAAAACCTGAGTCTTGAAATCTTTTTACAAGGCGTTCAAGGTATAGAATCGTTAGATGCTAATGTAACAGAATCTTTATATCCTACCAATTCAGCGAGAAATTCAATTTCTAAATACTACCACGACCGATGGACACCGGAAAACCGGTCCAATACATTACCATCAGGAGAAAACCCTAGTCAATATGGGGGAGCCAGAGCCATTAATTCACTTACAATTGCTGATGCTTCGTTTATCAGGCTCAAGAATGTGACGTTGGGATACAATATACCCTTAAAAGATACCTACAGAATCTCTTCATTAGGTCTTTATGCCGCAGTAGATAATCTATTTACTATCACTGATTTTGAAGGATATGATCCTGATGCCAGTGCAGAAGGTACAGATGTAGAAAGAAGTAGCTATAACAGTTACCCTTTGGCACGTACAATTAGATTGGGCTTAGATATTAAATTTTAAACTTATACTGATGAAAAAATATATAATTAGCATAGTTGTAATCGCACTTTTGTTCGGTTGCGAAGATTTTCTAGAAGAAGAAGTCTATACGGAGTATGATCCTTCGGTTTTTCTACAGGATGAGGCGGGTGTAGATGCTTTATTAACAGGGGCTTATAGTGCTGCCATATATTCTAATTTTCAAGCTATAGACCATTTTAATGTGCAACAACTCAATACTGATGAGACTTGGGAAACAGGGGGAGGTCTCAATAGAAGAGTTTTGCCACTTATTGAGTTTACTTGGGATGCTTCTACAGACTATTTCAATAACGGGTACAACAGGTTTTATAATGCCATAGCCGCAGCAAATAATGTTTTGAGTGTTATAGATGGTTTAGATAATTTGGAAGAAGCCACTTTGAAAAAAATTGAGGCGGAGGCGAGATTTTTACGAGCATTTTTTTATTATAATCTTCATAGCTATTTTGGTCCTACACCTATTGTTACCGTACCTGATGGGGCTACTTTAGATGAAATAGAAGCCGTAGGAAAAGAAACACCCAGGGCCACTGAAGAAGAATACAGAAGTTATGTAGAGGGGGATTTGTTGTATGCCTCTGAAAACTTGAGTTATGGAGGATTATCAAGTAGAGCTAATAAAGGAAATGCACTAGGGCTGCTTGCCAAATTTCATTTGAATAACAAGGAATGGGAGAAGGCTTCCGAAACGGCCCAAGAAGTAATAAGCAACGGTGGGTATGTTTTATATGATGATTATACCAAACTTTTTGCAGTTGATGGTGAAGATAATAACGAATATCTTTTTAGGTTTGAGGCTGCGGTAGGAACTAATCAAGCAAATGTTTATATCCCTCATGCTTTTCCTCCAAACTATCCTATTCAATCTAATTGGGAAAACTTTGGTGCACAGTTCAGAACCTATACTTTGTTTTATGAAACTTTTGAAGAAGTAGATATTAGAAGACAACTTATGATTTCGGAATATACACCAACAACTACAGGAGTTATAACTCTTTTATCAAGAGATGCTGATGGTAACGTTTTGGATGATGTACGGAGTCTTAAATTTGTTCCGGACCCCAATGCGGCAGGAAGGTTTAGCGGTAATGATTCTCCTATTATACGTTTGGCTGATATCATTTTAGCTCGTGCCGAAGCTTTGAATGAAGTAAGCGGACCTACTCAAGAAAGCATAGATTTGATTAATGAGATTCGCAATCGAGCTAGTGTTGATGAGGTTGTCCTCACGGATTTTAGTTCCAAAGAAGAGCTTAGGAATTTTATTTTGGCCGAAAGAGGAAGAGAGCTGTATTCTGAAGGTCTACGAAGGGAAGACCTTATTAGACACAATAAATTTATTGAGCGCGCCTTGGAGAGAGGCAAGTCCGCACAGCCTCATCAGGTGGTTTATCCACTTCCACAACCGCAAATAGATAACAATCCTAATCTAGAGCAGAATCCATATTATTAATACGAATAAAAATAATGGGGGTTATACTGAGGGTAACCCCTATTTTTTAAATAGAAAACAAGTGGAGAGAATGAAAAACAACGTAATATCCTTAGTAGCGCTTTGCACATTTTTTATAGGCTGTAAAGAGAAAAAAACTTTGGGTCAAGTGCCGGACGTTATGGATAAAACTACATATAAGAATGTAGTTTTTATTTTGGTAGATGATTTGGGATGGAAAGATTTGGCTTGCTATGGCAGTTCGTTTTATGAGACCCCCAATATAGATTGGTTAGCCGCTCAAAGTAACTTATTTACCAATGCTTATAGCCCCAATCCCGTTTGCTCACCCACTAGGGCGGCCATAATGACTGGTAAATACCCAACTAGGGTAGGGATAACTGACTGGATTCCCGGTTATGAAAGTAAAGATGCGATACTTAAAACTCCAGAAGACTTGTATGAATTGCCTTTGGAGGAAGTCACTTTTGCAGAGGTATTAAAGGAAGCAGATTATAAAACGTTTTTTGCCGGTAAATGGCATTTAGGTGATACAGGTTTTTTTCCGGAAGATCAAGGATTTGATATAAATAAAGGAGGTCATCATATGGGTCAACCACCAGGAGGTTATTATTCGCCCTATAAAAACCCGAAACTTTCAGATGGTCCGGAAGGCGAATATTTAACGGACAGGCTAACCAATGAATCAATGGCATTTTTAGAGGATAATAAAGACAATCCTTTTTTGTTGTATTTGTCTTACTATACTGTTCACACTCCAATTCAGGCATCTAAAAAACATATTGCTAAATTCCATAAGCAAAAAAGCAAATCTTAAAAGATAGTGTGGCATTGTTTAAAAAAGAAGGAGCAGCTCAAACGGTTGTGAATCAATACAACGAAGCCTATGCATCTATGTTATATGCGCTTGATGAGAATGTAGGAAGGCTTCTGGAAAAAATAGAAGCTTTGAATTTGACGGATAATACCTTGGTGATTTTCACTTCTGATAATGGAGGGCTAACTACGCTTATGGCCCATCGTACGGCACCAACTAGTGTAAGACCACTAAGAGCAGGCAAGGGCTGGGCTTATGAAGGGGGTATTAGAATACCTCTTTTAATTAAGAAACCAAGGTCAAAAGCAGGGAAATAGAATTGATGCTCCTGTCATTAGTATGGATATGTTCCCTACCATTTTAGATGAGTTGGATTTACCGCTCCAGTCTAATTTGCATCAAGATGGTGTTAGTCTTTCCTCATTATTAGATGGAAAAGAGAATAATGTTCATGAAAGTTTGTTTTGGGATTACCCCCATTATCACGGTAGTGGATGGACACCGGGTCAAGCGGTTAGGAAAGGAGATTGGAAACTCATTTGTTTTTATGATAATGACCTATATGAATTATATAATTTGAAAGAAGATATTTCGGAAGAGAACAATTTAGCAGACAGCCAACCTGAGAAATTAGAAGAGTTGAAAGAAGAGTTGAAGCATTATAATGAAATACTAGAGGCACCCAAGCCTACACGTAATTGAAATAAACAGCTATAACTTTACTATTAATAAGTACCTATGAAAACGAAAGCAAGCCCTTTTGCAAGGGCTTGCTTTTAAAGTTTAGAGAACATAAGGTTTACTTTATATAACCTTATTATTAAATCAATTATGGTTGGTAAGAAGGTAACTCAACTACATAAGATTCAACAGATTTACCATCTTCACTACCACTCCAGTCAGAACCAAAAAGAACACGGGTTCCTGTAGGGCTAATAACGGCATGAGGCTCACCCCAATAATCAAACTGATCTTCATCAGCTCTGTGGTGTCCAATTCTGTATACTTCTACGTTGCCTTGGTTCAACTCTTGCTATAACCAATTCTTGATCTAGAAGTTTTACGCCGTCTTGTTCAAAACCTATCATGGAAGCTGCAATCCATCCCGGATTTTTATGAGCTACGGCAGAAATATGTGTACCGCTCTTTGGGTAATCATATCCTAAATCTTCAGAGATTACAGGCAAACAGTCACCTGTGTTCAAGTCATAAGCAACAATATTTCCTAAACATCCACCTTTAGGACCACCGTTAAATGTTACTGTAAAATCGGCATCAGTTCCATTCGCCATTTTACCTAAAGAAGAATGTTCTGGTTTCTGTTTGTTAAGTCTTGTTACAAGGTCACCGTTGGTGTCGTACGAAGATACATTGTGATAAAAAAGATCACCACTTGGTGCAGGCATAGCAGCGGTATAGTTTACGTCATCAATATTAAAAGTAGTTAACTTTTGAGTTGAAAAACGATAAGCGTAGGCAGTATTGTTTTCACAACGAAATCCTATTACATCATTATCCCAAGATGGCATCTGAACATCGTTGCCCATACTTAGACCACCTGTACAGTTGGTTATCTCTCTTAGATTAACTAAAATTTCTTTATTGCCAGATGATACGGTGTATTTAATATAGTCATCCGTTCTTTTGTCTAGGTAATAAAGAATGTCCGCTTGATTGAAATCCCAGTATAATTGTTCTATGTCATCTGGTAGGATATCATCAAGGTTTCTAATAAAAGCATAAGTCTTACCGTCTAATAATTGATGTACACCATTTGTCTGGTCGTACAGAATCATTCGGGTTTCATCGGCGTTCCATGCTTGAACGGTACTATACATTGGTTTTGTAACCGTACCATCTCCACCATTAGAAATCCTTCGGATAATTGTTCCGAATGAAGGATCTACAATAGTTTTTAAATACTCGGGTTTTGCAACATCTTGCATTGGATGAGGCTCTAGATCATTTGCTGTAAGTTCTGTAGCAATATCTACAGTAACTACATTTTCATCGGGGGTTACTTCTTCTTCCTCAGTGTTCTCTTCTTCGGGAGTCTCGGATTCCTGTTCTTCAGAATCGTTATCTGGAATTAAATTTAAATTGTCACTAGTACAGCTCATAACGCTTAAACCAATGCCAAAAAACAATAGGTACATTTTCACTTTGTTCATAAGATATAAATTTCGGGGTTTAAAGATGTACGAATAAACTGAGGATGTGGTTGTTGTATTCTTTAATTTTAACAAGTTTGTTTATGAATAAGTAGCTTTTCTTCTATAGCTCTTAAATCATCTTGTAGTGTAGAATAGTACTGATATATGATAAAAGGGAATTTTTTTAAAGAGAAAATCTAGGACTAAAAAAGTTTAAAAAAAATTAAGGAATACACTTAAATTTTTAAAAAATGCCCTCGAAGAAAATAAAAAAATCAATTATTGAATCATTCTAAATGAAGAAATAGGATGCCTAAAATTACTGTTGAATGATATCTTTCTCAAATGTTTTTGGAGGGGGTTTTATATGTAAATAACCTCATTATTTTCTTACAAATATTGGCAGTATCTGAGATTTGAGTAAATTACCTGTGAAATCGAAATATGTGCAATTATATATATCCGTACGTTACCTGCAAGCCAAAAAAAACATTCAAATAGGAATTGAATGATAAAAAAGAAAAAGATAATTGGAATTTGTGCAAGTGCGAGTCGGAATTCTGCAAATCTGTTAATTCTCAAGTGGATAGCAGAATCAAATAAATCCGATTTCAATTTGGAGATTATAGATGATTTGACTGAATTACCATATTTTAAAACTGAACTGACTGACAAAAATATACCTAAACAAATTCTTGACTTTAGGAATAAAATTGAAAATGCAGACGGAATTATAATTTGCACACCGGAATATGTTTTCAGTATTCCTAGTGGTTTAAAAAATATGATTGAATGGTGTGTATCGACAACTGTTTTCTCTGACAAACCAATTGGACTTATAACTACTTCGGCAAGCGGAGAAAAAGGACACATAGAGCTAAAATTGATTATGGAAACTATTCAAACAAAATTTACAGACGAAACAACTCTTTTAATTCAAGGAGTAAAAGGAAAAGTAGGGAAAGACGGTAAAATATTGGATAACAATACAGAAATTGAATTGAAAATATTAGTACAGAATTTAAACAAATTGACGGAAAATCTAGCAGGTAAAAAATGTATAAAAGAACAAAACAATAAGCTTTAGCTTATTGTGTAAATAGAAACCAATTTTTTTGTTCGCAATACCATTGACTCAAGCATTAGCATTATTATGAAACAAACAGACGAAGGAATAATAAAGAATTTTTACGAAGTAAGAATTGAAGAATTACAAAGTTTAATTACAATAAGCTATATTATATCAGTTGCAATTGGAATGTTATTTTCGTTTCAAAAGTATAATCGATTTGGAATTAATATTTTTGATTATGCAGACGTTTTTGATTTTTTAATCACCCCTTTTTCTGATTTCAAAGTTCTGTTATTTTCTTTTGGCTCTATATTAATGGGATTGCTTATAATAAAATTTGATATTTATTGGCTAAAAAAGCATCCTGAATCTTACTCAAAGATTAACATGGGAATGGATAAGAAAGAATGGTTTAATCCTGTTAGATACACTTTTTATACTGTTATGCTTTTAAGTTATCTTTTCGTTGCTTCAAATGGATATGGGAATTCAGCTAAAAAACAAATCGAAACCAACAGTGAAATGATTGGAGTGAAATTTAATGATGGGGATACAAAAAGAGGAATACTTATAGGAAAAACCAGTGAATATCTTTTTTTTAAAACAGAAGGGGAAATCACAGCAATTCCAATCAAATCAATGGTAAAAGAAATTGAAATAAAATAAAGTTTTTATCAATGCCTAATATACAAAAACCTTTTTCCAGTTAATTAAAATTAAGAGCCACTTATTTTATCGTTCAAATATAATTATAGCAACAACAAAAAGCCCCACCATTTCTGGTAGGGCTTTTTCATTATGACACCTAAAAATCTAATTCACTGCATAACTATATTTAGGACGCTAAATTCTCTTCGGGCATTTCAACTTCTTCCGTTAATAACGATAAGAAAGTTCGGGACTCCTTTAACTGTTCTAGCGCAAGGTTATAATGGGGGAGTGCCTTATCTTTTTTTGCCCCAAATAGATTTTCATAATACCCAATACCCTCCATTAAATTATTGCTAAAAGATAGTAGTTGCTTTCTGCGTTTAGCGGTAGGCATCATTTTAAATTCCGAAATCTGTTCTTTATAATATTCTAAATAAATGTGAAGCTCTTTGACGAACATATTAGGGCGATTAGGATGTGACATTACATTCGTCTTGCCATAGATATGACCCATCATTTCATTTAGCGTAGAAACTTTTGAAAAGTAGGCCATATTAGGGCCTGGGCAAACGGATACGCCTTCGCCTTCAATTTTCGTATCTAGATTATAGACAAGTAGTGCAGAGGTGCCTAAGCCTACGCAGGTACAGGATTTCTCGGTAATCTTATGAAAATGATAGTCGTATTCAGTTTGTGATAAATTTTGACTTTTTAGTTCTTTTAATTTCTTGTTTTGGTATTGTCTGGATGCTGTGCAAAGTCCTTTTTCATTAAAATCTTTGTTTAGCGCAACGAATTTTTTTGGACACGGACTACCTGGTTTACCGTCAGAAATTCGGGCTGCTTTTTCCACATCTTTGGTGTTCCCTTTTAAACTGTGAAAAGGAATGCCTAATGGCGAAATATTACTCAAATACAGGTCTTCTTCCTTAGCCTTAACCAATCTATCTAAAGTGTCTTTGTCTACCGTGGTCGCTTCTGGAACTAAAAGAAAAGCAGAACCCCAACCCACAGAGTCTACATGGTATTCATCTATTAGAAATTGGTGTTCTGCGGCGGTACCAACACCTCCTTGAGCAGTAATTTTTAAAGACAATGGTTTGTTAGGAATTGCACGTTCTTTAAGCTGAAGAGAATTAAACAAAAGCTCATGAACCGTATCTATCAATTCTTGTTTATTTTCTTTGAACTGATGTAATATTGGACCCATTAAATGGCCGTCTGTAGCAAATGCATGACCACCGCAATTAAGTCCGGATTCTATACGGTACTCAGAAACCCAAATTCCTTTTTTAGCTAGAAATTTCCCTTGTATCATAGCTGACCGGTAATCACTTACCTTAAGTACAATCTTCTTTTTGATGTTCCCGTTGGTATCCGGATAAAAATCATCAAACTGTTCTAAATAGCTGTACAAACGTGGGTTTATTCCTGCCGAGAGAATTACGGAAGAATTCAGTTTACTATTTGCATACCCTCTAAGAGCGGCATGGGCATCATTATATTCAGATGAAAGCTTTTCTTTTTTAACGTAGTTGTCCTTATCAACCTTCGTCATAATATTAACATCAATACTCCCCATGGGCATTCGCTCTTTAACCCAGTCTTTTATTTCCAGAAAATTGAAAGAGTGTTCCGCAAGTTGAAAAAATTCCTTTTTAAAGGTTGATGAATCAGGTAGGGAGTTGAAATAAGACCTGATGCCGTCAGCAGTTTCGGTAGTGGTATTTTTGAAATTTTCAAATTTTTCTTGAGCAAGGTCTTGAATCATATTAAGATAAGAAGTGATCCGTTTTGCCCTAAAATCATCTATATTATCTGTGATTTCCTGATAAGGGAGGTCATATTTGCCAGAGTACATCTTACGAAGCTTCTCTAAAAGAATATCATCTACCAGCGAGATTACCGAGTCAATACCAAACTGTGAGACCTTTAAAGGAGAGTCAATTGTAAAGCCGATGCCCATAACCGGAATGTGAAAGGAATGTGCGTGCGTCATAAAATATTTTTTGTGGTGATTTAATCTTAGTGAACAAATTTGCTCACGAGTTTTAAACTATAGTCCACAAAAATGCAGCATCCGTAACTTTTAAAATATGATTTTAGTCAGGTTTTTAGGATATTTCCTACGACTAATATTTCCGTAGATTCAAAATATTATGAAAAGCAAAACGCACTAAGTTTCAATGTAAATTGAAACTTAGCGCGTCTTAAAATATCATTTAACTGATATTTCTAATTCAAACTTTATTAGAGGGCGTTATCCATTATATCTTGAACACATTCTGGGTTTAGAAGCGTACTTGTATCGCCCATATTACTTGTGTCCTTACCAGCTATTTTCCTAAGAATACGACGCATAATTTTTCCAGAACGCGTCTTTGGCAGTCCGTTGGTAAACTGAATCTTATCTAGTTTAGCAATAGGCCCAATTTGCTCTGTAATAATCTGATTGATTTCTTTTCTTAAGTTATCATGGTTTCTGCTTTCACCAGTTTCTTTTAAGATTACATAACCATATAATGCATTTCCTTTTACATCATGTGGGAAACCAACGATAGCACTTTCTGAAACTGCTGGATGCTCATTAATGGCATCTTCAATTGGAGCCGTACCTAAGTTGTGACCGGACACAATGATTACATCGTCTACACGACCTGTAATTCTGTAGTATCCTACTTCGTCTCTTAAAGCTCCATCACCTGTAAAATACATATCTTCATAAGCAGAAAAATAAGTGTCCTTGTAGCGCTGATGATTCCCCCAAATAGTTCTGGCTATACTTGGCCAGGGAATTTTATACACAAGCGTCCATCTGCTTGCTTTCCTTTAATTTCTATACCTTTTTCATCCATTAATGCTGGTTGAATACCAATAAATGGTAATGTGGCATATGTTGGTTTAGTTGGTGTACAATAAGGAATAGGGGTAATCATGATGCCCCCTGTTTCGGTTTGCCACCAAGTATCTACAATAGGTGATTTTTTCTTGCCAATATTGTCATCATACCAGTGCCAAGGCTTCTTCATTTATGGGCTCTCCTACGGTTCCTAAGACCTTTAATGATGATAAATCATGCTTCTCTACATATTCCACACCTTCTTTGGCAAGAGCTCTAATGGCAGTTGGTGCGGTATAAAATTGTGTGACTTTATGTTTTTCTACAATCTCCCAAAAACGGCCGTAATCCGGGTAGCTTGGAACTCCTTCAAACATAACGGTGGTTGCTCCATTAGCTAATGGGCCATAGACAATATAGCTATGTCCTGTAATCCAACCAATATCTGCCGTACACCAATACACATCGTTTTCTTTGTACTGGAAAACGTTTTTGAAAGTATACGCGCTATACACCATATAACCACCGGTAGTATGTACCATTCCTTTTGGTCTTCCGGTAGAGCCAGATGTATACAGTATAAATAAAGGGTCTTCCGCATCCATAACAGTTGCCGTAAGTTCGTCAGGAGCTTCATCTAATAAAGGTTGGAGCCATTCATCACGCCCTTCTTTCATAGGTATATCTGTCTTGATACGCTTTACAACTAAAACACTTTTTACACCTTCGCAGTCGTCTAAAGCTTCATCAACAATCCCTTTTAAATCAATTGTTTTCTTACCTCTGTATGAGCCATCTGATGTAATTACCATTTTACAATCAGAATCTTTAATTCTGGTAGCTAATGCAATAGATGAAAAGCCCGCAAAAACCACAGAATGTATGGCTCCAATACGAGCACAGGCTAGTAGTGAAATAGCCAGTTCCGGAATCATTGGTAAGTAGATACAAACGCGGTCTCCTTTTTTGACTCCTTTTGATTTTAGCACATTAGCAAGCTTATTTACCCTGTGGTATAAATCTTTATATGTAATGTGTTGTGTGGCTTCTTTTGGGTCATTTGGTTCAAATAAAATTGCTGTTTTATCTCCCCGTGTAGCCAAATGCCTATCAATACAATTTTCAGTAATATTCAATTTAGCGCCTTCAAACCATTTTATTTCAGGCTTTTTAAAATCCCAACTTAAAACGTTATCCCATTTTTTTCGCCATAGAAAATGCTCCTCTGCTATTTCTTCCCAAAAAGCTTCAGGGTTACGAACGGACTTTCTATAAACTTGGTAATATTCTTCTAAATGTTTTATATGATAATTACTCATTACTAAATTGTTTTTTGTTTATGAATACCGGTATACCGGACTTGATAAGTGAATGTTGTATTGTCTGTGGGGGCACGTAATCTATAATTTATGACGTGTTGTATTGATGTTTCTTAGTTAGCGGTAGTACTACTTTCATATCTCTTTTGTCATCAAACCTGACTTCTTTTTTTATCTAAATGTCATCGTGTAAAAAAATCTAAGACTAGGTGTTAGTTTGTGTTTGCCAACCATATTCTGCCTTTCCAGAATACCTATTTAGGTACATTGTTTTCCAAAGAGAGCTTGGCAACCAACAATGTAGGTTAGAAATTACAAATCAAATTTCTTGAACGGCTTCTTACTTCCATGGTTTTATAGCTGATGATGTTGTAAACATAATTTTTAGATTGTGCTCACTAACCACGTACCGGAACTATGGGCGTAATTGTATTTCAAGAAAAAAAATGGTTGGTTTCTAACCTTCTAGCTCTTTGGCTTGAGACAGCCAAAAGCATTACGAGTCAACTAAACTATCCTTTTTAAAAGCTAAGTAACTTATTACTTGGCTTTTTTGGCATCAAATAAACCGAACCAGTTGGGGTTAAATATCTTGAGTTTAATAAGTACCCAAATAATTACCACAAAGCAAATACCCATAACTATAGACAGTACGGGGCTTGTTTCTGTTTGGCTTTCGAATTTAAATCTCAGATATAGCGTACCTATGATGTACGCAGTTATTATAATATCTGACGCCAAAGGATTAATGCGAAATTTCATGTCTTTAAAATTTAATTAAACATAGTTTGTTTGCACACAAAACCAATTTAAAAAAAGTCTTAAAAGACTATCACTCTAATAGTTCCAGTATTTCCGAAACTATTTTTTTTACCGAAAAAGGTTTGATTAAATATTTATCAGCTCCTAGTTTTAAACCCTTTTCAATATCCGAAGCTTTATTTTTTGCGGTTAAGAAAGCTATTTTTGTAGCTTCTAAACTCTTTTTGCTCTTTATTAGTTTTAACGTCTGATAGCCGTCTATATTCGGCATCATAATATCTAACAAGATGATGTCTGGAACAGTGTTTTCTACTATTGAAATTACCTCACTACCATCTCTTGCAATAAAGACCTCAAAGCCTTTTTTTTTAAAGGCATATTCTAGAGACATTACAATATTTGGCTCATCATCAACAATTAAAATCTTGTACATCATAAATCGTTATACAATGTAGCCAATAGGTAGCGTAAAAACAAACTTTGCCCCTGTTTTTACTGTCTTATCTGCCCAAATTTTACCGTGGTGCTTTTCTATGATTTGTTTGGTGATAGCTAAACCCAACCCACTGCCTGCTGGTTTAATAGTATTTTGATGTTGAGATTGATAAAATTTATCAAAAACATACGCTATATCTTCCGCAGGAATGCCTTTTCCATTATCTGTTACAGCTATTTCAAGAACTTCATTTCCAAGTTTATAATCTATTTCAATGTTTCCGGATTCCGGCTCGCAGAACTTAATGGCGTTTGAAATTAAGTTTGTAAATACTTGAAGGATTCTATCTTCGTCATACCTTATCTCAAAATGATGGACATTTTTAATCTGTATTGTTATTCCTTTTTTTGCAGCTATATGTTGCGTATTTGCAACTGCCTTTTTTATTGTTTCTTGAATATCAAGATTCCGCATATCTAAGCTTAAACGCCCTGTTTCTAGCTTTTCAAAATCTAGTATATTATTAATGAGTCGCCCTAGTCTGTCTGAATCTTGCAGTATGTTCGTTAGAAACTGTTTTTTAATTTCCTTGGGCATATCATCTTCTTCATCCATCAACAACTCGGTTGCCGCCCTGATTCCGGTAATAGGCGTTTTTAATTCGTGCGCTACGGTATCTAAAAACTCATCTTTTTGTTTGTCTTTATTGACCAGTTCTTCATTTGCATCTTTTAGTTTTGACGACAGTTGAGATAGCTCATCGGATTTTTCGAGAAGCATTTTATTACTTACAATATTCTCTTTAGATTCCTCTAATATTCTAAGTACTTCAGTCAGACTTATTTGTTCCTCCTTTACCACACTATCAATCAAAATTTTTGCTGAGGCACTACCTATACTTCCTGTAAGTAGTTTTTCGGAAAAGTTAATTAGCCTAGCATCCGCTAGCTGCGTATCTACGGGTAATTTGTATTTGGCAAAAAACAGTTTTAGTGCTCTAGTTGCTTTTTTCTCTCCTAGAAACCTAACAAGCATAGTCTTAATATCGGCTACATAGGCTTCTCCTTTCCAAACAAGTGCACTGTCTTGTAATGCTGAAAAATTCCTGCTATCTACAAACATTTCGGCATAGTTACGCTCTCTATAGTTTCCTTTAAACATGAGTGAAAAAAACAAATAGGCCAGCAAATTGAAAAGGATACTCCAGAAAAAGGCATGAGCAGGCGGACTTAAAAAGTCAATACCAAACAAGGCATAAGGTTTAAGTGCTGCAATGCCATACAAGCCATATTGGGTAAAATCGTCTGTTCCGCTATAGGCAGCTAAAGTAAATGGAAGTATTAGGGTGTATACTGTAATAAAGAATCCAAGGATAATACCAATTATTGCGCCTTTAGATGAACCACGATTCCAGAAAAGCCCAATAAAAAAGGAGGGTGCCAGCTGAGCAATAATTGTAAAAGAAATTAAACCGATGGAGTACAGCGATAATTCTCTTGAAAATGAAATGTAGAAGAAATAGGCTATAATTATAATTGAGAAAATAGAAATACGCCTAATGTTCTTAATGTACCGCTCATTACGTTCTGTCTGGCTTCTAATAAATTTTTCTAAAAATCCGTATGGAATAATGAGGTTGTTACTCACCATTGTAGATAGTGCCAAAGTGGATACAACAACCATAGAGATTACTGCAGAAAACCCGCCAAGAAAAACTAATGTTGCCAGAAAAGAATTACCCTGTTCTAAAGGCAGATACAAAGTGTAATACTCCGCATTTACGTCATCTCCAAAAGTTATTTTACCGGCCCATAGGCTATGAAGATTACAAAAATATTGAATACTAAAAGATATAGGGGAAACAACCAAATTGCCTTTTTTAAATATTTTTCCCGATTGTTTTCTAGTACGGAAACCTGAAATTGTCTGGGCAATAAAAAAATTGCCATAAAGGACAATGAAATCATAAAGAGCCAATTAAAACCATCTTCTAGACCTGATAGGGTGGTAAGCTCTTTTAAATTATCTATGGTGGCTATTTGGTTGTAGATATCGGTTGTTCCGTCAAATAGATAAAATGTTATGTAAATACCTATGACTAAAAAGAAGACTAATTTTAATACAGATTCAAAAGCCACTGTGGCTATTATCCCTGTATGTTTTTCAGAAGCATCCGCATTTTGAGTTCCAAAAAAAGTGGCAAATATGGCTAATATTAGTGCAACGTAAAAAGTAGAGTCATGAAAGGTATTCGTTAAAATATAGCTGGTGTTGTCTGACATAATTTCAAACGTTTCAGACACGGCTTTAAGTTGCAAAGAAATGTATGGTATGGTACCAAAAAGGCAAACTACAGTAACTAATGCACCTAGAAATCTATTATTCCCATAACGGAGGGAAATAAAATCTGCGATAGATGAAATTTTGTTCTGGTTAGAAATACGTATAACTTTCCGAAGTACTATTATCCATAGGGGAGCAGCAATGACTGGCCCTAAATAAATAGGTAAAAAATCAATTCCGGTATTTGCTGCAATACCAATACTACCATAATAAGTCCAAGCGGAACAATAGACAGCAAGTGATAAAGTATACACATAGGGGTTGTTTACCCATTTGCTCTTTTTCTTTCTTTCTGCAAGGAAAGCAATGAAAAACAACACTGCCAAATACGTAAGAATGATAATTATGATTACATAATTACTCATAGTGTCTTTTTAATACGATTCCAGAAATAATAACAGAAAGCAGCCAAATAGAAAAAATAGAAAAGTAAAATGTAGGAAAGCCAAATATTGCTCCTTCAAAATTGAAAATTAAGACAAAAGGAATATTGAATAGGAAAAACAAAGCAAGCGAAAGGACTATTAGTTTTTGTTCGTGGCGTTTCTTCATCTACAATAGATTATTTATGATTGGGAGGTAAAAGGTTGCACTAATTTATGAAATATAATACCTCTTGGACATAATAAAATCAGCATCACCAAAATGGTAATGCTGATTTTTACCTAATCAAATATAAAATAGTGTTACAATTCGGAAAAAATATCGAATTATGAACTGCTTGATTTAGTGATCAGACGCTTCACCTGCTCCCGAAGGTATTCTGATACTTTCTACCATATCTTGTACATTCTGTGGTGGAGCCGGTGTCATTCTCGAAACCACCATAGATATAACAATGTTTACACACATGGCAATAGTACCGAATCCTTCTGGTGAAGTTCCGAACCACCACTCTGCACTGGTGCCACCACCAAACATATCCAATTTAAATTTCATCATGTAGAAAAGCATTAAAAGGATACCTACTACCATTCCTGAAATTGCACCTTGGCTGTTCATGCGCTTATCAAAAATACCTAAGATAATTGCTGGGAAAAAGGAAGCTGCTGCCAGCCCAAATGCCAGGGCGACGACCGCGGCTACAAAGCCAAGGCGGATTTATACCAAAGTACCCCGCAATTAAGATTGCTACGAAAATTGCAATTCTTGCAGCTGTTAATTCACCTTTATCAGAAATATCTGGTTTTAGTTGCTTTTTAATTAAATCATGAGAGATAGAAGTAGAGATTACCAATAGTAATCCTGCAGCAGTAGATAATGCTGCTGCCAATCCACCGGCAGCAACTAGGCCAATAACCCAGTTAGGAAGGTTTGCAATCTCTGGATTTGCAAGAACCATGATATCTCTATCTACGTAAAGTTCATTTTCAGCATCACTTGGGTTGGTAACCATACGTTCTCCGTTAGCACCTCTTGCTTCAGAATAGAGAGGTTTTTTATCCGCTAATGCATTTCCTGCTACATATTGAATTTTACCGTCCCCATTTTTATCGGACCAAGGCAATTAGACCTGTATTTTCCCAGTTTTTAAACCATTCTGGAATTTCCTTATATTCTTTATTACTTACTGTTTCAATTAAATTTGTTCTAGAAAAAACAGCAATTGCTGGAGCAGTAGTATATAAAATTGCAATTAGTAATAATGCATACCCAGCAGATTTACGAGCATCTTTTACTTTAGGTACTGTAAAGAAACGTACAATTACGTGAGGTAGACCCGCTGTTCCGGTCATTAATGCTAAAGTAATAGCAAATACATCCCAAGTACTTTTTGTTCCGCTCGTATATTCGTTAAAACCAAGTTCTGTATGTAGTCTATCTAATTTGTCCAATAAGAATTCACCACCTTCAATTGAGCCTCCCATTCCTATTTGAGGAATAATATTTCCTGTCATTTGCAATGAAATGAAGAATGCAGGTACCATGAAAGCAAAAATCAAAACACAATATTGTGCTACTTGTGTATATGTAATCCCCTTCATACCACCTAATAAGGCAAAGGTTAAAACTACGGTCATACCAATAAGTACACCTAGATTAATATCTACTTGTAAAAATTGAGAAAATACGATACCAACGCCTCGCATCTGGCCAGCAACGTAGGTAAAGGATACAATTAATGCGCAAATTACGGCTACGGTTCTAGCCGTGTTGGAGTAGTATCTATCCCCAATAAAATCGGGCACCGTAAACTTACCGAACTTTCGTAAATAGGGGGCAAGGAGTAGTGCTAGTAACACGTAACCACCGGTCCAACCCATAAGGTAAACCGAGCCGTCGTAACCTGCAAATGAAATGATTCCCGCCATACTTATAAAAGAAGCGGCACTCATCCAATCGGCTGCAGTAGCCATACCATTTGCCCAAGGAGAAACGCCTCCGCCAGCAACATAAAATTCTTTTGTAGAGCCAGCTCTAGCCCAAATCGCAATTCCAAAATAAAGGGCAAAAGTAATTCCTACTAATAGCCATGTCCATGTTTGTACGCTCATAATGTTCTGTATTAAAGTTGGTTAGGTTACTCGTCGAAACCGTATTTTTTATCTAATTTGTTCATTAATCTCACGTAGACGAAAATGAGTACTACGAATACATAGATTGATCCTTGTTGTGCAAACCAGAAACCCAGTTTAAATCCGCCAAGTCTAATTTCATTTAATTCTTCTCTAAATAATATTCCGCATCCAAAGGATACGACGAACCATATGACAAGTAGTATAATTAAATACCTCAGGTTCTCTTTCCAATAGGCCGTAGCCTTTTCTTGTTTTTCAGACATAAATGTGTTTTTATAAGTAAATCATTGCTTGAAGTGATATGATATTCGAGTCTAATGCCCCGAATTCTTGTTTCTTGTACTCTAAAGTCAATTTGGAATTATGGCCGCTCATGTATGCGTTTACACCAATACCTAATGTATTTCTACTATCGCTTACGGCATCATAATTGTGAGTGCCATAACTTAGGTAAGGTTGATCTGGTTTTTTGGTTACATCACCTTTAAAAACATATCCTACATGGCCATAAACCATGCTTCCGGTTCCATAGGCGCTGAATAGGTAATTTTTACCATAATCGTTGGATTGAAAAACAGCATAGGCAGTTAATGCGCTTCCATCTTCGCCAAGTGGCGTGTCGTAAAAAGCATCAACAGCAAAAATCGAAACATTTTCACCGTCTAGAGTAGGAGCGGTTTCAGAACCTGTGTTGATAACAGCACCTTTTGGATGTAAAAAGAATCCGGCCCCAATGTTAAATATTTTTTTACCTCCAAGATAAGAGCCCACCTTGTATGGTAAAAAATTAGATTCTGGATCAAGAAAATGATAATCTAAGTAACCAGCATAGGTTTTGCCTGCATCTTTAGAACCTAGTAAAGCGCGACCATTGTAAACGGCATCTCCGCCAGCAACGGCAACACGACTATCTAAAGTTGCTGTAGCAGCATCGTTTGCGGCTAGACGATATTGAAGTCTGTCAAACTTTCCTTTGATAAAAAAACCTAAATGACGTGCAAATTGATCGGAAAGACCAATGGTAGCCCAAGATTGCCGATTGTTATCCATCGTCATCATATTTAAGGTACTCTGGTTGTTAAGCCTAGAAATACCGTTAAAATAATGTAATCCACCACCAACTGTATGATTCTCTCCTAGGTTGTATTGTGCCCAAACACCGTGAAAAAATAATTGAGAACCATCTCCTTTACCAGTAGGGCTTAATGTTGAACTGTTTAAGCTGTTAAGACCAAAATGAGTTAAGATTAAAAAGTCCTTGTTGATTTGGGCGAACATTAAAATACGAGCTCTTCGCAAATTAAAGTTTAACGGACTATTCTCATTCCCGTTTCCATCAAAAGTTTCGTCCAAACCATAATTAGCCTGTACCTGTGCCCAAGAAATAATTCGTAGATATTTAGATCCATCTTCGTTAAATTTCATTTTGAGTCCTCCCGTATAGTCAGGCGAACCTTGGGCAATCATCAATTGAAAGGACATTATAAAAAGGCCAATCAGTAATAGAGTTTGTTTACTCATGATTTTAAGAGATTAGTTAGTGATGAATTGATTTTGTGTGCACCGCTAAACTCTTAAAAACAATTAGTTAATGTTTTATTAATATATCTTTTTACTAATTTAATATAGTTACTCTTTAAAACGCTCCCATTTTATGAGCATAAACTTATCTCCCAGCTCAGTAACAATTACTCCCGCCCCCTTTATATTTTCGGTTTTTTTAAAGTAATCGCCAAGCTCTGTAGCGTTTAGAATTTTGTAAGTAGGGTGGTAATCAGAATTGTAGGGACGTTTAATGTTGTATTTCTTAACCCAATTCATGATGCTTACGTGGGAGATACCTAAAATGCGTTCAATCTCACGATAGGTTAACCCTTCTAAATATAATTGGAGTGATTTGTTAACATAGTAATCATCAATTTTTTTTCCAATTTTATTGACGGAGAAAAAATAATTACATTTTTTACACTTGAATCGCTGCCTATTATTGACGATTCCACTTTTTATATAGCTGTCAGAATTGCAGTTAGGGCATAGTTCAATTTTCATGTATATCAATTTTGCATAAATATATCAATTTAGCGATAAAAATATAAATTGAGAAGCGAAAATTTATTTATCTAAACATCAATTATGGCTTGAGGTATTAGGTATAGTGGCTTTTCAATACTAAGGATGGTACCATTTTTTGAATACAACGAAATCACTTGTATATTAATTCTTTCGTTGGGAAATAATAATATCCTTTATGCTTATCTCTATTTAAGAACTAGTGAACTACTATTTTGAAAAGAGTTAAGGTTTATTGATTTCTTTCCCCTCTGATACCTACTTTTACATAAACTAAAGCCGATGCTTCATTTAAAATTAGCGACAGACCCACGCTGGGTTAATATTGTTGAAAAGAACATAGAAGAAATACTTACAGACCATGCGTGGTGTGAACAAAAGGCGGCTACTAATGCAATTACTATAATTACGCTCAATTCTGAGTATCCGGATTTAGTTACCGATTTACTCCTTTTAGCCCAAGAAGAATTGGAGCATTTTCAAATGGTTCATGAAATCATAAAAAAGCGAGGTTACACTTTAGGTAGAGAACGCAAAGATAGCTATGTTAATGAGCTTTACAAGTTCATGAACAAAGGAGGGAGTAGACTTAAATCTATGGTAGATAGGCTCTTGTTTTCTGCTATGATTGAAGCACGAAGTTGTGAGCGTTTCAAACTACTTTCAGAAGAAATAAAAGACCCCGAGCTTTCTAAATTCTATCATGATCTAATGGTTAGTGAAGCAGGCCATTACACTACTTTTATTGGTTTTGCCCGCAAATACGGTCAAGATATAGACGTGGACAAACGCTGGCAAGAGCTAGTTGCTTTTGAAGCCGAAGTAATTAAAAACTACGGAAAGGATGAAACCATACATGGCTAAAAAGATAGCTACTGGAGGTGTCTAGTTCTTTCTATAAAAAGTACCGAAAATTCTATCCCAAATTACGGTATAAAAGCCAAAGTTGCTATTGGCTTGTTGGTGGTGTGTTTTATGGAACACGTGGTTACCAAAAAAGAAAAGGTTGCTTTGTTGATTGTGTATTTAAATGCCCCACGACACCTAAGGCCCAGTTCAAAAATATGAAGGCGAGAAAGCTATAAATGTTGAGTTGAACAAAAAATGCGAATACGGTTAATAAGAGTCCAAATAGAAGAGACTCCACAGGTTCCATCACGTATAGGCTAATGGCGTTAAAATATTCATGGGAATGATGGGTGTTATGAAACTTTTTAAAGGGCCATACAAAATGAGAGACTAAATGAAGTAGATACATGCCCAAATCGAAAGCAAAGAACAATATGACAAAATCTAGTATAAGGTGAGTATCTGTTGTAAAGTGGATGCTTCCTTTTTTATATAAATAATAGCCTGAGATAGCTACAAGAATATTTATAAGTACAACATTAAGACTATTGTATACATCCCGTCTAGTTAATGCCAGTGTTTTGTGATTATGAACTTTTGACCACGAATAACTTATAAGCACTGTAAAGAGATACATAACGATATTTGCACCAATTAAAGCACTAAAGAAGGGAATAGCATTATCCAATAACTGCATTAATTAGTTTTTAAGATTATTTGTGTAACAATTTTAAAACTTCTTCTTTGGTCAGACTTGTTTCCCACTCTAAACGTTCTCCTTTGTTGTATTTAAAATAGGTATAAGTGTTACTATTATTATCATAGCGTATTTGAACACCGTCGTAAAAATCTCTATTTAAGATTATTCCTGTTGCTACATACTTATCATCTATATAAGAATGCATGGTCACTTCACCGTCAACAAACAGCTTTTCTGGATTAAGAAAGTCTTTGTACGTAAACTTCTTAATATGTTTTAAACTAGGGTATGCCTTTAATAGAATTCCTTCTTTTTTAAGCTGATTACTAATTGAGAATCTACCATTGAATAATTAACATCATAACTAGCTTCATTGTAATTAATGTTGATAGCGGTAATTTTATTATCGTGAAATTCTATTGTGCCGGCAGATACGTCAATATTAGAATATACTTCAACTCTTGCTTTCGTTTGTTCTTCATTTAAATAGGTGGCTCTGAACATCACCAAATCTGAATCTTTTTCAGTAACGATAAAACCGGTATCAGAATAGATAACCGTATTTCGTATTTTTTGATTTAGATCATCTTTGGTAACTATAGTTTTTAAAAGTTTTCCGTTTTGGTATTCGTGAAAATGCAACCTATCTTCTGTATGCTCCATAAACCTACCATGATACGGTCTGCCAGATTTATACTGCATAGAATCTACCACAACAAGGGTTTCATAGTCATTAAAACCTACATACTGCGTACCTGAAATTATACCATTTTCATAGTTGGTAAATGAGGCTAATATAGATTCAAATTTGAAAAAGTCACCATTAAAAGGTTTGCCGTCCTTGTAGTTTCCTTTTGCAATTTCTCCTTTTGGATTTTTTAGACGTGGCCAAGATTCGGATATAATAATACCTTTGTCATATACAGCTTCTCTCTCTATTACTTCTTCTAGCCCAGTTTCTGTTATTTCTCTTTCAACCCCTTGTTTTAGTCCTTTATTATAGATAGTGAATGTATGGTCATTTATAACTGTACCCTTAATAGGTTTCCCTTTTTTATAGATACAAGTGGTTTTCTTTTTTAAATCTTTTTCATAAAATTCAATTAATCCGTGGCGTTCATTGTTTTTATAAGATCCACTAATGCTCAAATCTCTATTTTCTTCATCTTGCTCTATAAAAACACCTTCTTTTATTCCGTTTTTATAAGTAGTCATTTCTCCACTATAAGATATGTAATGAATACCATTATATGGCAGTTCATTCTTAAAGGTAACGGCATAAGTTTTGTTATCTGCAATTATTGTTTGTGCACTAACAATTCCGTCTTTATAACTTGTGTCACCAGTAAAAACAAGGGTGTCATTTTCATAATCAAACTCGAAATTTTCTCTTTTAACAGTAGTTCCTTTTTCAAAGTGTGTTATCGTATAAGTGTCACAAACTTGACCTGTATAGGGCTCTCCCTTTTTATACATACACTTGCAGATTTCTCCGTCTAGGCGTTTACTTTTTACCATACCGGTAAGTAGGTCATTCTCATATTCTTGTTGCTCTAAAATCTCACCAACGCTGTTATATTGAGCAAATATGCCATGTTTTTCACCATTTTTAAAAGAAGAAAAAAGCATACTATACGGGTCATAGAAAGTTCCGTTCCAAGGTTTATGGTCTTTGTAGATTCCTTTTGCCAATTCTTTTCCATCCTTTAAATAATAAGCGCTTTCACCGTTTTTATCATAATTCTGAATATGCTCATATGATTTCACCTGCTCCAAATTATCGGAATAATACAAAGTTTGCTTTCCTTCTAAACTTCCTTCTTTGTAGCTAGAGATACTGTTAACATAATGATCTACAAACAGACCATTATAATGTTCGCCATCTTTATTTATTCCTCTGGTCACTTCTATTTTTTTTCGCGAGTATCCTATTTCCTCACCTTCTAATTTTCCGTTGGCATATGTTTTTAAACTGCCATAGCTCAAAACGGTACCGCCGTACGGTTTGCCATTCTTGTAATCAGCTTTTGAAAGTAGGTTTTCTTTGGCATCGAATACAGCATACTCACCATGCATTTCTCCATTTTTGAAATGCATGTAGTTTTCTAGACCTATAGCATCATCTTCCTTATTTATAAAAAACGTGGCTAACATACCTTCTTTAATACTGCCATTTACATAACGATTTTCACCTATTTCTTTTCCTTTTTTATCATAATATCTAGTGATACTAATACTATCATTTTGTTGTGTTTTTTTCTGGGCAATTTGATTGGAGTTTTCATAAAACATTTGTTGTCCAATATGATTGCCTTCTTTGTAAATAGGAATAAACCCATTAAAACAACAAGGATGAATAAAAGTGCCTTCCCAGCCATGACCATTTTTATATTCCCCTTTTGCTCTTAAAAATCCGTTTTGGGAATACACGATAGATTCTCCGTTAAGTATGCCATTAGAGTAATATCTACTTTCAGAAAGCTTTCCGTCTTTTTTGTACCATTCTATTTTTCCTTCCATGGTTTCATCCTCAAGGTTAGACCAATACCCATCCATTTGTATTGTTTCATTTATGAAGAAATCTTTAACATGATACAGTTTACCTTCTTTTTCTAGCGGAAGCGGTCTAAAAAAGGATGCATTTACTTTATCGGTTCTATGCCAGTCAGCGTCAAAATAGAGTGTGTCTTTTTGTGCGGATATTTGGACTGTAACAACTAAAAAGAGTAGGGGAAGTATGTTTTTCATTATAGTTATTGCTTGGTGTTAATTAGTTGTACTAATTGCTGCTTGGTTATGTTTTTTTTATCTTCAACTAATTCGCCTTTCTTATATAAGTTATAGTTATAGCTGCCATTTTTATTTATGTTAGTTGTAACGCCATTGTGCTCCCTACCTTCTTTGTACATACATGTAGCTATAGGTGTTTCTTCACCATCGAAATAAAAACTTGCCGGACCATCACCAAAATAAAATAATCGAAGCCAATCTTGAACATCACTAGGTTTTATAGTAGTCATAGGTTTAAGAGTGCTTTCAAACTTTATTAGCATATTTTCTAAGTCAAAAACTAGCGCTATTTTATTTAGGGCAATACTTTCTATGGTAACGTTTGTGTCATATTCCTTAAATAAAAATGAAGCATTAGAAATACCTTTCTTTGAGAATGAAAATCTGCCCATTTCATTTCCATTACCGGTAATAATTGCGGTTCCTTCACTAGGGTCGGTGTTTGTATAAATTACTTCGGTAGAATAGCTTGTTATGTCTCTAGAAGGTCTTTGCTTAGAGGTTTTATAGCCTTTGTTAGTATACCTTACTATAGCATCTGGTTTTTTGCTTAGTCCCCATGTATAAATATTAGTCTGTACTAAATTTCCATTGTCATAATGATGCTCTAGGGTATCGCTATTGTATACTTCAAGTAGATTGCCTTGAAATGGTTTTCCGTCTTTATAGCTTACACTATCTAGAACTACCCGCATATTAGAACCCATTGTAGTAAAATATTCCCGTCCAGATTTTTGACCATTTTCATAATGGCTTACAGATTGATAGCTACTTTTCGTTTCTGTATCTGGTAGGTTAATAGCTAGGGTGGTTAAAAAATCTCCCGAAAAAGGCATGTTGTTTTTGTAGGTGCCTTTGAGGCTAGTTTTATCTTTAAAAGGGAGGAAAATTGTTTTGCTTAAAATTTTTCCATTTTTATATTGAGTAACCTCTTCTATTGAATTTTCGTTAAAATTAACGACATTTTCATCCCCATTTTTCTTGCCTTTTTTATAGCGTGTAAGTGTGTATTTCTCAGGGAAATAGTTCTTGTCAATTTTTTCTAATATGGCAAAACTACCTTCAAACGGATTGCCTGTTTTATAGACACCTTCAGCAATTAATTCCTCGTTACAATAGAATTTTCCTTGTTGAAGTTTATTGTCTTTGTACTCGTAGATAGCCTTAAATTTCTGAGCAATATATTCCTCTTTTAATTGCTCGCCTTCGTTATAGGTTTTTCTCCTATAACTGGTTCCGCCAGAATATTTATAAAATACGCCAGTAAAAGGTTTGTTGTTTTGGTACAATCCTTCGGCAATTAATTTACTTTCTTCAAAATATTGAATTTGACCATCTAGCTTACCTTCTTTATAGTTTCTGCTAATACTATCAAAAGGTGCATTATAGGCTCCATAAGCACGCATAGGAGTTTCTAACCCATGTTTAAGTCCGTTTTTATAGGATACAATGGTATCTTTAAATATTGCAGTGCCATCAATTAGATTTCCATTTTTGTACGTACAGAATGTACTTGTCTTACTTTGTAAATTCTCGAATTCTATTTTTCCGTCATAAACGCCTTGGTTGAAATTACCAGATGCGATATAATCCTTGTACTTCTTATTAATTTGAAAAGGACCATCTTTTGCACCATTTTTAAAAGTGGTTAAGCTACCCGATATACGATCATAATCTTGACCAGAATATGCCTTGCCATTTTTATAAATTAACTCGTATGCTTCTCCGTTTAGGTTGACGAGTTTTTTAGTTTTCTCTTTCTCTTTAAAAAACTGAATTTCTATTTTTTCATCTTGATTTTCAGAATTGTAAGAGGTTAACTTTACTAATTGACCATCTACATACTTATAAACATCATAACCTTTACATTCCTCTCCATTAAAAGGTTCTTGCTCTTTATACTCACACTCACATACTTTATTCTCAAAAAGCCCTGTACTCATTACCCTGCCAGAAACCTTGCCATTATTATATTCACGTACTGAAATTATTTTATCTTGATCATTAAAAGTGGTGAGCGGACCATGAAAGCCTCCATCTTTATAAGTGGCGATTTTGCGCGTATATTCATTGTAAAATGAACCATAATAGGACATTCCCGCTTTATTGATGCCTCTAGCTTTTTCTTTTCCATCTTCATAATAGGAAACTTCTTCGCCTTCTTTTATGCCATTAACAACAGCATAAGATTGCTTTTTCTGCGTGAAATTTAAATCGTAGTAAGAAGTTGTAATGCCATCATTTCTGCCATCCTTATAGGTGGTTTTTTCTGTTTGGGTATTGGTGAATTCACCATTAAATCGTTTTCCGTTCTTATTAATTCCTGTGGTGGCTATTGTGCCATTATCAGCATAGCTAATTTCTTCGCCATTCAATACACCATTGGTATAGGTTTGTAGCAAACGGTAAACTATAAAACTACCTGAGTAAGGCTCATTGTTCTTATAAGTGCCTTTAGAGCTAACTTGACCCCCTTCCTTATAAATGGTATTTGCACCTTCTAAAACGCCATTTTTGTATTCTGATTCTATAGATTTTGTTCCGTCTTCAAAATACCAAGTAACTTTGCCGTGTAGGGTTTCATTTTCTAAGTTATACCAGTACCCTTGCATCTGCAGATTGCCACTTATATAATAGTCTTTAATTTTATATAAATCACCTTCTTTCTCTAATGGGGCCAGTCTAAAAAAAGCAGCATTGTTTTTATCTGTTTGATTCCACTTCGAATTAAAATAGAGAGTGTCTTTTTGGGCTATAAGGTTGGTAGCGCTACAAAAGATGACTATTAGGATAAGTTGATTCTTAATGCTCATTTGTTATTTCAGTTTTCTTCGTTATTGCTATGTTGCCACCATTATCACTATAAAAACTGTTGTGGTCTTGGGCAATGAATTTATACTCGTATTCTTTCAGCTCCTCATATCTTAAAGTTTTAAAAGAATTATAGTCGGCTTCCTTAATTTTTTTCTTTTTAAAAAAGATAGATTTTCCATCTTTAGAGATATCATTTTTTAATATGCTAAACGAACCAACTACGGCACCTTCAATAACATAGCCTTTATAATAAACTTGGTTTTTGTCTTTTGCATAATCACTGTAGTCATCTCCAATTACCGAAAAAGTGTTTTTGTCAGCCCCAGTTACAACACTATTGAAATCTGAAGGTTGATAATATACTTGATTGTCATCTAAAGCGTAGTCGTTATTTAAAAACCTAAAACTTAAACCATGACTGTTAGGGATAATGTTATTGTCATAATAAACGCCATATTTATCTGCTGTCACCATTTTTTTCAAAACTTTGAACGTAGCTGGGTCACGCTTAACAAGTTTCTTAACTTCATTAAAAACACTTGATTTATCTATGCCGTAATATTTAGTTAGTTGCTGAAAGGTTTTAGCATCTGCGTCTTCTACAGTTTTAATAGAAGTATGCGCTTTTGTGTAGTATTCCTGACCAAGTCTATATACAGAATGGTACACGACTTCATCTCCCTTTATTTCGTAATAGGTTTCATCAGCATCTGAGCAAGAGGTTACTAATAATAATATTAAAATGAGCTTATAAATTTTCATAACCATGTATTTTCTACTTTTGACCATATTCCTAAAATTCCATCGTCATGAGCACCTCCATTTGATCTGTAATAATGATTCTTATCTTCAGCATCATACATAGAATTATCTTCTATCATTTTAAATGAAGTATAATCAGCTTCCTTTACGATTTTTCCACGATAAAATATAAAAGTGTCGTCTTTAGATAGGTCATATTTTAAAATCTTAAAAGAATTTATATTTGCGTCTTTCATTTTTACATGAAAATGAAAGATGTGTTTGTTGTCCTTTGAATATCCATTTAAATTATCAAGTACTATGAATGAACTAGGGTCAGCCGCCTCAATAGTATGCTCATTACAATACACCTGTTTTTTATCTTTCGCATAAGATAAAAAACCAGAATTTATGATTTCAAACGTTTTTTTATCAGCCTCTTTTAAAATGTTATAAAAATTAGTGGGAATGTAATAGATGTTGTTGTTATCTATTGCATACCCGGCTCCAAGCAATTTAAAACTTAAACCATCACTATTTGGTATTAGATTGTTCTGTTGGTAAACGCCATGTTTATCCGCTGTAATATATTCGTTTAGAACTTTAAAAGTAGCGTTGTCTCTATGTTGCACTATTTCAATTTTAAAATAAACATGAGTAGCATCCATACCATACTCTTTGCTTAATTCTTTAAAACTGTCTTTATCAGCTCCTTTTTCTATATCAGTGCAGAAATGAGGTGTACCGTAACTTTCTGCTTTTCTATATACAGAATGATATAACACCCTATTGCTTTTTATTTCATAGTATGTTTTTTTGGCATCGGAATACGTTTCTTTATTTTTTGATAGTATGTTTACTAGTTTTTTCAAATGATAGAGCGTTTTGTTAATCAATAACATTTATAAGTTTTAGATAAAACGATTCTATATGAAAGATTTCTAAGATTTCATCCTTAGATAAATTTCGTCCTATAGATGGTATTCTTTTTTCAAGAAACTGAATATTCGCCTTATCCAATACCGTGAAATCTTGATTTGTCCTTTGTTGGTTTTCTATATAATTTCCTTGATAAGTGAGTATTAATTCAATCTTTTCAAGAGAAAGTTTTTCTTTTAACTCGCTATAAAGGTTGGTGTAAATTGTTTTTGCAGCTTGCGTATTATTATAATTCGCTTCTAAATAAACTTCTCCTGAAGGAATATTTACGCTATAGGTTTCACCACTTATTTCTATATTTTCTGTTCTAAAATTCATTTCTTTTTTGGTTCTTCCGGTTTGAGTTTTCCGTTCTTGTCATAATACTTCCAAACACCTATTTTCTCATCATCTTTATAAACACCCTTAAACTTCCTTTTTCCGTTGGCATGCTTACCCTTCCATTTACCACTCCGTTTTCCATTTGTAAATTTGCCCTTGTAGTGAAGCTTGCCATTTTGGTAAAAATACTTCCATTCTCCAGTTTGCAGATGGATATTCTCTAAAGTGCTCCAATAACCTTCATGACTAAGGTTGTTACCAATTTCATGATATCCTTTTTCTAATTTTGTATTCCCCGAAAAAACGATTAAATGGCTAATAGCGCCATTAGGGTAATAATTTCTTTTTTCAACTTCTCTACCGTTCTCGTATATTATTCTATGTTTAATAATGCCAAGATCAGTATAATCTTTATGTATGCCTATGGGTGTACCATGCGAGTAATAGCGCTCATAGGATAAGTTACCATCAATAAAGAACGATTTATGCGCGCCATGAGCTTTGTCATTTTTATAATTTTTTATTTGAGTTAGCTGCCCATTTCTATACCACGACCATTTTCCGGTTTTCTTTCGGTCTTTGTAGTGTTCAATGGCTAGTGGTTTGTCCATATGATAGCGTCTTATTTTACCATCATATGCTCCATTTTTGAAACTACCTACTTTAACTAAGCAGCCATTTTTGTCAAACTTTAACCATTCACCAGATTTACGTTCATTGGTGTAATTACCATGTTCTCTTACCTCTCCATTTTCGTAAAAAAGAGTGTATTCTCTTTTATTGCCATTTATAGTGCTAATGGAGTAGGGGGTACCAGTAATAAAGTACTCTTCCCATTGGCCTTTCTTTGTGATCTCATTATATATTCTTATTTCTTTAAGATTGCCATTCTTAAAGTAGGTTTTTATTTGACCATGTAGTTGAAAACATAAAAGGAAAGAAAGAATATAAATAAATTTCATATTACTCTGCGCTTTTAAATTCAAAAGGAACGCTTATTTTTTTATTAGGGCTTAACCAACGACCGCTATAGACTCCCTCTTTATATATTCCTTCAAAATAGCCACTTATTTTATTGTCTTTTTCGTATTCTGCAAGGTTTACTTTGTTGTCATTTACAGTACCGATAAGTTTTATTCTTTGTTGGGTTTTACTATTGATGAAGGTGGCTTTTACTTTGTTTTCTGTCCAAATAAAATAAATAGTACCATTTACTTGAGTATTGATGTTTCCTGTGAGTTGTAAAACGTTTTCATTTTTTTTTATGTCTAGAGGTAGCGTAATAATTTCTTTTTTAGAACGAACTTCTTTAAATAATGGATGTTTAATAATAAGTTGAAATTGATACTCTCCATTTTTTAAATTTGCTGGAAAGAATGGTATTGGACCATCCCAATGTTCAAGTATGTATTCGTTACCATCAAAAAGCATTTTATTATCATTTAACATATCACTTTCTGTACCTAATAACGAAACATCATGTAAGTAATGTGCATCTATTTTGCCATTACTATCGGTTATCTCAACAAATAACTTTGCGCTAGCTTTAAACTCCAAATCAATACCTGTATGGTTATAAAAAATTGGATCAAAGTAGATATGATTATTATATTTAGCTAAATCAATTTCGAGCTCAAAGTTTTCCACTGAAAAAATAACATCATCATCATTTTCATATATCTTTTCAATTGACTTGATTAAAATTTCCCATTTACTGTTAACATATTTTTCATCTAATGTGACATTTTCTCCGTCATCATTATGAAAATAAGAGTTTGAAACATGGGGTGATATTTTTCCCTTTTCAGATATGTACGTAGTCATAGTTCTAAGGTCACGAACCGTAAAACTCTTGGCGTAACTATCGTAATTATAAAGTTCATCTAGTTCAGGAAACTCATCTCTATCAGATGCCTTGCTTTTTTCATATATGTAGGTCTTAGGATTATATAAAAAAAGGATATCACCAAAAACTAAATCTAAATAACCGTCATAGTTAAAATCTACATAAACAGTATCATACAAATTCTCTTTATAAGGATCAAGATAAATTGTTTGTTTTAATAACCTATCATCCCGCTTTATTTCTATGACTAATCCGTCATTACCTTTTGTAATTTCGGTAGGTTCTAGGTCTGAGTAGTAGTCAAACCTAACATAGCCACTTGGCACGTTATGGTACATTGGTGTTAACTTAACCGTTAAGGATTTTCCATTCTTATCATACCATAAACCATTTAATGTTTCATTAATTTTAAAATGCACCTTCCAACTTCCTGTTATATTCCCTTCTGATTTTTCCTTAGCATAGATTCCGTCATTTTTTACTTCACCGCCAAAGGAATTAGACTTAAACTCGTATTGTTCCTCTAAAAATATCCACTCTTTTCGATTGTCATACGCGTAAGCAATTTCAGTGATTCTACTATCTGAAGCATCTCTATTATGAGTCCTTTTTAGCATTAGTTTTATCGGGTAATCCCCTATAAATCCAGAATACCAAAGTAATTGGGTGCTTGGGGTTATGGTTTCTAATAAACTATTAACATTGTTTTCAGAAGGCTTAGGTGTAGCATTAATGGAACTAGTAGCACCTAAAAAAGCACCTATAAAAAAGACTATCAAAAATTTACATGATATATGCTTTAGTATAAAAATCATTTTACTTATTGTTTATGGCTGTTTTATACAAATTGTCTCTATCTAAAATCAAAATATCATCGTCGATAGCCTGAATTCCATATGACTCACCTGTAAATAATACCTCTTCATTATCTGAAGTCAAGAAGGGTCTTATATTAGTTCCATCAATATTGAGTTCGTAAACAAAAGTATCTCTGTAATAATCTGAAGATATACTTGTAGTAATTAGGGCAGATTTTTGGGTGAAAAGAATATCGGAAATGTTGGGTTTATATCCGTCGCCGTCTTTTGGCACCTCAATTTTAAGCCAATCTAAACCACCATTATCTGTATAGAATAAATCGCCTCCTAGACCACCAATTAAGCCAATGTTTTGATTTAAAAATGCAATAGAGTTGAGGTTTACAAAATCTTCACCGTCTGTCTGAAATAGTAGTTGCCAATTTATACCGCCATCGCTACTTTTATAGCTTCTACCAGAAAAAGTAACTACGATGATTTCCTTTTCTGAAAACGCAACAAAATCTGATATTCCATCGGTTTCATTCTCTAAACCTTTGTGTACTATACTAGTCCAAGTTTTACCTGCGTCTAGAGTTTTTAATATGACAGAAAAACCACCTTCTTCTCCATTGATGTAACCAGAACCCGTAATAAAACCAACTTGCTTGTTTACAAAGCGTATTTTATAATACTTAGCAGATACATATCCTCTTTTTTCATAGAGATCTTTGGTATTAAATACACTCCAGTTTTCTCCTGAATCCGGTGTGGTAAAAATATATTCGCTATCACCTATAACAAAGATGTTGTCACCTGAAAATGCTGCAGAATAAAACGGATTGCCGAATCTAGAAAAACGATTTTCTAACCACGTTTTACCGCCATCTTTGGTAATTCTTGTTGTTAATCCTGCGCCACCAACTATTACACCAACATCCTTGTTTTTAAAAGACATACCATTATACATATGAAACCCTGTTTCTTCTATATGATGTAAAACAGAAACATCTTGGCTGGTTGAGGCATTTAAAAAGCTTGTTCCTTTTTGGGTAATGGTATCTTTAGTTACAAACTCATTGTCTAGAACTAATTCTACCTTGTTAAAGCCAGTAAGTGGTTTTTTTCTTGATTGTTTTGCCCTTTACAAGAGTGTAGAACAACTATTAAGATTAGCATTAAGGACCGTAATGTTTTCATAATTTGTTTTTCTAAAGCATGCTTTTTAAAACCTGCAGAGTAATCATCAATAGTGTTTTAATTAGTATAAAAGAATTATTAATAAACATCTAATCCATCAAAATATATTTCTGTTATAGCGGTATCATCATACTTATCGCCTGTAGTACACACTTAAAATTTCAAACCTTATTGTATCTCCTAATTCTATTTCTTTATTATAAGATTTGAATGTGTTACCATTCTCATCTTTGTATTTATACCAACTTGTACCATCGTCATTATAGCCGCGGTATGTTATTTCAAAACCTATTGTTGGTATTTCAAAAACCTGCTCTGCATACACATCTTTAAGATTTAAAATGGCAAATTCTGTATTGTTTACATATACTTTTAATTGCCTTACACGAGAGTTGTTTTTCCAAGTAGTCTTGTCTTTAATATATCCATTTGCAATCTTAATAGTTGTAATACGTGGATGTTGCGCAGGGAAGTTAAACTCAACATATTCACCTATACCATAACCTTTTATACCTTCAACCCATGCTGTAGCATAACTTAAATCGCTAATGCTAGCGTAGCCGTAGTAATTCCCATTTTGTGGTTTTAAAGTAGATGATACTTTGCAAAATGTAGTAGGATCATCTAAATGGTTTATGTTATAACCTTCATCTGTCCAATCATCGCCGCAAACAATACTCCACATGTCTTCACATGCTTCACTGTAACCTAAGGCTCCACATTTGCTTGTCAATTTATTTCTTTCGTCTTCATCATAATTGTTCCAAACGGTCATATCTGTAAATAATGAATTACAAGTAGACCATAATTCTTTTTTCTCTACAAAATTATATGCTGTTTCTATTTTGGGCTCAAGAGTAGGTGGCTCTTGAGCAAACACTAAAAATTGTGCGATAAAGGATATCGAGAAGAAAAGTAGCTTAGTTAATTTCATTAGTAATAGTCTTCAGAATAGATTTTCCAAAACAGAGGCTTATATATTAATATTCTTCCTTTATTTTTTCATTTTTCAATACGTGTAGCAGAGGTTTTGAATCTTCTTTTTTAAGGTGGATTTTGTAAAACTCATTACCGCGGTTTATAGTTGTATCAGAGAAAATACCTCCTTTTGTGATGTATTTTGTTATAGCTTCTTTATCAGACTCGTGCAAAGGTTCTCGTATTCTTTTTTCACCTCCACTAATAATAGTATCTCCTTCTAATAATAATGGAGTTTTAGCCAATCGTTTTCTCATATAATAAAAACGATTGTTATCCATAATAAATTCATTATCGCCTTCAGATACTTCTCCAAAATAGAGTTCTACTGTATTAAAAACAGGCGTTTCACGTAACTGACTGGCAGTTAGGTTAACCTTTATATTTTTTAAGGTTTTGCTTTTGAACTTAATTAAAACTTCTTCAAAACTACCTGTGACTTCTGGGTTTGTGACCCACTCTTGATCTACCTTGAAAAACATTTTTTCTCTGTGATGTTCAGGACTTATATAATTAATGGATATGGAGTCTTTTAATTGGTCATTGTGTCTTGCATATAAAATATAAGGTTGTACTAACTCTTTGTTTGGCTGTAATTTTAGTTCATTGCCTTCTATCCTATAAGTGCCATAAACTTCTAAATCTACACTCCCAAAAATTGAATAGTAATGAAACAGGTTGTTGTCTAACAGGTAAAGTTTAGTTGGCATTTCCATTTCAGACAAGTCATAGAAACCTTCTAAAGTTTTGGAGTTATTTGTTGAGTTTTCTTGTGATTGCTGCCCAACCATTATTTGTAGACATAAGAAGTATATAACTAGTACGTATTTCATGGCAAGGTTATAATGGTTTAATAACAAAAAATATGTAATAAAAGTATTATTAAGAGCTACAATGATTACAAAAAGGATAGTCATCATTTGGTTATTGCTGCAAATGGTATATTACATCTTAGTGAATGTTACTATATAAATATTAGGCATTTGTATGCGAATAATAATATGTAATCCATTTTAGCTAAAGTAATATCACTACAGTTCATTAGGACAATCACCAAGTGGAACACATTAAAAGTATAGACCAAAAAAAAATACAAGTGTGTACAAATTACCGCTTAACTGTGGATATGGTTGATAAAAACTTCCAAGAAAGCCGTATCCGATTTCAGTCTATAGAAACAGGTGAAGTTGAGTTCTGAAATTCTACTATTAGGAATTTGAAGTAGGGCGAAAACCTTGCGGAAAAGAAGGAATAGAATGCCCAAAAAAGAAACTATATAATGAGGATGTTTTTGCAACCACATGAAAAACTGATTATGACATAGATATGTAGAGTCCTTCAATACTCCTTGGCTAAAGATTATTTGTGTTGCATTATCTTTATCTCGTGCTTATGACCATTTTATTCTGTTCATATAATATTAACTGTTTTTCGCAGAAATAACTAGTTTTAGATTGATAAAAAACGATAATAACGGCTAGAGTATAGTAGTGCTAAGAAATAGAAATAGGAAAAACTACTATTAATCAAAGTCTTTACAGCAAGGTCTTTATGTTACACGTTACTAAACTTTTAGAAAGTGTAAAATAATTCATTTGTAGTATCTTTTAGATAAAAATTATCCTTATTTTTAGCGGCTTAAATGGCTATTGCTCAAATTAAAGCTAGATGTCATTTTTATCCTAAACTAGGACAAGATTTTACTTACAGTTACTTCTTTAAAAAATGAATTCAACAAAAAATATCTTAGCGATTTATTCCGGCCAAGATAAAGATGTGCTGAAGTATTTCTTACTCCATTTACAATCCATAAAAAATAACTTCAATATTGCTATTTGGAGTGATGCTGCTGTTGATGATATAGAGCAATGGAAATCAACAAATGAATCTCGATTAGGCCAAACAGATGTGTTTCCGATTTTTTTGAGCAATACTTTTATGAATTCTGAATTTGTCAAAAGTGATGAATTTAAAATGCTCATAAATCGATATAAAGCAGATAGGGTTGTAATAATCCCTATAATTCTTGATGAATGCTCTTGGGACGTCAATTTCACTTTTGAACATTACAATTTTAATTTTAACGAACTTCAGGTTTTTCGCAAAAATGAAAATCCAATAAGTGACGGGAACCCAACAGACATCATTTTTACACAAGTTTCCTATTATATTATGGGTCTGCTAAATTCTTTGACCCAAAAGAATACTATAGAAAAGACTGTTAATACAGAGGAAGAGAGGGTGTCAAGTTCAATAACCGAAGGGCAAATAGCAATTGACTTCTTCCAAGAAAGTGTTGCTGAGCATAAAGTGGAAAATGAGATAAAAAACAAGGAAGAAGCAGAAACAAAAGAGAGTGTCGAAGAAGAAAATAAAACTGATGACGAGTCCGCAGAGGTTCAAGAACAAGTTTTAAGGGAGAAAAGGTTAAGAGAGAAAGCGGAAGACCAAAGAAGAATTGAGAAAGAAGCCCATACCAGGAGGGCAATAGTTCAAGAAGAAATCCGTGAGAGAGAATTTATAAAAGCTCGTATAGCAATAGGGGAGAAAAGACAAGGGCAAGCAACCAAATCTACAAGAGAGGCAGCTTGGGAAAATGGATTTGGAGAAACAGTCACGACAAAAAGAATACCTAATAGAAAAAATGGTCTTGCTAAATATAACTATCGATTCAGCAACAAGAATACGATAGAGGCCCGAAGCATTGTTCCGGAAAGAAAGCGGATTATTGAAGAACCAAGAGTTCAACTGGTGGTTGAGGAAAAAATAAGCGCTAAAATAATAAATCCAGTTAAAGAGACACAACCGGAAAAAGAAATAGAAGAAACAGTAGTCGTAGAGCAAACAGTCACTAGAAAAACTGATCTTGCAAAATATAATTATTGCTTTGATAATAAAACAGAGATAGATGTTTTAAAAGTTGACACAGAAAAGTCGGGCAATAAAGAACCCAAGACCCAAATAGCGACAGAGAGAAAAAAACTGCCTGTAGTGCTCAAGGACTTTGATGCAACACTATGGAAAAATAAGCTCTCCGAAAGATTAGTCTCGCTTAAAATAGTTGCGACAGAAAGTGTTTTAAAATGTAAGCGTCTTTTAAACATTAATAAAGACGTTGAGGATACAGAAGAACAAAAGACACAAATAGCGGTAGAGCGGAAAAAACGCCCAACATTGCTCAAAGCCATTAAAGCGACAGAATGGAAAAATAAACTCGGCATAAGAGTTACATCACTCAAAACAGCTACTAAAGAAAGCTTATCAAAATATAGTCAGCTGTTAGATAAAAAATTAGATGTAAAGGCCAAAAGAGTTGTTTCGGAAGAAAAATGGGACAGTGAAGAGCCAAAATCTCAAATGGCGATAGCGGGGAAAAAACGGAGTATACTACTAAAAAAAATACGCGAGGCTCAATGGGATATGAAGTTTAATGAAAGGACTTTGGCACTTAAAGGAGCGGTTAAAAAGTATTTTAAGGTTTTACAAGATTCCCTAGTCAAAATTATTCATGCAGTTAATCAATTTTATAATAAAGCTAAAAAGAACATAGGTACGGACAAGAACGTAAAAGTTCGTTCCGGGCTCTTAGTCCTAGCCCTTGCTATTTTTGGAATATTAACTTACGTATTATGTGGGATTCTCAAAAACAATCATTTACACCGTCAGGGGTTGAGAAAGTAGAAGTAGTTTCCGATGCTATTGTCAAAACGGAAAATATTGAGGAGATCGATGTAGTAGCTGAATTGGAACTAAGCGTTGGAGATGCTTATAATGGCGGTATTATTTTTACTATTGACCCATCTAATAAAATAGGGAAAATCGCTTATATAGAAGACAAAGGTCCAATGACATGGAAAAACGCTATGAGTATTCACGAGCAATTAGGTGAAGGATGGCGATTACCCGAACTAGATGAATTACGGGGCCTTTATAAAACTATTGGGCCATAAGGTGCGGATAACAAGGGTAAATTCGAAAATGAGTTGTATTGGAGTGCTACACCATTTGATGAACATCAAGCGCGTCTTGTAAAATTCAGCGATGGTAATGCCTCATATCACTATAATAGCTCAGGAACGCACCGAAAATTTCGAGTTCGGGCCATTAAAGATTTTAAGCGATAGGAGAAGAGTGTATTTATCTTGTAAAAAAAATGAAACTCTATTTCTGTAATTTATAAAGTAGATAGGATAGAGTTGAACAAAAATAGAATCTACTTCCCGATACAATATCTAACACCCTTAATGAATACAGGGGGTAGGGGAGTTTGAGGTACAAATGAGGTACACTACAATGGTTTCTTTTGAATAGATTTTTATTGATAGGAGCTGTTTATAACTAACAAAAGTTTAAATTGAAAAGTTATGATTGAACCTACACTCTGAACTCTTGGCATTAAGACGCAAAAACTTTCGTGCGCATTAGTACTAGATCATTAATAAACAAAGTTTGAATTTTAAGACATTTTATTAATGTCTTATAAACGTTCAATAAAAATTGTGCCAATTCGCGCTAATGCATTCTAACAAACTATTTATTGACATGTTGTTTTTTTAATACGATTGTAAGTGGGCTGCTATGTGTTATTTATTACAGAATACAATGTTCATCAATATTTCTAAAATTGTAGAGGGGACGTAGTTTAATTAAAAGGTCAAATAAGTCAATCTTATTTTTTTGAGGTAGTATTGATTAAGTCTAACAAAAAGAGAACTGAATTCTTATATAAAGTTCTTTATATGGCCTCGTTTAAAATTTCTGATGAAATATCTAGATACTTATGTTTAATATTTGCAAAGCAAAGATGAATGGGTAAGCATCTTGCATATACTAATCGAAAAATGTAATGTTGATATTATTACGTCAATCATTTGTAATCTTTTATATGTTCTTGATTGGATAGGTTCGATATATGCCTTAAGTATGATTAAAGACCGTTAATCAATTTCATATTTGTACACAGGAGGCATTGAGGTTGATGCAGCTTATCGGATTATTGATGTTAATGGTGACTTTAACAATCAAATTAATGATATCGCTTTTACGCATACTTTAGGGGTGAGACCTTATTCATATGGACTTCAGGCATGTAGTGCCACTAGTGAAATTCTGACGGATTTTTGGGTGTCTATGATTTCACCAAGCTTCTTATCTGAAGTTGACATACAAAAGACGACTTATTTATATGAGAAAAACGATAATCTTTAACTATGTTTTAGTCTGATAGCAATTTTGGAAGGTATAAAACAAAAGTCGACCCTTGACCTTTGGTGCTATAAGCAATAATATCCCCTCCATGGTTTACTAAAATCTTTTTAACTATGGATAGCCCAATTCCGGTACCTTCAAATTCATTTTTTCCATGCAATCGCTGAAAGACCTCAAATATTTTAGTTTCCATGCCGGCGGAAAAACCTATTCCATTATCAGATAATTTTATTTTATAGTAAGCTATATCTTCATTCAATCCTAATTCATTTATCTCCAAATCGTCCGCATCTTCACAAACAATTTTGATTAATGGATTTTCATTTTCTTTTGTAAACTTTATGGAGTTACTTAACAGGTTGCTGAAGACTTGTCTCATCTGAAACCAAACACCGTTGATAATAGGAAGATGTTCGCTTTCAATTTTGGCCTCTTTCAGTTTTATAGTATCCGAAAGATTATCTAAGACCTGCTTTAAACTTTTATTCAAGTCCGTTTCTACAAATTGAGTAGCATCAACCTCTGTGCGCGAATATGCGAGCAGGTCGTCAATCAAAGTGCGCATGCGGCTTGCCGAAACATTTATTTTTTCAAAATATTTTTGACCTCTTTCAGTGAGCTCTGCTTCTCCACGTTCGCTAATTAGTGAAGTGTACATTTGAATTTTGCGTAAGGGTTCCTGAAGATCATGACTTGAGATATAGGCGAATGATTCAAGTTCGGCATTTGCAGTTTCAAGTTTTTTAACAGAATCCTGTAATGCAGTATTTGTTCTTTGTAACTGTTTCGTGCGCTCATCTACCTGTTTCTTAAGTTCTTTAGAGAAATTTTCCAATTCTGTACGGGCTTTCACAATTTGCGTAATATCTTGCATTACCCCAATCATGCGAACAGGCTTGTTTTGTCCGTCAAACCAAGTTTTTCCTTTGGCTCTGACGATTCTTCGTAGGCCGGTATATGGGTTTTCTATGGGAAATTCCATGTCAAGTAAACCATGGTTAAAGTCAAGGCATTGTTCTAAAGCATATTTGACTTTATCTCTGTGGCTCTTGCTAACCTGATCTAACCCTGAATTTAAATTAAAATTACCATGCTCAGAAAAGCCGAACCATTCTCTTAGTCTTTTGTCACCAGTGGCAGATTCCAGTTCAGAATCAATTTCCCACATGGCCATCTCCGCTACGTCAAGTGCCAGTTGTAATTGTTCTTTTTTATTTTTGAATACCAGTTCGCGCTCTCGTTGTTGTTGGATGTTGGTACATATAGTAGCTATACCAACTATTTCATTTGTGTCCGGATCATTAATAGTAAATGCGTTCCATTTCATCCAGACTGCTTCGTTATTAAGAGCATTTTGGAATCTAATTTCTGTGGAGAAACTTCCATTTTTCTCTAACTCAGACAATAAGCTAAGTGCAGTTTTTCTGTCATCCTTATAAATACAGTCTATAATAGTTAGATCTGAACGGTGCTCATTCCCTAAGAGTTTATGTCCGGCCTTGTTTAAATATTCCACTTTATTCTCAGGAGTGGCTAGGCTAACGAGGTCATTACTATTTTCTATTATAGCATGCAGTTTTAGGCGATCTTTATCCGCCAAGAATTTTTCGGTAACATCCTGCATTGTTCCGTTAAATCGGTAGGGCTTGTTTTCTTCGTCAAACCAAGGCGTCCAAGGACAAGTACTATTTTCCTCTCTTTAGTTTTTATGTTTTCAATAGTATAGTTGATGGAGTATTTGCCACCGTTTACTCCATTTAATGCAGCATCTATGGCAGATGTAACCCGACTTTGATCTTCAGGTATTATGGTTTGTATAGCGAGAGAGAGGTCCATTTCTATTTCGTCGTCCAACCCAAACCAATTTTTAAGTCTATCATTGGCGGTAAAAATATGGCTGTGCGGGTTATAGTCCCAAGTACCGAGTTCGGCCGCGTCGATTGCAAATTTTAATTGGTTTTCACTTTCTTTTAAACGTTGAAGGGTGGTTACGGCTTCAGTAGTTTCCGTGCATGTGGTCAGTATACCACCTATTTTCTGGTCATCATTGATTAACGAACTATAACTGAAAGTCCAATAAATATTTTCAATTTTACCGTTTCTAAAAAAGGGAATGAGCTGATTTTCGCTCCAGGTCGCTTCACCCGTTTCCCATACTTGTTTTAAGAGTGGGTGTATGGTGTCCCATATCTCAGGCCAAGCCTCCTTCGCTTTTTGTCCTAGGATGGAGTGGTGCTTACCATCTATTCCCAAACTTGGTCGGTAAGCATCATTGTAGAAACACCTAAAATCCTCACCCCAAAAAATAAAGTTGGGAAATTTTGTTTTCAACATAGTGCTGATCGCAAATTTTAAAGATAATGGCCAATTTTCTGGCTGTCCCAGTGGTGTGGTCGTCCAATCCATGTTCCTCATTATTTGGCCCATTTCACCACCACCTTCTAGAAATTTTGGCACTATCTTATTGTCTTGAATACTCATGATTTAATTTTTGTGGATGAAATCAGTATCCTCAATTGGAGTATGTTCTTTTTCGAAAATTGAAGTAAGGCTTCGTTGTAAAATTGTAATAAGGAGTGAAAATGAAGAAGGCTTTTGAATATATAAGTTTGCACCTATATTTTTTAGTCTGTCCGCTGTACTTCCTAAAAATGAAGTCGAGTAAATTACTACGCAAATATTATTGTACGCCTTATTTTCCCTAATCTTAAGCAGGCACTCTTCTCCGCCTACAATCGGGAGGTGTAAATCTAAAAAGACAGCTTTAGGAAGTTCGTGCGATGCATCATTCAAATGTTCTAAAAATGTATCTACGCTACTGAAAGATATGACCTTACTATTAAAGTGAGTTTGATTGACAGCATCCTCAAATAAGGAACGGTCATCAGCATCGTCATCGACTAGGAATAAAAGATTTTGTTCAAGAGACATAAGTTCCAATAGTATTAGTTAGTGGTTTTAAACGCTAGTTCTAGTAAATTACCTTTACACATTTTTGTTAGAGACAACCCCCTAGTTACATGTAGGTAATATCTGATTTACTCATAAGATGATTGTACTCTAAGAAACAAAAAAATGCAATTATTAGATTTAATTTTTCTAGCTATTATGAAGGTGCAATGGAAGGTTTAATACTATATGAGTTGCTTAATGTGTTTCTACAAATTCTAATAGTCCATTTTTTCATTACCATTACCATATTCCAAAAAATAGATAAGGTAAAATTTATACAGACTTTTGGTAAATTCCGTAAAGCTTAAATCCAGTGTCCTATTCCATAAACACTTAAATTCAAAGAACTAAATTGTAAGGTAAAATCGTAGCAGTATATAGTTAAAGCCTATTTAATAAGATTATGGAAATAAGGATATTTACCAACCAGACTCATAAAATCTAAATTTAACAAGGAAAGGCCCTTGTACAAAAGAGATGCAAATCACTGATAATACTTATTGTCAGAGAGGTGTGATAATCTAGTCAATCATATGGGATGATTGAATTTTGGAAGAAGGTGTAATAAAAATTGTGAGGTAAAACAAAAATATAAGGAGCTATTCTCATAGCTCCTTATATATAAATAGTGCATTAAATGCTAAGCTAAATCTTCAAGTGTTTTAATCTTGTTTAAATCAGTTCTAATTTTAGTTTTCTGATTTAGAATAAGTGTTCCTATGGATGGGGGTAGTGTTGTATCCTCTAATATTTCATCATATTCTTCTACAGCAGCCTTATCTCCTCTAATTGCTTCCTCCAGCATGGATTCATCGTTGTCCGCAGAGAAAAGAGCTTTAACATCCATCCAGACTCTATGTATACTTCCAGTAAAACTACTAGTGTCATCAATAGAATCGTAGCTAGCTATCATTTCTCTTTTCAGTGCGTTGTTGAACTCAGCACGTTCACTGGATTTATGTGCAAAGTAAGATTTAAGGCTTTGGCTCTCTGCATTTTCAGCGGCTTTTTTGTACCCCTTTTCGGCATCCCTATTCTTTGCAAGAATTTCCTCCAATTGATCTACTAGTTTTTCATATTTAGTTTCCATATTATTTTAATTTATAAGGTTAAAAACATCTAAATTTCCATTTTTTTTAAAACACCCATTATCCCAAATGCAAATAATTATAACCTAAAAAGAAAAAAATCTTCATTTATAGTACACCTTTTCTGACAACTACTTTAGTCGGTAATGAGTACAATATTAAGTTTTGTGAGTGTTCCTAAAACCTAATTCCAATAGGTTATTTATTTACAATAAATGCATGAATTACTCCCGGTAGCCATACCAACATGGTTAGAAGAATACTTATCAATAATGTGGTACTAATTCCGTGTTTGAGGAATACAGCTAACGGTGGTAAGAATATGTTTAATAAAATTGTAACTAAAGACATAATATATTGTTTTTGTTTATTCAAAATTAGCTTGCTGTGCTCGGGTTAATTAACGTGAAAGCTAATATGGTTAACTGTAAGACGTCATTGAGGATTAGGTTCTTGTATACTACATGAGTTCTGTAAATTATTTGTAGACTTTCGTCATTCTAACTATTGTAAGTCAATATTATGGTTACTAATTGGGCTGATGGGAATAAATTATTAATCCAAAAGGTTACTGGCTCATAATAAATTCTTAATTGATTTTGAGCCGTTCTCCAACGGTCATAAATTGGTTAATTAATATTTTTTTAAATCTTATAATTATGAAAAAGACGATAAATGGCTTAACCGTGTTCTTAATTAGTACCGTATTAATAATGTCTTGCAGTAAGGACAATGACCCTGTAGATGACAATTTATTTGTTGGAACATATAAAGGCTCTGTAAGCTATTCTGAAACTTCTGGAAATACGGAAATATCTACTGATGACGGACGTGTTACCTTGGTCAAAGTAGGGGACTCCTATAATTTTGATTTTTCAGATGGAATTCCAAGTTTAAAAGGTATCAAGATAGATAAGAATGAAAATATCTTGATAAGTAGCGATGGAGGCGTTAGAATTGATGAAGGTAATTTAACTATTGCCTACACAAAAGATGGTGAGGTTTGGGGTGCTAATTGTACGAGATAATTAATAGAGACCTTTAATAAAATTTGCAGCTTTTGTTCAATTGGCTAATTTTATTAAAGGTCTATTTATATTTTTAAATTTAAAGTAAGTTTTAATATTTTAAAATATAAATACATTAATCTATGTTGGAGAAACAAGATTTGTATAAAATAAGATGGATTTGATAAGAAGTATATTTATATGATAGTTGAAGAGGGGTACAAAATTGGTATAATTCGCTGTAAACGAGTAAAAGAAATATCACAATGATCATTTACGCTATATTAGGTTTTATAGCTGCGGCCTTAGGGAGTATCACACCAAGTTTTCTCAATCTAACCGTTGTTAAATTTAGTCTTAAAAGCGGCAGAAGAGCCGCTCTTTTCTTGATTGGTGGATTTGCGACCGTTCTTTTCTTTCAGGCAAACATTGGTGCATACCTTACCAGTATGCTAATGAAGAACTCGGAATACATTACCAATCTTCAGACAGTTGGTACAATAATATTAATCTTGTTATCGCTGCATTTCTTTCGGTTGCATTTTTTCCAAAAGCAAACGCGGAGAAAGAAGGACCTTGATAGTTCACGAGCTTACTTGCACGGTCTCGGTATGTCATTGCTTAACACCTTCGCTATTCCCTTCTATTTTACAATTATTTCGTTTTTAATTGGATTGGATTACTTTGAGTATTCGCTTAAAAATAGTTTTTATTTTTCCATTGGTTCTACTATTGGATCCTTTTCTATATATAGCATTTATGCAATTATAGCCCACAAAATGGAAAGTAAACTTGATTTCATCGCGGACCGCATAAATCTTATTTTGGGCTTTATAACCGGTGTGGTCGGAATCGGAAATCTAATCTATTTGCTTTAAATTTAAAGCATCGTTACTGCCGTCAATTATCAAAGCACATTAGATCCTATATAAAAATTAGGTTCAAAGAAAGCAGGGATAACAATCATTGAAATGCAATTTTGTCAGGAATAAAAACAAGTAGTAAAGGATTAGGTCTCCGGATTGCTAAATACAGATAAAATTTCGTTAGACATAGAATGGTCAACATGTAACCACGATTGGTTACATGTCATTTTCAAAGATTAATCACAGTGATTCGGCACTAAAAGTATCTCCCTGAGAAATGTCTCCGGTATCAAATCCTTTTTTAAACCATCTCATACGTTGTTCAGATGTACCGTGGGTAAACGCGTCGGGAACAACTTTTCCAGTGGACTGTCGTTGCAAACGATCGTCACCTATAGCATTTGCTGCGTTCATTGCTTATGGAAATCGCCCTGCTCCAATATTTGAGTTGTTCGCTGCATATGATTTGCCCAAACACCTGCTAAAAAGTCGGCCTGCAATTCTAATCTAACCGAGTATGTATTGAATTCAGCATCACTCACTTTTCCTCTTAGGCTGTTCACTTTATCCATTGTTCCTGTCAATTTTTGGATGTGGTGGCCAACTTCATGAGCAATAACATACGCTTGTGCGAAATCACCTGGAGCATCCATCTTATTTTCCATATCTTGAAAAAAGCTAAGGTCAAGGTATAGTTTCTCATCGCCCGGACAGTAAAATGGTCCCGTGGCACTTGAAGCGGAACCACAGGCAGATGATACATATCCTGAATAAAGCACCAAGGTCGGTTCGCGGTAATTGCTCAAAACATTTTTCCAGACGTCCTCGGTACTGGCTAGGATAGTTGCACTGAATCTTGCTTGCTCGTTCTCTTCTTCGGTACCTTGGTAAGGCTGGGTATTGACAGTCTGGGTATCAGTACCTACGAAGAAATTTCCAATTAGGTTCAGGGGATTATATCCAGTAATGAACGAGAATACTATGACTAAGCCTGCTATTACTAATCCTGTTTTAGAAAATAAAAATTTTAGTAGAGGCGCCAACAACATTGGATTGAACCCACCAATTCCTCGCTGGGAATTTGATTTACCCCTCTGATCTTCAACATTTGAACTTGTACGCCTTCCTTGCCATTTCATATAATTTTTTATTTATCGGTTAATAATCTAAACAAACAATTTAAAGGTGGAAATATACAATAGCTTTAGATTTGCTCTAAATTCTAAAAAATAAAAATTGAACCTAAAAGAATAATTAAAAAAGATATGCTAATCTCCTTCCTATTAAACATAGCGTGTTTATGGAAATAGCCGATGTATTAAAATTTAATAATTTCAACAAGTTTTTTCGCAAAGTAGAGTCCAAATAAAAGATAACTTCCTTCTATAATCTTCTTAAGAAATAGATTATCCCTTCGTATGACTAGTCAATTACGAAAATCTGTAAGAAAGTAAGTTGAATATTTAATAACTTTATGAATTGCATATTAAAATATTGAATGGTAAAGTTTATAGATTAATTTAATCGGAGCTAATAAATACTATTACTCATTTGGTATATCAATTATTAATCTTAGCGACTTTGATATATAAAATACCTACTATGATATATTTACAAAACATTAATTATGAAGCACTTATAACGATTTAGTTGGTTCTAACAACTTAACGATTAACTATACATATATACGTGTTGGCAAACATTATGAGCGACAGAGTCCATCACAATTTAGAGAATAGATAAAAAAGGGTAATTCACCATTAAAAAAAGGGGGTTTTAACTCTATCAAACAATATTGTTATAATCTAACTTTGACATTATTATGAAAATTATCATTTAAAAACGGTTATTTTAACCAAACAGTACAGTTGCTGAACGACTGATTAAATAAACTTAATTATGAAATCTAACTTAAAATCTATTGCTTCAATTTTGTTTTTAATTTTTATATTTTTTGGGTGTAAAAATTTAAACAAAACTCAAACCAATGAAAAAGATGAACTTGTACTTGGTCTAACCAACTTAAATAATTATTTAAAAGAAAGTAACAAAAAATCTAATGGCGAACTTTTTAAATATTTAGAAAACAATGCTAATCCAAATATTGATGTTATAGTTGAGAAAGGATATGTTGATAGAACATACTTGCTAAATCAAAAAGAAATAATTGAAAAAGAGGTAAATTCAAGAGAAGCAAGTGACGTTTTAAAAATAGCAGAAAGTATTATTGACTCTGAATTTATAACTTTAGATAAAGAACAAAAAGACGGCTTTCGATTTTGTATTTGGTGTTGTAGAGGATGTATGGATAAAATAAAAAAGAATCATTGCATAACAATACTATTTTGGGATATGGGACCAAACTGCTAAAAAATTTACAACTATATTTTCAACTTCAAAAAAATTATTATGAAAAAATTATTACCACTAATAATTATTATGTATTCAATTACATTACAAGCTCAAAATTTTGGTTTTGAAGATGGGAATTTTAATGATTGGGATTTATATTATGGGCAAAATGATAGAGATAAAATCTTTGGATTTTGCTTTAAAAAAGGAATTTCAAATATTGTTGGAGGTCAAAATTCACCTAATTATCATAATTTAGAAAGTCAAGGATTTGACCCATTGTTGGGTTCGTCTATTTTACCTAAAGTAATAGAGGGAAATTTTTCTGCACGAATTGGCTCAAATGGTACAGACACAAAAAAAGCATCTCGATTATCAAAAACTTTTATTGTTACAAGTTCAGAACCATATCTAAAAATCAATTATGCGATAGTAACAACAGACCCTAGTCATAATAGTTGCGAAAATCCATATTTTTTGATGACCTTAAAAAAATCAAATGGAAGCCAAATTTATAGTGAATATATTATTTCGGATTATAGTAACCCATATTTTAAGCAACAAGGAGCCTACCTCTACAAGGACTGGGACTGTATAAAAGTTGACTTATCTAATTATATTGGACAAGATTTAACAATTGATTTTACTGTTGCTGACTGTTCACAAGGTGCAAATACACATTTTACATATGTATATATTGATGGTTTAAATAAAGATGCAATTGAACCTATTTTTACATTAGATAAACAAGTTTATTGTAAAGATGATATTGTGTATGCAAACGCAAGCGATAGTAAAGGCGAGATTGACCATTTTTGGAGTATTGAAGAAAGTGATGAAAATGGTAATCGAATTCCAAGCACAGAAGTGAATAAATGGTTTGTGGCAACTCAAGCTAACTCTATTAATTTAACCGATTTGTATACTTCACTTGGTGGTTCTTTTAAATGCAATAAATGGTATAATATTAAACTTGCGGTTAAAAACAATTGTGTGCAATGGAAAGAAACAACTCAATTAATTAGTTTTTCTTGTCCAAAAGTAGATGCTGGAAAAGATTTGTGTTGTACTAATTTAACCTCAATGCCTGTTTTAGGCGGCTTGGATGCTAACCCAAACTATACTTACGAATGGTTTCCAAAATATGGTTTATCTCATCCATATGGCTCTAAAACTTTTATTGATTGTGATAACGAAGATATAAACGAATTTGATTGTTTTAATTACACTTTAAGAGCAACAGACCAAAATGGATGTTTTTCAGAAGATGAAGTAATCATTCATTTTTCAAAACCAGATATTGATATTATTCAATCTCAAAGTTGTTGCAACAATAAGTTAGAAATACGAAGGGGTTGCCATACAAGTGTCTTATGGTCAACAGGCGAAACAACCAATAGTATTAATGTTACAGAACCTGGTATATATTCTGTGACAGCAAGTAATTCTTGTAGTTCTAGTACGAAATCCGTTACTGTAAATACATTACCAGCGGTAAATTTATCTAGGAATCTTTGGGACAATGCTAATAAAGGATTTTGGTACTCAAATGGGTCAAATGTTAATGCAAATAATTCCTTTATTATAACTCACGTTCAAAACCCACAACCAAATTCAGGTATTTATTTTGCGACTGAATATAAACTGGATATTTACAGTAGAGGTGGTCAAATAATTCATACAATTGAGAAAGCTGTAACTAATTGTAATGGTTTTTCTAACAATGATATAAAATGGGATGGAAAAATAAACGGTCAACAAGTTCAATCTGGAGTTTATAATGCTCGCCTTTATTTAAAAAATTGTTTTCATAATGAATGGGTACCAATAGAAGTTACTTATTGCAATGGCTATGAAACAGTTTGTCTTGATTTAAGATGTGAAGGTGGTCTTGGATTTAAATGTGGTTTCTTTAAAGTAGAAAATTGTTATAAGATTGGGAAAATCTGTAATGATGAAAGAAGACATAATATATTTCCGATTAATATACAGTTTTAAAAATAACGATTTGCCAACACCGTATATAAAAAATTGCTGGCAAGTGCTTAATTCGTTGGCTTTTTCTTATTTTTAAGGTCAGTAATAAATCGAAAATTTGTGCCTATTTACACGCAACTTCTCATATACAAACACGTTGAGGGAAATGACCTAAAGGCCGTGTTACTCCGCTGCAAAAAAACACGTACTGCATGAACAGCTGTTTTTTCACGACTCCCGTAACACTCATTTCCCTCAACGGTCCGGGCATGCCGCGACTTTTTTAAAGGCCATCTTGTATTTGCCGACTTTACTGCCTACTTTAGATAACTACACACAACTAAGCATATATTCCAGAAGTCGCAGCAATCTTCCACTCGGGAGGCTGCGCCTACCGGAAGATATACCCGGACCGTTAGCTACAATAATAACAAATGAAGATTGCATATATACTATTTGACGAAATAACTCTTTTAGATTTTATTGGGTTTTATGACCCTATAAAGAATATAAAAACCAAAGGGTATATGGAAAATCTGAATTGGGATTTGTGTGCTACTAAAAAATCAATAAAGGATAGTTTTGGACTAGAAATTATTGTCGATAAAATCAAACCTGATTTATCCGATTATGATATGATAGTCGTTACATGGTGGATATGGGACAAGAGAACTTCAATACAATACAGAGTTCATTGATTGGTTGAGAACTGGAGAAAATGTTGATTATATAGTTTCTATTTGCACAGGTAGCTTATTAATTGGCGCAGCAGGATTTTTGAAAAACAAAACGGCAACGACTAACTTTAATGAATATAAATCATTGGAAAAGTATTGCGAGAGAGTTGCTCAAGTAAGAATTGTTGATGACAATAATACCATAACAGCTGGAGCAGTAGCTTCTTCATTAGATTTGGGCTTATACTTAGTCGAGAAACTTATTGGAAAAGAAAAAACCGAAGAAATACGAATAGGAATGGACTATTATCCAAAGAAAATTGAAATAATTACTGTAGCTAACAAAACCTAAACGTAATGCGGACTTAAGGGCAAAACCGAATGGTCTGTGTATGTTTATAATGTCGCTAAATCTTATGGATTTAGCTTTGGACAAGAAAAAATAAAACTAAACAATAAGCTTTAGCTTCGTGCGCAGACGGAAACGAAAAGTTCCCTTACCACCGCACTACGCTTAGCCTCACCGTTGAGGGAAATGACCTAAAGGCCGTGTTACTCCGCTGCAAAAAAACACGTACTGCATAAATAGCTGTTTTTTCACGACTCCCGTAACACTCATTTCCCTCAACGGTCCGGGCATGCCGCGACTTATATAAAGGCTATTTTGTTTTTGCCAACTTTACTACCTACTTTAGATAACTACACACAACTGGGCATATATTCCAGAAGTCGCAGCAATCTTCCACTCGGTAGGCTGCGCCTTCCGGAAGATATACCCGGACCGTTGTGTGCAAGCTGCAAAAAAAACGTAAATGAAAGAAAACGAACTACCTTTTTGTTTAATAAAGTTTTCTAAAGAAAGGAAGTATCTTGAATCCTTTCTTGAAAAAGGAGAATTGTTCTTTAATAGCACGGAAAATTTCAATAAACTTGAGGAAACAAACAAGGAGCAAGGAGATGAAAATGAAGGTGCTGAATGGATTGAAAATGTTTGTCTTTCAGAAGTTAAATGCAACCATCCAACATTGGGGGAGTTCAAATTTAAACCCGACCCAAAGACTCCTTGGAAATTAACCCAATTCAATCACAATTACCTAACCTGCAGCTTTTTTATTATTACCACGAAGGATTTTGAAAATACTGATATACTAAAGGTGGATGAGAAAATGTTGAAATTTGGAGAACACGCAATAATTATTAAGAACCCAAAAATTTTCTTAGATAATCTGGTTGAGGCACTAGAACTTAATGACGTTGATTATTCAGCAAGAAAAGTGGAATACAAGAGTTTAAAATCTGAAGGACGAATAGAAATGAATCCTTTCATTAAAAAACTAGAGCACGAACACCAAAATGAGTTTAGGATTATAATAAAAAATCAATTAAAACCTAAACTGATTAAAATAAAGGGCATTGACAAAATCGGAGAAATAGTTACTTCTAAATTTATTGTGGAAGCGAAATGGGAAGTGACTGGAAAAAATCCAGCACACAACAAAGCCTAAACGTAATGGGGGCTTTAGGGCTAAAGCGAAAGGTCTGTGTATATTTATGAAGTCGCTAAATCTTATGGATTTAGCTTTGGACAAGAAAAAAATAAAACTAAACAACAAGCTTTAGCTTCGTGCGCAGACGGAAACGAAAAGTTTCCTTGCCTCCGCACTACGGTTAGCAGAAACGTTCGAACAGTTTAAATAGGGGATTGATTGTTTAAAAAATGTTAGCTCATCAAATTGCAATTAAATACAATAATTATTTACCAATATCTCTAACCACTACTACCTAATGAATATCTATTTAATGAGACATTTTAAGGTTGACTTTGAATGGGAAAAGACATACACATCTACAGAATTTAAACTTGCCTGTAATAAGTACGACAGTTCTAAAATTATTAGGCAAAATGTAGAGTTTAACCATAGAGATATTCAGATTTACATCAGTGAATTAACAAGGAGTGAATCTACTTATATTGCATTAGGAATAAATATATATGCTTATAAGACAGGCTTAATAAATGAAGTTCCAATTGCGCCTTTTTCTGAGACAAATTTGAAACTGCCCACACCTCTTTGGAAGGTAATGGGTAGATTACAATGGTTTTTAAATATTAAAAGACAACCTGAAATTCGCCGTCATACCCTAAACAGAATTCATGTCTTAATGAACAGGATTGAAGAGGAAAAAAAGGATATTCTAATTATAGGGCATGGATTTTATTTTTCTCAATTAAAAAGAATTTTAAAAAAAAGGGGCTATTCTGGAAATGGTAAATCTTACTACAAGAACGGAGAAATCGTCAAATTTCATAAAGCCAATGGTTAAGCAATAAGAGAGTTTAAATAAAGGCTTACTTAAATGTACCTGACATGGGTTGTCCATAGCAACGAGGCGTTAGAAGAAGACAGTTGGGCAATTATCGAAATCAACGATAATCGTTTCCGGCTACAGGAAAAAACGCAGCGTTGTATTTTTATTACCATAAATCTTAATACTTTTAAAAAAAGTGAAGAAGTACAGCCCTTATCCAGTATTGCAGCAATAAGAGCGAAATCTTCGCAGTGACCGACTTTTGGAATCGGTTTAGTTCCTAATGAAAATGGGATAATTGCTGTTGAAGACAAGATTAAAGTAATAGAGACATTATAACATAAATGCCAAAAGAATTAAGATGAAACAGGACCATATGGAGAATAGCTATGATATTGGCATTATTGGATGTGGACCCAGAGGGCTCGCCTCACTGGAAGCGCTTTATGCTGCCTGTAAGGGGACAGGAAAGAAACCTAGGGCCATAATATTCGAAAGTACGAAGTATCCTGGAGCGGGACCCGTTTACAACTTGAAACAGCCTAAAACGAATTGGCTTAATGTTTCCGAACGAGGGCTGGCGATATTGCCAAGGATAGAAGTTGAATTGAGCGGTTTTACCGTCCCCTCTTTCCCGGATTTTCAGAACTGGACAGGCTACGCAGAAAAGGAGATACCTAGTACTATGGTGGATGCATTCCCGCTGCGCTCTGAGCTTGGAAAATACCTCACGGAAAGATTTGACAGTATAGCAGAAATATTGCTCAAAGAAAATCTTCTCACTATCGTGCAAGGGGAGGTCGATCACATTGCTTTGGAAGATAACGGTGTTAGAATAGAAGTTATCGGTGGCGAAGCCTACAGAACGGGGGAGGTTGCTTTATGCATTGGGCACCAACCTGTAAAACTGGACAAACAGTTGACGGGTTGGAAAAATAGGGTTGGTGAAATAGACGGTTCGGTGCTGTTCACCCAACCTTATCCGGTATCACGTATTGTTGAGTCAACTGGTCTTGTGAAGGGTTCGAACGTTGCCATAAGGGGTTTCGGTCTCGCTATGATCGATGTTGCCCGAGCATTAACTGAGGGGAATGGTGGCAGATTTGAAATTTTGAATGAGAATACCAGGAGATGAAGTATGTTCCTAGCGGTAGGGAACCAAGAAGCATCGTGCCATTCTCGCTGAATGGTCTCCCAATGTCCCCGAAGCCGCTTAATAGAAAAATCGATGAACTTTATGTTTCGGACACCAAACAATTGGAAGCATATGAACTCGCTCTTAAAAAGAGTCTTGAAAAGGCGGATAAATTAGTGTCGACTAATTTTCTAATTAATGCCATCGCCCCTATAATTGCTGAAATTTTTATAGCTATTGGAGATGGCACAAGGCCACATGACCTGTCCAAGAGTGAACTGGTCGAAATAATTCATTCGTGGCTTGTGGATGCGGAGTATGAACACAAGCTCATAGTTTCTAAGAAACTTCTTGCGTCCAAATCCTTAAAGTTATTCGTGCAGATGGCAACGGGATTGGCTCCTGTAAGTTTGGATTATTGTATAGGACATGTATGGAGGCATATTCAACCTACCATGTATAGATTGCTTTCCTTTGCCCCAATAAGTGATGCATTGATAGGCGATATCGTCCTACTGGACGAGCGGCTCAAAAGATACTCCTACGGACCGCCCGTGGACAGTTTACAGCAATTATTGGCCCTTATTGAATCTGGTAATATAAATATGGATTTCATTGCCGACCCTGAGATTGTAATGAACGATAATGGATGGCATTTTAACTTAAACGGAAATACCGTTGACATTGATATTATGGTCAACTCAGTACTGGACGCGCCCCAGATACTAACGGTGGCGAGTCCATTGCCCCAGCGCCTAATTCAAAAATTATTGGTCGAGCCGATTCACGACAAACTCGGGGTGCGGACCCGAAAAGACGCATTGATGGAAACCGTTGGCGATACGGGTACCATACCAGTAGCAATGATGGGGAGGTTAGCCAAGGGAACACTTATTGGTGTAGATGCTATCGCAGAATGCTTTGGGGAACGTCCCACATTCTGGGCCAAGGGGTTTATCCAACGTTTAGATAAGTAGGGCATAAGCAGGCGTAAAATTTTATGCTACATTGAAATAATTGATGGTTCTCTATTTTTTAAAATAAGGTATCCTGATGCGAATCTCGGCTTTATCTACTGCCATTTTCAGCTCATTGCAATTTCATAATTTTAGATTCTATAGGTCTTTGATTTACCACCACAGGTAGTTGAATATTTGAAAGCGAATTTAAATAAGAATTAGGTTGTGCCTAAGTGCTACAATATAAAGTTTGAACCTTATAAATAGGTAATCTAATTATAGTTAGTGAATTAAATTTCTTTACAACAGTAATTCCAAAAACAGATAAATCTCATCTTTTCTCTAGCCATAAATTATAGCCTATTAGTGTAAATTGGATATTGATTTATGAAAGAATAGACTGGATAACGTTAAAAAATCTGAAAAACGTTAAACATTTATTATAGATTTTTTTATTTTTAAAGGTAAAAGAAGAATAGTGTTAAGCTTAAGAGAAGATAGCCCTTTTGAGATGTTAAGTCAATTTTCAGCACATTTTGATGGTGATTTAATTGAAAATTTAGGTGCGGCCAAAATGACGATTGAGAATGAACATGGTATTGGCTACATCAGCCTATATGAACTCCTACCAGGTTTTACTGCGTGGATTTATAATATAAAATTTTCTGAGGATTTAGTGATTAATATGAACTTTAAGGATGATAGACCTTATTATTTTGGTTATAACGTTTCCGGTTATCAGATGCAGAAGTTTCCCCAAGATATAGGTTACAAGAAAATACGGCAAGGACAAAACTTTGTCATTATCAGTAAACCAAACAGTAGTTCGGAATTTGTGATTCCTAATAATATAGAGTATAAATGCTGTTACATTATAATCAACCCAGAATTACTGAAGGAGAGTAAAATCCCCAGTAAGCTTAAGTTGATTCATGATTTGACCGAAAGTTTTAAACTTAATAATGAGAGTGAGCCTTTTAGATATTTTGGTGATATAGATGCAAGAATTGGAACTTACGCTGATGTAATAGTAGAAAATGAAAGAACTGATATTATTGGGAGGTTGATTACCGAAGGAGCTGTCTTAAGGATGTTAGGCTCGCAAATAGAAGCTCATGCACACGATAGTAACATAGATAATTTTAAACCTGCTTTGACCAAGTCCGAGCTTTCCAGAATCACCAACATTGGCGACTATGTATTGGAAAATATTACAGAAAAAGTTTCCGTTGATGAGATTAGTATACACTTAAGGATTTCTCCGAAAAAATTACAATCCGGCGTACGTTTTCTTTATGGTTATTCTGCTAATGAATATCTTACTAGGCTTCGATTAGAGCACAGTAAAGAACTAATGCATTCTACGGACATGAATATTTCCGAGATATGTTTTGCCGTAGGTTACCAAAGTAAAAGCTATTTTTCAAAAATTTTCTTGGATACATTCGGTAATTCTCCTAGCGCATATAGAAAAAGCTATGAAGACGCTAATCTGCTATATGATATTAGCTATCGTTCATTGGCCGAGGATTCATTAAGTAGAAAGGATGTTGATGAAATTATTAATATAGCAAGGTCATCCAATCCTCAGTTTAACATAACCGGTAGCATTATTTTTCACCGAAACATTTTCTTTCAAATTATTGAAGGACCAAAGAAAGAAGTAATGACATTATTCAAGAATATACGCAGTGATAGAAGGCATAAGGATATTCAAATAATGTGGCAGGGTTTCAAGATGAAAAGGGAATTTGATAACTGGGCTTTGGCAACTATTAGTGATGAAGGAGAATTGAAAGTGGAAATTCAGGGAAATACCAAAAACCTTGAGTTGAGCAATCTACTCGGAGAATTAGATCAAAGCGCTATTGACTCTGAAAACCTTTGGAGAAAAGTTAGAAATATTATTAAACTTAATGCCGATGAATCTGCGGCATAGAGGTCTATTGCATTACCTCTTTTTGACAAAACGCACCAATTATATTTTTCAATTGTAATTGCATGCGTTTTTGGGAGGTCTCTTTAGTTAAGAAATGGGTTACACCTATTTCTTCTAGTTTTCGCCGGTCACTTTGGTAAGAAGATGTTGTATAAATTACAATAGGAATGTTAGTTAATAGTTTATTTTTCTTCAGTTCTAACAAACATTCTATCCCATTCATGACAGGCATATTTAAATCTAAAAAAATGAGTCGCGGAAGATTGCCGGCCGATAAATTAGACACTATATAAGTCAGTAGTAATTTTCCGTTAGAAAATAACTTCATCTTAATCTCTGGAAAAATCTCTTGAATAGCTTCCTCAAAAAACATTCTATCGTCTTCATCGTCGTCTGCGTAGGCTAATGGGCTAATCATGCTATAATCGATCATAAATACTGTATAAGTGAAAGATGAACTTTTTATCTTTACTAAAGATAGAGTATCAAGTTCTGTAGGTTTAACGAAATACAATAAACATGTAACAGTTTTGGGATTGCTATGTTTGAACCCTCATTTTTTTAAATTTAGATATATGCATATCTTTTTTACAAAATTTGTATCTTATTTTTTGGTTCTTGTATTTGAGTCAAATTGTAGTACAGTCAATTTTTTTTTAGCAAGAATTAATATTGATCAAAACTTCGAGTTCAAAGCTGTTAGATCTTTAATTCATAAATAGAGTATTAAATAATCCAAAGGTTTATTATTCATTGCCTAAAAATAAAGAGTTGATCCAATTTAGTAATGGGATTTTTTTTAGGCCTAAGATTTCTATATTTATATAATTATATTAACACAATGTAGATACCGTACAAAACAAAAAAAGTGCAGATAAACTGCACTTTTTGTCTGTAAGAATTAGCTATTAACTTAAGGTGACAATACTACCTCCTATAGCTGCAACACCAGATATTATAGCTGTCAATACTAACCACCATGCTGCAGAAACTGCAGTCTGTCTAGCATGCTCTGCTTGAATAACGGCCTTTCGTTCCAATATTTTTACACGTTGGCGCGCTTCTGTCTCAATCATCTCTATTTTCCGCTCCAGTTGTTCTTTGGTACTACTTATAGAGTTTACAACATTATCAATTTGCTTTTCGTCAACATATTTATTATCGGTAATATAGCTTTTAACGGTTTCTATATCTAAGCCGGATAATTGCCCCTTAATGTCTTTTAAACTTTTTTAGGATCGTACAAAGCGGATTGTAAAGTTTTACCTAATGTGCCCAAATTAAATGAAGAATCACTAGAGTATTCGGAATTGAAATAACTTGTTACCTTGTCATTCAGGGAACTTAGTATTCCCTCGTCGTTGTCCGCTTTGAGTTCACTACTAACCGTCTGAAGCAGATTTTCTATCTTGTCTGCATATGTAGTAATGTCTTTTTTATCAAGATTGATGTTATTGGAAAGGATATTGACAATACTTGCTTTATCTAGACCAATAGCTTGCTTCTGTAGTATGGAAATCATCATTTTTGGATGGTTGATAGCCCCTTTCAGTAACGTACTTAATCGCTCACCTGACATATCTTCCGGGGTAGCTTTAGATAAATATTCAGTAATCTGTTGCTTATGGATTTATTTCATCCATGTCCATAGAGCTAAATTCTTCTACCACTTTATTTATCCCCTCTTCGCGATTGTCTGCCTCTTCAAAACTTTTGGAAATAGTTGACATTGCCTCTTTAAGCTTTTCGGTCTTGGAGCGCTTATTCTCATCGGAACTTTCGCTATTTTCTGAGATATAGCCGTTTACCATTTGCTGTATAGCCATCCATTTATTTGAAGAGTTTGTGGATTTGGACTGCTTGGCAATATCTTCTAAATCCGCCTTAATACTTTCAAATTCGGGAATACGCTTATCTACTTTGTTAAAAAAATTATCAAGGACTGAGTTGATTTTGTCCGAGCCCATTTCTGTATCGAACTCTGAACGTACCTTATCTATAGTATGGTTCAACATATCGTCCACTTTTTGGTATGGAGAGGTTTCGAACATTGAGGTTACGGCACTTGCACTGGTTTTAAAACCAGAGGTTACTGCTTTAACAAGGTTACCTAGTAGTGATCCGACTACTTTAGTTTCCAAATAGAATAATATTAAAAAGAACAGACCCCAAATAACAAGGGAGGTTGTAATATTTGATGCGGAAGATTCTACCACATTAATATTAAGCGCTAATGCGGTTGCACCGAACAATGCTATACTGGTTGTGACCAAACTCCATATACCGAACATGGACGTGTACTTTACTCCGGCGCTCATATCCGTAGAATCGTCATCTTCGTTCTCGCCAACTCTCGCTTTGGATTCCGCATAGCTCTTTTTAAGATTGCCAATAGATGTGACCCCGGCGGCTACGGAAACAGCGGTAAGTATAAATTGAAATATTAAGGCTAATATTACACCTGATAAAATAGTAATAAAAAAGTTTGGAGTGATTGCTATATCTTCTATAATAGGGCGCTGAAAAAGAAGGGTGCTAAGCCCTCCAGTAAAAATAGGATTTTGCATAATATGTATTATTTTTTATTAGTAATATTTTCATTACAAATAAAAAAGACAATTACACAGATTTGTAGCTGTTACGGTTTTAACTTTGACTTAATAAATAAGTGTTAATTTTTATATCATTTGAGCCATTTTCCTCTTATGGTGACCTGTAATCATTTACTTATAGATGAGGAAACCTTAGTTGTTTTCTGTCTAAAAGCTTTTTAATATAGCAATTAACTAAAATCCATTCCAGAAGATAAATCTATTTTATTTGGTGTCGGTGCATCTTGCACCTTTCCAAATTTATGTTCAACTACGATTTGCTTAATTAAGTTCTCTGGAAGTTCGCTAAGGAAATAGGTGTCCATATCGTTGGTCCTTTCTCCCATCTTAGTGGGGACAGTGCTTTGGTGAACAGCTGCGATTGAAGCAGTATTACGTGTCATTATTAATCGGTTCTTTGCGCGGGTAAGTGCAACATACAATACACGGCGATCTTCCTCTATCTCATCAAGATTGTCCAGTGACCATGAAGATGGAAAAGCCTTCGGGGAAACATTTAATACGATGCAGACATCTGCTTCAAGGCCCTTGGCCGAATGAATGGTGGAAATGATTACATGATCTTTACTCTCCGCCGTATTGAGTTGGGATTCGCTAAGAACGTTCATACCGTTCATGTTCTCTGAATTGTCCAGAAGGCCTTCTCCTATAAACTCACCAAGGGTAGGATAGCTTTTTGCCAATAATTTAAGGACCGGAAAATCTCCTTTGCGTTTTTCGTTCCAATCGCGCCTATACCTAAAGGCCAGTCCCAGTGACATGGCCTCATATGCGGTGTCGACCATTTGACCAACATCGTTTTTGCTCTTTATAGATTCGTAAAGTTGGGCTATCTTACTTCCGTCTTCGCCCGGCATGGCATTTTGTAGAATATTGGGAATATCGTCTTTATCTACATTTTCTATGACTTTTTGAAGAATCCGAGAAGCTCTTACTTCTCCAACACCTTCTTGAAAGGTCAAGAATCTAACCCATGCAATTTCATCGTATGGATTGTTCACTATTCGTAGTAACGAGACCAAATCCTTAATATGGGCCGCTTGCATAAATTTACGGCCGCCATATGTAACGTATGGAATTTTTCGCCTTATAAATACGGCCTGTAAGGATTTGGAGTAATATTGAGAACGCGCCAAAATCAAATGGTCAGCGAAAGTTCGGTTCTCGTGAGTGAAATTTTTCAATATTTCGTCCGCTACCCAGTTCGCCTCTTGCCATTCGTCGTTCACATTTACCAATTGTGGTAATTCTCCCGAACCCCGAATTGATTTTAATTTCTTTTTGTAATCTATGGGAGACTTATCCAAGAGCCAATTAGATAAATTCAGTATCTCTTGTGTTGAACGGTAATTTTTTTCCAATTTATAAACTTCGGAATCGGGAACCCTTTCTTTGAACAGGTGTACATTCTTAAAATCGGCCCCACGAAAGGAATAGATAGATTGCGCATCGTCTCCCACACAAAAAAGTTTACATATGTTTACAAATGGGTCCAACAATTCCCATTGTAAGGGGTTGGTATCCTGCATTTCATCCACCAATAGATAATCTAAATGTTGTGAAAGAATATTGCAAGCTTCGGGGTTGGTTCTTAATTGAGTAGAGACCACCAATAGGAGGTCATCATAATCAAGATACCGCTGTTCGGCCTTTTTGGCTTGGTAAGCTCTTAAAATATTTTCTACATGTGGCTTTATTGTGGAAATCTCGTAGTCCGTATCCGCATCCTTTTTGTTTTTAAACAGCTTAATTCGCAGACTATCCGTCAAACTTTGTTTAGTATTTCGCGCCAATGAATAGATATCAATCAATTGTTGTGGCTTTATACGAAGCTTTCCGAAATCAAGGTTCTGGTTTCCGCAAACCATTTTCATAATACTGAGTTGATCGTCAGGGTCTATCACCGTATATGCCGCGGCACCGAACAAATTGGGGAAACGTACAATCAATTGATTGCACCAAGAGTGAAAAGTTGCACCGCTCAATGAATTTCCATCAGATTTGGGAAGGGTAGCTTTTACTCTTTCAACGATTTCGTTCGCAGATTTTTTAGTAAACGTGAGTATCTGTATTTTTGATGGATCCGTTCCCGTTTCTATAAGATATGCGGCCCTTGAAATTATTGTCTTAGTTTTTCCCGTTCCCGCACCGGCAAGTACCAATAAGTGTTTGCCATCAAATTCGACTGCTTTTTTTTGACCTTCGTTAAGTGTATCTTGAATATTCATGTTAGGTTTATAGTTGAAATAAATTTCAAATTCATCACCGGAATTGCGGCATTCTTCAAATCTAATTTTCTTCAATCAGAGGGGATACCTAGATAAAAAAATGTTTTAACGGTTTAGATATCATTTTAAAAACTATTCTCAAAATTATCAGCAAGCGATTGTCTCGGGCACCATTATTTTATTAGATTTTGGGTTCGCATTCATATAGGAGGTAATTATACGCATGGTATGGTATGTATTTTTTTTTGGAATTAGAAATGTCTCCAATTCTTCTATATCTTTAATGCCCTGATCATTATCGAAAAATCCATATCCCTGATAGAGACTGCCTTTGACCAAAACAAAACCGTGTTCCTGGTCCGTACGACCCTTACACATAATCGCATAATTCTCCCTATTCTTATGAAGTTCTAAAACTGCTCGTTTTGCGCGGATATTATAAATGGCAACGGACTCTTTTCCTTCACATACCTTATTACAATCCTTTAGGCAATAATGGGAACAACCCTCTTTGCTGTTCTGAAGTCCTGAAAATCTCGGGCACAGCACAAATTCCTCACAAATCTGCATTAGTCTAACCACGGCTTCCTCACGTCTGTAAAATGTTACGGCTCCCAAGGTCTGCAGCAGATTTTCTATCTATAGCAAATTGAATGATACCTTTACGATTTGTATAGTATACAATACAGTAGGGCGCTCTTAATTTCTTTTGGGCCACGTTGTACAACGGATAGTGGTTCTGAATCTCGTCCGCTTCTAGCAATAATGCTATAAGTTCATCCCCTGTTTCTAAGAAATCAATTGTAGAGGTCGCTTGGCAAAGTTCATATTCTTTGTTTTTTTTGTCATAGAAATGACTAAGGACCCTTTCTCTAATTCGAACGGCCTTGCCCACATATATAATTTTACCATGAGCGTCCTTAAAATAATAAACGCCCGGGCGCTGCGGTAGATTCCCAATAATTTCTCGGTCTATATTTGGTGACAGACCGGTATTTCTTGAATTTAGGAACGAATCGAAAACAATACCGTTATCATCGAGGCTCATTAATCGTTGAAAGAGTATTACCGTAGCATCCGTATCGCCTTCGGCCCTGTGTCGGTTTATAAGAGGTATGCTCAACGTGGAACAAAGCCGCCCTAGACTGTAGGATAGTTTTCCGGGCATCAATTTTCGGGCAAGTCGTACGGTACAAAGCTTCTTACGATTAAAATTATAACCAAGATACCGGAATTCGGACCGCAACACCGAATAATCGAAAGTTACGTTATGTGCCACGAAAACGGCATCTTCGGTAATTTCAATGATTTTTTCGGCAATCTCCTCAAAAAGTGGGGCCGTTCTGACCATATCATCGTCTATGCCCGTGAGACCGGTTATGAAATTGGGAATACGTACTTGTGGGTTCACCAAGGAAACGAACTTGTCCAATATAGTTTCCTCGTTCATTCGAACGATACAAATCTCCGTGATACGGTTATTTTTAATGCCCTTTCCAGCTGTTTCGATATCAACGACAACATAGTCCATTTAGTTAAATTTTTATTTCGTTCTGTAAAAATAGCACAACAAATGGAATTAATCCATAATTTTGGATTAATTCCATAATACTGATATGTCATATGATGTTGGACTACCCAAATTTGATACGACTAGAACAAGAAATCAAAGATTTGCTTGATTGTAGATTAGTTGAATACCAATATAAAGAGGTTCATGTAGAAGCCTATTATGCTATGGATGGTACTATAATGTGCCGTATCGAATTATTCGCTTCAGTCCCCGAAATATTGGACCGAATAGCTAAATATGAAGCCGAACTAAAAGAAGGATTTTATTATGAGGCCGAGCAAATATTAATTGGTCAGTTGGAGCTCGTAACTATTAAAAACGCATCATAACACAACCCGATTAGCAACTATGAAACGAGCGATAGTACATATGGACATGCACGATTACTACATTGAATGTGAGCGATTGTCCAATTCATCCTTAAAAAAAGTGCCCCTAATCATAGGTGGTGGTACAAACAGGGGTACCGTTGCGGCTTGTTCCAAAGAAGCTGCAAAGTTCGGAGTTCGTGTTTCGATGCCCACGGCATATGCACTAAAGTTATGTCCAAACGCCACTGTTCTTAAAGGGGATTACGGCTCTTATTCCAACAAATCCAAGGAGCTTACAGAAATAATAAGGGAACATGCTCCTGTAGTCGAAAAATCATCGATTCATTCGTTCTATCTGGACATAACTGGAATGGACCGTTTCTTTGGGTGTTACGATTGGACGAAAGAGCTCTCGGCACGGATTTCAAAAAACTCCGGGCTGGATCCTTCATGGGCGCTTTCAGTCAACAAGACCGTTTCAAAGATTGGAGCTGTGGACTCCTCGCCCCATATGCCCAGACTTTTGGAGCAGCAGCATGTTCAGCATTTTCTAAATCCTTTACCTATTCAAAGATTACCGAACATTGGAGATACAACTTTTCAGTTATTATCAAGGATAGGCATTCGTCAAATTGAAAAAGTTTCGCAGATGCCTTCATCTGTACTACAGAAAATGTTGGGCAAGAGGGGCAATGTTATTTGGCAGCACGCAAATGGTATCGATAAGGAACCTGTAAAACCTTATACGGAGAAACAAGCGGTCTATATGGAACATGATTTTCAAATGGACTGTATAGATATCCACATAATCCGCGCGCAGCTCATGGCCATGGCCATGGTAGAGCAATTGGCATTCAAGCTCAGACAAGATAGCTTGGTTACGGCTAAGGTTATTGTAAAGGTTAAATACAACAACCTTGATACGGAGACCAAAAACTCTCGTATTTCCTATACATCGCTAGATCATATTCTTAAAAAAGAAGTACAATTGCTATTTTTAAAATTATACCATAGAAGAATGCGTTTGATAAAAGTGGGGGTCCGCTTCACCGATATCGTACCTTATGGCTCACATCAGATCAACCTATTTGAGGATACTGGTGAAATTTTATCGCTATACAGTGCTCTTGATGTTATACGAAATAAATACGGCGTTAATGCTATAGGCACCTCTTCCGCATTTCAAAATTATAGTACCAAATGAACACGTTTCTCAATTGCCATTCCTACCACAGCCTACGATATGGTACGATTCCGTTGGAGGAGCTTGTGAATCTAGCAGCACAGAATGGAGTTACCACCTTGGGGCTTACCGACATCAATACGGTTACGGGCATCTATGATTTTATCAGAATGTGTGGTGAAAAAAATATCAAAGCCATAGTAGGTATTGAATTTCGTAATAACGATGAAAAATTATATACCGGTCTTGCAAAGAACACCAAGGGTATCGGCGAATTGTGCAAATTCCTGACCGACCATAATTTGGGCGAAATTGAACTGCCGACCATTGCCCCAAGATTCAAAAACGCTTTTATAGTGTATCCCATTTCGAATGCTCCCGTAAGTTTGGAAAAGAATGAATACTTGGGGGTCAACGGTTATGAGACCACGCAATTGATAAAGCCAATATATCAGAAATTATTAAGGAGAACCATTGCGTTTCAATCCGTGACAATACGTAACGAAAACGAATATGAGCTTCACAAAGCGCTTAGGTGTATCGAACACAATATTTTGTTGTCACAATTGCCTGAGGGAGCCTATTGTCACCCATCCGAAATTATGGATACTACTATAACTTTAGAACAAAAATTTTCAAGGTATTCCGGCATTATCCGCAATGCGCAAAAACTGGCCGATCAATGCAACTTTAGTTTTGACTTTGCGGTGCCTCGGAACAAAAAGCTATATACGGGCAGTAAGTCCGGGGATATGCAATTATTGGGACAATTGGCGAAGGATGGGATTCTAAGGCGCTATGGTGCGAATAACAAGCATGCCAAAATTCGCATGGAAAAGGAGCTAAAGGTAATCGGGGAACTCAATTTTACCGGGTACTTTTTGATAACATGGGATATTATAAGATACAGTCAAAGTAGAGGTTTCATGCATGTGGGTCGTGGAAGCGGTGCCAACAGTATTGTAAGTTATGCCCTTGGCATTACCGATATCTGTCCCTTGGAACTGGATTTGTATTTTGAGCGGTTTTTGAACGAGAACAGAAAGAGCCCACCGGATTTCGATATTGATTGGTCCTGGCAGGAACGCGATGAAATATTGGATTATATTTTTAAGAGGTTTTCTCCGGGACACGTGGCTTTCTGCGGAACTATAGTGGAATTCAAGCATAGGTCTATAATGCGGGAACTTGGAAAGGTCTATGGTCTGCAGAAAGCGGAGCTGGACGCTTTATCAAAACATGGTCCACAAACTGCCGGAACGGATTCGGTAATTCAACATGTAGCGAAATTGGGCGCCATGCTCATCGGATTTCCCAATCAAAGAAGTATGCACGCATGCGGAGTAATCATATCAGAGGAACCGATTACGAACTTTTCAGCCTTGGAAATAAAACCAAAGGGTTTCCCTATCGTTCAGTTCGATATGCATATCGCCGAGGACATCGGCTTCGAGAAATTCGATATCCTGAGCCAACGGGGCTTGGGAACCATTGCCAATACAGTAGAACTCGTCAAGCGTAATAAGGGTATAAATATCGACATCGGTACAATCGATATATTCAAGAGAGACCCGCGGTGCAATGCAAATCTACAGGTGGGCAATACTTTGGGTTGCTTTTATATTGAAAGCCCGGCTATGCGCGGACTTCTAAGAAGATTGAAATGTAACGATTATCAGACCTTAGTAGCAGCTTCCAGCATCATACGCCCGGGAGTAGCTAAAAGCGGTATGATGAAGGAATATATATTTCGCCATAACAACCCCAAAAGTTTCGAATATTTCCATGAAGTGTTTGAAGAATTCTTGGGGGACACTTATGGAATCATGGTCTATCAGGAAGATGTTATAAAAATCGCCCTGCATTATGGAGGTCTTGAACCGACTTATGGTGATATTCTACGTAGGGCTATAAGTGGAAAATCGCGCTCTAAAAAGGAAATAGAAAGCCTAAAGTACAAGTTCTTTGAATCCTGCAAAAAGCTTGGTCACAATGACCAATTGAGCCTAGAGGTTTTCAGACAAATCGAGAGCTTTGCCGGATATTCCTTTTGCAAAGCTCACTCCGCTTCATATGCTGTTGAGAGTTATCAAAGTCTCTACCTAAAGACCTATCACGGAATAGAGTTCATGGTGTGCGCTATAAATAATGGAGGTGGGTTCTATCGTGCGGAAATCTATATCCATGAAGCGAAGCGTTCGGGAGGAAAGGTTCATGTACCTTGCGTGAACAAAAGCGGGCTTCAGACAATTTTGATAGGTACCGATATTTATCTTGGTTTCAACCTTATAAAGTCCATGGATGAAAAATTGGCCGTTCTGTTGGTCGAGGAAAGAAATTCTAACGGGGATTATATCTCTTTGGAGGATTTTTTAGCGAGGACGGCTATAGGTGGGGAGACCTTACAAACCTTGATATTTATAGGTGCTTTTCGGTTTACGGGCAAACCGAAAAGCGACCTTATCATCATCGCCAAATTATTGGAATCTAGGGAAGTGTCGAAGTCGCCTACACTCCTCATAGAGGAACCGTTGCAGGAATATCATTTTCCCATCATGGTGCGCAACACTGTAGAAGATGCCTTCGATGAAATAGAAATCCTTGGATTTCCGGTTTCCCTTTCGCCTTTCGAGCTTCTTAAGACCAAATATCGTGGTGATATCATGAACGTTCAGCTACTTGATAATTATAAGAAAACGGTAAGGATGTTGGCCTATTTGGTATCCACCAAACAAGTACCTACAAAGAACGGAAATATGTACTTTGGAACATGGATAGACAATAATGGGGATTACTTTGACACCGCCCATTTTGCAACCTCATTGATAAAATATCCCTTCAAAGGAGGCGGCTGCTATCTTCTTTTAGGTAGGGTAGAGGTGGATTTTCATTTTCCCACGGTTGTTATATCGAAAATGGAAAAAATGCCCTTTGTTCCCGATCCTAGATATGACACAGGTACCGATAGGGATTATAAAGTACACGAAAGATTAAGAGAGGATAAAAGCACTACACACCGTGCGCCATATCCCCAAGAGCATGAAATTGGTTTGCCAAGGTCTAAAATGAAATAGATTTCATCTGTTTTATAATTTGGCAAAGCTAAAATAAGGTTTGTTGCTGGCCCAGTTCAGGGTAATCTACCTTTTGTATTGATTGCGCCGTATTCTTTTCAAAGTTTTTGGAATATAAATTTCGTGTAACCGGATATGCATCAAAATCATCATTTGTGAAACCTGATTTAATCAGTTCTTTGACGTGATTTTCATTTAAATCGTTGCGTAACCACTCTTCCTCGAATTCGGTATCGAGTACCAAAGGCATCCGTTTCTTTTTGTTGTGAATTTTAGAAAAGAAATCGTTCGCTTCAATAGTTAAGATAGAACAAGTGTACAATTCTTCATCCAGTTTGGTATATATACCTGCAAAGGTAAATAGTGAATAATCTTTTAACCTGCAGTAGTGCGGATAGGAAATACCGTTGTAATGGTGGGGTTCATAAAACCCATCGGCTATGATAAGACATCGCTGATTTTCAATAGACTTTTTAAAGGAACGAGTGTTGTATACTGTCTCTCCTTTGGCATTCAATGTATTTGCTTTCGCTCTAAATCCGTCCAGGTCGTTCATTGCGAATTCGGGAATCAGTCCCCAAATTGAAGGCCAAATAACCTTAGAATCGTCTTGTGGAATAATAAAAACATTGGGATGCTGAAAACCGGAAATATAATAATACGGCTCATATAAAAGGGGTACTTCAAATTCTTTATTGAAATGCTCTTCAATGACTTTTTCGGATTTTGCAAGGCTTGTCGAATAACACATGTAGCTAATTTATTAAATAATTATTTCATTACTTAATGCGTTTATTATTAAGTTTAATCCTATGGAAGGATTAACATTGGAAAGATTGAAAAAAGATGTGGGAGATTATGAAGTACTGAGTTCGTACACATATAAAAGAACTTACCTGGAAATAATCACTTTTTTTCAAGAGGTTAATACTCTTAAAGAAAGTCACCTTATCTTATTCGCCCAAATAATATATGGTTCCATGCCCACTATGGTCAACATCAACCTCGAGAATAAGGAAAAGGTACTGATAATTCTTTCTAAAGCAAGAAACGGTATAACTATAACTTTTGACGAAATTGAAATTATAAAAGAATACATTAATAATTCGCTGGTTGGGACTTCAAAATTGTTACATTTTCTAAACCCAAAGACCTATGCTATTTGGGACAGCAGAATTCACCGATATATTACCGGAAAGCAAACTAGCTATGGTATAGGTAATATCAAAACATATATTGCATATTTAAATAAGGTAAGAGACATTTCTGCAATGGATGGCTATACTGAATTGCATCAGAAAATTGCCATGAATTTTGATTATATAATAGAACCGAGCCGAGTTATGGAAATTATAATGTTTCAAACTGATAGAAATAATCAAGGAAGGAAGAAGCCTTAATTGAACCCGCTGGCTTGCAATACTTCTTGGCTTTTAAAAAAAAATTCTAAGTGATTTGATCAATTGACTTAGCTCGATATCTACAGGAATTAAGACTTTTATTTATTATTGATATCTCCATTATGTTTTGGGCCTCCTGTGCGTGGCAAATTCTTATATTTCACAATCTTGTCTGAAGGAGTAATTGACAGGTGAACATCTCCATTTTCTCTAGCATAAAGAGCGTATGAAAGAGGTTCTCCCGCTTTCAATACTACATCATTTTCTAATACAATAACTCCATTATTTAAAGGGTCATCTGCTGAGTTACGATTCTTGTTTTTGCGCATTCTAAAACTTATCCTTGAATGTTCCTCTTTAGTTGAACTCGGACGTTTTTTTGATACTTCCAAATAGGGTTTTACATGTTCTTCAAGGTTATATAATGGGTAATGTTGAATTATGTAATCTTTACTATTTTTTACTAGGTCAACAAGGCCATATTCATTAGCTCTATGCAAAATACTCCAATATTTTTTTCCTTTAATTCTATTAATTTTTCAATTAAATGTTTGGTAGATGGGGCTTGTAGCATTTGAATTAGCAACTTTAATTCGGTTCTTGTGAATTTATACCAAGCTTTCTCTTCTGTCGCTTGAACGAACTTATTAGACCTTCTTTTTTGTGTAAGTATTTTTTCTTCTTTTAGTCTGTCGAATTCAGCTTGTTCAATTTGTTTTAAACACGTAGTACATGTCCATGAAGGTTTTAAATAAGTCTTTGCAAGGGTTATGGAATTAGCTTTTAATTCCTGTTTTAATTTGCAACCAGAACAATATTGAGTAATAATTAAATAGGAACCGTCTCTTGCTATAGTTGAAATTTCAAAAGACCTCAAACCGAATTCCCTCCCTATATTAGAAGGTGTTTCTTTAAACACTCCATCTTCTATAAACCAATATCGATTTGTTATTTCAAGTTCTAATGGGCTTAAATTATCATTAAGCACTAATTCTATTTTAGACTTTTTTTCCATAAAAAAACGTGGAACTGAACTTATCGGAAAGGGAGGTATCGCCAGACACCCAACCACCAAACAAGAACAGCCCACGCAAACCGTGGGCGTCCTACTTTGATTTTGGTGGTATGGATTAAACTGGCGATTTTCCCTGACCAAATCAAAAGCGAAACGCTTTTATATTTATTGTTCTATTATGTTCCTATATAAATTAATAATTTGATTGAAATCAAATTTAGGGAATTCTATTGTAAATTAAATTGTGTCAACCTGCTTTCAAGCATCTCAGATTTATGAATATTATCTATATACTTTAAAGTGAGCTATTGAGTTTTTAATTTTTAGACAAAATGATAATAGATAGTAACCGCTGATTGTACATAAAATAATTTAAGGAATTATTTTATATTTTTAATTATTAAAGCTTAGCCATGAATAAACTGCTACTTTATTTTATTTTCTTAGTTTTATTCTCCTGTAACACCAATATTGATAGCAAAAAGATGGATGATAAAATAGAAACAAGTTCAACAATTAAGTAGGAGCCAATAATTAAAGTAAGACGTTTTGAGGGTAAGTTCAACTAAATAAACTTTAGATGAAATTTAAGAGGAGATCAATATTAGTTATTTATCATATTTAGAGGTGTCCTAATAAGGGAAAGTCTACTATCGGTTTTAATCTAAAATTAACTAAAAATGGAAGGTTCTCATTCAAAATTGGCTAAAAACTCACACACTTATCTATATCACCAATTAAAAGAAGCGTTTGTAAATGTCGACCGATTTCGTGATACAATTATGGAAGAGCAGCCGCTCTTTAAGTATGGAAATAGTCAAGAACGTATTCCATTTGATGATGTATTAAAGTCTGTAAAGAATGATTTGGAGCCATTTTTTAAATCGATTTTTAATATTAATAAATTCAGTGATTATGTGAATTCAAATAATATTCATGAGCCCAGTATTTGCAATGCACTTCGTAAGGAGTATGTCTATTTCATTTATGAAATGACCAATACCATAGCTAAAGACTTGAATGACTTTAAGAAAGGTAATCATGAGTTTTATGCGTCATTTTCTAATTTCGAAAAAGGAATGTCAAGAAATCTCATTCATTTCATTTTTAATAATTCACAGTTCACTGGAAACGATGAGTACTATGAGTCAAGTAGTGATTCAAATCAATTTATAAAAGAGTACCTTACTTCTATTCTCATTGAAACCCGAGAAAACCCCAAAGCAATATCTTCACGATTACTTATATTAGAGATTAACAGAGTTCAAACTATGATTCTAAAAAATGCCAATTTCAATTTTCTACATTGGTACTTGAATGAACTTAAAAGTGCTATGAACGATTTAAAATTTGTTCATGATACCCGGTTAAATTATGGGTTAAAATGCTCAGAAAAACTACTAAGAAATTTATATCGAAAATTAAAAAGCGAGGATTTTATAGATATTGACCATACTACTGAAACGAATTTTATTGAAGTCTTTATTGAGGATTGGTATACTCATGACTCCATTTGCGTTTTAAAAATGGATAATCCGCAAACCAATTATTTCTTAAACCAATTCAAAATTAATATTGATGCTTCAATAAAAGTTTCTGATATTGAAAAAGTAAAAAATATTCGTAATAAAAATGGTTATATCCGGAGCGCTTCGCTCAGTGCATCTTCAAGCCGAAATAAAAAAATAGGTCCGAAAAAGGAGGCAGAATTGGTAACGCTCTTTGTAAAATTATAATAAATCAGTTCAGAAACGCTTAAACTTTATATCATTCAATTGCGGAAAATTACGTTTAGCACCTTGAAAAAAGGCACTAATCTTAAATCTTTTCTTGTTCCATTTCAGTAAAATTTAATCATATAATTTATTTTCAATGCTTAATTAAAGTTAACATCTTAACCTTGTTAACCCTTCCTTGATTTTTCTATAGTTCTTTTGTTTCAAGAATTCGAAAACAAAGGAAAGTGCACTTTCCATTTACTCATTTTAAATTTTTGAATAATGGAATTAGAATTAGCTCAACGGTTAGATAGAATTGAACGTCTATTAGCAACACAAAAAAAAGTGTTGAATTTTGATGAAGTCTGTGACTATACAGGTATATCAAAAAGTTACCTCTACAAATTAACCTCCCAAAACAGAATACCATTTAGCAAGCCTAATGGCAAAATAATTTTTTTCGATAAGGAAGAATTGGATAAATGGCTTCTGCTCAATAAGCAAAAAACCATAATGCAAATCGAAGAGGATGCTTCTAACTATATGTTTCAAAGTAGAAAGCTGTAACTGATATGAATCGTGCATTCAAAGGTATTTGGATTCCGAAGTCAATATGGTTGAGCAGAGAATTAACTATTCAGGAAAAGGTGTTCATAGTAGAAATAGATAGTCTTGAGAATAATGGAAAAGGGGGTGTTATGCCGGAAATAAATATTTCGCAGAATTTTTTGGGATTTCAGAAAGTCGTGTTTCTAATGTTATAAAATGTTTAGTTGACAAAGGAATGATAACCCGAAAGGTTATTAAAACACAAACAGGATCAATCAGATATATAAAAGTTTCGCAGTACCTAAAAACTGCTATTGCGCACTGTCAGAATTCGACGAGCAGCACTTCGCATAATCACAATTCGCAGAATGCGAATGATGACAACAGATTAATAGATAATAGTAATACATCTATTAATAGAGCAAGTAAAAAAAATAAGAACGTTAATCCGAGAAAAAAATGAAAAATTCATTAGGACAAAAAACAAAAAAAAACCTTGATTTAGAAATCGATTCGGAAAGAAAAATCCGAGTAGAAGAAAACAAAAAAGCCAATCAAAAAACCATCGATTATTTTGAAACCATTTGGTCAAAACCTGAAATCAAAAAGGTGCATGCTATTTCAACAAATCAGTTTAAAACCCTGCTCTGGAAAGTTGGTAAAGACTACTTCAAAACTCTAAATCGCTCCTTCGTCGTAGATGACGAAAACAAAGACTTTTTAGATTTAATCGCCAAATATTTCACAAATGACCCAGCCTTTGAAACTGAAACGAAAGGTGAATTACGAAAAGGTTTGATGATATATGGCCCGTGCGGGACCGGTAAAAGTTCTGTCTTTGATATCATTAGAAAGATATGTCTTGAGTATAATTTGATGCAATTTTGGTTTTCAAATGTATCTGTTCATGACGTGGTTACAGAGTTTAACAAACATGGTGAGCAAGTAGTTGATAAGTATAGTAGAGGTCCTGTTCATTTTGATGATTTAGGTACTGAGAAGATGGTTCAACTATGGGGAGTAAAGGAAAATTTATTTAGGAGAATACTACAAATACGATATAATAATTTCAAAGAAAGAGGTACTAAAACCTTCGTAACTACGAATCATTCCATTCAAGATTTTAAAAAGATTTATGGGATTCAGGTGTATGACCGGATTTTTGAAATGTTCAATTTCATTGAATTAGGCGGTAAGAGTAGGAGGTTTTGAGTTGTCTTTTTTTAAAGAGCGAGTCGGACAGGGGCTGCACCCCTTTCCAACTCGCCCTGCGGGGCCTGCCATCCTAACAGGAATAGGCCATTTGAAGGAAAACAGTCACTATAACAAATTATAATCTACTTATAGTTATGGTTTTAAGTCATTGGATAACAGCTATATATTATATAAAATGATTAAAAAAAGTATCATAATTAATGAAAGAAGTCATAAAGAGATTAAAGCTCTGGCGAAGACTTTTGGTAGTCCAATTGGAGCATTGGTAGAGGCGATGATTATATATTTCAAGAAAACAGGAATTAATCCAAGGGATGCAATTAATGAAAATCCTTCAGTTATGATTAAAGCTTTAGATAAGCGAATCGTATCCTTTTTGAGAGTGCAAGAGAGAGATATTCTCAAACCAATGCGTGATGAAATTTATACTAGTGACAATCTTCAGAAGGAAGTGCTTGATGGCCTTACCGAAAATCTGCAAAATCTTTTAGGTCAGATGAATTCTGCAGATCAAAAACGAACGGATTATGTCAAATCCGAACTAGTTAAAATGCAAATGGCTTTTACTGTCATGGCAGAATTTTTAGACGCAAAAGATAAATCGGGAATCAATCAAAAACTAAAAAGAGTATTTGATCATGCCAATTAGCAAACCACATAGTAGCATGGGAAGTGGAAATAAAGGTAGTTCCGCTCAGTTGGTAAATTATCTGGATAAGGAAAATAAAGAGTTAGAGAAAAATGCAAACCGAGCGCCCAGTCGAAATAAGGAAATTGAAATTCGGAGCCGTCAACAATATTTTTTTGGGCATGAGTCAGATGCTGTTAGCCAGATGAAAGTGAAGGAAGATATTGATAAAAATATCGCTAAGCTTGGAAAAAAAGATGCTAAGTATTTTGCCCCAACCATCAGTTTTAGTAAAGATGAATTAAAACATATTTCGACGATTGCCACAGGAGGAAGATCCGTGAAAAACACTACTCAAATGAACAACTCGGAATTTGGCCGATATAATGATTTACTAAGGGGTTATTCCAGAGTGGTCATGGATAATTATGCAAAAAACTTTAATCGAGAAGAGAAGGGCTTAAAATCAGGTAAGGACTTAGTCTACTATGCCAAAATTGAGCATGATAGAGCTTTTAAAGGGAATGATAAGGAAGTTCGTTTTGGAAATGCTAAAGTCAGGTGACAAGAAACCGGGCTTACAATCACATGTTCATGTCATAGTAAGTAGAAAAGACCAAACGCAGCGATTGAAACTAAGCCCTGTTGCAAATGAAAAATCGACTACACGAACTATAGGAAATAATAAATATCATGTTGGTTTTGACCGAAAACAATGGATAGCCCAAAATGAAAACAGCTTTGATAAGATGTTTAAATATCAACGTAAAGAGGTTGAAAAATTTGCGATTCAAAATTCTTTAAAAAATGGTAGTAGAGAAGAAAAAATAGAAGCTCAATTAAAAATTAGTCAAGAAAAAGAAGCTGCGTTAGAACTAAATCAGCAACATCAAAAATCACGAGACATTGAATTGTAAACCAAAAAAGAAACTCACATGAAAAATTTAATGCCCATTTTGCTATTCAAACCATTAATGATGAATTCAGAATCAATGGAAATTACCCAAGGATTGATTTTAATAGGAGTAACTATCTATGGAATGTATCTTATTTCAAAGACTTTTAAAGTGCCTATGTTATGGTTAATACTTTCTAATTGTCTTGGTATTACCACATTCATTTTTGCCATATATCCTATAGTTCATCATATGGTATTATTTTTTAAACAGGAAGCTCCAATTGAATCAATTAAAACATCACCCTTAGGTTTTAGCTTTAAAACAACAACTGGTAAGGTTAACTTGGATAACCCTTTTAGGGGTGTTTATATTCAGGGAGGAGCAGGTAGCGGAAAGAGCAAGAGCCTCTTTGAGCCTATTATTGATCAAATGGTAAAAAAGTCTTATGCTGGTATTTTGTATGATTTTAAAAGCCCTGAACTCACTAGGCATGTGTATAAAGCGGCCAGTAAATACAATAGTAAAGTTGATTACTACTTTGTGAATTTTTCAGAAGCTACAAAAAGCCATCGCATCAATCCATTGGACCCTAAGTATTTAATAAAAACAGCCTATGCAATTGAATTTAGTAAAGCCTTAATTAATAACCTTCTGCCAGAAACAGTTGCTAAACAAGATTTTTGGGGCAGAAATGCGCAGAACATACTAGCTGGTTTAATTTGGTATATGCGCAACCAACACCCCAAATATTGTACGCTACCACATATTATAAGCCTTTTACTGCATAGTAATATTGAAATGTTGCTATCGGAAGTTAATAAAGACCCAGTGGCAGGAGGAATGATTGTAAGCTTGTTGCAGGCTATAGAGAGGGGTGCGGAAAAGCAAGTCGCAGGCGTTTTGTCAACTTTACAAAATGCGCTCTCTACCTTAAATACATCTGATGTGTTTTGGATTCTTTCAGGAAATGATTTGGACTTAAACTTGAATGACCCCGATTCGCCAAAGTTTTTATCTATTGGTAACGAAAGTAGTTTGGCAGAAACTTATGCGCCGGTAATTTCATTAATTATTTCGGTTTCCAGTAAAATGATGAATGTACCAAACAGGCATCAAAGTGTAATTATGTTAGATGAAGCTCCAACCATTTATATACCAAATTTTGAACAGATTCCAGCAACCGGTAGAAGTAATAAAATTGCCACAATTTTTGGCGCTCAAGATATCAGTCAAATAAATGATAAATATGGCCCGGAAAAAGCCCAGGTATCATTTCAAATTTAGGAAATCAGTTCTATGGGCGAACAACAAATTCTAATTCGGCCAGGATGATAAAAGAAATTTTCGGAACACATGAAACAAGAATGTGGACTAAAAATAAAGGTTCCAGTAGTTCTGGATGGATAATATTCGGAGGTTCTTATAGTACCTCTAATGGAGAAAGTGAGCGAGTTCAAGAGATGAATAAAGTCCGTGCCGAAGATATAACTAAACTGAATGTTGGTCAGTTTTATGGAGTTTTGGCTGAAGGTAATGATAGAGAGCTATTAGGTGTTCAGTTTAAGCCTTTCGTTTCAGAAAGTAATCCTGCACCTATTAAAATAAAGGAGGTGAGTAAAAATGACATAGAAAGAAACTATGAACGGATTATACAAGACAAAAGCACTATTCAAGGACCAAGCAACTGAGACTACTTCAGTAAAGAAAAAACGGAATAAATATTTGAACTTGGATTTATAATACTACCGTAAAGGATACTTAATTTAAACAATCTAACCCATAGAACATGACACTTCGCGCTACTAATTTATATATCTTTTTTAAAAGACTACCATACCTGATTTTATTTGTTGTGGTATACTATCTAAAGGGGTCGTTAATATTTCCTGCTAATGAGCTGTTGCAATATGAATTTCTTTTAGGAGAGTACATTTCATGGTTGGTTTTGGTGATTTATATTTATCAGTTTTTGTATTTGAGGATGATAACCTATACTATTACTCAAGATAGTATAATTCTAAAGCGTGGGGTGTTTACTAGAACAACGAATTACATTAATTTTTATAGAATCAAAGATTATAGAGTTTACCGCTCCTTTTTTGCTCGAATCATTGGTGTAATGGAGGTTACCCTAATTTCTTCTCAGAGATTCAGTAAATCATTGACCATGACTGGAATCCCGAATTCAAGATTGGTTGAAAATCTAAGGAACCAAGGTAGAAAGAGGGGAGACGTACAAATAGGGTTTACGAGGTGGACCGAGGTTAGTTAGATTTACAATGGCACTTCTAACAACATTTAGAGTAATATTCAATTTGGACTCTAGCTGAATTTAGCAACTTCAACCACTTTTTAGTTTTTTGCTTTGCAAGCTCCAGATTTTCTATGAAACGCCAAATGAAAGTATTTGTCTAATTCATAGAAAACCCGGGTAACGCTCACCATCAAAAAATTAAAAAGATGGAAAAAGCAAACGAAATTAAAATCAGTTACAGTCAAAGGGCTAATTCTAAAAAACCTTTTAAAATACAATCATCAAGAGATGCTAACCAGATAATTCAAAACTCATGGGATAAAGATACAATTGAATTTTTTGAAACTTTTAAAGTGATTTATCTCAATAATAGCAATGTAGTAAAGGGTATAAGTATAATTTCAACTGAAGGTATAACGGGAACAGTAATCGATTTACGTATAATATTCGCCACGGCCTTAAAGACACTATCAACCGCGATAATTCTAACACATAATCACCCTAGCGGAACATTAAGACCTAGTGAAGCAGATAGAAGATTGACTGAAAAGATAATTAAAGCTGGAGACCTGTTGGATATTAAAGTTCTTGATCATCTAATTGTTACTCCGTTGAAGAAATATTATAGTTTTAAGGATGAGGGGCTGATGCCATAAATTTTATGTAATAATTAGCCGTATCTATTTCGATATGAGAATCTGGTTGACCTTTTGCCGTTAAGAGGTGGCCTTTTGTTGTTCGAATTAATGCTTGGCAAAACTCTTTTTGAATCAAGGAATAATCATACTAACTTACATTGTATAAATCTAAACAACCTAAAATATAATGAAAAAGGTACTTGACAAGTTGGACCACTTTGAGAAATCACTGAATGGTAAATTTAATATACTTTTAGGTAAGATGACTTTGTTAATAGTTCTGGTAATTGCCTTATGGTCTATTTTACTTTTTCTATAAAATTAATTGTTCGATTGTCCTATGGGGAATAGTCATTTGTGAATTCAACAAATACTGTTATTGGTGTGGTTTCCTATCATTAAATGGACAGTTTAAAAAGGCTTATTAATGAGAGGTCTATATTTATAGATGAATTACTATTAGAAAAATGGTTTATTAAATTTTTCTTTATGACCCATACTTGATAAAGACTAAGACACTATTTTTTTAATTTAGATTTTATAATATCTGCGATATTAGTCTTGCTTTCGGGGCCTTTTCAACCATCTTTTATTTTAGACCTTAAGTCCTCTTTCTGTTTGTCTTTAAGCATCTTTTGAGTCAGTAGAGCATCTTTTAGTAATTTATCACTGTTTGTATATCTTCCTGAACTAAACTCATGTGCAATATATTTCTTCTCTTCTTTGGTAAGATTAATTTTCATAGTATAAGGTTTGAATTTTAAGCCTTGATAAATTTTAACTGTTGCTCCGAGGCACTAATAATTCATTCTAAATATTAATAAATAAGATTATGTTATAAATCTATATTCTATAGTAAATTTTCAAAACAGTGAAGCTTTTAGCTTCTAAGTTAAATTACATAAAAATATGAGTAATACTCATCATCAAAAATTTAAAAAGATAGAAATTAAATTCTAAAAAATCTTGGGATAAAGAAACCATTGAGCTATTTATATTATTTAAAGTAGTTTATCTTAATAACAGTAATGTGGTAAAGGGAATAAGTACAATATCTACAGGAGTAATCACAGGTACTATAATTGATTTACGTATAATTTTCGCCACGACTTTAAAGACACTATGAACCGCAATAATTCTAACACATAATCATCCGAGCGGTACATTACGACCTAGTGAAGCAGATAAAAGATTGACTGAAAAGATTATTAAAGCAGGAAAGCTATTAGATGTTAAGGTTCTTGGTCTTTTAATTATCATGTTCAACAAACAATATTATAGCCATACGGATTAGGGTTTAATTTTATGATTTTAACACTTATATCAAATAGATTGTTTGAGATGTTTTTCTATCTTGATATAAGTAAGCCTGTTTTTTTATTAAAATCATGCCTCTTCCTTTGAGTGAAATGGATTTGAATAAAAAATAAGAGGAGGAAACTCGAATTTTAATACGTATTAAATTTTTGTATTTACGGGATACCGTAACATTAATTGCTTTATACTAGTTAATTTTATTTTTAAGATCCCCATGTTATGGGAAGGTTTGTTATTTAATTTGAGAGTTAGATTTTCTTAGCCTAAGTGAATAACTTAGTTGGGATAAAGTAATGGGAATTATGAAATGACTCAAAGTCAAGATTGAGTACTACTAATTACTGAAAGGTTTCATTGGAAAATGAAAAAATCTTTACAGTAATTAACATGTTTCAGTAAATCAGAACTATTGATAATAACTAACGGTGATGTGATAATATATTATGATTCACACGCAAAAAAACAAAATGCTTAAAAGCTGCACAGTTAGACGTTTTTTATAACTTTAGATTATGTCTTATTTTAAAATAAATTGTGAAATTACTATATGTCCTATAAAAGAATTGCAGGAGGAGAAAAAAACCTCAAATCTGGTCAAAGATGGACTAAAGATGAAATAATTCAGGTTTATCATCTTTACAAAAAACTGAATGGAGTCGGACTACACGAGAATAATCCTGAGATTCAGTTTTTAGCACAAAAACTAGAAAGGACAGTTCGTTCTACAGAGGCTCAGACTTTAATGTTTAGAAGTTTGGAAAGGCTTGGGAATTATAGTCATGGTAACATGAATAAATTGAGTCAGGAGGTATGGAATGAATATGAATTGCAAAGAAACTCACAGATATCAATATCTTTTGAAGATGTTAAAAATTTAAATTCAATTAAAACTGATTCAGGTCAAGAAACATTGGTAGATACTATCAATAGTTCAAGTAAAACCTCGGACTATATATTGATTGACGACGAAATTAATGATTGTGAAACATATATTTACAATTATATTAAGTGGAATAAATTACTTGTAGATTATTTTTTTAATTCTAATAATGAAGGAGAAGAAATTGAGTGTTTTTTTGTTTACAGAGAATTATTCGAAGAAATATCAGATTCTCGATTCAATTTTTCTGATTTTGAATTGTCTATAGAAAGACTTTTAAGAGTAAAGTCTTTTAAGGATGTTTTTAATAAATTATATTTTTCAAGCAGCTCAAAGATTATAAATGGAAGAAATTTAAGAAAACCTTTGCCAGAATATTTTGGATTATTGATTTACTTAATTTTATGCCTTTCTGAATCAAAAAGCGAGAGCTTAAGTATTAACAATGTATATGACCGAATCAATGATGCGGGAAAAGAACGGTTCAATAATAAATGGGGTGATATAAATACATCTTTTGCAAGAGATATTCTTGAGTTGGCGTGGATAGATTTGGAGGATTGGTCCAAAAACTATAAGGCGAAGAAGCTGGGTTATTTTAGTATGAAAGACCCAAAGAGCCCACAGAGAAAATATGTGTCACGGATAGAACGCCATGGCTTGTTTAACTCACATCATTTTCAGCAATTATTTGATGTACTTGTCGAAATCGGAATAGTGCCCAAAGAAGAGATTTCTCCAGAAAAATGGCTGGAAATTTTTAGAGAAAATAAACATAAAATCAATAATTCTGATAAAATCTTAGACTATCTAAGAGAAGATTCTGAATTAAAAGAAATAATTTTAAAATTTATAAATGATTATTATCTAAATCATTTTGATTATTCAATAATTTCATCTCACTCCGGAACAATTCGAAAACCGTCAATTCCATTACTTTTTTGTTTGAAAGAATTGCCTCAATGGGATGACGTAGTAGGTTCTGATGAAATTCATTTTAGGGCCTTTTCAAGTGAATTGGAGGAAGATGTTGTTTCTTGTAAAGACAATATTTTCAATGTCGAACATGAGTATAAGGAGTATTCAAAAAAAATAAAATTTAATTGGGTTCCCAATCAAAAGAGCACGCTGTTAATAAAAGGAAATATTCAAAGGTTTTCTATCAATTGTAGACCTAAATGGCTTGTTTTAAATAGAGATTTAGAGGAATGGGTGGAGGTAATAACACCAACTAATGCCCTTATTATACTTTTACTTGTTGATAAAGAAAAGCTTGATTTGATACTTAGGGAAATTGATGTTCCTAATGAAGTTTATAAAGCTCCTTGGCAAGATTATTATTTTATCGAATTTGAAAATTTATCTGAAATTCATTTTAAAAAATTAACTAATCTTCTCGGTTATAGGCAGAAAATTGAAGGTAAAATTGAAATTATCGGTAATTTTTTACTAAATCGTAGAAGGTTAATTTTAAAGGAATTTGATTGTCAATTTAAATATTATGGACCTGTATCAACCCCGGAATTAGTTGCAAAGTGTAAAAATAGTAATGAAGAATTTGAGTTAATTCAGGCCTTAGGCCAATCAGAGGGGTTGTTCGAATTTTCATGTGTTTTGCGGGAGAATACTGAATTTTTTATTTATGAGAAAATTTCAAAAATAACTAGTCATTTTTCTTTTACGATTGGTAGTCTAAAATCTAGAGACATTAATAATATTGTTAGACCATACTCAAAGAACGAAGATGGTGTAAATATAATCGAGAGAGAGATTCAATCTAATGATATATTTGATATTCCAAATGACTTTAATAAAATAGATTTCAATGTAACTAACTTTAATACTTGGCACAAAAAATTATGGTACATATTTAAGCCTACTAAAGTTGATTATATTACTAAAAACAATCATATTTTAGTCAATTCAGAAAATCATAAAGGAGAAAATTTATTGAAATTTTTATCCGTAGTAAATACCATTGACACTTATAAGTTTCCTTCGTTAATTCGGGAATTGAATCCTAAAATAGATGCGAAATTTGGTAAGCGAATAATGCATTATTGGAGAGATTTGGGATATATTAATTTTGAATCTTATGGAGAAAGAATTAAAGTTTCTCCATCAAATTTATTGTTCATTGAGACTGAAAAGGGTTTAAGGGCATTCTTAACTGGGTTCAGAAATCAAGTATTTATGAACAAATTAGTTACTGTTTGTACAGAGCTAAACCTCATAATAAAACTGACTTCTCACAGTGAAAAATATAAAGAAATACTTCCTATTAAAATTGAGATATATGATAAGTTGGGTGATTTAGATAAATTTAAAATCTTAGCTGAAAGAATGGGTATTAAATTCATTAATAACATTGAAAACCCTTTTAATAGTTCTTTCGCTATATATCAATTAGCTTGTTTTTATACGCAAAGATCCGTGGACGAATTAGATGTTTATTTAAATTCTAAATTAGAATATCACACAGATCATCATAGGAAACTAATATTTGAACCTAATAGTTATATCTGGAAAGAAACTAATCAAAATGTCAGCAGTATGGAGTCACCGGCTTTAATAAGGTATGATGGGTTCAAGGATAGACAAGTTATCCATATATACAAGGATGAATTCGGAAGTAAAATCTTAGATAACTATGCTTTAGCTAGTTTTAAATTAATAGAGAAAAATGTCTTTTTAAGAAAATATCATCACGTAAAGTCTGTTTCTGATTTTTATGTGCCTTTAAATATGAGCTTGCCGTTTTGGATAGAAAGAGGGTTGGTTTTAATTAATGCACAAATTCCGGTTATTGAATGGATAGATAAAAAAGCATATAGAAAGTATCAAAATATTCATGATGATATCATCGAAATAATAGAATTTAAACTAAATCAAAAAACTACTTCAATAAAATAGAAATGATAAATCCATTAGGCATTTTTGAAAAGGTAAAAGACGGTTATATATCTTATATAAAAACGGCTTTCGGAACTCGTTATGACGAATTTGAAAGTAATAGGGAACATTTATTAAATTCTGATAAAGTATTATATAGACAACCTTGGATTGAACCACTCCTTGAATATGAAAGTGCGGAAGGAAAAGAAATTAAATACTTAACAGAGAACGATCTTTTTGGATTTACAAAAGAAGATGCTGCTCTTTTTAAGGGTTTTGTTTCTAAAGGATTGTTTACAGGAAATTTTCCTTTGTATACACATCAGTACAAAATGCTAAAGTCGGCATTGAAAGGAAATAATTGCGTTATAACGTCCGGAACAGGTTCAGGTAAAACAGAAGCATTTTTACTTCCGTTAGTTGCATATCTGATTAAAGATTTATCTAAATATATACAATCTCCTGCTGTTGTGAATGAAATTGGTCCTCATTCATATAGACAAGGAGCGACTAATATTTTAATTGAAGGGGATAATGCAATTTTAGGCAATCGGGTCTTACAAAGACCCAATGAGAATCGTCCACAAGTAATGAAAGCATTAATTGTTTACCCAATGAATGCCCTAGTGGAAGATCAACTTACTAGATTAAGAATGACATTGGATAATGATAATGTCCGTAACTTTTGTGATGAATATTTAAATGGGAATCGAATATTTTTTGGTAGATATAATAGTACAACACCAGTTTCAGGAGCCTTATCTAAATTGAATGAGGACGGTGAAATTATAGTTAATAAATCCAAATGGTCTCAGCTAAAAGTTCAACTTAGTAATATAGAAAACACATATAATGAGATTGAATCTTATTTGTTATCAGATGAAGGTCAGAATCTTTCGGAGGATAAGAAATTAGAATTAAAGACTAATTTTCAAAGATTGGATGGGGCGGAGATGCGGTCACGTTTTGATATGCATCAGACTCCTCCAGATATATTGATAACTAACTTTTCGATGCTTAGTATTGTTTTAATGAGAGCAATAGAGAGTGGTATGCTTGACGAAACTAAGAAATGGTTAGAATGTAGTACTGATTGGGATTTGCAAAATTTAAGCGCAGATCAAATAAAAGTTGAAAAAGAAGAAAGAGTTTTTCATATTGTAATAGATGAACTTCACCTATATAGAGGTACTCCATAACTGAAATTTCTTATTTATTAAGGCTTTTATATTCTAGATTAAATATAGACCCTTCTTCTTCTAAAATTAGGTTTTTAGCATCCTCAGCGTCATTAGATGGACAAGAAGGTAGTCAAGAATATAAGGATAGTCAATCATTTCTTAAAGGATTTTTTGGTATTGATAAAGAAATGGAAGTTATAGATGGTACTTATAAATTACCAAAAGAACAAAATGAATCTATTGATCCAGCCACTTTTATTAAAATAGCTGAATTTTCTTCTGAAATTTTTAGTTTAGATGAAGGAGTTTTTATTAAACAATTGGCCATAAAAATTGCAAGGTGGTTAAACTTAGATATTGGTGATGCAATCCCTAGATTATTGACTGATATTAATAATGATGAAAACCTTAAATCAAGATTAATATATGCTTTTAAATCTAAGGACTTGGGGGCTAAAGAGTATAGATTTAGACCCTTTCCTGTCTTTAATAAGAAGGAAGATGAAGATAAAACGGAACAATTTATTTCTTTAGGAAGACAGTTATTCGGGGATTTAGGCAACGATGAGTTAATTTATAAAGCAACTAAAGGTCTTTTGTTAATTCGTGGTCTTTTCGATACAGAATACGGAAAACCTATAGTTTGCAATCTGCCACGATTTAGAATGCACTTTTTTATACGAAATATTGAAGGGCTTTGGTCTACTTTAAAAAATGATGATGATGGTGAGTTTAGTAAAAGTAGGAATGAAAATCCTTTTGAAGATTTATTGGAAGCCTCAAGTATTAAGTTTGGAGAAAAAAGAGTTTTTGAATCTCTGTATTGTGAAAATTGTGGATCAACATTTATAGGAGGAACGAAAATAAGATACACAGATAAAAAATCTTTTAGAGATGAGATCATTACAACTCCCCCAGAAATCGAAAGTATTCCTGAAAAATCTCAATCAGCAATGGTTGAAAGACGTACTCAATTTGATTATGCCATATTTTGGCCTAAATATTTAGAAAGAGACGAAATCATTTCCGAATTGTTGGAGGAAGAATTATGGGAGAAAAGGTATTTAGGTATATATAACGGGAAGTTATATTTCAATAGGAAAGAGAATACTGTAGAAGGGTTGTATTTTAATCCAAATAGCGGTGTGGAGCCATCAAATGAGGTTGGCACTGCGCTTCCTTATAGTTGTCCGAGTTGTGCTGCAGACTATCAATATCGACTGCGAAGAAAATCGCCAATTAGGGGGTTTAGGACTGGGTTTGGTAAAACAAATCAAATATTGGCCAAGGAGTTATTTACAGCTATCCCAAATACTGATAAACAAAAGAGAAAATTAGTAGCTTTTTCTGATAGTAGAGAGGAATCTGCCAGATTTGCTAATGATATTGAGAAGGAAAATTACAATCAAATCATAAGAGAATTGTTATTAAATCAGAGAGATGAAACGATTTTAGCAAAAGAATTGCTTGTTTCTATTGAAGAGAATAATAAAGTAGATACTAAGGTCCTTTTGTCAAAAATGGATAAGCAGTATGCATCACGAATTAACAAAGCATATAAAAGTATTAATGATGATGATGGTTTTGAGCCAACTATTGAGGAAGAAAGATTGATTTCTGATGTTAAACAGGCTACTATCAAGTTAGATGACTTAGTTGATAAAATTATTTTTGGTTTAGTTGGGAAAGGCGTTAACCCTGCAGGGCCTGCATCTTCTAAAGAACGTCTTGAGGTACGAGAGGGTAAAAACTATTCTGAACGTACGGAGCATTGGAAAGACTGTTTTAACTGGCAGGAAAATAAAATCAATACTGGTAAAATTGTAGGGAAGCATTCTCAAGAAAAGTTAATGAGTGTTATTAGAATTCCAGTATATAGAGAAATAAGTTCTTTTATATTTGGACGTTTATTTTATAGTATTGAATCTTCTGGATTAGGAATGGTAAAGGTGTCAACTAATGTCAAAAGCCCCTTTCCAGTATTAATTAATGATACAGATTATGAACAAGCACTAAATTCTTTAGCTAGAATTTTAGGAGATAATTTTAAACACAAATACACAGATTATACTCAGAGTAGTGTTCTTAACTATCTAAAGTTAAGTAACAGGCGTCCAGAAAAAAAGTATATTAAAAGTGTTGCTTTGCGTTTAGGGTTGGATGATGAACAATTGGGCAATGCTTTATGGAATACCTTAACCAATGATTACTCTCATTTTGATGGCGTATTAAATCTCGAAAATTTAAGGATATATTTTGCCGAGGATAACGAGGTAGTATATCAATGTCCATTTTGTAAAACTGTTCACCTACATCAATCAGCAGGAATTTGTAAGTCTTGTTTTAAACGTTTACCTAGAACTTCTGAAATTACAGCAAAGGAAGTTAGAAAGGGTAATTTTAATGCTTTAAAACTTTTGAATAATCAAGAGGTAATTAGGATGCGATGTGAAGAGCTAACGGGTCAAACAGATAACCAATTAGAACGGCAGAGACTTTTTAAAGGTATAATTACAGGCGATAACAAGATTGTTGAGGAAATTGATTTGTTAAGTGTAACAACAACTTTGGAGGTTGGTGTTGATATTGGTTCGCTTCAAGCGGTCTACCAAGGAAACATGTCTCCTATGCGTTTTAATTATCAACAAAGGGTTGGACGAGCTGGACGTGCAGGGCAAGCATTTAATATTGCATTAACCTTTTGCAGAGGTAGAAGTCATGATGAATACTTTTTCAATAATCCAGAGAGGATGACAGGAGACCTTTCTCCGGTTCCCTTCCTAAGTCAATCACAAGAGCAGATACTTTATAGAATGGTCATCAAAGGTATTCTACAAAAGTATTTTGAAGATTTTAGATTTTCTGGCTCGGTTCATGGTGAGTTTGGAAAAATAGAAGCTTTCTTCAATGAAGAAGTTAATAATTTTAATAATCTTAAAAAATGGATTGATGAAGAGAAAAATTGGAAATACATCTATGATGCCTTAACACTAAATTTGTATGTTAATAATGAGTTATTTTTAGAATACAGTGTTGAAGGTTTTATACAGTGGATCCATGAGGTTTTCTATCCAAAGTTTTCTAAAATCCAAAGTTTATACCAATTTGGGGACCTGTCAGAAGCTTTAGCTGATTCTGGGATTTTGCCAATGTCAGGAATGCCAACTGGTCTTAGAAATCTTATTTTAGGTTTTGAGAAAAAATCTGATTTTGTTTATGAAGCTAAAACAATTAGTCGACCACTAGAGCGAGCTATTTTTGATTTCGCTCCGGGTGCTCAAAAAACTAAAGATAAAAGGATTTATACAAGTGTAGGATTAAGTCCGGCAATAAGTGAGATATATAGAGATTTTAGTGATAATGGAACATGGAAAGCTCGTTATTTTGATAGCGAAGCTTATAAAAATCCTGTTTGGGTTGTCGTAAATCTTCAGAATAATATATTACGAACCTTACCTTATGTTGAAGGAGAGAAACACGATGAAATTGATGAAAATTCAGAAGTAGCGTATTTGGTAGTTTCTCCTAATGCCTTTAGAACAGATTGGAGTAACGAGCCACAGGATAGGGAGGTGGATCAAGAAATTAGTTCTTCAAAGCCTTTGCTATTTTCTGAGGCAATAAATCCTAATGATGAAGGAAGTCTACATGGTAATTGTGTCGTAGGATTGGCTCCAAGTGATTATACTTGGCGTTTAAATACAAATGGAACTGATGGGTTTAGGTTTCTTCAGACTTCTGATACTATACATCATGCTATTTGTACAAATCAGCTTTTTGATTTAGATTTAAAAAAGAAACTAGGATTTGGTTTTGACGAGGCGATAAAAAGAAATCAAGTTAAATATAAATTAAATGACGAAGCTCAAGAAGGTCAAAAATTCTCATTGGGAGCTCAAAAGATAACTAATGTAATTAGGTTACATCCCTCATATTTAGATGTCTCATTAGATATTAATCCTTTTCATACAACTAATCAAGGTAATAAAGTTAGTTCAAAGGGTGCTTTTCATTCAGCAGCTTATTTATTGCAAAGATGTTTAGCTGATTATTTGGATGTCTCTCCTGAGGAAATTGAATTAGCAGCAATAACAGAACAGTTTTTAAATGACATAACAGAAAGAAGCACAGGTAGAATTGTATTATCTGATGAGTTGCCTAATGGCTCCGGATTTGTGGAATATCTGCACAATCATATTGATGATTTTTTTGAAATGTGCTTAAACCCGACACCTAAGAATAGATATACATATAGTTTTATTAATAAAGAGCATGCTAAAAGTTGCAAAGACTCTTGTTATAAAGATCTTAGAAATTATAGAAATTTAAATTACCATGGAATTTTAGATTGGAGATTAGCTATTGGTCTTATTAGGGTTTTGTCGGATGAAAATTATATATCTGGTTTGGATGGCAATTGGGATTATATCGAAATTGCTGATTGGCCTGAAATAGCAAATGAATATGCTAGAGATTTTGCAATGAACCTAAGTATTGATATAATTGAAAATTCAAATTATTATCGCATTGTTGAAAATATTCCGATAATTAGCTATAAAGATATTAATATTATAGTTGTTCACCCCTTTTGGAACACTAGAAGCTTTCCAAATTCCACAGCTCTTTCTCACGTTGTTGCTGAATGTGAAAATTCGCAAAGAATATTTTTTGCTGATACATTTAATTTAAATAGAAGAATGGCATGGTGCTACGAAGAATTTTTTAGGTGGTTAAAAAACAACAATTGAAAAAGAGAAAATTATTAAATACTATTGATAAGATTAGCCCAAGTATGCTTGTTGCATTTGAAAAGTGCAAATTGAAATTTGTCTTAGATAGAAATATTGTTAAATCGAAAGGTGGTGCTAATGGTTTTAATCCTAATTCATTTATGGGTACCTTAATCCACAAAGTTCTAGAAGGTTATTACAATGAATTATATGATTTAAACTTGTTTGAAAGTAAATGGGAACAATGTTTTAAAGAGGTAAGTGGAAGAATTAGTTTTGATGAACAAGGTATAAATGCTTTGGAATATATTAAATATTGGGTGCCAGCATATTATCCTAAGAAATTAAATACTTTTAAAATTTTGACTGATTATGCTTTATTACCCAATGCAGTAGTTAGTTCTGAGAAAATAGTTAGTTTTAAAAATGTGCATGGAATAATTGATTTATTCGAAAAGAACGGTAATAAAGTACGAATAACTGATTTTAAAACAGGTGAGTTATATGATATTGATAACGGTGTAAATGTAAAAGTTAAAGAAGCTTATATTAGCCAGTTAAAGGCATATGGTTACATTATATTTCAAACGGAGAAAATTGAAGCGGAAAACATAGAGTTGACTATAAAAGGCCTAGGTATTAATCAAATCTATTCATTCAAATGTACACGAGAAGATTACCTTGCTCAAGGTCTTAGGATTGATGATTTAATAGAGTCTACTAATAGAATCATACAAAGTGGAAATTTAGATACTTTAGCTAATCCTTTTCCTAAGACTTGTAACTTCTGTAATCATTTATTTTCTTGTAATTCTTTTCAAAATGACATAAGAATTCAACCTAGAAAATGGAAAAAAATTGTTCTTTTAAAGACCATTAATGTGAAATTTGATAATAGTGAACAAGTTATTAATGTTGTAATAAATGATAGAAGTATTTCTATTCATAAGGTTCCTGAAAAAGATTTTACAGAAATTAAAAAGCTTAACGAAAATGGAAAAGAGATTCTTATAACGCAATTGTTTCAAGTCCATAACTCTAATATTAAAAGGTGGAGTAAATTGACTAAATATATTACGATTTAGTATACACTTTTATTAATTTATACTATTCAACTGTGTTTTTATCAATTCTCCTAAGGACTTTGCCAATAATGGAGGAACAGCATTTCCTACTTGGGTATACTGCGGTACTTCAAATTTTCTCATTTGCCCTCCTGTAGTAACCTTAGATTTAAATTCAAACCAATCTGGAAAGGATTGGAAGCGAGCCATTTCTCTTACGGTAAGTGTTCTGGGATGATCAGAATGATAATGGCATAAATCATCTGGAATTGTAAGTTGTGAAGGAGCGGGCTCAAATTCAGCTAGTGCTCTTTGAGAATGTTTTTTAGTAGGAATCAATTTCAATAATTGTTCAACCTCTTTTATGCTTTGCGGAATAATATCAATTTCACGATTTGTATTTTCATCAAAAAATAACAGTTTATGATGTGAAAATTCATCTAACAATTCTACTCTTAGGTCGTCGGAAATGTTTTTACCCGTAAACATATCTATTGCACCTTTTTTTAATCCATTTCGAAATTGCTCAACTACTTGATAAAATCTAAATCTTGATCTAATTAAAAAACTATGATTTCTAGGGTCATGATTCTTAACTTCTATGCCTTTCTGAAAATCTATTTTGAAAATATCGTTAAGTGAATTTGCATATTTTCCTTTGGTCTTATTAACAATATATGAAAATCGGGTAGTTCTTATATCTCCAATAGCTTCTCCAGAACTTATAAAAGTTCTCTCAGTGTGGGTTAGTTTAGGTAGAATAACACCATCAAATAGTGAGGCGTTATTTTCAATATCATAATATTTAAAATCTTTAACTGTTATAGTCTCGAGAGAATTTTTGTTTTTTAAAACTTTTTCAAAAAAATTATTAGATAAATTTAGAATATCATTGTTAAAGTTATTTTTTAATAATTTTTTAAAAATATCTTTTCTGTAAGCCAATAGTATGAATCTAGGTCTATTTTGGGGTACACCAAAATATTTTGAGTTTAGCATCATGCACACAGGTACAAAACCTTCTAATACAAATGCCTTGGAAACCTCAAGCCATGCATGGTATTTTATTTTATTTTCAGTAAAAGGTGAAGTTATGCCTTTTACATTTTCCAAAAGAACTGTTTTAGGTTGAATCATTCCTGCTAATCGAGCAAAAGATTCTGGTAATATATTTTTATGATTATTTTTTTCTCTCTTGCCAGCTAAACTAAAACTTTGACAAGGCGGTCCCCCTGAGATTAAATCTATTTCACTATTCTTGATAGATTTTACTAAAACAGGTTTTTTTTCTAAGATTTTTAGTAATTCATTGATGTCCCCAATTAACAATTTATCATTTAGTATTGTGCAGTCATCAATATCTGAATAATTACCTTCAGGTGCTTCAAAAGGATTTTCTCTTAATCTTTTATCTATTGAATCTTTGGGGAACTGACTTTTAATCCAGAGTGTTTTTAGTGGGGCTTTATTTCCTTCCAGAGTTTCATTTAATAGGTTATAAGCGAACGTTTCTCCTGCCATAGGCGAGAGTTCATTTGCTAAGTATAGTTTATAACCAGCTGCTTCTAAGCCAAGGCTCATCCCGCCACATCCTGCGAACAATTCGATATGCTTTAATTTTTTCTCAGACACAATAGATAGTTAATTCAATTTCATCAAATTTAAGTATAGCATTTCTATAATTGTTGTGATATCTTTTGAAATTCTTTGTTTAAAGATTTTTTATCTAAAAAGCTCTTGCTTAGGGCTACTAAGTTTAGTTATTTACATTGCAGAATGTGTTATTATCCTTAATTTAAATTGCTTCATGAAATTCTCGTAAAGTCATGACTTCCTTTATTCAAATCTTCATTCTCAATTCTGCATTAAGTTGAAGGACTACGATTAAAAAGTCATGTGTGGTAAGTTATCTATTGCGCTATTTCAGGGAAGCCTACAGAATGTTCCATTGGGAGGACTGGTTTCAACCCAAAAAATAACAAGGCCAAGGTGAATAATAAAACAACCTGTAATGTATATTCAGTTTTACGAAGTTTGGCTCTGTCAAAAAGTAACTTCAATATATCATTAAATTTAAACACTGCTATAAGAATGAGTTTAAAAAAAACGCTTTATAATTCTATATTTAAACTAGGGATGATTTCTGCAGCCTCCTTCATCTTAGTGTCAATAATCTTTGCGTAGATTTCGGTTGTTCTAAGCTCTTTATGGCCAAGTCTTTTGGACACCGTGTAAATATCAGCACCGTTTTCTAATAGTAAAACTGCGTTGGTGTGGCGAGCACTATGAAATGTGATATGCTTTGTAATACCAGCCCGCATACACCATCTAAGTATTTCAGCATTAAAGTGTGCGCCATATTTTAATCCTTGAAAAACTTTCTCACTGGCTCCTCTGCGTTTACCTAATAGAGAGCGTCTTAGGTAGAGATATCCAAATATTCAAGTCCATCAGTTTTCTTTTGCCGGAAAATTATTCTGGCTCCATTATCTTCGTCTCGCACTTCTAACCATTTCATTCGGTCAATATCGCTCCATCGTAATCCGGTCAAACAACTGCATATAAACGCTTTTTTGAGAATTGGATATTTACAATCTGCAGACGCCATTCTATTGAGTTCTGAAAATGTCAGGTATTCTCGTTGAGATTCACCTTGTTTAAATGCCTTTGCTAATTTTTTTATATCAGAGTCCATATTGATCTTCAAAAGCTTGGCCAATACATGCTCTAAATTTATTGTAATAGGTATACTTGGTGTTTTGAGATAGGGGAGTGCCAGACTTGGTTTTTGCTTTGGTGTCAAGATATTTTCTATATCCTTTTACAAAGTTTTCGTCTATTTCATCAAAAGAAATATTAGCAGGGCAGTAGGCTTGCAGATGAAGACCTGCAGCATCCCAATTATCATAATTTCCTTTACTCTGGTAACGCTCTTCTTTTAGTTTGTGATAGTAGTCTAAAAAGTTGGTTTTGGTCTTACGTGTATTTTTAATTTGATATTTACCTTGTATATGTTCAGCCTGTCTTATGGACAGAATGTTTTCGGCTAACCGAAGTGTCTCTTTATTTTTTTCTCTAACAGAAGAACTATTCGAACTTTTATCTATGTACAAATCGAGATATTCAAAGTCTCTCAAAAATTTACGTTTGCCTTCGGGCGTAATTACAGAGCCCTTGTAAAATTCTATATAAAGACTTTCCTTATCGTTTTTTAATTTCTTCTTGCGTAATATTATTTTCATAGGAGATACACATTTTTGTACCTCATGATTGTAACGACTCAAAGAGATACACATGAGCATCAACTAATGTACAACTATCATCCTACAAGAAGAAAGAAAAAGTAAATAAATTTTTCATAAAACACTGGTAATAAGACTTTAGTAGGATGATAGTTGGATGTTGATTGACCTTTTTACTTCCCGATACAAAAATTCGCAAAAATATTACCCAGCAACTCATCATTAGTTACTTGCCCTGTTATTTCCCCTAAATGATATAGTGCTTCTCGCACATCAATAGCCATAAGATCGCTAGAGAGGTCATCTTCCATACCAAATTGCACTTTTTCAATTTCCTCCAGAGCTTTGAGTAGTGAATCGTAGTGCCGTGAATTGGTTATAATAGTTTCGTTGTTACGAAGCGCTCCTGTATTTACAAATTGCAACAAACTGTTTTTGAGTTCCTCAACACCTTCGCCTGTTTTGGCAGAAAGGTAATTCACAGCATCCAGGTGTTGGGCGATAACCTCTTTATCAGCTTCGGAAAGGGTATCGGCCTTATTTACTAATAGAAGAAGTGGCTTTAAAGGATTTTTGTTCTTTATTTTTTCAAAGTCGATGGTGATGTTTTTTAGCTTATCGCTATCGGCTAAAATTTTAGAACCATCTACCAAGAGCAAGATTACCTGAGATTGTTCAATTTTCTCAAAAGTCCGTTTAATGCCCATGCCTTCTACCACATCTTGGGTTTCCCGAATACCGGCCGTATCTATAAATCGAAAACCGATTCCACCAATAGCAATTTCATCTTCAATAGTATCGCGCGTGGTACCTGCTATGTCCGAAACTAAGGCACGTTCTTCGTTAAGAAAAGCGTTAAGCAAGGTGGATTTCCCAACATTAGGTTCCCCAACAATGGCAACAGGAATTCCGTTTTTTATAACGTTTCCTACCGCAAAGGAATCTATTAGGCTTTTTAGTACTTTTTGTATGCGTGTTAGAAGGTCATTAAACTGTGTGCGATCGGCAAATTCTACATCTTCTTCAGAGAAATCCAGTTCCAGTTCAATAAGGGATGCAAAGTTTAAAAGCTCTGCACGTAGGTTTTTAATCTCATTACTAAATCCGCCACGCATCTGTTGTATGGCAATCTGATGGCTAGCGGCATTGTCACTGGCAATAAGGTCAGCAACGGCTTCGGCTTGGCTGAGGTCCATTTTTCCGTTCAAGAATGCTCTAAGGGTAAATTCTCCTGCATCTGCAGTTCTACAGCCGTTCCTAAGAAACAACTGAATAATCTGTTGCTGAATGTAAGGCGAACCATGACAGGATATTTCAACAACATTCTCTCCGGTATAGGAATTTGGTCCCTTAAAAACGGAGACCAAAACTTCATCTAATATCTTATTGTCTTCTACAATATGCCCTAAACTAATCGTATGGCTCTTCTTTTTTCTCAAATCTTTCCCGTAGGAAGATTTAAAAAATTGGCTGCGGTATCTATTGCAGTCTCGCCTGAAATACGGATTACTGCAATTGCTCCAGCACCTGAAGGGGTTGCCAATGCTATAATATTGTCGTTAGGAACCATTGAAAAGTTTTTGCAAAAATAGGCAAAAACAAGTAGACAGAAATTCAAAAACAGGCTTCAAAAATTTAATAGCGGAATGTTTTTGGATTACAGAAAATAAGTAACTTCGTCCTCCATTAACTATTTAAATATATTATTATGAAGAAACGTTTATTAATATTTTCTGTTATTCTTTTTGGAGCGGCAACTTTTTCATTTGCACAGGAGGGAGAGGTCAAAGAGGTTAAGAATGATTCAATTTCTCAAGTAGAAATAGCTCAGAGAGAAGCTAAAGAGCTAAGAAAACAAATTGAAGTAACTGAGAAAGAAGCAAAGGCTGCCGAAAAAGAAGCGAGAGCAGCTGAAAAAGAAGCAGACGCAATCATAAAAGCGCAAAAAGCCGCTGATAAGGCGACTAAGAAACACGAAAAGCTTGCTAGTCAAATCAGCTCAGTAGAAAAAGGATTGAAGAAAGACGAAAGTAAGGTTGCCAAAATCAGGAATAAAATGGAGGTTGATAAAATTAAGGGAAGACTTTCTCCTAATGAGGTTGCCAAAATTGAAAAGAAGTTGGGTAAACTGAAATCAAGTATAAACAAGAATAAGCAAAAACTGATAAAGCTACAGAGTAAGCTTTAGGGTAGTAAACTTGTTATAATATAATCCCGTAAGGCATTGCTCTTGCGGGATTTTTTGTTTTTATTATTTGATTGAAATTGTAACATTTTTTGTTTTCGGTCGTCTTACTTGTAGAACCCCCTAAAACAATCAAAAAATGGAAATCATCAATCACAACAGAACTCTTGAACAAAACAATCAATTATTGGTAATTGCACATCTGTCGCAATTTTTGACCTATGTTACCGGTTTTGGCGGTCTAATAGTGCCGCTATTATTATGGCTCACAACAAAAGACACGGTAAATGGAATGGATGAGCATGGTAAGACTATTGTAAACTTTCAGTTGACAGTACTACTATTTACAATTCTAAGTGTACCGGCCATATTACTTTTTGGACTTGGTATCTTAAGCTTAATTTTTATAGGAATAGTAGCTTTTGTAATGCCTATAGTAAATGCGGTGAGAGCTAGCAATGGCGAAAAACCTAGTAACTTTATGACCATTCCTTTTATCTCTTAATAATCGCCTTATAAAAATGAAAAAGCCCCAAGAAGAAATTCTTGGGGCTTTTTATATTCTAGTAGTATCTGTTTAGCTGTTAAGCATAACTGGCATTACAAGCATAGTTACATTTTCACCTTCATCGAGACCATCAATAGGAGTAAGGATACCTGCTCTGTTGGGTAAACTCATTTCCAATGAAACATCATCAGAGTTAAGGTTGTTCAACATTTCGGTTAGGAAACGAGAGTTAAAACCAATTTGCATATCATCGCCTTGGTAAGAACAAGTTAAACGTTCTTCGGCTTTGTTACTATAATCTATATCTTCTGCAGAAATATTAAGTTCTGCCCCAGCAATTTTCAAACGTATCTGGTGGGTGGTTTTATTAGAGAAAATAGCAACCCTCTTTACTGAGCTCAAAAATTGATTTCTTGCAATAGAAAGCACATTCGGATTCTCCTTAGGGATTACTGCTTCGTAGTTTGGATATTTACCGTCTATTAAACGACAGATAAGTTCTGTATTCTCAAAACTGAATTTAGCGTTACTGTCATTGTACTCAATAACAACATCAGATTCGCTACCTCCTAATATTCCCTTTAAAAGAGTCAAAGGTTTTTTAGGCATTATAAATTCAGCAACTTGTGAAGCGGTAACATCAGTTCGTTGGTATTTTACTAGTTTGTGAGCATCCGTAGCAACAAAAGTTAAACTCTCTGTAGAGAACTGAAAGAACACACCGCTCATTACGGGTCTAAGGTCATCATTACCGGCTGCGAATATAGTTTTGTCTATAGCGGTAGCCAAGATATCTCCAAGAAGGGTAGTAGAACTAGGGTTGGCCAGTTCAACAGCTTTAGGAAATTCTGCTCCATCGGCGTATGCCAAAGCATATTTACCGTGATTAGAGCTTATTTCTACCGTGTTATTGTCTTCAACAACAAATGTTAAGGGTTGCTCCGGAAAAGTCTTTAGTGTCTCTAACAGAAGGCGAGCCGGAACGGCAATAGTACCTTGGTTGTCAGAATCTACATCCAGTACTGAGCTCATAGTAGTTTCGAGATCAGAAGCGGAGACCGTTAATTTGTTATTATCAAGGTCAAATAGAAAATTGTCTAGAATAGGTAGTGTGTTACTATTATTGATAACACCACCTAAAACTTGTAATTGCTTTAAGAGATACGTACTGGATACTATGAATTTCATAGGAGAATCGTTATTTCAAATTGTGGTATATAGTGTCTAAAATGTCTCGAATTTAAACCAAGTTTTAAAAAACCTGAGTGAAACAAAGATATTTGAAAAGCATTTTTTAGCGAAACAAACTTATTAACACCTAGACCCTGTATTTACGTCTTCTAAAATAGTTAAAATCAGCTTCAAAAAGAAGTGTTAACCCTGTGGGAAGTCCTATATTTATTAGTTGTCATTTAATTTTTTGGTCTGTTGTCTTTTGGGTGTTTAGGAAGGGTGTGGAAACTTTTTAATTTTGAATGTTTATAAGTCATTTTTCATCTAAATGGAAATTCAAGGCGTTTATTAAAAATTCTTTGTTATCGTAATAGTTGTTTTTCCACTTGTCATATACTTATACCAAAGGCTATTGATACGTGTCTGATTGCGGATTATACCCTCATCTGGAACTAGAAGCATTTAGTTTTATGCCCCTTGACCTAACGTACCTTTTAATGAAGTTGGTTTATTACGATTTGTGAATGCCTATGAAAATTCACTCGATATGAGAACCGCCAATGGGTAGTATCTTTTATGGTATAATTTTATTTCACGCTTAAAAAGCACCACATGAAATTTATAAACAGTTTCTAATTCACTAAGAAAAAGTAACGGTAACCGTATCTCTAAAATCAAGCCCTAATAGGGTAGAGGCTCCGCCCACGGTATTCAGGTCGCTTTTATAAATTGCCAGTTGTATGTAATTGGCACTGTTGAAAAGAGCTAAGCGGTCTCCCGCTCCTTTACGCTGTCCTTTATCTAAGTCAAAGTTGATGATGTCGCTATACTTATTATGAATCTTAGTGAATTTGGTCGTGCGGGCAGTAATCTCAAAATCTCGTCCCTTTCGGTAAGCTTCAAAAAAGTTTCTATTAATATTGGTAACAACATTCCCGTAGGCATCAATATAAATAACGCTACCTATAATTTTGTTTCCGTTATCCATCACGGTAGGTGAAAATTCACGAAGGTCCTTAAGTTGGTCAAAAGATTTCCCTACTACCTCTAAAGTACCACCGCGGGCAATATGGCAAGCAACCTGTACAAAAACATCTAAAACAGGGAATGAACCATGACTAGGATTGGGAATATTCAATTCCACCACCTTTTCTGGCTCAATTTCACTGGTAATAAGACCTATAACGCCATTATTGGCACTAATAAAATAGTGGCCGTTTACCAATACGGCTACGTGCTGGTTTTCCGGTGTGGGCTCTGAATCTACACCAACAATGTGTACAGTGCCTTCAGGGAAGTGTTCGTATGAATTTTTGAGAATATAAGCGCATTCCTGAATATTGAAAGGACTTATGTTATGTGATATGTCAACTATTCGGGCATCATGAAGCTCTTTGTAGATGGTTCCTTTAAGGGTACCAACAAAGTAGTCTTTAAGACCAAAATCTGTGGTTAGCGTTATAATTGGATTCATAAATTATTTTCATTTACATCAGGAAAAACAGGTGTTAGCTTAGTTTGAGACGATTGCGCAATGGCGCGTGAAACCGTAATGACCACACTAAACCTTTTCAGAAAGGAATGCAAGATGCTATTTGAGAAAAAATGAATCTGATTATTTGAGTTCGCTATCATACAGTAATGTTGATATGTTTTAGTTAGGCAAACTGAAATTTTCGTTAAGTTTGTTAAACAAAATTATAACAAAAAAACAGCCAAGCGAAATATTATGTTCACAGGCTTTCATTTTAACACCTCAACTTTTTGAACGAACTCATAATAGAACTTACCGAGATTAGCCCGAGAGAATTTTTTGGGCAACAAAATGAAAATATCGACCTACTTAAAAAGTATTTTCCAAAGTTAAAAATAGTAGCACGGGGAAGCAAGATAAAAGTCTACGGAGACGAAGAACTCTTGGAAGAATTCGAGCGTCGTTTTGATATGATCACTGATCATTTTGGAAAGTATAATAAACTAGATGAAAACGTCATTGAAAGGGTGTTGACCAGTAATATATCTACGGATTACGAGACGCCCGAAAGCAGTGATGAAACTTTGGTGCATGGCGTTAACGGAAGGTTGATAAAACCACAAACCTTAAACCAGCGCAGGCTGGTAGCCGCTGCTAAAAATAACGATATGGTTTTTGCTATAGGACCAGCTGGTACGGGCAAAACGTATACAGGGGTAGCTCTTGCTGTTAAAGCTTTGAAAGAAAAGCAAGTACGACGCATTATCTTAACAAGACCTGCAGTAGAAGCGGGAGAGAATTTAGGGTTTCTGCCGGGAGATTTAAAAGAAAAGCTAGATCCGTATATGCAACCCATATATGATGCGCTAAGAGATATGATTCCCGCTGAAAAACTAACGCATTTAATTGAGAATGATATCATTCAAATTGCTCCGTTGGCTTTTATGCGTGGCCGTACCTTAGATAACGCTTTTGTTATTTTGGACGAGGCGCAAAATACCACTCACGCACAGATGAAAATGTTTCTGACTCGTATGGGTAAGAATGCCAAGTTTATGATAACGGGTGATCCGGGTCAGATAGATTTGCCAAGAAGAATGATTTCAGGTCTAAAAGAGGCGCTTCTAATACTTAAGGATACAGAAGGTATTGAGATTATATACCTAGATGATAAAGATGTGGTACGTCATAAACTAGTGAAGAAAGTTATTGATGCATACAAGAATATAGAACACCAGAATTAATTTAGAACTTTCTCTTTTTTAATAAAAAATTACGAACATCCGATGAGCAGTACCATTACAGATACAAATTTTGAATTTCCGGGCCAGAAAAGTGTTTACAAAGGCAAGGTGCGTGAAGTATATGAACTTGATAACGGCGTATTGGTTATGGTTGCCACGGACCGTCTATCGGCTTTTGATGTGGTGATGCCAAAGGGTATTCCTTACAAAGGTCAAATTTTGAATCAGATAGCCACCAAAATGATGGAAGCTACTAAGGACATTGTTCCTAATTGGTTAATGGCTACGCCTGATCCTAATGTAGCTGTAGGTCATGCTTGCGAGCCTTTTAAGGTAGAAATGGTCATTAGAGGATACCAATCTGGTCATGCGGCCCGTGAGTACAAACTGGGTAAGCGTATGTTGTGTGGTGTAGCTATGCCAGAGGGAATGAAGGAAAATGATAAATTCCCAGAGCCTATTATTACACCAGCTACCAAAGCGGAAATGGGTGATCATGATGAGGATATTTCTAAAGAAGATATTCTTAAAAGAGGTATTGTTTCTAAGGAAGATTATGAAGTACTAGAGAAATATACAAAAGCTCTTTTTGAAAGAGGAACTCAGATTGCTGCAGAAAGAGGTCTTATTCTAGTGGATACCAAATATGAATTTGGAAAGACTAAAGACGGTAAGATAGTCTTGATAGACGAAATACATACGCCGGATTCTTCACGTTATTTTTATGCGGATACGTATAAAGAACTACAGGATAAAGACGAGCCTCAAAAGCAATTATCTAAAGAATTTGTGCGTCAATGGTTAATTCAAAATGGCTTTCAAGGTTTGGAAGGGCAGACTTTACCAGAGATGACAGATGCTTATGTGGAGTCGGTTTCTGAGAGGTATATTGAGCTTTACGAAAACATTACGGGAGAAACTTTTGTTAAAGCAGATATATCTGATATACAGAATCGTATAGATGGTAATGTACTTAATTACTTAAAGGGATAAAAGTTCTATTTCAGTAGTTTTTTCGCTGAAAAATTCTTCTTTGCTTTTAATCTCTGAACAATTTTTATAAAAGCAATGGCGGTAATATAGGCATCGCCCAAAGCAGTGTGTCGATCCTTTTTTGATATGTCAAATTTTTCCGCCAGCTCATCTAAAGAGTATTGCGGCTTTACATGTAGAAGCGGAGATTTGATTAGGGTTCGTTTGTAAAGAACTGAGGTATCCAAAAACTTGTTTTTCAGGTTAGGCATTCCGTGACGGTTTAAAGCATAGTTGATCATGTTACGGTCAAAACCAGCATGGTGTGCTACCAATACAGAATCTTCAATATACTCTAGAAACTTAATCAAGGCTTCTAGCTCGGTAATCCGTTCTTGTCTTTCCTCTTGTAGAATTCCATGAATCTCTATGTTTTTGGCATGGTAGAAATGTTGGTAAAGAAAGACCTCAAAACTGTCATTTATAGGAATACTGTTATTTTTCATGGACAAGGCGCCAATAGATAGTATGCGGTCTGTATCATAATCAAAGCCCGTGGTTTCTGTATCAAACACAACAAAACGTATTTCGGAAATGGTATAATCTACCTTCTTGTTGAACTTTGCTTCATATTCTAACCAAAAATCAGGGTAGTGTTTTTTACGTTTTTTTTTGAAGAAATCCATTAGCCGAGTAGGTTTGTTACTTTAAAGCGAATTTTAAGAAGCTCCTGTAAATCTTTTATGGTCTTAAAACTACGTTTCAGTTTTATTTTCTCTTCTTTGGTCAGTTTAGTTAAAGCAATAAAACGACCAGAATCATTATGTAATAGACCTTGTTTTGTCCTGAATTTCAGCAAGGCTTTTGTAGCGTAGGAGCATGCTAAGAAAAGTTCTTCGTTGTTCGGCTCTAGTTCAGCCAACTTCTCAAAACGTTCTGCTGTATTGTTAATGGACTTTACTTGATGGGAGAGCACTAGTACTCTTGCGCCATCTATTAAAGGCATTAGAGCTCTTCTTTTTAAATCAAAGAAATCTTTATACTCACCATCCTCTTCCACTAAAAAGCTTCTGAAAAATCCGCTAGGGGAAGGGCTTTGGAGTGCACCGCTTGCTAGATGTAAAAAGAAAACCGGATATCTCTCAGTAGTTTCAAAAAGATGGGCACTTAATTCGTTTACTAAACTAACATCGCCATAGGCTAGGTTGTAATCAAAGAATATGGAGGATAACAGTACTTCATCCGGGCCAGGTTGGTTATCCAATGAAAGGTGCGGTCTTTCCATTCGGCTAGGCTCAAACACCAATCAGGGTTGGAGGCCATCATTTCGGCAGGGCAGTATTCGTATCCTATTTTGAATAAGCCCTTAGTGACCAATTTTGCCAATTCCAAAAAGTAAATACGTGTTTCCGTAAGCTGCTCATCAGGTACGTTTTCAAAAACTAAGGCGTTATCTTGATCGGTTTGTAATAGTTGTTCACTACGACCTTGACTTCCCATCGCCAACCAAGCAAACTTAACCGGTGGCGGTGTATCCATCCCATAACGCAATCTTGGTAATTTGTTTGATACAGGCATCGTTTAACTCAGAAATAATTTTTGAGATAAGTGTTAACGGTAAATTCTGTTCTAAATACCCACTCAACAAGTCCATAATTCTTCTGCGGACTGTTTTTAATTTTTTGAATCCGTTGGCTCTTTTAATGGCTTTTAAAAGTACTGCTGGGTTGTTTCCGAGCTCAAACATTATATCATGTTTGCTTATGATACCTACGGCTTCGGAATCTGGGGTGCCGTCCATAGTAAGGCATAGGTGGCTAATGCTACTTTTCATCATGGCCATTTGCGCCTGTGTGATGGTCATTTTTTTAGGATAGGTAATTACCGGCGAACTCATGACATTTTTAGCACGAGTGGTTATAGGGAATAGGCCGGTTGCGATTTTATTACGCAAATCTTTATCCGTTATAATACCAACAGGAAGGTTGTCTTTTACAATCAATACGGACCCCACCTTTTTTTCGGTCATAGTAGTGGCTATGGTCTTTATTGTTGTGTTCTCGGAACAGGAAATCAATTTTTTGGAATATGACACGCCCTGCAGGTCTAATAATTCACTGCTTTTTAGTGGGTTGCTTTCAGCGGGAGTAGAACCCTCATAGAGTTTTCCTCTATAATTTTTTGAATATGGATTACGGGTGTTGGAGGCAAAGCTTTCAATTAAAAAGGTGCCAACTGCTTCGTATTCTTTAATTATAGGCTTAAACTCGATTATTGGAATAGCGTAAAGAATAGTTTCTTCGTAGGCTTTAGCACCAATTTTATAGTTTTCGTTCGCAATCAATGGGCGGAGGCCAAAAATATCACCTTCATCACATAAATCTACCACTTCATCATTCGGCTCTTTGGACAAGTACTACAGCACCTTTATGTACTACATAAAAACAAGGGTGAGCTTCTTCTTCAATAGTAAAGATAACCTCGCCCTTTACTTTGTAGATAATACGTACTTGTTCGGATAGGTTTTCTAGTTCCTTGGTAGCTACTTCGTTAAAAGGCGGGTAGTTTTTAAGGAAATCGGCAACCCTAGCAGAAATCGTATTCTTCATAAAGTAAATTTAAAGCTAAAGTTAGATCAGGACGAGCATAAAAAAAAGGAAAACCAAATAAAGAACGAATACCAAGGCTTCTTCATCGCTTCTTTTAGTTCGGGTTGATAGTTTTCTAGAAAGAAGGCTAAACATTTTGAAGCAGCCCAAAGTTATCTGCTATCTTTGATAGTTCAAAAGCATGGTTTTGGGCATATTTAAAGGAAACATAGCAATAAACTTTAGAGAGCTTTTACAATTTTTTAAGAGCGCTGATTTTTCTAAAGCTATAATGGTTGGCGTAGCGGTTACTGTTCCTATTCTTTTGGGAATATATTTTGACCAGTTAGAAATTGGTCTGGCCATATGTTTTGGAGCTTTTTGGAGTTCGCCTAGCGATGCAAGTGGTAGCTACAGACATAAGAAAATTGGTATTCTCTTCTCCGCGGCTTTAGTGGTCATCGTTAGCTTTATTGGAGGGTATCTAGATTTACCCATTTACATTTTGATACCCATTTTAGGTCTATTGACCTTTTCCATTGCCTATATCTCCGTATTTGGTTTTAGGGCTTCATTAATCAGTTTTTCTGGTTTACTGGCCTTGGTTCTGAGCTTTGCACATGAACTGCAGGAACTAGAAGTTTATCAATATGCATTGTTGGTGGGGCTGGGCGGTTTGTGGTATCTGCTATTAGCTGTGGTTTGGCACGGTATTAATCCTACAGGAGAAATAGAGGAGACTTTTCAAGAAACCTATCTCTTAACCTCTAAATTTTTACATATTAGAGGGCAATTGATAGAGCCGGGTCTTGATAGGCAAAAGTTACTTTCCGAGCTCCATAAATTACAAGAGCAACTCATGGAGAAACATGAGAAGTTAAGGGAGACTCTTATCCTTTATCGTAGAAGTTCAGGACGTTCTATTTACCATAGTAAGAAATTATTGGTCTTAGCTCAGCTTGTAGAGATGCTTGAAATAGCGATAGCTAAACCGGTTAATTACAGTAATATGGCTGTGGTTTTGGAAAAACACCCCCAATTTGTAGCGCGGTTTCAAAAGTTAATGTTCAAAGTGTCCGAGCAATTAGAAGAAATAGGTTACGCTGGAAAGAATAAGAAAAAATTACCTAAAAACGGAGAGTTGCAACAAGCTCTAAAAGACATAGAGATTGAGATATCCGTGCTGAAAGCAAAACCCAATAATGAGAATTTGAGTGCATATTTAATGCTCCAAAATCTATATGAATACCAAGAACAGCAAGTAGAGCTACTAAAAAAGATAAAGTGGTTGTTAGATGACCCTAAGGAAGAGGAACTAGAGTTTATTGATGAAAAGTATGCACGTAAATTTATAGCGCCGCAAGATTATGACCCGAAGATGTTGGTGAGTAATTTTAGTTTTGAATCTCTAATTTTTAAGCATGCACTTCGGTTGGCAGTAACTGTGATGATAGGTTATGGCATAGGGACTATATTTGATTTTCAGAACCCTTATTGGATTTTATTGACCATCATCATTATCCTGAGACCTAGTTACGGACTAACCAAAACAAGATCAAAAGATAGGATTATAGGAACCCTTATTGGCGGTGCAATAGCCTTTATTATTGTTTCCCTTGTGCAGAATACCTATTTGTTTGCCGTACTGGGTATAGGCTCTCTTATTGTGGCCTTTTCTATGCTACAACGAAATTACAAGACCGCGGCAACGTTCATTACTTTGAGTGTTATTTTTATTTACGGTATCCTCCGTCCAGATATATTGACGGTTATACAGTTTAGAATTCTTGATACCGTAATTGGTGCAGGATTGTCATTCCTAGCCACTTTGGTATTATGGCCTGCATGGGGTTTTTTAAGCATGAATAATAACCTTAAGAATTGCCTGATAGCCAATAAAAATTTTTTGAGGGAGATTGCAGCCTTTTATAGTTTAAATAAAAAGGATCATACAACCTTACGATTAACTCGTAAAAAAGCTTTTCATGAGACCTCTAATTTAAGCGGAGCCTTTCAACAAATGGTTCAAGAACCAAAATCAAAACAGATAAATGTAAATGAAGTATATGAGTTGGTAACGCTAAGCCATGCTTTTTTGTCTTCATTGGCGTCTTTAAGCTCGTATATTCAGAACCATTGTACCACAGAAGCTTCCGAGGGATTTAAATCTGCTGTAGCGCATATAGAAGGAAACTTGGAAAGAGCAATTGGTATTCTGGCACATGTAAATACAAAGGATAATTTTTCACTAAAAAGTCAAGAGCAATCCTTTGAGGACAATCGTCTGAAATTCAATACCATTGTATGGGATTTTGAAAATGCGTTAAAAGTAGGGGATGAGCGTAATTTACAAGAGGCTCATTTAATTATAGGACAATTACGTTGGCTCTTTTCTTTAAGTGGAAAAATGTTAAGAATAACCAATAAAATTGAAAATGATTCAGTAGTTGAATAGAATCAACAACTAAGAATTATTATAGTGTTAGATTGAAATACTCGACCAAGGATATTTCTTATAGCCTCTTCGTTTAGAGGTTTGAACATCATAGCTTCAATTTCACTGTATAAACTCATTTTACCTTTGTCCGAAGGGATAATGGAAGTGGTTAACAGTATAACCCTAGTATTAATTTTTAGAGACATATCGATCTCTTCATAAATCTCCATGAACTCCCAAGCATCCATAGTTGGCATATTTATATCTACAAATATGAGTTCCGGGAATACCTCTAAAGTTTTAAGGTATTCAATAGCTTTTATTCCCATAGTAAAAGTGTGAATTCTCTCTACACAGTTAACACGTCTTAAGTACGTTTCATGAATAAAATTAGTAGCACTGTTATCATCTAATAGAACAATTGATTTTAGCATATTTTTAAAATTATAGATTTAAATTAAATAGGAAAGTACATCCTTTACCAATTTCTGATTGCACCCAAATCTTCCCTTTATGTAGTTCCACTATTTTTTTACAATGAGTAAGGCCTATACCGGTACCTTCATAATCTTCCTGATTATGCAATCTTTTAAATACCTCGAAAATATTATCCTGATTTTTTTTGTCTATTCCTATGCCATTGTCTTTTACATAAATAAGATGCCCGTTTTCTGTGGGTAAAGTGCCAATTTCAATAACTGGATTCTCTGTCTTACTCACGAATTTTATGGAGTTGCCAATAAGGTTTAGAAAAAGAGAATGCAATTCAACCTTGTGTCCCGTTATTTTAGGTAGCTCCTTAATTATTAGTTTGGCATTGGTAGAAACTATACGTATTCGTAAATCTTTACGCACGTTTTCAACAATGTCATTTAAATCAATAAATTCTTTTTCGGAGTCACTTCCAATTTTAGAATATGCCAAAATCACTTTTACCAATTGCCCCATTCTGGCAGATGCTTCTTCTATAAAGTCTAAGTAGCTATTGGCATTTGGATCTAATGTTTTAAGATACTCATCTTTAAAAAGCGCTACAAAGTCCCTTATGGTTCGTAAAGGCTCTTGTAAGTCATGACTTGCTACGTATGCAAAGCGTTCCAGCTCTTTATTGCTTTGGAATAGTTGTTTTAGATTGGTAATTCTTTGTTCAAAGGCCTATCTACGGCTAGTGGTTCACCCATTAAAATTAATTTGGTCAGAATAAAAGTAGTTAATATCCTACATAAATATGTTAAAATGAATAAAATCTTATTAAGAATTTATGTATAATATTAACAACACTTTTTTATCAATTAATTTGGAGACTTTATCAATATATAAAGGATTAATAAAATTTATAAACAGGTAATCTAAGTCGCATTTTTTTGCCCATTTTAAAACTTAAAAAATCTCTAATATTTTGTTATCAGGGTTCAAAGCAGTTTTAAACTCTGTTTACTAGGGTTTGGAGCATCAAAAAATACATTGTAATTTTCTAAAGGAAGAAGTAGCCAGATGCTTGAATTTCAAAAATGAATTTTGCAGGAAGCTTTGCAAAAAAATCAACATTAAAACACAAAATTTAAAAGTATATGAAAGTGGGGGAGGTATTGAATTTAAAAGAAGTTATTTAGTTTTATGATGACTAAATTGCGTCTTTACCTGTTTTAATTAAACTTAACAGTTACACGTATTTTCTTTTAAGAAACTGTAGAATTTTAAACTCAAAAAACTAAAGAGTAAGATTAAAGTATTCTGTCATAATTTGCCTAATAGCAGTTTCGTTGAGCGGCTTGAACATCATGGCATCAATTTGTTCGTATTGTTCCATTTTCTCTTTATCAGAAGGGAGTATGGACGTAGTTAATAGAATTACTCTCGTATTAATTTTTAGAGACATATCTATCTTTTCGTACTCTTCCATAAACTCCCATGAATCCATAGAAGGCATATTTATATCTACAAATATGAGTTCGGGAAATGTTTTTAAACCATTGAGGTAGTCAAGAGCAGATTTCCCCATGGTAAAGGAAAGAATATTGGCTGCGCAGTTTACGCGTTTTAAGTAGGTTTCGTGGATGTAATTTGTAGCGGTATTATCATCTACAAGTACAATAGACTTAATCATAGTACGGGGATTATAGATTTAATAAAAGTAAAAAGCACTTCTTTGTTAAACTTTTATAATAATTTCATTTTTCTTTCGTAACCTTCTCTATTACGCTAAAAAATCTGGGAAACCTTTTACGAATATCCGAATTTTTTATGAAATTATCAACTTTAGAAGTTGTATAAACTAATAGTTTTCAGTCATAAACGATTGGTTATAATTTGGTTAATATTTATTTTTTATAAGCTGTATAGTTTTATTTAAAGATGGTGTTAGAATAAAATTTCTAAATTAATTTTCGTTCTACAGCTACTTTTATAAGCGATGCCGCATTAGAAACTTCAAGTTTTTGCATAAGATTACGTCTGTGGGTTTCCACAGTAAGTGGACTAATAAACAACTCCTCGCCAATGGTATTTGTAGTCTTTCCTTCCGCAATTAAAGTGAGCACATGCTTTTCTCTTCTGGTAAGTTTTGGCAAGTCCGTTCTTTCTTGAGTAACGGAATCTGCCAGAATTTTTTGCACCTCACTACCAAAATAGAAATTACCTTCGTGAACTTGGCTAATGGCATTTACCAGCTCATCTGCCGTAGCGTTTTTAAGCAAATAACCCTTAACGCCGTTCTTGATCATTTGGTTAATGATACTAGGCTCGCTATAGGTGCTAAGACCAATTATACCAACATTAGCCCTTATGTTCAGAATTTTCGTAACCATTTCAACCCCATTAATGTCAGGTAGGTTTACATCTAGCAAAATAACATCTGCAGTATCTTTTTCTAAGTAAGACAGGGTATCCGTTCCGTTTACAAAATGCGTTTTTACGGTAACACGCTCATCATCACTTAATAATGTTTTAAGTCCTTCAATCACCATAGGGTGATCATCAACTATTAAAATATGTATAGGTTTATGCTGCATCTACATTGATTTGGACGTTAACTGTAGTTCCTTCATTTTCTTCTGAGTGAAATTCTAATTCACCTTTTAAATAGGCTACCCTTGTTCTAAGGTTAGAGAGCCCCATACCACCATCTTTTTCTACAGGGTTTTCTTTATTAAAACCGACACCATTATCCTCTACGGTAATATCAACCTTATTGCCATCTCTCATATATTGTACTAAAACTTCAGAAGCATTAGCATGCTTTATGGCATTATTTATCAGTTCTTGAATTACCCGATACATGGTAACTTGTTCATTTAATCCTATACCTTTTTCAGTACCATAGAACTGCAAAGTTACTTTTGTATCATTACCTGTCATGCTGCTGCAGTAATCTTTAAGTGCCGCTTTAAGTCCAAATTTGACCAAAGTTTCGGGCATCATATTACGGGCAATAGAGCGCAACTCCGTTAGGGAGTCATCCAGATCTTTCATTACCTTTTTTAGTTGAGTCTTAGGGTATTCCTTTGGTTCGTCCTTATCTAGTTTGGACAAATTCATGCTAATACCGGATAACCTGCCACCCAATCCATCATGTAAATCTATAGCTAGCCTTTTTCGCTCTTTTTCTTGGCCTTCTATCATTGCCGAGAAAATCTGATTTTCTTGCTGTTGCTTTAATAGGGAAACTTCTTTTTCTTGTTCGCGTTCCTTTTTTCTTGCTCTCCTAAGTTTATCATTATACCCATAAAAACCAATAAAGAGTAATAATGCCAATATACTAGCAGTAGCACCTAATAAGTAGGTTTGCGATTTTTTCATTTCAAGAGCTAAGGCAGCTTCACTTTTTTCATTTTTTAGCGCTAGTATCTCTTTCTCTTTTGTGGCAGTTTTATATTGTACTTCCAATAGCTGCATGTCATTTCCCAGTTCTCCAACCCTGATACTATCTACTGCTATTACATAATCCTTTAAGTAATTATAAGCTGATTGATAATTGTTAAGTGCAGCTTCATATTTAGCTAAACTAAAGTAAGAGCCAGTTTTGTCACTGAACGAATGTTTATTGTCACTAAAGTTAATATACTTTAAAGTGTATTCTTTGGCCTTTTTAAAATCCCCCATTTTATTATAAGTTGAGGCATACCTCTGATAGAGCAGTTTTAAATAAAAGCTTGATGTGTTCTCTTCGTAGAATTCATAAGATTTGTTTAAGGCATCTATAGCTTTTTTATACTCTCCAGACTTACCATAGTAAAGACCAAGTTCTGCATAATAAGAACCTTTGTAGAAAGAATTGGGTATTAGGTCTAGATTTACTTTTGCAATATCCAATACAGATTTCATACGTTTTAATGAGTCCATACTTGCTAAAGCGGATGTAAATGCTAAGCTATGATATAGCATATCTTCTTCTGGAGTGCCAACTTCTTCGTATTGTTTTTGACTTATTAAAAACATTTCATAAGCCCTCTTAAAAAGCGAAATAGTCCCATACTTAATTGCTAGGCTTGTATTGGCGTTGGCTACAAACATTTTATCGCCCATTTTCTGTGCGTAGGGAATGGTTTCCGCAATGAGTTCAATTTCCTTTTCTACATTACCCTCGTAACCATAGGCTACACCTATATTGTATTTGCCACGCAACCATATTTTCATATTGCTGGCAGAAGAGTCTTTTGCAATAAGTTTATCGGCAAAATTGTTTCCTATCGTAAAGTACTTTTTGGCATTTTCAACATCAAAGTAATCAAGATAGCCACCAGCTAAATTTATATTGGCATCGGCCATGCCTTTCAGGTAATTTATCTTTTTACTTAGTGCAATTGCTTTAAAACCGTTTTCAAAACATTTTAAAGAATCTACGCCACCATAAGACCGTGCCAATTCGCTAAGGATATTTACACGAGTGGTATCATGCTCCGCAACTTTTAAAGCGCTTTCTAAGCTATCTAATCGCTCTTCTCGTCCGGTTTGGGCCACACTAGAAAATGATAGAAAAAGAATAAAAACAAAGACTATTGAACGCATTTAGGTATCTAGGTTTTTTGATTTGTTTAGATCCAAGATACTACAACTATATGGCACTATAAGCACCCTATAATCAATATACTGGAAAACCAGTAGAAAAATATACAAACATTATGGTATTTCAGAAACAGTCATTTAAAAATACCTTGTCATCAGCAAATTAGTACAGGTGTTGAATAACGATCAAGCTGGGTATTTATAAAATTTTTAGCCATAAAAACCTCCTGAAAAAATAATATAACAAATGAAACGGACACTCTTATTTACAGGTTTACTCTTCTTAACTCTTTTAGGATGTAAATCTCAGCAATACACTTTTGACGAATTACCGGAGAAACAATTGGTTTTTGGATATGGTGGTGGTATGGCGGGAAAGGTAGATACCTATATACTTCTTGAAAACGGCCAGTTGTTTCATAACAATTCACTCACCCAAGAGACCATAGAACTGGAAACCCTATCAAAGAAACAAGCGGAAGAATATTTTTTGAAACTAGAAGAATTATCACTCTCTACACTAGATTTTAACCATCCTGGTAGTCGCTATTACTTTTTAGAAGAAGTTAATAAAGACGGAAAACATAAAATTGTTTGGGGGGCTAGTGATCATAAACTTTCTAAGAAGTATTTGGATTTCTATAAAGAGATAAAAAACCATATTAAATAAACCGCCATGAGAAGCACACTATACGTATTCACTTTTGTCATCACTTTTTTTATGGCCATGTCCATTACGGCCCAAGATACTTTTGATGATAAAAGACATGAAAAAAGTACAACGGCTAAATCCGGTGTCATCAAGAAGTTTGCGCCACTAAAAATAGCAGCAGATAAAAAGAGATCTACAATTACGGGACGCACTAATTTTCAGATGCCCTCAATTTTTAATTCTAACCCCATAAATTCCAAATACGAACATAGGGTTACAAACACATCTGAAAACGGAATACCCTTATTTATAAAAAGTAGGGCGAATAAAGAAGTTGCGTCGTTAGCGGCAAAACAATCTCCAAATGATGTGGCCAAAGATTACCTAGCAGATGTTAAGAATCTTATTCAAATTAAAAACCCCGATGCTGAGTTTAAAGAAATTTCAAACAAGAGCGATGACTTAGGCCAGAAGCATATTAAAATGCAGCAGGTGTTTAAAGGCATTAAGGTATACGGTAGTGAGGTTATTTTGCATTTAGATAAAGGGAATAAAGTAAGCGCTTTAAACGGCAGAAATAAGCCAACACCCAGTATTGAAAATACAGTGCCAAAACTAACGGCACAAGATGCTTTAAAACAAGTAGAAATAGATTTAGGTGTTTCGCTTTCAAATGAATCTAATAAAAGCAAATCGCTTATGGAACCCTCAGAGTTTGAAAAAGAACTTTTAATTTATCCAATGGAAGTGTACAATGTGCTTGCTTGGCATCTAACCGTATATCCTGACATTAAGGATAGGTGGGATATTTTATTGATGCACAAACAGGACGTATTCTTGATAAACGCTACCATACCTGTACAATGTATCACAAGTACAAAGAAGAAAAAGAAAGTCATAAACATACTACATTGGTAGCCCCTCCAACTATCGGTTCTGGAAACGATTTAAATGGGGTTAATCGCCAAATTAAAACACATAGTATAGACGGTGTTCATTATATGTTGAACACTTCGGAATCTATGTTTAATGCAGCTCAGTCAGAGCTGCCAGATAATCCTGTTGGGGCTATACTAACATTTGATTTGAGGAATAAAGCACCTAATGAAGAGGTAACGGTATATCATGTGACCTCTACGGGAACTAGCTGGAATAACCCTACCGCAGTTTCCGCTCACTATAATGCGGAGTTATCCTATAATTACTTCAAAAACACTTTCAACAGAAATTCATTAATGGGCAAGGGGGTACAATAATTTCTTTTATCAACGTAGCGGATGAAAATGATGGTGATTATGATAATGCATTTTGGAATGGGAAAGCCATATTTTATGGTAATGGAAAGGATGCTTTTGAGCCTTTTGCAGGTTCTTTAGATGTAGCGGGTCATGAAATGTCTCATGGTGTTATTGAGACTGCGGCAAATTTAGAATATAAGAATCAGTCCGGAGCAATCAATGAATCTTTTGCAGATATTTTTGGAACAATGATCGATCGGGAAAATTGGTTGGTGGGAGAGGATATAGTAAATAGAGATTATTTTTCCTCCGGAGCAATGCGTAATCTTCAGAATCCAAACAATGGGGTTAATTCCGGAGATAATGGATGGCAACCAAAAGATATGACGGAGTACTATTCCGGTTCAGAAGATAATGGTGGGGTTCATAGGAATAGTGGTATTGTAAATAGAGCGTATTATTTGATTGCCACGGAGATAAGCAAAGATAAAGCGGAACAGATATACTACCGTGCCTTAAAAAATTATTTAACGGTGTCTTCTCAATTTATAGATCTTAGAATAGCTATAATTCAATCTGCAACAGATTTGCATGGTGAAAACTCACCAGAGGTATTAGCTGCAAAAACAGCTTTTGATACCGTAGGTATTGCAGATGGGCAAGCGTCGGATACGGATAATGATATTCCCACAGTTGATGGCGAAGAGTTTATTTTAAGTATAGATATTAGAGATACGGACCCTAATACTTTATATGCTTCCAATATTGAGGGAACTGAATATTACCCTTTAACAGAAACCGGTGTTTTTAGAAAACCTAGTGTTGCAGATGACGGTAGTTTAGTCATATTCGTAACCGATGAGAATAAAGTAAATGCTATAGAATTAAATCTTAATAACCCCGTAGAAACAGTCATCTCGGAAGAGACCATATGGGCAAATATTTCTCTATCAAAAGATGGGACAAAATTGGCGATGGTGTTAGACGATCAGTCCAACATTATTTATATTTCAGACTTGGTTACAGGAGAAGCCAAAGAGTTTTTTCTGTATAACCCAACCTCTGCAGACGGTGTAACTACAGGAGATGTATTGTATCCTGATGCTCTAGAATGGGATTATTCAGGGCAATATTTAATTTATGACGCCCTGAACAGATTAGATAATCCAGACGGAAATGCAATAGAGTATTGGGATGTTGGTGCTTTGAAGGTGTGGGACAATGCATCCAATACATTTGGGGATGGCGATATTCAAAAGATATTCTCCAACTTGCCCGAAGGCGTAAATATTGGTAATCCTTCTTTTTCTAAAACCTCTGGTAACATTTTAGCATTTGATTATTTTGATAATCTTGAAAATACCTATCAGGTAATTACCGCCAATATAGAAACAGGAGAGGTAAATGTAGTTTATGAGAATAATAAGCTAGGCTTTCCCAACTACTCCAAAACCGATGATAAAATAATTTTTGATACCAACAATGGTTCAGATCAAGACATCATGTCAATAGATATGGCGGCCGATAAAATGAAGCCAGCTGGTAACTTGGCAGTATTGATTCCCAACGGTAAATGGGGAATCTGGTATACGGTAGGTTCTAGAAGTACATTAAGTAGCGAAAAAGAAATAACAGATTTCAGGTTTAATGTAACCTCACCATCAGCCATAGGTACGATTAATGGGAATTCAATTTCGGTTGAATTACCAAGTAATATCAATCCAGCAAATTTGGTAGCAACTTTCGCTAGTTCTGCAAGAAGTACTGTCTCTGTGGCAGGTATAATTCAACAGAGTGGGGTAACCATTAATGATTTTACCAGTCCTGTAATCTATACGGTTACAGCGGAAGACGGGTCTACCAAAGATTTTACGATCAGTCTGGGCAATAGTACACCAACCGACCCAAATGATAATGATGGAGACGGCGTACTCAATGCTAATGATACCTGCCCAAATACTCCGTTTGGAGCAACGGTAGATGTAAACGGATGCGAAATCTTCTCATTACCCAGCACTAATTTTACTGTAGCTACTAAAGGGGAATCTTGCGTAGGTAGTAATAACGGAAGCATAAATGTTAATGCAAACGCTGACTATAAATATATAGCAACATTGACTGGAAACGGAGTAAACAAAACTAATAATTTTACCAGCTCCGTTTCTTTCTCTGATTTAGAAAGTGGGTCTTATACCGTGTGTATGACCGTTAACGGAGAGGCAGGGTATAAGAACTGTTATGATGTTAATGTATCTGCACCAGAATCACTTTCGGTAACATCAAAAGTGAATTTAACTGCTAAATCTGTAACGCTCAATTTATCTGGTGCAGAGGAATACACTATTTCACTTAATGAGGAGACTATAGTTACTAAAAAGTCTGAGGTAACTATTCCCGTTTATGCATCCACCGCAAAGTTGACCGTTAAAACAAATAAGAATTGCCAAGGAGTTCATGAGGAGAGTTTGGACTTTAACGAACAGGTTATCATCTATCCTAATCCTGTCAAAAGCGGAAAAATCTCAGTAGTTCTCGGTAGCACTTCAGAAAATGAAATACCTATTCAATTAAATACTTTTGATGGTAAAATGGTATTACAAAAAGTAATAGAGCCCAATACTAGCACTGTAAAAATTGATGCAAATAGACTAACAGCAGGAGTTTATGTGTTGTCAGTTCAAATAAACGGAGATACAAGAACATTTAAAATTATTAAACAATGAGAATAGTAAAGTCAACCATAGCGCTATTATTGGTAATACTAATGACGGCATGCCCAGGTAGTAAAGATGATGGACCGGATGTAGATGAAATGGGAGATCCTGGTAGTGTAACTTTGGTTTTTCCCGATAACAATTCCGAGTGTACGGAAGGCGCAACAGTCAACGATGTGCAGAGCGCCATTACATTTCAATGGCAAGCTTCAGAAAATGCAGATAGCTATGAGGTGAATGTAAAAAACCTCGACAATGGAGAGACCCAAAAAACAGAATCCAACAGTAATGAATCTACCATCACATTAAATAGTAATACACCCTATGAGTGGTTTGTGATAACGAAAAGCAATGATTCAGAATCAGCCCCGGAAAGCGCCAAATGGAAGTTTTACAATGCAGGCGTAGGTGTAGTTAATTATGCCCCTTTCCCAGCTGAAGCTTTTTATCCCAAAAGGGGAGGAACTATATCAGCAAACACTAGTGTAGCATTAGAATGGAAGGGTGATGATGTGGATAATGATATTACAGAATTTGAGGTGTTTTTTGGTACGGAAGCTAATCCCTCAGTTTCTATAGGTAGTACAATTGAAAATACAATGACTGCAAATGTCATTTCCGGGGAAACTTACTATTGGCAGGTAAAAACCGAGGATAAAACAGGCAATACCTCAATATCAGAGATTTTCAATTTTAAAGTCGAATAAAATACTACAATGAAAAAACGACAAATAATTAATTACTTTTTTCTATCGCTCTTTACCATTGTTATGGCCAGTTGCTCTAAAGATGATGGGGTAGAACTCAATGAAAACGGGGAAGTGATTCATCCGGAAAAAGGCGGACAAATCGTATCGGGAGATCCAGCACTCAATAATTTTATTATAGCCGCAAAAGATGAAACTATTTATACGGTTGATGCCCAAACCGGCGAAGAAACCGTGATTTATGCTTTTCCGGACCTTACGGACTTTATGGGGCCATCGGATTATAACAAGGGTACTATTTACGTAACATCCGATGATAATTCAATAAATGCGCTAAGCGTAGCCGACAGGCGTTTTTTATGGGACCGGTACATACTAGAATTTGATTTTGGCAGTATGGGGGCGACCCGGCCCATATGCATTGATGGTGTCTGTTATGCGTCTGGGGGATCAGGGGTAGTAGTTGCCGTAGATGAGGTTACCGGAACTTTAAAATGGTACTATACCACCGATCCCAATGGGAAATTGGACAATGTTTTAAACGTTAACAAAGCTCCTGTCGTTTATGGGGATAAGGTCTATGTGTTTTCGAACAAGGGCTATTTTTCCGGTGTAGCCTCCTACCTTCATATTTTGGATAAGGAAACAGGGCGTCTTATTCTAAAGCAAGAATTACCCTATGAACCATCAGGAGCCCCTGTATTCATAGAAAACACCATGTACTTGCCGGCCAAAAATCTATATGTTATGGATTTGGATACTATGAACACCCTTTGGATGTTGGAAGTCAATGCTGTTGGAACCCCGTTTATTTCAGGCGATAAATTGGTCGTGAACGCCATACCGTATGGGCAGAGTATCGGTTCGGTACTTTATTGTTTGGATAAAAACACCAAAAGTATTCTTTGGGAGGTAGAAACTGGGGTGAACAGTCTTTGGGCGCCCTTGATTATAGGGAACGTGGTCTTTAGCAATTACGATAAAGGCACAAGTTTTCCGGGCGCTACCAATGCAAAACTTTTTGCCCTAGACCTGCGAAACGGGGAACAATTATGGAAAAACGAAGATGTAACTGTAGATTTTAGCCCAGTATATGCCAATGGTATGTTGTTCACCCATGGACATGATATTTTGCGGAACAATAATGATCAGAACAGTGTGGGGCTGATGGCCATGGATGCCAATACGGGCGAGACCCTATGGCTCAACCCCTTGTTTAGGTTTGGTTCCCATATCGTGCCTTTGGTCGTTGCCGATAATGGAGTTTTCGGCCCTTCTTACTACAGGGGGAAGTAAGTAAAATTTAAAGTTTGGTTTGTTTCTAAGAGTCCTATTTCATTGAGATAGGACTCTTTATTTATAATTAAAAATTACGCTCTACTGGATTACCAGTAGAAAAAAATACAAAAAATGTGGTATTTCAAAAACCAAGGTCTTCAGATACCTTAGCACCATAAAATAACAGGAGTGTTTCGAGAACACGAACATCCATAAACTTAAAATTTATATTATGAAAAAATCGGTAAAAGTAATTATGGTCTTACTAATTATGTCTTTAAGTTTTTCAGCTAGCGCACAGATTTTTGGTGTAAAGGCAGGACTTGGTTTATCAAACATTACTTCCCCAGATGAGGTTGATAATAATTTTTTTGGAAGAGCTTTGGGTGTAAAACTTGGAGGAACTGTAGAATTTGATATTACAGATGATTTATACATAGGTTCCGGTTTGGGTTTTGCCAAGAAAGGGGCTTCTACAACGGGAGATACTTTTAATACCTTTTATTTAGAAATCCCTATTAGTGTACGGTATGATATTGTTGAATTAGGCGGGTCTGGCTATTTATATGCCCTGTCCGGTTTTAATATTGGTTATATGTTGGCAGCCAATAGAGGGGGGAATAAAGTAAATATTGGGACGGATCCTGTAGATGATTATTTTAAACCATTTGATTTAGGTTTGAATTTTGGTGTTGGAGTTATTTTTAATGAGAGAATTGAAATTGGTTTGGTTAGTGAATTTGGACTTGTAAATATTTATTCTAACGATTTATCTACACTCAGAAATTCTACTCTGTTAGTTTCTTTTGGTTATAAGTTTGGAATGTAAAACAGTTATAAAATAGCCCGGTCATAGGAAGATGGGTTAGTTTGTATCTAAGGGCTCCGTAGTTCTACGGAGCCTAAAATAAATTTTAGTTGGTTCAGTTGAAACCCATGTCAGATAATCGATGTGGGTTTTTTTACGTTCAATTCATTATTAGAATAATCTCTTGCAATTCTACTTTTCTTTATGTTAAAATAAGTTAGCCTTATTATAATGTAGGAAAGTTTTTATAGAATCAACTCAAGTAATTGGTTTTACAAGGTCTTTTAAACTTTAACATAGGATTTAATAAGATTAGTGATTGTTAAACCAGATACACTCTCAGAGAATTTACTATCTTCCCACTATGAAGGCTAAGAAGCAACAATTTACATCGGAAGAAAAAATAGCTTTTACCTTGGCAGAAAAACTAGCCATCGTACATGTTATAAACTCTGTGATATTGGCAGATGGCCATGTTCATGATAGAGAAATCACTGCCCTAACGCAACTGATGAAGGAAATAGATTTTGATAGCAACTTTATAATGCAAGCTCGCAATATTGATGGCGAACAAGCTATATCCATTTTAAAGAAAATGACTCCCGAGAATAAAAAAAATCTAGAATCAATTTTAGAGAGGACCGCAATTTCCGATGGTTTTAAACACACTAAGGAATCCAGTTTAATGGCCTATATTTTTGAATCTATGAACAAGTGATATTGATACAAGAAGACTATGAAAACTAAAAATTTAGAAAAAGTACAATTTGAAGAGTTAGAGAAAAAGGCTATTTACGTCATGACCAATCAGGTTGTCTTGGCTGATGGCACCGTACATCCTAATGAGCTTGAAGCAATGAAAAAACTTCAGGAAGATATAGGTATGAGCTCAAATTTAGTGAGCGAAGCTCAAAGCACAACAGTAGAGGAAGCTTTAGTTTCCCTTCATAACATGACTTTTCCTAAAAAGAAAGTATTAGCAAAAATTCTTGAAGACATGGCTGTTTCTGACAATCATTTGCATGAGAAAGAAATGCACTTAATTATCCAGACTTTTAAGAATATTGGTATAGGTGGAGAGACGGAGTAATTATAGGAACTACTTTTTCTGTAAATTAACGCCTATTATTAGCTAGAAAATTTTAGGTCAACAGTAAGCTGTCTTACCTCCGTCTGCTCTAGTTCTATTCTTGTATAATTGGTTTGTTTTTACTGTTTTAAAAAAGAGTATTACTAACATTACAGATTACGGTTCTTCAAGATTTTTATTTTAGTATGCCCTATGTTTAATATTGAAAATTCAAAAATAAATTCAGGTTATCTTTCTAGAAATTCTGGAATATAATCAGATGAATCATTTCTTTTACAAAGAATCTTTCAAATCTTTCACAAATTAGAATTTCTTGTTTCTTTAACAATAGGTAATTTAGTCTCAAAATTATGGTATGGGTCAGATTATAACATTTGGTGAAGTTTTAATGCGTATTTCTCCAAGAGGAAACAAAAAATTTATTCAATCTAACATTGTTGAATTCTATTTTGGAGGTACAGAGTTAAATGTAGGTATTTCAATATCTAATTTTGGTGGAGATGTAAAGCATATAAGTGCTGTTTCTGAAGACTTTATTGGAGATACGGCAATAGCCTACATTCGTCAATTTGGTATGGATACCTCTTCAATAGTAACCTCAAAACGACCTTTAGGCGTTTATTTTTTAGAAGTTGGGGCCGTAATTAGACCTAGTATGATTTCTTACAACAGGTCTCACTCAGCGTTTTCCGAAATAGGACCAGAAAAAGTAAACTGGGAAAAAGCACTTGAAAAAGGGGAGTGGATGCATTGGACCGGAATTACACCGGCCTTATCGCAAGGTGCTTTTGATACCCTTAAAGAAGGATTAAAATTAGCAAGGGAAAAAGGAATGGCCGTTTCCGCAGACCCAACCTACCGTAGCGATTTATGGAAATACGGACAAGACCCTAAAGAAGCATTATCAGAATTACTACATTATTCCACTATTTTTATAGGAGGTGTCAACGAAATAAATGAGGTGCTAGGTACCAGTTTTGGTTATAGCAATGACGATTTTATTGCAGCCAGTAAACAATTAATGGCAGCTTTCCCTACCATTGAAAAAGTGTTCGATAAAATTAGAACTTCATTAAACTCTTCTTGGCACAAAATAAGAGCTAGAATGTGGAACGGTGTTGATTTTAGGGAGACAGAAGATCTTGATATTACTCATGTTGTGGATAGAATAGGAACGGGAGATGCTTTTGCCGCAGGTCTAATTTATGGTCTACAGCATTTTGATGACTACAAGGCTATGGAGTTTGGAAGTGCTGCATGCGCTCTAAAACACACTTATGAGGGCGATGTTAATTTAGCTACGGTAAAAGAAGTAAACAGTATACTAGACGGTAATATCACAGGACGCTTGGTTAGGTAATAAATACGTATAATTACCTTTTTTTGAGTTAAATATGAGAAATTATAATACTAGCAATAGTATTAATTTTCCATATAATTTTTTACCCAATTAACTAAAGCTTCTCCGTGAACGTTTTTAGCCAAAACCACGCCATTGTCATCCAATATAAAATTGGCGGGAATGGTCCTTACACGAATCCTTTTTAAGAAAGGAGTATCATCTCCTTGCAAATGAGAAGCTTGCGGCCAGCGATTTGCGCCATCTCGTTCTGCAGCCGCTTTCCAAGCAGGCTCATTACTTTCTAGACCATAAGCAACAATTTGTAAACCTTTATCATGATAAGTTTCCCAAATTGGTACAAGAATTTCTCGGTTTTCTACTCGGCAAGGAGCGCACCAAGATGCCCATAAGTCTATAATAGTAAGTTTGTCTCCTAATTGCGCTTTAAGAGATAATGTGTCCTTTGTAATCATAGGCAACTTAGAATCGGGGAACACATTGCCTACTAAAACTGGCAAGTTAGAAGGCTCACTTAGTTTGCAAAGTTGTTTTACCCAAGGGTGATTGGGTTGTTTTTTCTTCCATGTATCACATTGGCGAACCAAAAATTCTGGCACCCGTTCATAATCATTGGCTGTACTTACCCACCGTGTTGCCACTAATGCTGGCATAAGATACGGTGTACTATCCGCAAAATTTATTAGCTCCGTCTGGTATTGTAAGATAGCATGTTCTTTTTCCATTAATTGACTACCATCTTCTAATTCCCAATGCTTGCCAGCAAGATAAGATTGGTATGCTTTCTGGTTAATATCCTTTAAAGCTACTAGTGCTTTATTGACTTCTGAAGGCTGTTCCATGGAGAAGCTTTTTTGAAACGTATCTACTTTGGAACTAATTTTCAGGGGATTACCGGATTGCCAGACAATTGGCATGAAGTTGGCCTTAGTTTGATTGTCCGTTTGTAAGTAATTAGGGTTCTTTCTGGGTAGCGCGATGGCTATTTCTAATAATACAGCTTCTTTAGTATTTGGGACATTTTGAAACTCAAAGGTGCCATCAGGATTCACTACGGTAGAATCTATGACTTTTCCAAAAAAGGATGCCGCTACATCCCTTAGGTTTTCAGGTTGGAGCAAATACATCTTTACGCCCTCTTTTTTTGCCCCTTCTAACTTCCCAGATATATAAGCTGGAGAGTTACAAGATGTTGCCAATAAGGTTATTAAAACAAAGTAAATAGTCTTTCTTATAGAAAAGATAGTTGTATTTAAATCAATGCTATAGCCTTGTAAATGAGGAGTAGTGGGGGTAGGGATATTATGTTTTTGAACGAACACAGGACCGTTTTTTTTGTTTCAATTTTGAGATTGAATAAAAATACGCAAACCTTTTGATTAAGCCTTATGTCCGTTTTCTTTATAAATTGATGTGGATTATAGTTTTAGATTGTTTGCTTTTCTTTAAAATTAGTTGGCTGTTGTCCAATAATCCATCACAAAAACATCTTCTATTATTGGGCCTACTTTATTTACCAAATCCAAATGAGCCTTATGAAATAGGTAAACTTCTCTACTATTTTCATCATTGAACGTTATAGTGAACGTATGCGTAAAACCTTTGCTTGCACCTTCTTCGCTATCGTTTATTCCCCATTCAATATTTGTGATTTCCGGAATTTCATTCTTAAGGTTTACAAAAGCCTCTTCTGCCTCATGAACTTGTTGCTCTGTGGCGTCTGCTTTATATTTAAGATTTACAATGTGCCTTAAAACCTTTCCATTTCTATCTACTTTAGGAGCTATTTTATAGGTTGCAACTTTATTTAAATCGAATCTATTAGAGCCTGCAATAAGAAAATTATCTTCTCCTATTCTATGAGATTTTAAGCCGTAATAAATAGAAAAACCTGTTTCTAAATAATTTATCGGGCTTAGAATTCCCTTTTCATTTAATTTACATAGTTGAATACTGGCGTCATCTCTTGTGCCCACAGCTAAAATAGCTTCGTTGTTATTTGTAGAAACGACTTCAATTCTGGTTTGTCCCGCTAGCCTAGTATTTTCATCATCTTTTAAAACAAAGTGTGGAACTAAAGCTCCTTTTTTATTGACTTTAAAAACACTTACCCCATCGCCATGATACACAAAATCCTTCCTTTTTATAAAATTTGTTGTGGGGTCATAATACTTATGATGTCTGTGACCAACAATAACATATCTATGGTCTCCTAGAGTAACTCCGGTTACAGGATACGCTCCGGTTAAGTATCTATCTGTTGTATTATCGCTTATATTATTAATGTTCTTAAACGTTCCATTTTCGTAAACTCTAAAACTACTTACGCCATTGTCTTGAAAACCACCTGTATATAAAAAGGTCTTCCCTTTAAAGTTGTGGGTAAACATGCCTATAATACCATCGGTATGTATTTTGTCATCATCTTTCATAGATTGAACATGGTTGAGTTTTCCATCAGCTTCAATTTTAAAAGAACTTAATCCCGGGGTGTTTTCTAAGCCACCAACAAAGAGATATGATGCTTGTTTCATATGAATTACTTGTAAAGTAATAGCAGTACCAAGATGTGTGTCTTCTGTATCTTCAACCAAAGAAACCCGTTCCAACGATCCATTGGCTAATATTTTAAAGGTTTCAATGGCATTACCATGTTTGTTACCTACAAAGAGAAAGTCTGTACCATTAATATTATCGGCAACCATTCCTCTGGCAGGACCTTTCTTTTTATAAAGCTCATGGTTGCTTATTGGAGTTAGCTTTCCTTCTTTGTCTAAGCTGTACACATCTATATTTCCTACACCTCCGGCAAAAACAAAATGAGACCCATTTTTTTTATAACTGGTAACAGAAACTGTATTTTTTCCAGATATATTTTTGAAGTCTTTTCGGTAAAGCATTAGTTCATCCGAAACCTGAGCCAGACATATTTTGGATAAAAATAATATGCTAATTAGAAGGAAACCTTTTATACTATTCATAATTTTAATCTTCTTTGAATTCAATAAATTAATCTATAATTGATGCTGCTCCTACGGTGGCAATAGTCCGGTCCTCTTCTATAGTTCCACCGCTAACACCAATGGCCCCTATGATTTTCCCCTCTTTATTCTTGATAGGAATACCACCATGGAAAGTTACTAAACCTCCATTAGAATGTTCAATGTTATAAATAATGCCTCCTTATTGTGTTAGTTCGCCCAGCTCTCCGGTATCAATATTAAAGTACCTCGCTGTTTTGGCCTTTTTAATGGCTACATCAATACTGCCTAAAAAAGACTCATCCATTCGTATAAATGCCTTTAGGTTGGCGCCAGCATCTACTACGGCAATGTTTACTAATACGTTTGAATCCTCAGCTTTTTTCTTTGCTGCCAATAAGGCTTTAAAAGCTTCATCATGTGTTATGTCAGTAGTGCTTTGTGCATTTGCCTTGTTAGATAGCAGTACCGTTAAAGTAAGTGCAATAACGCAAAATTTTACTTGGGTAAGTAAAGTCATAATTCTCTTTTATAATTTTATTGTGCAAAAATTATAAACTAGGGCGAGAAAATAGTTGAACAAGTTCAACTAAACGAAAGTTTTATTGAATTTGTAATTGCTTTTTAATCTTACTCAAAAACTCATGAGTAATACCTAAATAGCTTGAGGTTTGCCTATCTGTAAGCTTAGAAGCAATCTCAGGATAACTCCCAATAAAATGAGCATATCGCTCTTTTGCCGTTAAGCTATGGTTTCTTACAAGCCTACGCTGCCATGCAACTATAGATTTTTGAAACATAACCCTAAAGAGTTTTTCTGCTATTGGGATTGATTCATATAGGGTTAATTTATCTTTTTGAGAGATAAGAAGTACTTTGCTATCTTCTAGAGCCTGTATGTTTAAGTCTGATGGTTTGTGATTCATAAAACTATCAATATCCATAAGCCACCAATTTTTAGCAGCAAAGTATAAGGTGTTCTCGTTTCCGTTTTTGTCTATTGTGAAAATTCTAAAACACCCATCTAAAACAAATCCTTCCCATTTACAGACCTCACCTTGTTCTAATAGAAATGTTTTTTTGGTTATAGTTCTTTGCTGAAAGTATGCACAAAACTCCTCTTGTTGTGTTTTAGAAAATTGGCCATCTTCATCTATGTTCTCTATTAATAAGTCGTTTATCATTAATTTTCTTGTTCAGCTAAAAACCCAAATGTTTTACAACTTTATAAAAATACACAAACCTTTTGATTATGCTCCAAGCCTATCTTTTTTATGGGTATTACACGTTCCTTCGTTGGTATCTCATGAACACTATTTAAAAATAATTTTAATACTTTCTATTCCATATGATAAGGTCATCTTTTAAAATTTTACAAAAATATTGAACAAGTATAGATCATTAACCTTGACAAAGGTTTTTGGAGCAATATAACCTTATAACGAAAACAAGAATTAACATAAAATATAAAGAAATCAAATACGTTAGAAACAGACTATAGTATCTAACCTTCGGTCTAACCAGCCAACATTCCTTTATTTTATGAAAAAGCTTGTCATCTTTCTTTTTTTAGTTCTGACCAGTTCTTATTTTTCAAATGCACAGTGTACGGATGTACAAGCACCATATTTGGAATCTTTTGAATCAGGGAGTGTGCTCAATCCATGCTGGACAGCAATTATTGAAAATCCGAACATATTTACCAAAATTGAAATATTAGAGGAATATCGTTTCTCTCGTTCTAAGAGCTGGGGAGAATTGGTTTATCACGATTTAAAACCAATTACAGGAAATCAGTTTTTTAGGTTCGCTAATCAACAATCAAACGGTACTTATTATAACAACTATTTTGTAACTCCAAGAATAATAGATTTAGATAATACCAAAAGAGTACGATTTAAGCTTGTAGGAAAACCTTCTTCAGGCTATAATAAATCGTTTAGCAGTTCTAATGTTGTGGTCGGCACAATGTCAAACCCAAATGACCAAAGTACTTTTTCCCCTCTAGATACTATACCGGCAAAAGAGATAGCCGTATTTAAAGATTCTAATAGAAAAACATTTGATTGGAAAGAACATACTATCTATTTAGAAAATTTTACGGGAACAGATCAATATATTGCCTTGAAACACGAAGATGGTGGTTTTGAAGATAACATGTTTTTAGAAGATTTTCAATATGAGCAAATACCCAACTGCACAGAACCTTTATACCCTAAAACTACGGAAACCACCTATAACACAGCAAGTATTGAATGGGAGACATATGAATATTCAACTTCAAATTCTTATGAGATTGAATATGGCCTTCAAGGATTTGCGTTAGGAACCGGAACACAAATAGTAGTAAATAGCACAGAAGCTATTTTAAGTAATCTGTCTAATGATGATACCACGTATGAGTTTTACGTACGGTCTGTTTGTGGAGTAATGAAAAGTGAATGGTCAGTAAAAACTTCTTTTAAAACATCCTGTTATGGAGTGTCAATTGGATACACTGAAAATTTTGATTCATACAGCAAAGGCTTTGTAGATAATTGCTGGACAGCTATAATACCTCAGGTAGATCTTATTTTCTGGGATCATCACAGATATTTGTCAATTGAAAATCACGAAACTACAACCAATGAAACGGCCCATAGTGAACCAAACACTTTATTAATGTGGAACGTTCCGTCACACGATGTTTACAATGATGACGTTGCCGATCATATTATTTTAGTAAGTCCAAGATTACTTGATTTTGATAATTATAAGAAGGTGAGTTTTTGGGTTAAAGAAAAATATACGGGATCTTCAGGTCGGTTAAAGGAAATTATGGTTGGTACTCTCTCAGACCCTAATGATCAAAGCACTTTTGAACCTTTTCAGGCCATTACTGATCTTGCTGAACAAGATAGAGCTTGGACACGTTATACTGTTGATTTCAGTGATTATTACGGCACTAATGAATATGTTGGAATTAAGCAAGGCACAACTAATGGAAATCAAGAACTATATTTTGATGACTTTGAATATTCTAGTAATACGTGTATTACACCAACCGCAGTTAATCTTTCCTTAGTTGATGATTCAAGCGTCAATTTATTATGGCAAGACAACAATTCAACTACCCCTGCTGAAAGTTGGGAAATTGAATACGGTGTAACTGGTTTTCAACAGGGTACAGGAACTATCACAAATGTTACTTCAAATCCATATACTTTAAGTGGTTTAGAACAAGCTACAACATATGATGTTTACGTACGAGGAAATTGTGGTGCTGTAGACGGATTCAGTGATTGGAGCGAAATTTTTACTTTTAGGACAACGTGTAGTATTACATCCGGGTATTTTCAGGGGTTCGAAAATCAAGACAACAATGGTTTTGATGATTCTGATTGTTGGACTTTTAACGGTCATAAAAACTTTGCAGATGTTGTTATTGAACCCTATGAAGATGAGATGACAACAGTAAGTTCATTGGCTGCCCATAATAATCAAGTAAGTACATTATTGGTTACGCCTTTTTTGGCTGATATGGACCAAAACAAAATTATCAAATTCAAATTACGAGATGATTTTGCACCACAAGGAGTAATTACAGGACTTGTTGTTGGAACCATGTCAAATCCGCTTGATGAGGCTTCTTTCACTCCTTATCAAACCATTCCTTATACAGAAATAAATTCTACATTATTTACAGAATTTTTAGTTGATTTTGCATCCTACACTGGATCGGACAACTATATTGCCTTTAGAGCAGAAAACAGTTTGCAACAAGCAGATTATCTACATTTTGATGATTTTCAATATATAGATAAGTCAACCAATTGTATATCACCTTATCAAATAACTAAAGAAGAACCTACCGCAACTGAAGTTCAAATCAATTGGAAAACTTATGATAGTAGTTATTCAGGTTATGAACTTGAAATAGGATTGGAAAACTTTACAAAAGGTTCAGGTACCGTGTATAACACCTCAGATTTGGGTTTTAAATTCAGTGGCTTAGAACCTAACACTTATTATCATTACTACATAAGAACCGAATGTTCATCAGGAAGTTATAGCGATTGGTCAGGTCCCTTTAAATTCAGAACATTGAATGATGTAACACTTTCCCTACCATGGATTGAAAACTTCGATAGCCTACCCGAATTAGGCTGGGAATTATTGCCAAATGGTTTTACAGGGTACACAGATGATAAATGGATATCTCATAATGGTCAATATTTAGACTACGGCCATGCCATGTATCCACATCATTCAAGTACAGGAAGTAATTACATCTATATGGATTCTGACTATCCAAGTTGGTTGATTACGCCCTCTTTCAATCTTGAAAAAGACAAAAAATATATGTTTTTGTATGATTACATCAATACTGCAGTTGTTGAAGATATTGAACTGTATTGCGGTTTAGGCAAAAACATATCTGATATGCAAACTTTACTTGATGTTGAGTATACTTACCCGTATTCAGGATTACCAGACCCATATCACTTTACGGTTACCAGTATATTGGAACCTAGCGTATCCGCAGAACATACATTTGGTATTTATATTGAAGACGACACTTCTCAACAACAAAGTAATAATGTCCTTGATAGAGCAAAAGTATCGTTCGACAGATTTCAATTAATTGACAATATAGCTGTACCTATTAGTGAAAACCTAATGGAGGATTTACAAGGGGAATCACTTAATAATGTGGGTTTTGACTTAGCAGAAAACGCACTTCTTCAAATCAGAAATGATAGCAAAGATAAACGTGAATTCTTAATGCATAGTAAAAATGAAGATGCATGGGTTTCGGGAGAAAGACAAGCGTTGTTTGATTTGAACCCAAGCTATATCTCTGAAATATCTTATAAAATGGATATTACTTACGGATCTAAATCTAAGTTCAAATTCAAATGGAGGCAACGTGGCGAATCATATTATAGAATTCTTATAAATGACCAACAACTGGGTTATGTAGGTTCAGGCACACCTAACTATGAATTTAGCAAGAATATTGACCTTGAGGCTTATGTTGGTCAATTGGTAGACATAAAAATTCAAGTAATAAACAGCAATGATAAATCATATATAAGAAACCCGGTAAATGGACATTATTTTTCCGATTTTGAATTTATCATTGCAGAACCACTTCCTTTAACTACTCCTGCAGCTTTAAGTATTTGTGACGACGGCGCTGATGGGGTTGAAATTTTTGATTTGACGACCGTAGAAACTGAATTGTTGGAGGGTTATAATCGAAATTATATTACGGTTAGTTATTATCTAACCGAGCTGGATTCTAAAACGAAGAGTAATGCAGTTGACCCATTATTTTTCGAGAATACAAGTAGTCCGCAAACAATTTATGTACTAGCAGAGCGCAGTACCGATGGGGCAAGAGGAACAGCTATGATTACTGTTGAATTAAAAGATGAGGCCGAATGCATTAGTGATATGGATGGCGATGGCGATGGTATTAAAGATATAGAGGACTCTCTACCGAATGACCCTTGCTTACCACTACAAAATAAAGACTATACCGGTTACGATGCCTTAAATATAGTATGGCAGAATAATGATTGTGACGGAGATACCATATCCAACGGAGATGAAGTTACCGCGGGAACAAATCCTTATTTCAATGAATCACTTTATACAGATTCTACATACCCTGATGCTTTTGGTGAGCAACGTATAGAAACTAATGATGGAGGAGCAAGAGCTATCGCCACCAATGGTACTACTGTAGTGGCAGGAATAAGAAATGCTACAGGTAGTAAAGTTGAAATATATGCCAAAAACGCAAGTGGAGTTTGGAAAAAGAATCAAGAACTAACATCTCCAAAAACAACGGGTACCACAAGATTTGGTCAAACCTTGGCCTTGTCTGAAAATACGCTAATTGTTTCTCAGCCTTATGATGACGAGAATCTACCAGATACCGTATTTATATACCAAAAAGATGCTAATGAAATTTGGGTAGAAACACAGCAAATTGAGGCCTCCAGTTTTTTCCTGTATGATGGTTTTGGTAGTGCTTTGGCTGTTTCGGGAAATACAATGGTGATAGCTGCAAACGGAATAGCACCAAGCGGAGCGGTTTATGTTTTTGAAAAAAACATGAGTAATGTTTGGGTAGAAACAGCAGAACTATATCCATCAGATGACCTTTTTGAGGGTGGTTTTGGAGAGTCGGTTGCTGTTTCAGGAAATCAAATTATAATAGGAGCATCCGGCAATGACGCTACGGGTGCGTTTATATTTGAAAAACAAAACAATTCTACTTGGCAAGAAATTCAAAAGCTAAGTGCTCCGGACGGGCAGAATTATACATATGCAAGAGATGTTGCCATTACTGAAAATAGAATTGTAATAGGTGACGTAGCGTATACAGACGATGTTTATGATAAAGGGGAAACCATTGTTTATGAAAAATCCTACAATGGGTTGTGGAGCGAAGTACAAACGTTAAAGGCAAGTAACGGATATAAAGAGGATTATTTTGGGGATGCCCTTACCATGAATGATAATAGAATAGTGGTAAACATGTCCGCAAATCAAACAGATACAGGATGGCTTTATGTATATCATAAATCTGGGGGTGAGTGGACTGAAACTCATATTTTAACAGACCCTGAAATTTCTACTTTGGATTTTGGTAATCATGTTGCCGTAGCGGAAGGTTTGATCGTAGCAACTTCTGGAGATTACGTTCACTTTTTTGAAGACGCCTCTATTGTTATTGATACCGATGGAGATGGGGTAGCGGATAGTGAAGACAATTATCCGAACAACCCTTGCTTGCCAAGTCAAATTGCAACGTATACTGCATACAACGTAGATAATGAAATCTGGGCAACATCAGATTGCGATAATGATACGGTTTCAAATGGAGAAGAAGTATTAAATGGTACAAATCCATATGATGCGGAAACCTCGGTAAGTGAATGTGCGGAAATAGTTTCATCGGATGGAGCTGCATCGGATTATTTTGGAAAGGTATTGGCAATGTCAGATGACGGAAATATTTTAGCAGTTTCAGCTTATTATGACGATGACCAGGAGATAACAGTGGGTCTGTCTATATCTTTAATAAAACAGCTGCGGGAGCATGGGAAGAAACCCAAAAACTTAATGCATCAGATGGCAGTGTGGATGATAATTTTGGATTCTCTCTGACTTTTGCTGGTGAGTCATTAGCTATCAGTACGTATCAACAGAATAATCGCACTGGAGCCGTTTATATTTATGATAAATCAGCAGCAGGTGATTGGCAAGAATCACAAAAGCTATTAGCATCGGACAGCGCCTTTTATAAACAATTTGGCTATGCAATTGCTGGAAAAGAAAACCAAATTGTAATTGGTGCACCAAATGACAATGAAAACGGTGCAAATGCAGGAGCAGCCTATATTTTTGAAAAGGGATTGGATGGTATATGGATGCAAACTAAAAAATTAGTAGCTTCTGATGTAGAAGCTTATGATTCCTTTGGAATTTCGGTATCTATTGCCACTAATATTGCGGTTGTTGGGTCTTTTTATGATGATGATGTATTGGACAATAGCGGTGCCGCCTATGTTTTTGATAAAACTAGTAATGGTAACTGGACGGAAGTTGCTAAACTGAAGGCGACGGACCCAAAAACGTACAGTGGTTATGCAGTTAGTGTTGCTAATACAGAAGCTGATATTATTGTTGGTGCAGCTTCCATAAATTCTAATTCAACAGACGTTGGAGCGGCGTATGTTTATAAAAAGTCAACTGATGGTTCATGGATATCAGCAGAAAAGCTAACTCCTGAAGATGGAATTGCCAAAGATAAGTTTGGTCTTCACGTGGCCATTAATGAAAACCGTATTGTTTGTGGTATTAGTGGAGATGATGATAACGGCCCATCAACAGGTTCTGTTCAATTGTTCTATAAATCCAGTAATGAAGATTGGATTGCTTATGAGAAACTATTAGCATGTGGTACTAACGGAATGTATGCCGCTTTTGGTAATGGCCTTAAGACTTGGTAAAAACTCTTTGGCAGCAGGAACAACTTTGTTTACCACAAATGGTTCTGCCTATGTTTTTGAGCTAGGGGATGTACCCATTGTAACGGAACCATTAGTGGTTCAGCTTATTCAAACTGCATCTTCTGGCTGCAGTGAATTAGGCGCCACGATAGAAGTAACTGCCACAGGAGGAATGGAACCGTACACTTATGCAATGTATGATGCCACTAACAATTCATTAATTGGGAGTGGCGTAACAAATGCGTTTGAAAATGTTCCCATGGGAACTTACTATGTTCAGGTAACAGATAGCAACTCAATTCAAGAGCGAAGTAATTCGGTTTCAATTACAGAATCAGAAGCGATTACGGCAACGGTTAAGGTGAATGACATATCCTGTGAAAACAATGATGACGGTTCAATTTCTATTGAGGCATCAGGAGGTATTGCGCCTTTGAAATATAGTATTGGAGACGGAGCGTTTTATTTTCAACCAAATTTTGAAAATCTTACTTCTGGCAATTACGATATAACCATTCAGGATGCTAATGGGTGTGCTTTTCATACGTCTTAGTATAGCTAAAGAGACCGGATGCTCAGATTTCAACTTGCCAGTAAACAATTTTACTATAGAAACCACAAGTGAATCTTGCGCATCTAGTAATAACGGAAGTATTGTTGTAAGCGCTTTAGAAACCCTTGATTATACAGCAACTTTAAGCGATGGAATGGTTAACGAATCTAAAGTTTTTAAAACCTTCACTAGTTTTAAAAACTTGCAAGCAGGATCTTATGATGTCTGTCTTACGGTTGCAGGTGAAGACGGTTTTGAAAAATGCTTTACGATACAAATTACGGAACCAGATACTTTAAAAGTAGACTCTAAGACAGATGCTACTGGTAAATTGGTTTCCTTGAGTCTTAAAGGTAGTTCTAGTTATTTTATCACTGTAAACGAAAAAGAATATTCCACCACAGAAAATGAAATAACGTTACCACTCTCTGAAACCGAAAATAACATCACGGTTAAAACGGACTTGGAATGCCAAGGTGTGTTTGAAAAAACCATAATGACTACTACGGAGCATGTATCCATTTTTCCAAACCCGGTTGAAAAAGGAGATGTAAGTATTTTTCTTCCAACGATTAACGCAGACCAAGAAATACTGATTACCATGTTCTCGCAAAGTGCCATACGTGTATTAGAGCAAATGAAAAAAGCGGATGGAAGAATTGTAAAAATTAATATGGATAATTTACCAACTGGGGTCTATACTATTATAGTTACTTCTGAGTCACAGAACAGCACACACAAAATCATTAAAAAATAAGAGTTTATATGAATTTAAAAATCTGTTTGTCATCGTTTATACTCTTGGGTTTTCTGTCTTCTTGTTCTTCAGATTCTTCAGATGATTTACCGGAAGCTGTGATTGAAGACCCTGTTTCGTCTTTGTTAGTTTTTCCTGAAAATCATACAGAATGTAATGAAGGTACAGTGGTAAGCGATACCCAAAGTAAAGTTACCTTTCTTTGGAATGCCTCAGAAAACACAGATTCTTACGAGCTTGTTTTAACGAAAGTTGAAACTAGTGAGGTTTCAAATTTTGATGTGATTGCTAATTCAAAAGAAATTAGCCTTGAAAGAGGCACAAGCTATGAATGGTACGTCATATCAAAATCTCTGGAAAGTCAAGAAACTGCTAAAAGCGAAACCTATGAATTTTTTAATGCCGCTCCATAATCGTAAATCATGTGCCTTTTTCTGCTGAAGCCATTACCCCTGAGAATAACTCAATCTTTACAGCTATTTCTGGAAAGATAACTCTTAATTGGGAGGCTACGGATATTGATAATGACATAAAGGATTATGAAGTTTTTTTTGGAGTGAATAAAGAAGAATTGGAAAGTAAAGGGGTGCAATCAGATTATAATATAGAAGTAGATGTAGTTTCTGGATTTACTTATTATTGGATGATTAAAACAAATGATGAAAATAACAACACATCAACATCAGAGTTATTCAGTTTTACTATTAATTAGTTATTTAGCTATAAATCAACATATTAATTCAACTTTTGGGAGTTCGGTATCTAGATGCCAAATGAATATAACATGACTATTCCCTCCATATGTATTCAAATCTTGTAATCACAAATTATTGAACTAAAATAACAATATAGCTACTGTTATAAACTCATATTTAAACTATTTCTCATCTTAATAGTATGAAAAAGAATCTTTTAGGATTTAATATCCTTATTTTGATTGCCTTGATTGTCAGTCGTTGCTCGGAAAATTCTTCAGATGAATTCAAGGATGACGTGGCTCCAAGTGGAATGGAGCAGGATGCTATCGTTAATGATTCGGATAATGAAATGGAACAAGATTCAGTGGCAAATAATCTAGAGGATTTAGATAACGACGCCATAATTTTGGATACTAGGTTACCTGCTGATATAGATTCAACTTATGTTCTGACGTTTGAAGACCATTTCAACCAACTCCCAGGTACGTTGCCTAATGCGGACAAATGGCAGAGTAAACTTCCTTGGGGACCAAGTGTGACGATAAACAACGAGCGTCAATATTATACAGATGTTCTTAATGGAGATCATAACGCACCAAACCCTTTTGATTTTGACGGAAATAGTAATCTAATTATAACCGCTGGCCTAAATTCTCCTGCACAGGTAGAAACTACGGGATTGGATTATTACTCCGGCGTACTAACTGGTGCACAGTCCACTCCGTATAAGGATGGCTATATAGAAGCCAAAATTTGGTATGAACCTGGAGTTGCAGGATTTTGGGGTGCGTTTTGGTTGTTACATCGGTATTACGATAGCCCTCAAGATACAGGCGCCAATGGTAAACGCAGGACCGAAATAGATTGGGAATTTGTGCGAGGACCTTATGGGGAATTTTTAGGTGGTCCTTATGATACAGACGGCATACCTGTGGCGTACCATTACGATGATGGCCAGTGGTCTATATCGGGTGGTGGGTTTAAAGGACCCAACGGCTCTCCCATTTATCTGTACAGTGTGATGGTACAGAGATAACCAACGTAGTAGGTCTTGGACCGGTCAAACAACCCAGTGGCGAAGATTTAGCAGGTAATTGGCACCGATATGCTGTCTGGAAGACAGATAATTTTGTGAAGTGGTATTTGGATGGAGAACTAGTAGCTAGTGTATGTGATCCTGCTATTGTTAGTCAAATAGAGATGTACCCAATTGTTAACATTGCTATTGGCGGTAATTTTCCTATAGTCCACCAAATCCGGAAGACTATCCTACTTCCATGCTAGTAGATTACATATCATTGTGGGAACCACCGGTTAAGTAATACAAAACTCTTCCTAACTATATAAAGTTTCGGTTATTTTAATAATTCATTTTGCCCCAATACTGGTATAAGCAAAACCTATGGGATATGTAACACAAGTTACTATGGACTAGAGGACTAATGGGTAGTTTTGCTTAACGAATTTAAAACATAACGATTATGGAAACCTTAGAATTAAAGTTAGGATTAAGTCAAGATTATAGAATGGATGTTTCAGGAAATTGAACTTTCTTTTAGCAGATTTTCAAATTTATTATATGAACCTAAGAGGTTTGCATTGGAATGCTAAAGGGCGAAGATTTTTTATGTTACACGAAAAGTTTGAAGAACTTTATAATGAGACTAATGATGTGGTTGATGAAATAGCAGAGCGAATTCTGTCAATAGGCGAAAAACCATTACATACTTTTGATGATTATTTGCAAAGCAAAACTATTAGAGTCACTAAGAATATTTCTGATGGGGACCTTGCTGTTAATTCAATATTAGATAACTTAAATGAACTATTAATTCAAGAACGGGATATTTTAGAGGTTGCTTCGGAAAATAACGATGAAGGCACAGCTTCTTTAATGAGTGATTTGATTGCAGGTCAAGAAAAATTAATTTGGATGCTAACTGCTTATCTAAGTTAGATCTACATTTAAACATTATAAAAAAAGCAAAAATCTAGCTAGATTTTTGCTTTTTTTTATTTCGTAATTTTCATGGAAGTCAAAATTATATGAATAGTAAAAGGATATTTTATGTTTACTGCTTGAAATAGTTTCTTGGTTTTATGAGTAGAGAGTAGAACCAGATTTAATACTTATAAATGCATTACAAAACACTATTTTTTTTTTAGGTTTTATAAAGTCGTAGAAGACTTCAAATTAAATAACTGCCATTTTTGCGAATCTCATATTTAAAAGCATGAATTTTTAGTGTCATAATTCGCCTTTTTGAGCAGGGTCATATATCTTAGTGTACCTTTTAACAGCTTAAGGTTTCAGACCTTTAAGTGTTTTCTTCCTGATTGTATTTTTTATTCGGGGTATTGCGATGGAAAGTATAGGGATTACGGTCATAGACAAGTCTAAATAAAAAATGATATCATAATGTGGTACGTTAAAAATGCATTGACGCGAAAGAATTTAATGGCCTTAACGGGCCTGTTCCTTTCCTTTTTCCTTATCATTCATTTATTGGGTAATCTTCAGCTATTATTGCCAATAGAAGAAGCCAGACTACAGTATAACTGGTATAGTCATTTGCTGGCAGGTAATATCGTTATAAAAGTGATATCTATTGTTCTCTACGCGTGCATTTTATTGCATACCATAGATGCCATTTACATGAGCCTTAAAAGTAAAAAGGCCAATGGACCGGGCTATGCCAAGGATAAACGGGGAAGAGCAAGTAAATGGTACGCTCGCAATATGATGTTTTTGGGAAGTATTATTTTTCTCTTTTTGGTTATACATTTCAAAGACTTTTGGTACCATTATAAATTTGGAGAAATGCCTCTGGATGAAAATGGAAACAAGGATTTATATACGCTGGTCATTGCCGCATTTGACCAACTGTGGTACGTTATATTATATGTCTTAGCTATAATAGCCTTAGGATACCATTTGTTGCACGGAGTATTCAGTGCACATAGAACACTGGGGCTTTATCATCCTTTATATTCCAAAATAGTAAAGTTTTTAGGAATGGCATACGCTGGTATTATGACTGTGGGCTATATCATTATACCTGTTTTTATTTATCTAAACCGTTAAGTAGATGAAAAATTCTTTGAATACTAAAATCCCGGAAGGACCACTTAGTGAAAAGTGGAACACTTATAAAAAGAAAGCTAAATTGGTTAGTCCCAATAACCGAAAAAAGCTGGAAGTTATAGTGGTAGGAACAGGTTTGGCAGGAGCATCTGCGGCAGCTTCACTGGCTGAGATGGGTTATAATGTAAAGAGTTTCTGTTTCCAAGATTCACCTAGAAGGGCGCACTCTGTAGCCGCACAGGGTGGTGTAAATGCGGCAAAGAATTATAAAAACGATGGGGATAGCGTATACAGGATGTTTTATGATACGCTAAAAGGAGGTGATTTTCGCTCTCGGGAAGCAAATACGTATCGCCTTGCAGAATGTTCGGCTAATTTAATAGATCAGGCAACCGCCCAGGCGTCCCATTTGCAAGGGAATATAGCGGTTATCTCAGGAACCGTTCGTTTGGTGGTGTTCAGGTATCCAGAACCTTTTACGCAAGGGGCCAGACAGGGCAACAGTTATTATTGGGTTCTTATCAGGCTTTAATGCGGCAGGTCAATACAGGAAAAGTCAGCTTGTACGCTAGACACGAAATGTTAGATCTTGTGCTTATTGATGGTAAGGCAAAGGGGATTATCGCTAGAAATTTAGACACTGGAAATGTGGAGCGTCACGGAGCACACGCTGTGGTACTGGCTACCGGAGGTTTTGGTAAAATCTATTACCTATCAACATTGGCAATGGGCTGTAATGTTTCTGCCATCTGGAGGGCGCATAAAAAAGGAGCGTTTATGGCCAATCCCAGCTGGACACAAATTCACCCTACCTGTTTGCCACAAAGTGGGGAATACCAATCTAAACTCACTTTAATGTCCGAATCGTTACGGAATGATGGTAGGATATGGGTGCCGAAGGATAAAAACGAAACCCGAAAAGCCAACGACATTCCGGAAGAGGAAAGAGATTATTATTTGGAACGCAAATATCCCGCTTTTGGGAATCTAGCGCCCAGAGATATTGCTTCTAGATCGGCCAAAGAACAGATTGATGAAGGAAAGGGTGTTGGGGAACTTAAAAATGCTGTTTACCTAGATTTTTCAAGGGCACTAAAAGAATATGGCAAGGATGTTATTGTAGAACGCTATGGCAACCTGTTTTTGATGTATAAGAAAATAACCGACATTGATGCTTATTTGGAGCCGATGAAAATTTCTCCTGCAGCCCATTTTTCCATGGGAGGGCTTTGGGTAGACTATGAGCTAATGACAACAATTCCAGGGCTTTTTGCCATAGGAGAAGCTAATTTTTCGGATCATGGCGCAAACCGGTTGGGAGCTAATTCACTATTGCAGGCTTGTGTAGATGGATATTTTGTTTTGCCTTATACCCTTCAGAATTTTCTTGCGGACGAGATTAAGAATCCAAAAACAGATATTAATCATCCTGAATTTGACAAGGCAGAAGAGGCCGTTAAAAGACAGATGGAAGGATTTCTTGCAACCAAGGGTAACAAAACTGCAGAAGAATTCCATAAGGTATTGGGAAGCGAACTTTATGATAAATGTGGTTTATCCCGATCTAAAGAAGGTCTTGAAAAAGCTATCGAGAACATCAGAGAATTACGAAAAGAATTTAAGGAGAATCTTATTGTACCCGGTAATGCTTCAGAAGTAAACAGCGAACTTGAAAAAGCCGGTAGGGTAGCGGATTATATGGAAATTGCGGAACTGATGTGTGTTGATGCGTTACAGAGAGAAGAATCTTGCGGAGCACATTTTAGAATAGAATATCAAACCGAGGAAGGAGAAGCCAAACGAGACGATGCTAATTTTTGCTATTCCTCTGCTTATGAATGGAACAAGAACCCGTCTACACCAATATTGAATAAGGAGAACTTGACTTTTGAAACAGTAACACCTTCCGTGCGAAGCTATAAATAAAAGAGAATGAAAATACACTTAAAAATATGGCGACAAAAGGATAGCCAAAGCAAGGGAGTATTTAAAGAATATATTTTGGATGATGTTCACCAAGAAATGTCCTTTTTGGAGATGCTAGACACGTTAAATATAAAACTGGTTAAGAAAGGGGAACACCCTGTAGAGTTTGACCATGATTGTAGAGAAGGTATTTGTGGACAGTGTGGAGTCATGATAAATGGCATAGCACACGGTCCTTTAAAAAATACGACTACCTGTCAGCTTCATATGCGTTCTTTCAAGGATGGAGATACCATATATGTAGAACCTTTTAAAGCAGCCGCTTTTCCCGTTGTAAGGGACCTAAAAATTAACCGCTCGTCGTTAGACCATATTATTACCTCGGGAGGTTATGTGTCCGTAGATACCGGGCAGGCTCCGGAGGCCAATACCATACCAATTACCAATGAAATTGCAGAAGCTGCTTTTGACTCTGCTGCTTGCATTGGTTGTGGTGCCTGTGTGGCTAGTTGTAAAAACTCTAGTGCTGCTTTGTTTACAGGTGCTAAGATTACCCAATTAGAACTTTTGCCTCAAGGTCAAAAAGAAACAAGAAAAAGGGTAGTGGCTATGGTCAATCAGATGGAGGAAGAAGGTTTTGGACATTGCACCAATACCGAGGCTTGCTTAAGGTAGAGTGTCCTGAAGACATTTCAGTACTTAATATCGCGAGGATGAATTACGAGTATAACAAGTCCAAAATACTAAACTAAAATGATCACCTTGTATTTTGAAAATCAGCGGTTCTATTTCAGGAAAAACCATCAATAATTTTCTATCAACGTAATACCTTGTGGGCTTACCCCGAGGTAGTTTACTATATTATTTGATTACACCGCTAACAAACCAAATTCCTTTAAATGATTTATTGGTTTAGAGAACCAAAAAAGTTCAAAATTCTCAAAGTCTTTTTCAAAATTCGTTTTTAAGCTTTTAAAAGAAGGTAAAACATCTGCCGAGGGCATAAGATTAGGAAGCTGGTTTAAAAACCACGTTCCTTCTTCTAACTCTAGTGTAATGGCAATAGTTTCCTGTTTATCGTAAAATGTAAGGCTTAGCATCTCCCAAGATTTTCCTCGCTTTGTTTTTGTAATGACGTTGGAATTAGGTTCGCCACCTATCCAAACAATTTTAGCGTTAGGCTTAACCTTAAATTCAACAGGGGTGTTTAACGAATCTTCAATAAAATAAGGTTCAATTTGAGTTTGGGGAATAGTAAAATCAAACCAATCTTGTATAGGCATATCAAAACCAATACCGTGCATAAAATTAAAAAGTGATTTTTTTAGCCCAAAACTAAATATACCATGGTCAATACCGGTATTATCTTTAAACTGAACATCGTTATTTGCAAAAGTAATATCCTCATAAGTAGGTACAATACCATAATCATGGGGAGCTAATCCTATAGGACTATGCGCAGTTAAGGCAAATTGATGCCAAAAACCAGATTGGATAATACCCAACTGAAACAACTGTCTGACCATTTCTAAGCTATCTACCGTTTCTTGAACGGTTTGGGTAGGATAGCCATACATTAGGTAACTATGCACCATAATATTAGCGCTCGTAAAATTGCGCGTAACCTGTGCTACTTGTTCCACAGTAACCCCTTTATCTATTAATTTTAATAACCGATCAGAGGCTACTTCTAAACCTCCCGAAATTGCAATACAACCAGATGCTTTTAAGAGTAGACACAAGTCTTGGGTGAAATTTTTCTCAAACCTAATATTCGCCCACCAAGTAACGCTAAGATTCCTTTTTAAAATCTCTAGAGCCAAAGCTTTCATTAAAGATGGCGGAGCAGCTTCATCTACAAAATGGAAACCGTTTTCGTTAGTTTGCGCAATAACTTCCTCCATCCGGTCTACCAAAATACGCGCTGCAACAGGCTCATAAATTTTGATGTAGTCTAAAGAAACATCGCAGAAGGTGCATTTTCCCCAATAACAGCCATGTGCCATGGTTAATTTGTTCCAACGGCCATCGCTCCAAAGGCTATGCATAGGGTTTGCTACCTCTATTACAGAAATATAGGTATCTAACAGTAGGTCTGAGTAATCTGGCGTGCCTACTTCGCTATGTTTATAATCTGGTTTGGTACTATTGTTTTTATACGTAACAACACCGTTTTCTAGTAAAAAGGTGCGTTTTAGCTTCGTTTCTGAGTTATTTATGCAATAATTCGTCAATAATTCAACAGGTAACTCTCCATCGTCCAAACTAATAAAGTCAAAAAAACTAAAAACCCGGGCATCAGAAATAGACCGTAATTCGGTATTAGGAAAACCACCACCCATTGCAATTTTTGTGGAAGGAAAATTATTTTTTATATGTTCTGCGCATCTAAAAGCACTATACAAATTTCCATAAAAGGAACCGAAAAACATACCAATTTGGGCTGTACTTTGGTTAAATGCTCGTGCAGAGTAGATATAGTAAGTTCGTCTATATAAGATAGATCATCTTGTAAGGCCTCATACAACTCATCAAAAGAATTTGCACTGCGCCCTAATCGCTCTGCATAGCGACTAAAGCCAAAATTAGGGTCGATACATTCCACCAAAAAATCGGATAAATCTTCTAAATACAAGGTAGCCAAATGTTTAGCTTTGTCCTGCATACCCATAGTACCAAAGGCCCAGTCTAAATCGTCTAACTGATTAAAACGAGATGCTTCCGGTAAAAATCCATCGGTACAAATCTGCCTTGCTAAAGTTTCATTTTTACCTTGTAAAAAAGAAATTACCGCTTCTATAGAATTTAAATATGCATGGCGCAACCCGTAAATACGCTCACAATTTTCTGATACAACAGTTTTGTTTTCAAAAGCACTATCAAACAAAAACTGTAATTCTTTTCTAGTAAAAAGCGTATTAATAACTTCAATACCAAGGTCTAATTGAAAACTTGAAATCTTTTTAGTATTTAAAAAACCTTTGAGGTATGCCGTTGCAGGGTACGGTGTGTTTAGTTGTGTAAATGGTGGGGTAATAAGTAAAAGGTCTTTCAAAATAGAGACATGTTATAACGCTAGAGCTATGTTTAGTAAGGAGATTAGCCTATAATTTAACGTTTCTTCTTTTTAGACCTATGACTGCTTTTTTGACGTGAATGACTAGAAGGAATAGCATCATCAAACGTGTTTTTAACGGCTACAGGTTTAACGCTTTTCCAAGTCTTATTCTCTTTTTCAGGTACTAAAACATCTACTAAATCTTTTCTGCCCAATTTATTTAAAGTATTTCTAATCCAATCTTTATTTCCTTTTTTATACCAAAAAAAGAAGCGATGTTGTTCATCCTTTTCTTTTTTGGATTTTGGGGTTTTAGTAGGCTTTAAAGTATAGGGATGATAACCACTATAATAAATTACCGTTGCAACCGTCATAGGAGTAGGAGTGAAGCCTTGTACTTGCTCTAACTGAAAGCCCATATCCTTAGTTTCTGCAGCTAGGTTTGCCATATCTTCTACTTCACAAGCCGGGTGGTTTGAAATAAAGTAAGGAATAAGCTGAAGTTTTAAATTCTTCTTAATATTGATTTTGTCAAAACGCTCTTTAAACTTATGAAAGTATTGAAAAGAAGGTTTCCGCATCAATTTTAAAACCGGGTCAGATGTGTGTTCTGGTGCAACTTTTAAACGTCCAGAAATATGTTTTGTCATCACCTCTTCCGTATAATCATCTAATTCTTTTGCATCTGCATTCTTGTTGAATTCAGGCACCAACATATCATGACGAATACCACTACTAATAAACGATTTTTTTATTTTTGGATTTTTATCTATGGCTTGGTATAATTCGGTTAGCGGTTTATGAGAAGTGTCTAAATTGCTACATATTACAGGTGAAATACATGAAGGAGCAACACATTTATCGCAAATGGATTGTACTTTCCCTTTCATTTGATACATATTAGCAGAAGGCCCTCCAATATCTGATAGGTAGCCTTTAAAATCAGGCATATTAGCAACTTTGTCTACTTCCCTTAATACAGACTCTTTACTTCTACTAGCTATAAATTTACCTTGATGTGCTGAAATTGTACAGAAACTACAACCTCCAAAACAACCACGGTGAATGTTAATAGAAGTCTTGATCATTTCAAACGCGGGGATTGGCCCACGCTTATTATATTTTGGATGTGGTAACCGTGTGTAGGGTAAATCAAAAGAAGCATCGATTTCTTTTTCAGTCATTGTTGGGTATGGTGGATTGATTACCAACGTTCTGTCTTTTACCCCTTGAAAAATTCGTCTTGCTTTAAGTTTATTGGATTCTTGCTCTATAATTTTAAAATTAGAGGCAAACTTTTTCTTATCCTTTAAACAGACTTCATGCGATACAATTTCTACATCTTCCCAATTTTTATTTTTAGGAATGGATTCATCTTTATGTACTAAAAAAGCAGTTTGTTTTATGGTTCTTAAGCTTGAAAAAGGCACTCCTTTTTGCAAAAGCTTAACCACTTCTCGCAAAGGTTGTTCACCCATACCATAAACCAACATATCAGCTTTGGAAGTTTCTAGTATGCTCGGCATTAGCTTATCACTCCAATAATCGTAGTGAGTAACCCGCCGCAGCGAAGCTTCAATTCCACCTATTAAGACTGGAATATCAGGAAACTTATCTTTTAAAATATTAGAATAAACAGATGTAGCATAATCAGGTCTAAATCCTTTATCACCATTTGGTGTATAGGCATCTTTATCTCTACGTTTCTTACTCGCTGTATAATTGCTTACCATAGGATCCATACAACCACCAGTAACGCCAAAAAATAATTTTGGTGTCCCTAATTTCGTAAAATCTTGCAAATCATCGGTCACACTTGGTTGTGGAACGATAGCCACTTTTAAGCCATAACTTTCTAAAATACGACCAATTACAGCTGGCCCAAATGAAGGGTGGTCTACATAAGCGTCTCCGCTAAATAGAATAACATCTAATTCCTCCCAACCCCGAATTTTAACTTCTTTGTTCGTAGTTGGTAGCCAATCTGTAAGTTTGTTCGTTTGCATATGGAAGCAAAGATACGGTTAAATTGGGTTTTGCAAGGTTACACTTCAATCCAGCAGGGTAAAATTTGCTCAGTAGTTCAATAAGAGTTTTTGAAATATTGAAAAACTAAAGATTTTGGTCTTTAGATTATGGCATTAGCAGTTTGGCTAAGCGTAGTGGGGTAGTAAGGGAACTTTTCGTTTCCGTATGCGCACGAAGCTAAAGCTTATTGTTTTTCTTTCTTTCTTTCTTTCTTTCTTTCTTTCTTGTCCAAAGCTAAACCCCACATTAATTATAGACATTTTTGTGTGTAGTTTTTATTCCGCTATTCTTTTCTTTAAATCCATTCTTTCATGTAATATTCTTGTTATCTCAACATAATCTTCATTCAAAGCTCTGTAGAATATTATATGTCGATTTGCTTTTAGTCCTAGAAGTTGCTTCGATATACCTTCGCAGTTTTTCCTAACTCTGGATTTTCAGCAATTTCTTCAAAGTTAGAAATCAGCCCACCGTAGTATTTGTCAGCTTGTTTTTCAGACCATACCTCAAAAGTATAATCCCAAATCTTTGATAAATCCTCGACAGCTTTATTGGTCAGTTTATATTCAGCCATTCGAGTGCTTTTTCGCTTTTAAAGACTCCAAATGTTTTTTTGGGTCAAAGTCGTGAGCAATTCCGCTGTCGATACCTTCTTTAATTGCATTTTTTAAGGCGATAACTTTACTTTCTTCTTCCTCTAAAAGTCGAAGTCCAGCACGTATAACTTCACTAACGTTTTTAAATCTTCCTTCGCTTATACTATTTTGCACAAATTGGTCAAAATAATTTCCGAGTGATACTGATGTGTTTTTGTTCATTTGATAACTATTTACTTCAAATATACCAAAAATTGGTATATTAATAAAATGTTTCTCAAATAGCACATAATGGTCCGGGTACATCTTCCGGAAGGCGCAGCCTGCCGAGTGAAAGATAGCTGTGACTTCTGGAATATACGCCCAGTTGTGTGTAGATATCTAAAATTATGTAATAAAGTTGGCAAAAGCGAAACAGCCTCAATAAAAGTCACGGCATTGCGTATAAGAATCGTAGGATAGGTGATAAGCACTTTTATTTCGGTTAATTATTTAGCAGACTTTGCAAATAATCATAAAACTTCGAATTTAGCGCAAACCGCCCTGCGTTTTTTATACATTGTTGTGCATAGTGTTTTTCTCGATTAGTTCAGTTTTTCGAAAAATTTTATTATATCATCCGCTAACAATTTTGGTTGTTCCAATGCAGGGAAATGACCTCCTTTGGGTAAATCTGTCCAATGAACAATGTTTAACCCTTTTTCAATATATTCTCTGGGTGGCGTAGGAATCTCTTTTGGGAATTTAGCAAATCCGACTGGAATATTGATAAAATCATTTTTTCTAAATTTCAGAGGATTAAGACTAATTTCGTGATACATTCTAATAGAGGAATGTATGGTTTGCGTTAGCCAATATAGAGTCACATTTGCCAATAGTTCTTGTTTTGTAAAACTATTTTCTATGTTTCCGTTATTGTCACTCCAAGCATTGAATTTTTCAATAATCCAACTACAAAGTCCAATAGGAGAATCATTTAATCCATAAGCTAATGACAATGGTTTTGTACTTTGGATAGTAGAATAAGCACCTTCTTGTTCATTCCATTCTTTAAGGTGCTTTCTGAATTTAATTATGTCGGTAGTGGTATCATTGTTTTCTTTAAGATATGGTTCATAGGAATCGGAAATATAATTCAAATGTAAACCGATAATATTTTCAGGATATTTTTGTGCAATTTTTATGCTAATTCCTGCTCCAATGTCTCCGCCTTGTAGGGCGTATTTATTGTACCCAAGTTTAATCATTAGTTTATGCCATAGGTCAGCATTAAAACCATAATCACTTCCATTTTCTATTGGCTTTTCTGAAAAACCAAATCCAATTATGGAAGGGATAACTATATTAAAAGATACGTTGTCAGATTCTGTCAAATATGGTATGATTTTAAACATTTCAAGAAATGAACCATAGGCCAACCGTGAGTTATTATGATTGGAATGGCATTTTCATTTTTACTTTTAATGTGAAGAAAATGGATTTTATTCCCATCAATGTTTGCGATAAAATTTGGAAAGGAATTTATTTTTTTTTCTATGGTTCTCCAATCAAATTCATTTTTCCAATAGTCTACTAATTCTTTTATATATGATAGGCTTGTTCCGTATTTCCAATCAGAATTTTCAATTTCATCAGGCCATCTAACTTTTTGGATTCGTTCATTCAAATCGTCAAGTTCGGATTGAGCTATATTTACCTTAAATTGTTCAATCATTTTGTTTTTGCCGCGTTATGCCCAGTTTTGTGTAGTTATCTAAAGTAGGTAAGTAAAGTTGTCAAAAGTAAAATAGCCTTTAGGTCGTTTCCATCAACGGTTAGTGTATGGTGTCCTACCTGACGATAAGAAGTTGTTGCAAAGAGTAACATTGATTATAGTTATTTTGCTAATAGTAATTCCAAAGCTTCCTTTAAATGTTTCCTCCACGCTGTATGCACATCATCAAATGCAACAACATTAGCACCTTTAGTCTTAAGAAATTCAATTTCATCTGTCGTTAGTTTCCCAACATTCAAATCCTTTAAGGCATGATAATAAATTACATTGGATAGGTCAGTGTTTTTTAACAATTCGGAATATCGCTTATAACCATAAGCAGCAGCAATCTTGTGTGAATTAATCATCATTAAATCCTCAGCTTTTTGTTCCACCTTTGTACTAATAGCATCTTCTTCAAAACCAGCGTCAATTCCTTCAGAATATGCCCTCCAAACGTCTTCCGCAATATCTAACCTACCTGCCATCAGTAAATATCCGTCTGCAATATTACCAAACTTGGAAATATAGTCTTGCCCTGCAAAACAACCATACGAAATACCTACAATAAGGACCTTTTTATTTTCAGACTTAAAATAACTAACAAGCTCATTCAACATTTCGGAAGTTTTTATTCCCAACATTTTGGCTTGTTCAAATGACATTTCTTCCTCTAACATCATTTGAGGCTCTATAGTCTGGGCTTGATGACTATTTATAAAGAAGTATTTATTTTCATCAATTCCTCCATTCTCCTTAAAAATAGCTTTCACTTCATCCGTAAACAATCTAGGAAAAGGACCTCCTTGTGTAATAAGTACTATTGTGTCACTTTTTGAGTTTCCAAACGAATATCCTAATTTCTTCAACTTTTCTGGCATGCCTTCATAGGCTATGGATATGTTTTCTGTTTTTACTTCTGCTTTAACAACTACAAGTATCTTATGATTTCCATCCTTGTCAACAAACATTTGAGGTGTCAATTTTTTCTGCATCACTAATGGAATAACCTCCTTAAATGTTGTAGGTGTTCCGTCTTCATAAAATACCAATCCGACATTAGACGGTGGATTTTTCATTAATTCCTCATAAGAAATTAAACGCAAACTATCTGGAACAAACGAGTAGTTTTGGGCATTACATAGTGCAGATGTGAAAATGAAGATTACAAATATTAGATTTTTCATATGGTTTGTTTGATTATTCTCTATAACAGTTTGAGTATGAAACGTAGCGTGTAAAAAAGTACGATTTTTCGGGTAAATACAGAGCCGAATTTTTTATGTTTTACTATTTATTTTTATGAAAAATCGTCAAGTTTAAAAATTTGGCGACTTTCCAAAAGTGCCTTCAGCTGTTCCGGCATCAAGCCAACTTGTAAGAACAAGCATGGGGACATTTGATAAAGAAAAAGGAGTATTAATAAAAATTTTTTAGCTGTCATTCTCTAGTTGAGTTAAATGGAGCATAGCGGTTTCGGCTATGATCAGTGTGGGGCAGTGATTTACGGTTCCCATTTCGCCACAGCTTGAAGCCAAATTTTTTTATTTTCCCGGTTAAAAGCAAAAGCCAATCTCGATAGCTATCGGGGTTGTTGCCTTTATAAAAATACAAAATTCCTGCGATTAAGGCCGAAGCCCATATTTTTTATAGGTTGTGTTATCTGCTGCCTTTATCTTATAGTTCTTGTTTGTTTTTTACTCTTTCAAAACGCTTTCGATTTGATGTATATCTCCATCAATTAATTTTGGGATTTCTAAGCCTAATATCTTACACATTAATGGATAGAGATGAATGTTTTTTATGGAAGGTATTTCGTAACCATTTTTAAAAGCTGGACCCTTTGCATAAAATATCCCATGCATTTCTTTGTATTTGCTATCATAGCCATGAACTCCAAAGGTTGTAACACCTTCTTCGATAAGAGCGTCTTTGCGTCTTTGATTCCAAAAATGATAACCGTAATCCGGTATTAATTGTATTGCACCCCAGTTTTTATTTTTAGGGATGTACTCAAAACCTTATGTGTTTTCAGTTTTATATGCTTTGAAATTATTTTCCTTAGTTCTTAAATACTGTAGTACAGTATCTATTTCCACATCTTTTTTGGGATGAATATTTACTATTGTACCATTTTCAATCGTCATGAACAAGTCATCGTTTTCGATGGAATCTATGGGAATGATTTTGTTAGTAGACTGATTTCCCATGCCATGGTCAGAGACTATCATCATATTTACAGGAAGTCCAGTTTCTGATACTCCTTTAAACAAATCGCCTAAATTTTTATCCAAATTAAACAATGCCGTTTTCAGTTTGTCGTCATCATTAGTACCATAATCGTGTCCAACTTTATCCATATCACCAAAATACAAAGTGATTAAATGCGGTCTGTTTTTCTCATTCAAGTTCAACCAATGTATTGCTTGATCAACTTTTTCATCATTTTTAACGCCAATATCAAATGTATAATAGTACGTAGGTCTTATTCCTTGAATAGCTGCTTCGGTACCTACAAAAAAATAACTGGCAGTGACAATATTTGCCTTACTAGCCTCTACCCAAATAGGTGAACCTCCATAAAAGCTTCCATCTTCTGCCATTCCCGGACTTCTTTTATTAAAGAGCGTGTCCTTCTTATAATCATAAAATATATTCCCTATAATTCCATGTTTATCAGGATAAAGCCCGGTAGCGATGGTATAATGATTTGGAAAAGTCTTAGTAGGAAATGAGGGTATCAAAGATTCTGCCTTAACACCTTCTTTGATGAATGCACTCAAATTTGGCGGCTGATATTTTTCTACATAATCCCATCTAAAACCATCAAGGGAAATTAAGATTAAATAAGGCTTTTCTTGAGCAGTTTTTGAGTGTGTATTCGCATTGGAATTAGATGGACTCACTATTTTTTTATTACAGGAACTCCATAAAATCATTCCCATAATAAAAACTGATGTAAGTAATACTTTGCGTAAGAAGGGTAGACCTAGCAATAAACTATATACTCTGTTCGGCACAGTTAGTAATTTCATTTTTTTCAATAGCCCTATCGTTATACGTTTCCCAAGAAGAATGTTCAGTCAGGTTTTCATTCTGTATAATTTGAAAATATCGATTGCGAATTTACCTTAGCTTAGGTTTCTACTTTCAAACCCATCCACAATAATCAACTTCCAACATCGATTAGGGAATATTTAATCAATTTTTTCATCATCAAAAACTATTTCGCCTCCAATAATCGTCTTGGTGACCTTAGTTTCCAAGATTTGATTTTCCGGAATGGTCATAATATTTCTGTCAAGTATGGTGAAATCTGCCCATTTTCCAACTTCTATACTCCCTTTGTCATTTTCTTGAAATGCCGCATAGGCAGCATCCAATGTATAAGATCTGAGCGCTTGATTCCTTGTCATTTTCTGTAGCGGTTCGTAACCACCATCAGGCATTCCTTTTAGAGTTTTTCGGGATACTGACGCATAAAAGCCAGCCATAGGATTAATGGGTTCTACGGGTGCATCGGTTCCGTTCACAATCTTTGCTCCAGACTTCAATAAGGTCTGCCATATATAGGCACCTTCCGTAATACGTTTCTCTCCTAGACGATCAATGGCCCAAGGTCTATCCGATGACATATGAATAGCCTGCATTGCTAGAATAACATCCAATTCAGCAACCCTAAGAATGTCCGCTGGGTCAAAATGTTGGGCATGTTCTATTCTAAATCTCGCATCTTTTGGACTATTTGTAGATTCAGTCTTAAATGTGTTCTCGTAAATATCCAAAACCTCACGAGTTGCCCTGTCGCCTATGGCATGTATACCCACTTGAAAACCATTTTTATAGGCCTTATTGACAATTTTATCAATATCCTCTAACGGTGTAACATTATGACCATGCTCTCCGGGTGCATCCGTATACTCTTCCAATAATAAGGCGCCTCTTGAACCTAAAGCCCCATCTGCCATTAGTTTAATAGAACGGATGGTTAGTTGATTGTCATATAAGTTCTCTTGAATACCTTTCTTAAAAGAATATTCAAGAAGTTCAGGTTGGGTTCCGCGAAGCATAACATACAGCCTTAGTTTAATTAGGTTTTGTGAGGCCATTTCTTCATAAAGGTTTACCATGTAGCCCCCGAACCTGCATCATGAAATCCGGTGATACCATTTTTATAGCACTCTTCTAAAGCTAGAATTAATGTCTCTTTTACATCTTCCTTTGTAGGTTCAGGTAAAAACTTGAACACTAAATCTCCTGCAGTTTCATTAAGAATTCCGGTTGGTTCACCATTTGAATCTAAAACTATTCCGCCGCCATCTGGTTGAGGCGTCTTTGAATTGATACCTGCAATATCCATCGCTTTATGGTTTATAATTATGACATGTCCAGAAGCATGTACTAGAATAACAGGATGATCTGGCACAGCAGCAGATAATAACTTATTTGTAGGATACCCATTGATTAATGTAGGTTGTGTATCCCACTTATCATGATGCCAACCAGTAGCTACAACCCATTCTCCTTTCGGTGTGCTTTTTGCTTTTTTTGCCACTCTCTCAATGGCCTCCTCATAACTCTTAGTTCCTCCCAAGTCAACTTCCAATAAATTATTTCCAATACCATACAAATGGGCATGCCCCTCTATTAAACCAGGGATCATGGTCTTGCCCTTTAAATCGAAGAGTTGGGTTTTATCCCCTTTTAACTTCATGACAAGTTCCTTACTTCCTACAGATAGAATTGAATCGGCTCTTACGGCAACAGCTTCCACCATTGGGCTGTTATCGTTCATGGTATAAATCTCTCCGTTAAAATAAATTTGATCTGCTAATGCGCCAAGTCCACTGGTTTGTGCCTTTGAGCTTACAGTTATCAGTAAAAAGAAAATAATTAATTGGGTTGGTTTCATTTTGAGTTGGTTTGGAGTCCAAGATGATTAGACTTGTTTAAACTTTGGTTATAGATATTTAATTGTGCCTAACAGTCCGGGGGGGATATCTTCCGGAAGACGCAGCCTACCGAGGGAAAGATTGCTGTGACTTCTAGAATATATGACAGTTGTGTGTGGTTGTCTAAAATAAGTAGTAAAGTTGATAAAAGCAAAAGAGCCCTAATTAAAATTGCGGCATGCGCGGACCGTTGTGGGAAATGGGTGCTACGGGAGTCGTGAAAAGATGCTATTTATCGAGTATGTGTTTTTTGCAGCGGAGTAACATGGCCTTTATGTCATTTCCCTAACGTTAAGCATAAGAATAGTAGCCGACTGCGTGGCACTTACCTTATAGTTACAAGAAAGTTGAAGCGGACTACAAACCTAGAATTTACTACTATTTAGGCTATTATTTTATACATAGTTACCATGCGTTAATTCCATCATTTGGCTGAATAGTTATTTGGATAACGGATATCTATCCTCTTTTTATAAGTCAGGCTACGCCAAATCCATTCCAAGGGGCCAAATTTGAAATGTCTTAACCAGATATGGCTAAGAATAATTTGTATTACTAAAATAAGAATAGCAATACCTGATGTATGCAGTAAACCGATTTTACCAATTAAGTTAAATCCAAAATTGTAAAATATAATTATCATGATTATAGTCTGAAACAGGTAATTGCTCAGAGCCATTCTCCCCACAGGAATTAAATATCCAAATGCTTTTTTACCTATAGAAGTTTGAACAACTTTAGATATGGAAGTTATGTAGAAAATGCACATAAATATTTGGCCGGCTAATACTAAGAACTTATAAAGCATATTTAATGGAGTTGATGGGAACATATAGGAACTTCCACCAATTATTTTAGCTGAAAAAGTAGCCAAAAGACCTACGATTAAACTGGTTATTAATAATGATGATTTTGTTTTTTTTGTAAACAATTCAATTGAAGCGAAATAGTAACCAAGAAGAAAAATTCCAAGGAATTTAAAATAACCGCCTGATGGAATATAACCTAAGTATTTCCAGACAAGATTATGAATGTTTAAAAAGAATAGGTCTACAATTGAACCATTCTGGAATGTACTTATAACTGCTTCAACGGTCATATCCGGATATTGAACATGCGCAAGGGCAGCCGTTTTATCAGGACTAGCAGAACTTAAAGCCTCAGAAAATGGCAAGAGACATAAATCGATTAAAAGTGGAAACAGCAGGAAAAATATCGACCAGAGAATAAGGTTTTTTGACTTGACATTCCGGAATAAAATGAGGATAAAACCAAATATCGAATAGACAAGTAAAATGTCTCCAAACCAAATTAAACTGTGCAAAAATCCTATCAATAACAGAAAAAATAGTCTTCTTCTATATGTTTTTAAAAAATTAATAGAATCTTCTTTGTTCTTTTCATATTGAACATAGAACCCAACAGCAAAAAGAATTGAGAAGAGAGTGTAAAACTTTCCTGTGATTATGACATCTAAAAACGAATATAATTTTTCATCTAACTGAAAGTCAGTTATTTGTTTAAGGTCATCAAATGGCATAAAAAAGTATCCGCTAAAAAATCCCATGTTCATGAAAATGATTCCGAGTAAAGCGAAACCTCTTAGGATGTCTAGAATTTCAATTCTTTGTTTAGGTTCTATTGGTTGGTTAGAGGTCATTGGTTCAATATTTTATTTGAAAGAGAAATTATATTCTTGGCAAAAATTTCAATAACGTGGTTTTGACCTTAATGCATGGTAACGTCTCTGTATAAGAAACGTAGGGCAGGTGATAAGCACTTTCGCTTCGGTTTATTGCTTAGCTAAATATAAATATTTCACTTTTATTTTTTCTACTACAATCGCCAAATTTTATATTTAGCGGACTTTGTAAATAAATACAGATCTTTTGATTAAGCGCCAAAGCCCTATATTTTTTATACTATGTTATAAGCTGGCTTTTAATTCGTTTTGCAAAGAAGCAATACTGTCTTTCCATATTGACTTTCAGAATTACACCAATTCAGCTTACTAGCTACTTGTTTTCATAATTAGATTTAACAAAATCTACTTCACTATATTTTGCATTTACCCAATTCAATTCATTTTTTTCAGCCTGCTTAACTGTTGCTTTGCTCATTTTAGTTTCTTGTTTTTTCAGCTTGATTACAACGGCTCGGCTAAGAACAGTACGGGAGCAAACTGGCGTTTGCTTTCCGTTCAGCGATTAGCCGAAACCTTTTGTTTTGGTTTTATTTTTTTCTTTTAAAATCCCAAAATCCAATTGTTTTGGCGGACTTCATAAAAATACGCAAGCCATTCGTCAAAACCCGTAGCCCGTATTGTTTTTAGGCATTGTTGTACGCTGGCATTTCCGTCCGAGTGTGTTATTTCAATTACCCTTTAGTTTTTCGGCTACTTCATCATAATACTCCTGCGTAACTACTTCAGTCCAAGAAGTTGGTTGTCCACCACCATATAAAGCTAAATATGTTACATCACTAAATTTGGTAGAAGAATGCCAATGTTCAATGTCTTTCTCACATTTAATTACATCGCCTTTTTTCAAAATTACAGGCGCAGTTCCTTTCTCCTGATAATATGCTTCTCCATCTACAATTATTAAGACTTGCGCAGTTCCATGTTTATGCCAGTCCAAGGTCGAGTTAGCTTTAAAAGTTGCTTTTGTAATATTATAACCCAATTCCTCATCATCGTGGATAATAGCATTCAACCAAGCTTCTCCGATATAATGAGTATTTGGTGCTTTTGTTCCTTCCGTTAGATAGGAGGATACCTTGTAATCTGAGTTTTGGGAAAATACAGATACAGAGGTTAAAAGTAATAGGAGGAAAATTGATTTTTTCATTTTCTTGATGTTCATATATTTCTTGTTTGTTCCGATTTTCATGCTTGCGTACAACGGTCCGGGTATATCTTCCGGAAGGCGTAGCCTACCGAGTGGAAGATTGCTGTGACTTCTGGAATATATGCCCAGTTGTGTGTAGTTATCTAAAGTAGGTAGTAAAGTTGGCAAAAACAAGATGGCCTTTATAAAAGTCGCGGCATACCCGGACCGTTGAGGGAAATGAGTGTTACGGGAGTCGTGAAAAAACAGCTATTCATGCAGTACGTGTTTTTTTGCAGCGGAGTAACACGGCCTTTAGGTCATTTCCCTCAACGTTCAGTATAAGAAACGTAGGGCAGGTGATAAGCACTTTCGTTTCGGTTTATTACTTAGCTAAATATAAATATTTTGCTTTTATCTTTTCTATTATAAACGCCAAATTTTATATTTAGCGGACTTTGTAAATATTCACAGACCTTTCGGTTAAGCCACAAATGCCCTATGTTTTTTATACATTGTTAGCTTTTAGTACTTTTTCCGTTTATAATTCATTCTTTTTTATTAAAATTCAACGCAGAAATTCAGTCAGGTTTTGAGTGATGAATTTTTGTTTTTTCTATTCAATTTCGTTTTTTATTTATTAGAAATTCATTGGTGTATAATCAATCTAATATTTTCTCCATTATAACATATTCAATTCCACCTTTTATGAATTTATTACCTGTTAAAACCATTCCGAATTTAGTGTAATATTTAGACTTATCAATTCGAGCATTGCACCATATTTTATTGAGGTTATTATGCTTAACAATATTCATAATCTCTTTTAATAATACTGTGCCAAAACCTTTTCCCTGATAATCAGTTAGTGTTGCAAATTTTCTAAACTGAGCTTCTTTATTTACGATAAACAAAGAAATCACAGAAATCATTTTATCATTAATGAATAAACCAAAGTGTCTTCCTTTATCGTCATTTGATATTCGTACGTAATCAATTGATTTAGAAGGCCACATAACTTTATGGCGAATGTTTAAGGTTTCTTCAGATGTTATTTCTGCAATTTTTGCTTCCATTAATATTTAGAATTGTTTTTGTATTAAAGCTAACGTCTCGGCTAAGCGTAGTGCGGTAGTAAGGAAACTTTTCGTTTCCGTCTGCGCACGAAGCTAAAGCTTTTGGTTTTGATTTATTTTTTTCTTGTCTAAAGCTAAATCCCAAAGATTTAGCGACTTTATAAATATACACAGACCTTTCGATTTTGCCCTAAAGTCCGCATTACGTTTAGGCATTGTTGTACACAGGCTTTTTTTACGTTTCTGCTTGGGCTTTATATTTTTCCACAAACTCTTTTGCGTCTCTCATATTTTCGGGATATGTCGCATAATTGGCTAGAACCGTAACTCCTCTAACTTCATAAATCCGTTTGTAAACGTGTTCATAGAGAAAGCCCCTTTCCATCAAAAATTTAGCAACTTCCCATTTCTTCGTATCCTTTTGTTTTGGTGGTCTGAATCTATGAGTTACTTGTTTCATTAATTTTCCGCAATCTGGACATTTTGATTCTCGAATATTATTTAAGTCCGTTCCTTGATTGAACGCTTTCTTACAATCAAAACAAACGTTTTTATAACCCATTTTCTGGTCGGTTTATTAGTTTGTTGAAATCCTTTTCTCCAAGTTCAGTTTTAATCAAGTCAGAGTTCAAATTCACAATTTGCCTTAAACTCAAATATTCGGTCTTTTTTTCGTTCCAAAAGTTCGTTGGGATTTTTGAAACAGCAATTAATAAATCGCCGGCATAAAAATCTCCTTCGGCTATAACGTTTTGTTTCAGTTTATTAAGTGCAACTCCAATGATATGCTCAAGTCCGATTTGTTGGAAACTAATAATCGAATCTGTTCAACACTCAATTTCGAGATACTGACTTTTCGATATTGATGACACTTTTCAACCAATTCCGTCGGATATTCGGAAAGCTCTTTCCAAATATTATTTTCCAACTGTTCGATTGAATTTGTTTCCATTCGCTACTTTTTTCAGCTTGTGTACAACGGTCCGGGTATATCTTCCGGAAGGCGCAGCCTACCGAGTGGAAGATTGCTGTGACTTCTGGAATATATGCCCAGTTGTGTGTAGTTATCTAAAGTAGGTAGTGTAGACTTCCCCTTATTGTAGGCTTCCCTAAAAATAGGACAGTTCATAATTCGAATTTACTAACTTTAAATTCAAACTGTCACGATGAAAAACAGCAAGTTTAGCGAGAGTCAGATTATCAAGGCTCTAAAGGAGAATCAACAAGGAAGATCCGTTGGCGATGTTTCAAGAGAACTGGGAATAGATAAAAGCACATTTTACTACTGGCGCAAGAAGTACGGTGGTATGGAGCAACAGCAACTTAAACGGCTTAAGGAACTGGAAGATGAGAACAACAAGTTAAAACAGATGTACGCTGATGTTAGTTTGGATAATAAGATGCTGAAGGACGTACTATCAAAAAAGTTCTAAGGCCTTCCGACAAGAGAGTTCGTGCAAAGTATCTCATCGAACAATATGTAATTCCCATCGTGCGTGCCTGTAGTGTGGTAGGCTTAAGCAGGTCAATGTGGTATTACCAGAGTAAAAGAGACGATAGCGAGGTTATCGATAAACTGACCGAGCTGGCAGAAGCCTATCCTACCAGAGGTTTTGACGAGTATTACTACAAGATCCGTCGTGAAGGTCTAAAATGGAACAGAAAGCGTGTATTGCGAGTATATCGTGATATGAAGCTCAGCCTTAGGCGTAAACATAAGAAGCGTTTGATAAAACGCATAAAGCAACCTTTGGAAACTCCGTCGACCCTTAATGAATGTTGGAGTATGGATTTTATGAGCGATGCCCTTATAGATGGAAGAAAACTGCGTGTGCTCAACGTCATAGATGATTGCAACCGTGAAGCTATAGCGATCGATGCAGGACTCTCATACCCAGCTAGAGCGGTGGTGGAAACATTGGAAAACCTCAAAGAAGAAATAGGGACACCTCAATATGTTCGGTGCGATAACGGACCTGAATTCATATCTAGGACCTTCATGAACTGGTGCACGAAAAACCATATAGAAATTAAATATACACAACCCGGAAAACCAATGCAGAATGGTTACATAGAACGTTTCAATCGCTTCTTCAGGGAAGACATACTGGATGCCTATTATTTTAATGATATCCATCAACTTCAAAGGATAAGCGACAACTGGAGAGAGGACTATAATTTTAATCATCCACATAAATCCTGGGCAACAAATCACCTAAAGAATACATGCCCAGGTTTGATGAAGAATTTAAATTCTTCATCAAACCTGACCTAAATAATAATTATTTATCGAATTTAGAGGTGTCCTAATAAGGGGAAGTCTACATTTTTAGGGAAGCCTACATTTTTAGGGAAGCCTACATTGCTATTATAATTGTATACTAATTCTTCTGAACTAAAATTTTCTCCAGTTCTTCTATCTTCCCAGTATTTAGGATGAACTTTTCTTAAATAATTCGAACTTCTAGCAATTCTCCTTGCAATTATTTCTATTTGTTCTCTATCATATTGAAATAATCGAATAGACTTAAATGACTTACCACTTTTATTTACTTGTTTTAGACTTAATGATGGTAATTCTTCTTCTTTTAATTCTCTGGTAAGAATCCATTTTGTGCTATCTTCAAATTCGAAAATCATTTCGTCAAATGCAACATTTGTAAAATATAAATAGTGTCCTTTAAAAAAGGCTTCTATCATTTCTAACATAACGGTTTTTCCTAATCCATTTTCTCCAATGATTATTGTAATTCCTATGTCATTATTAATAACGATTGAATGTTCGAAAACACCAAATAGTTTATTTACTGTAATTTTATTTATTTTCATTTGGTTTGTTTTAAATGACAGCTAACGTCTAGGCTAAGCGTAGTGCGGAGGCAAGGGAACTTTTCGTTTCTATCTGAGCACGAAGCTAAAACTTATTGTTTAGTTTATTTTTTCTTGTCCAAAGCTAAATCCATAAGATTTAGCGACATTATAAATATACACAGACCTTTTGGTTAAGCCCTAAACTCCGCATTACGTTTAGGTTTTGTTGGCACCAGTTTTTTATTTTTCAGCGCGCTTCTTTTCTACTTTCAGTATGTTATTTTGAATATCTTTCATTATAATTTTTCCCCACCAACCTGCGTAAAAATTAAAAGTCGTATTCATTTTGAACTTACTGTATAGATGTAAACGATATTTACCTTCTTCAATTTTTTCAAGCTCATAGGTACCATCTAGAACATCAAAATATTCTCCTCCTATCAGAATATGTTCGTCAAGTGTGGTCGATGGAATTTCATAGGTGTTAGCTTTAATTGAAAAAACCATTTTTTTATTTTCCGTATATTCTGTTACGGTTTCTCGGAATATTAGTCCGTTCGTAAATATTGCTTCTCTATAAGCACCAACTCCTTTGTAATTTAACTCTGCTTTTAGAGGTCTAGGAAAGCCTAGAAATTCGGTTAAGTATCCTGTGTCTTCAGTTTTTTCAATTGTTTTAACCCTTGTTACGTTGTTCCAAATTTTTTCCGCACTTGAATTTATATCTATAAAAGTATATGCTTTATATGTTCCTGGGATTTTTTCTATTAATTGCTCAACAGGAGAGATTAAAAATGGGAGTAGTAAAAGAAACGAAATGTTTAATTTATCATTTCTTTTTTTGAGCTTCAAATAGCCACCTATTATACCTCCAATTGAAGCCGCAATCAGGAATATTGGTAAAATCATTAACCAGCAAGCCCAACCTTCTATTGCAAAAGCAAGAGTGATTAGTAGGAATAAGATTATCGGAACCCAAGGCATTAAAATTCGATAATATAGGTTTTCTACTTTGCTTTTGTCGGAAAGGTAAATTGTTAATGCTCCAACTATTGTGGGAAGAAGAAAAAGAAATGTAACGGACATTACAGAGAATAATTCATTCCAATCTTTTACTCCGAAAGCTAGTCTTAAAATTATTGCATATAGTGTCGGAATTCCAATTGCAATGAGAATGTTTTTCTGATTTCTTTTCATTTTTAAATTGGTGCCAACGGTCTAGGCTATGAGTAGTTGCGTGGCTTAGCACTTAATTCTACAAGTACACACCAAGTTGGAAATTTCGCAGAAATTTCTAAAGTTGGCGAGAACGAGCAATTACTTATAGCCATTGTTGTAGGTAGTTTTTATTTATTCAAATCTTTATACATTATATACGTGTCAACTAAACCTAATTCAGAATGTTTAAATCCTTTAGGTGTAGTTCCGATTATTTCAAATCCGTATTTTCTCCATAATTCAACTGCTCCTTTATTCGTACTAACCACAATATTGAATTGAATTCCCTCAAATTTATTTTCTCTCGCTATTTTGAGAGAATGCTCACAAAGTTTTTTTCCAATTCCCTTTTCTTGTGAATTTGGGTTTACCATATAACTGCAATTCGCAATGTGACTTCCTAAATCAATTTGATTCGGTTTAATGATATACGTTCCGAGTATTTCTCCATTTTCTTCAATCACATAAGTTTTCATATAATCTGCAAACCAATGTTTTTTTAAGTCCGATTTTGGTGTATTTGGATTAAATACATAAGTTTCTCCTGTTTCAATCACTTTTGAGAATATTTCCCAAACTTTATTATAGTCAGTTTCTGTTGCCTTTCTAATATTCAATTAATGTCGTTTTTTAATTACCTACAACGGTCTCGGCTATGAGTAGTTGCGTGTGTTAGCATTTAACTTTGCAAGTACACACCAAGTTGGAAATTCCGCAGGAATTTCCATAGTAGGCGAGGACAAGCAATTAATTATAGCCATTGTTGTAGGTAGTTTTTATTTATTCAAATCTTTATACATTATATACGTGTCAACTAAACCTAATTCAGAGTGTTTAAATCCTTTCGGTGTAGTTCCAATTATTTCAAATCCGTATTTTCTCCATAATTCAACTGCTCCTTTATTCGTACTAACCACAATATTGAATTGAATTCCCTCAAATTTATTTTCTCTCGCTATTTTGAGAGAATGCTCACAAAGTTTTTTCCCAATTCCCTTTCCTTGTGAATTTGGGTTTACCATATAACTGCAATTCGCAATGTGACTTCCTAAATCAATTTGATTCGGTTTAATGATATACGTTCCGAGTATTTCTCCATTTTCTTCAATCACATAAGTTTTCATATAATCTGCAAACCAATGTTTTTTCAAATCCGATTTTGGTGTATTCGGATTAAACACATAAGTGTCTCCTGTTTCAATCACTTTTGAGAATATTTCCCAAACTTTATTATAGTCAGTTTCTGTTGCTTTTCTGATATTCAATTAATGTCGTTTTTTAATTACCTACAACGGTCCGGGTATATCTTCCGGAAGGCGCAGCCTACCGAGTGGAAGATTGCTGCGACTTCTGGAATATATGCCCAGTTGTGTGTAGTTATCTAAAGTAAGTAGTAAAGTTGGCAAAAGCAATAGAGCCTTTATAAAAGTCGCGGAGTGCCCGGACCGTTGAGGGAAATGAGTGTTACGGGAGTCGTGAAAAAACAGCTATTCATGCAGTACGTGTTTTTTTGCAGCGGAGTAACACGGCCTTTAGGTCATTTCCCTCAACGGTTTTGTGTATGATTAGTGGCGTTTTTAAGCACCTAATTTAGCAAATACAAACCAAATAGAAAATCCGCGAGGATTTTCGTAAGTAGGCGAGAACTAGCCATTAATTATACACGGTGTTAGCCACCGTTATTTTTTCAGTACGAGTTTATAATATAATTCCACAATCAAACCATAATTGTCATTAGTTGGCTCAAACTTATGTAAGTTTCCAATGACCAAACTGTCCTTATCTACATTTATCAAATCTATATAATCTGAAGGATAAATTCCAGAATTTAAAATAATTTCGTTTCCAGTTTCTGAAACTTTCCAATTACCGTTTGCAACTGAATTTTCTAATTCATAAATATTATAAGTTAAATCGTCAGAAAATTTGAATGACAACCTTTTGTTTTTAAGAGACTTCATTTTCACATAAGTAGAATCCCAATTTCGAGAACCTTCTGAAATTGTATCTAAATCAATAATTTTATCAGTTTTCCAAACGTAATTTTGGATTTGTTCGTAAATTTTATCTTTTTGCTCTGTAGATATATATTGCTTTTTCCTTATATCAGTTTTGACGCTTGGAAACTCAAGTGATTCTAATTCAATTACGGAATCATTAACATAACTCTTTATTCTATAAAATTCCTCGTCCATTTGATGGAAAGTCTTAACGAATAATTGATTTCCATTAATTCCAATGGCTTTCCACTTATCTATTGTGCTTATAAATTGATTATCTTGAAGGTCTTTTTGAATACACAGTTTGGAATCTGGCTCATCAAAAAATAATGAATCCGTTAAAAAAAGTTCTCGTTGATAATCATTATAAGTCAAAACCCAATTTTTATGTTTCCAAATTTGCTTTTTTTCAGGTAGTGAGTTTTCTTTTCCCAATTTGACGAATTTTACTCTTGCGTTTTCATTAACATCTAAAACTAAACTATCTTGATATTGAGCAACAGAAACTGCCCAAAGTGTGTCATTAACAAAAAAATTATTTCCTGAAATCCGTAATTCAGTTTCTCCATTTCTTTGATCAAATACATTTCCATAAATTAATTTGTCATCTGCGAAATGTAATGTCATTCCGTCGTAAATACTATTTCCTGTTTCGGGTGGAATTGGATATGATTTTACTGCTAACCAATATGTGTCGGACAGATTATTTTTCTTGCACGAAACAACAATAAATCCGATGATTAATAATGGTAGCAGGATTTTTTTCATAATGGTGGCTAACGCCTGAGCTAAGAGTAGTGCGGTTTTAGAGAAACGATTCCCATTGCGCCATAGCGCTTAGCAAAAGCTTTTTGTTTTACTTTTTCTTGTCCAAAGCAAAATCCTAAAGATTTTGCGACTTCATAAAAATACGCAAACCTTTGAATTAATCGCCTTTGCCCGCATTACTTTTAGGTTCTGTTGGCACAAGTGTTTTTTTCTACGGCGTTGCTTGCGTTCTACTTGCGTATCTAAAGTGTTGCTTGCGAATTGCCACCCCGGTAGGGGGAAGCTAGCGTACTGGTTGCGTAACTATTGCGTACAGACCGGAAAGCTTTTTTGCGCAACGATTGCAGCAGAGTAAGTAATCCGTCAAGTTGTTGAAAATCCGTCCGCGCTTTGATTTTAAGAGTATTTCATGCAGCAGTTTTAATTTTAGATATACTTGCTTAACATTTGTGCCAACGGACTTGTGTATGGAACGTAGCGTGCAAAAAGACACTAACTTTTCGGGTTAACACAGAGCCAAATTTTTATATTTTGTTTTTAATTTTTCTCTTTTTAAAAGCCAAATTAAAAATTTGGCGGACTTTCTAAATATACACAAACCTTTCGGTTTAGCCTTTATTAGCTATGTTTTATAGACCGTGTTAGCAAACGTTTTATTTATTTAATTTCTTTCGTGCTTTTTTAAAGTAATTATCTCTCACGTATAAGAAATGCTTTTCCCAGTATTCGTTTTCTATATCATAATCTGTAAAGTCAGGTCTCTCAAATCCATTTTCTATTTCTAAATCTTTGTATAAATAAGCAATTTGATTAACACCATCATAGAAATATCCATTATCTATATATTGAGTAATTCTTACATTTAGGTTGCCATTTTCTAACAGCATACTGTTCCAATATGAACTTAGCTCATTTTTATTTAAATTTTCGGGAATATAGAAGAATAAAGTAATTGAATTGTCAACTTGTGATGTTTTGCAATGAAACTTAAATACTTTACTTTTTAAAAATGAACTTAAGACAACTTCTATAAATATTTTAGGTTTTACTGAAGTTGAAAATGGAGTAGACGTAGAGTAACCACAAATGTCAAAATTTGTATATTCTTTCGAGTTTATTTTCTTAAACGATTCAGTCCGCCATTGATAAGTACTATAAATCTCTGTATCTAAGTGTAATATTGAATTTCTGTAAATTTCTGTTTTTGATTTCCCGTCTGTTTGTTTTACTTTTTTAAATTCATTTGTAAAGACACTTAAAGAATCTGAATTCTCTAGAATCTCAATGATTTTATTTTTCACAATTTCGTGATTTGGATTTTGTTCATTTCTTGTTAAACATTTACCTGGAGAGTTTTTATATCTGAAGTATGGGTTTTCACTATTTACAGCTATTAAAATATTTTCACGATTTAAATCTGTTAATCCGTGATATCGCATTTCGACAAGTTTATTTCGACTTTTTATATCGGAAGGTTCATATTCTTTTCCGTTGTAACAAAATGCTTTTAAGTGTTTCAATTGCGTTTTTTTATGTTTGCTAACGTTCAGGCTAAGCGTAGTGCGGTAGCAAGGAAACTATTTGTTTCCGTCTATACACGAAGCTAAAGCTTATTGTTTAGTTTTATTTTTTTTCCAAAGCTAAATCCATAAGATTTAGCGACATTATAAATATACACAGACCTTTCGGTTTTAGCCTAAAGTCCGCATTACGTTTAGGTCTTGTTACCCAACGTTTTTTCCGTCCGAGTTAATCCGTTAGAGTGATAAGTCCATCAACACAACAGTTGCGTTTGAGTGGTGTCCATTTGCGCAAACAATATAAAAAGACCATTTGTGCAAACTTGCTAAAAGTCCATCAACAAAACAGTTCCGTTTCAATGAAGTCCATTTGCATAAACTTCTTTATCCCTGTTCAATTTCGATTTTATACTATTGAGAATTCAGGTCCTTCTATTGTTAATAACATTAGTAATATTTCATTTATTTACTTTCAATAAATACTTTAACATATACCTATAAATTACAATGGTAATTATTATTGCTAAAAATAATTGTACCACGTTTAAGATGATTTCATTCGGAGTTATTTTACTCAAAAGAAACGTAATAATCATAGCTGAAAATATAGTGGCGATTATGAAAGCAAGTACACCAAATAGGATTTTAAGTAAGATTATTTTCATTGGTTGTTTTTTTGTTCAAAATGTTGGGTAACGTTTTAGCTATGAACAGTACGGGAGCAAACTAGCGTTTGCTTTCCGCCATGCACATAGCGAAATCTTTTTGTTTTGATTTATTTTTTCCTGTTCAGAGCAAAATCCAAAAGATTTTGCGGACTTCATAAAAATACGCAAACCCAGCGATTAAGCCCAAAGCTCGTATTGTTTATAGGTTGTGTTAGCCACCGTTATTTATTTCAATTACGATTCTTTTCGGTTCGAGTTGAGAATCATTAAAATAGCACTTCAATTTTTCATTTTCTTCCACTCCCTCAATCGTATTGCCGTGCTCAATTACAACTCCCTTCTCAAAGATATAATTACCATAATTGAATAAAAGTCCAGCTATTTGTTGAGGATCATAACCTGTAAATCGAAACTCAAAATCTGGAAGTCCAAGTGAATTTAAACCTAGAGTATCCATAATCATTTCGTTCTTCGCTTCTTGAATATTGAATAAGCGAACATTCATAAAAGCATTTACATTTTGATAGTTATTCTGACCACTTTTTTCTATAAAATCGTTTGGCTCAAAAATAACTTCACTATTTCGAATCCATACAGCATTTGGTTTCATTGCAGAAACTATACTTGCTACAAATTTTTGAAAATATTCGACTCGCTCTTTATAATCTAAATTCCTTGACATTAAGTCGGTCAATAGGATTTCGTAAGAACATTTCTTAACCGTCTCTTCCGCAAGTGGCCAATTCCAAGATTGACCGAAAGAATTGTTCAGTTCAGAATATTCAATTTTATTTTCGTTAGGTATGAATATAGTTGCCTGAGCAGGAATATTTCCCTCAGCAAATTTGACTTCGTAATCTTTGAAAAAATAATGACGTGAATTTTCAGTTTTATCCGAGGTCTCTGGAAATTCTATTATTTCAAACCTGTTTTTCAGCTCTTTTTCAATAAGCTTATCGTTAAGGATAGGTTCATCTTCAAAGAAAAGTTTAACCATTAATAGTTCACTAGGATTTTCTAACTGTTCATTCTCTGGAACATCTGTTCCGTTTTCAGGTTCTGGTTTATTTCCGAATATTTTTTTGAATAGATTCATTCAGTTCTATTGGTTTTTTATAATGGTGGCTAACGGTGTGGCTATGAACAGTACGGGAGCAAACTAGCGTTTACTTTCCGCCACGCACATAGCGAAATCTTTTGGTTTTGTTTTTTCTTTTTTCTCTCGACAAAGCAAAATCCCAAAGATTTTGCGAACTTTATAAAAATACACAAACCTTTCGATTAAGCCCGAAGCCCGTATTGTTTATAGGTGTTGTTGTACTTAGTGTTTTTCCACCATAAGTACCCAGTTTCCACCCTTTGCTAGGTCTTAATTCTAGCTAATACTTTAAATTCAATTAAATAAATAAAGATTTTGCAGTCATCAGTCTTTAAACTTTATATGTTCACGAAAGAATGGTTTTACCAAAAGCCATGGGGTGGGAAGATTTCCTTCAAAAAATGATCCAGTCCATTCCTCATAGATAGGCGTAACATTACCATCTTTGTCTATCTCAATTAAATCATGGACCTCCCTAGACTTAAAATAGTGTTTGCCAGTTTTTATATTTATGTACTTATTTTTTTTGTTCCATTTGGTATTGTCCTTTGTCCGTCCACGCAATATAATCTTGTCGTCTTTTATTACTGGATAATAATAATAGGCAAGCTCATATTTCTCCAAAAGTCCATAGTACTGATAATAGATTGACGTTCCATCTCCACTTATCGTAAAGTGTGGGCATTCCAGTTTATCTAATAAACTTCTATTAATATTTCCTTTTTCTGGAACTTGGCAACGATATGAATGATAAGAGGCTGCGTATTTTTCAACATTCTCCCAAGGTTCTAGATTTTCCCAGTCCACATCATTATCTTCTAATTTTGGTAAGATTGAATCAGAATTCGAATTTTTAGAACCGTATTTTTCTGTTTTAACTGTTTCTGCTTCTATATCTTCAATTATTATTTCTTGGGAAAAAACAGTTACACTCGATATTAATAGTATAATAATTAGAATTCGCTTCATATCTTTTTAGTTATAGTTGTTGATTGTTTAATTGAACAAGCAATTTTTCCAAGAATTCAAGTATTAGCATGGGTATTATGTTTGGATAGGTTCATTTTTTTGCAACATTAAGTACAACGGTTTAGCTATGAACAGTACGGGAGCAAACTAGCGTTTGCTTTCCGCCACGCACATAGCGAAATCTTTTGTTTTGTTTTTTCTTTCTTTCTATCAAAGCGAAATCCCAAAGATTTCGCGACCTTATAAAAACACGAAAACCTTGGCGTTTAAAACCTAAGCCCGTATTGTTTATAGGTTTTGTTATCTGCTGGCTTTTTACGTTTGCAAAGCTTCTAATAAGTCAATTTTATTAGTGAAATGAGACAAGGCTAAATCTCCTGCTCCTTGTTTCCAACTGATATTTTCTAAAATATGAGCAATATCGTATTCAGCATCTTTCTTTACAATGGAACTAATTAAGGCTTTATTTTTACCAGTTTCTGAATCTTTTTCCATTAATGGTTTTCTGTGATACCTTTCTTGATAATAATTATTGTAAGCATTTACTATAAACATTTCAAGCCACATTAGTTGTCTTTCTGTTTCTTCATTTATCTTAATTTTAATTATAGACAAAAATTCTTCTTGTACTTCTTGTATGCTCAAATTTTTGCTTTTTAGATTCTCATAGAAATTATTATGTCTTATTTTAATAAAGGTTAGAAAAATGAATATGTGAGGAATAACGTAACTATTTGTATTAAAACTGCGAAGAGCCAAACGGGAATGTGAAAATATTTTTTCTTGCTGTCTTAATGGCACCTTGGCATTAGTAAAAAGTAATTTACAAGTTGCTAGAAAGTTTGTTTTATTTTCCTGTACTTCTCTAAGTTGAAGTCTTTCAGGGGACTTAAAGAAATCATCAAATTTAAAATAGTCGTATAGATAATTGTAAAAAACGTCTGCTTCAGGTTCTGGAATAGAATATTCTATATCAATAAATCGTCTCAAATATTCGTCTGCATCTAAATCTGCACTACCATAAACGCCTTTAACTGCATTTCCAAGTTGTTCTTTATCGATGGATAAAACAAAAACTATGTTTGGAACAGAAAAGAAATGTTTTATTTGTTCTAGAATGGATACAGCATAATTGGGACGACATCTGTCTAACTCATCAATTATGAAAATTAGAGGTTTACCTTTACTGGTATTTGCTATAAATTCAGATAGGCTCACACGAAAATCTGAAACACTTTTTTTCTTTTTTGCGTACTCTATTACTTCATTTTCAAATACGTCTGAAAGTCCTTTTGTAACGCCTACAATAGCGTCTTTTATTCCTTCTGTGTCAATATATCTGTCCGCAATAGCTTTTGCAATTATTGGAGCAATATTTTTTGTTAGTGTAGATGCTTTTTTTAAAGTTTTTTTGAATTCAGGTTCAGTCTTTTTGGTGGTAAGAGATTTTAACTCTCCCATCAATGCAGTTAATGGATTGTTTTCGAAATCATTCTCCCAAGCATTAAAGTATAAGGTTTGATATTCATTATTTTTCAAATCTTGCTCCCACATTTTGACAAAAGTGGTTTTTCCAGCACCCCATTTATTATTTAAGGCAAGAACAAATCCATTTGGATATGATTGAATTATATTGGTTAAGATTTTAGAATATTTTTCCCTGTCCAGTTTGCAATTTGCAAAAGGGTTTTTCTCTTCTATCTCAATTTCTGAGTGTTTAATGTTCATTCATTTTCTTTTTTGAGCTTGCAGATAACGGTTGAGCTATGAACAGTACGGGAGCAAACTAACGTTTGCTTTCCGCCACGCACTTAGCGAAATCTTTTTGTTTTGTTTTTTTCTTTGTCCCGCTAAAAAGCAAAATCCCAAAGATTTTGCGGACTTCATAAAAATACATAAACCTTTCGATTAAGCCCGAAGCCCGTATTGTTTATAGGTTGTGTTGTGTGTAGTTTTATTTTTCGAAAAATTCATTCATTATACCAATCAATAATTCCGATTCAATTATTTCGTTAAGGGAATCAATATTTTGATTTACATAATCAAGGTCTTCCATTATTAAATTTTGCTTTTTTAAAATTTCGCCATCAAGTTTAAATCCAATCCAAATATGATTATTTATATCTCTTTGTATTGATTTGAACTCTCCAAACTTATCGTTGTGAGCAAATATTGATGAGTAATGTTCCATTGCCATTAATATTTTTTGAAATTCACTCACTTCATCTCTTGTTAAATTAGGTGACTGATTTACAACTTGTCTATCTAATTCTCTAAAATCTATTGTTTTACTAATCATACTAAATTTATATGCAGAATGTATAATTTTTTGCAGATTGAATAGTATCATAAAAGCATCTCTAGGATGAATGGTGTTTTTATGTTCTTCAAATTGTTTTTTAAAAAGTAGTGTTGCTTCTGAAAATGGAATTTTTTCTGTTTTCACATGGTCTCCAATAATAATGCTGAAATCGATAGGGTTTTCAGTAAGTTCATTAAATGCAAAAATCAATTCCTTTTTCAAGTACATTATAAGCGCAGTAGCTTCTTTTACAAAATAAAAATCATCTCCGTGCAAAGAAGATTCCTCCCAAGGAACTTGTCTTCCATTTGTATCTTGTAAAACTTTTGTTCTTGTGTTTTTGAAAACTCTTTCTATAGGTATGTTCGGTGTCTTTAAATTACTTAAAAGGTGTTTTGTATATATTCCGTTTCTGTCATTCTGTCTTTCAATTGATGTCATATTTGGACTAGTTGCAAACGCTATTAATGTTCCCATTGGAGCAACCATTCTAGCTAGACCGCCTGAAACTCCTTTTATTCCTGATTTAAAAGGGTTATTTCTACAAGCATCTAAAATAATTAAATGCATAATTTTAGATTGAATATCTATGTTCAATAATAAATCAGAAGCGTTGATACAGGAATATGGAATTTCTTCTGTTATTGAAATATTTGCATCCGAGGGCACAATGAAATTGTCTCCTTCAACTTGAAGTCCATGACCAGAAAAATATATAATTGATATGGTGTCTTTTGAAATCTTTTTCTTGTAAACAGCTAAAGATTTAATGATTTCTTTTTGACTTGGATTAAGTAATATTTCAGTATTGAAATCGCACTTTTTTAGAAATTCAGAAACATCTTCGGCATCATTCTCGCATTTATCTAGTAAATCGAGATTTTCATATTTATTGATTCCGATTACTAGTGCTTCTTTTTTCATTTAAGGTTTGGTTCTGTAGAAATTACACACAACGGTTGAGCTATGAACAGTACGGGAGCAAACTAGCGTTTGCTTTCCGCCAAGCACATAGCAAAATCTTTTTGTTTTGATTTATTTTTTCTGTCCAAAGCAAAATCCCAAAGATTTTGCGGACTTTATAAAAATACACAAACCTTTCGTTTAAGCCCGAAGCCCGTATTGTTTATAGGTTGTGTTGTACATAGTTATTTTTCTAGGATACTTTCAAATTGGTTTACAATAACAGTATTTCCAATTTCTTTAAATGGGGAAAGCATTTTTTTTGGCTTATATTTTTGCGCAAAGCAGTAACCTTTTGAATCATTTTTTTCATAACCGTTTACAAGAATTGCGTCATGTTTTTTTCCATTTTCGGTGATTAGTCCATCATACACAATAATTGCGAGTTCTGGTTTTTCATCTAATTCTACAATGTATTTTTTTGCTTGTGCTAAACCCTCCTCTAGCGTTTCCTCCATAAATCTGCTCATATTCATTTGTTCACCTGTCTTTATCATTACAAATGGAATTAGCGGTCCGTTTCCATCTTCAATTGACGCAACACCGTGGTCTAACCCTTTGAATACAAGCGTTGTTAATTTTTCACTTGGAGCTGTTTTAGTCATAGTTTTTAATTGTAATTCCGACTTCGGACTAGAGTTTAATTCATCATTTTTATTTTCACTTTTACAGGATAAACTTATTAATGTCAAAATGAATATTGATAGGTAATTCATTGTTTTTTATAATTATGTACAACGGTCCGGGTATATCTTCCGGTAGGCGCAGCCTCCCGAGTGGAAGATTGCTGCGACTTCTGGAATATATGCCCAGTTGTGTGTAGTTATCTAAAGTAAGCAGTAAAGTCGGCAAAAGCAAGATGGCCTTAATTAAAGTCGCGGCATGCCCGGACCGTTGAGGGAAATGAGTGTTACGGGAGTCGTGAAAAAACAGCTGTTCATGCAGTACGTGTTTTTTTGCAGCGGAGTAACACGGCCTTTAGTTCATTTCCCTCAACACATATATATGTGTAATTGATCCTCAAGGTACAAAAAGAAACAAAAATATCGGAAACAATTATAGATAAAGGGATGGGGGAAGATTAATAGAGTAGGTATTTTGTATATCATTTATTATCTTTCGTAGAATTGATATACAAAATGCGGAATGGACATTTCTAAATATAATTTTGAATTTACGACTCATAATACTAAAAATGTAATTTTAGTAGTCTTTCCATTTAAACAAATTTTGGTAAGCGAATTGCGTACGAGGTTTCCATCCGCTAAATGGAGTAGAACAAAAGGAGCATGGTATTTACCAGACCTTCCCGCAGTAAGAAAAGCCCTGTGTATAAAAGAAGTTTCTTTCTTAACTAAATATTTGTCGCAGATTGCTCCAAAGAACAAGCCCGAACTCATTAGGTTTTATGATCAACTAAGATTAAAGGCATATAGTCAGAACACCATACGTATCTATGTTGCAGAATTCGTCCATTTACTTATCCTATTAAAGAATTATCCGGTTGCAGATTTAAATGTAAAAAGGTTAAAAGACTATTTTCTTTACTGTGTTTATGAAGATAAAATGAGGGAGCGAAAACTCAACGGAAAAATAAATGCAATCAAATTTTATTACGAAAAAGTATTGCACAGAGAGCAAATGTTTTTTGATATACCCAGACCTAAAAAGCCAGCCATTTTACCCAAAATGCTGAGTAAAAAAGAAGTGGCCCGCTTGTTGGCACAAGTAAACAATCTTAAACACCTTATTGCTTTGCAACTTTGTTATGGTATGGGCCTAAGGGTGTCCGAAGTGGTGGCCATTAAGCTAAATCATATAGATAGTAGTAGAATGGTAGTCCTTATAAAAGGAGCCAAGGGTAAGAAAGATAGGACAGTGCCATTACCGGTAAGTCTATTGCCAAAATTAAGAACTTATTATAAGGAGTACAGACCAAAAGAGTACTTATTAGAAGGGCAGTACGGTGGTCAATATGCCAAGGGTAGTGTACAGAAAGTTTTTAAGAATGCTATGAAGAAGGCAAGGATAAATAAGAATATTGGGGTTCATGGTTTACGCCATAGTTATGCAACCCATTTATTAGAATCTGGAACGGATATGCGTTTTATACAGGAACTTTTAGGTCATAGTTCTATAAAAACTACACAGGTGTATACTAAAGTAACCCCAAGAAGTATGGCCAATATTGAAAGCCCTTTAGATTCATTATAAAGAGTTCATTAAAACATAGTATTATTAATTTGGTCCTGCAGTGGTTGTAGTGCAAGATTTTTTTATGCATATTATTTGTCTTTTAGATTTAGACTTCTTCTGTTTTTCAAAATAAATAACCGCTAAAACCAACTTCGGTTTCTCTTTCCTTATTTAAAGAGTTCGCGTATTCTTCAGGCTCACCCAATTTTTCATACAAAAACGGCTCCGTTATTTAGAATGAAAATAGATGGTAACGTTAAGCTAACAACTTAACATAAAGTTGAACTTTAGTTTATAGTATCACCATAATCAGTTAACAATGTTTGAGGATTACTAGGATATTTTTGCTCCAAATTATTTTAACAAATAACCAAAAGAACAAAATGAAAACAGTATCCAAAATGTTATTACTGGCAGGCTTGGTAGCAACCACATCCTGTGAAAAATTAGAAAATTTCGTGGGCCATGGTGGTCAAGGAGAGGAAGAAGAGGGAACTATCTTCGAGAACAAATCAGAGCTTGAGCCGCTAGTGGCAATCAACTCAAACTTCAATTATGTAAAAGCATATTCTCTAATAAGTTCTACAGATATTTTAGAGGATGGTTTTCAATTGGTGGGTGCCCAAGATGGTGCTGGTTTCTTGAAAGATGGTGATGGTTATATGTACGTTGTAAACGCAGAAGACAATTATGCGGTTAGTCGTATTCGCTTAGATAAAAACCTTAACCCGGTTAGTGGAGATTGGTTGTTGAACTCAGGTGTTGCAGATTTTGCCCGCCAGTGTTCAGGTACTATGTGGGAAGCAGATATTCACGGTGGTGCAAAAGATATGTTTCTTTCTGCTTCTGAAAGCTTTCATTATGATGTAAAAGGTATTGACCCTCACGTTGCCGTTCCTACGCCAACTGCAGATTTTGGTTTGGATGCTTTGGGTGAATTCTCATGGGAAAACGCAGTGCCATTACCAAGAGACACGTACAAAGGTAAAACAGTTATTATAGGTGGTGATGATGATTCATCTGGTTCGGAAGGACAGGTTACACTGTACTATTCCGAAAATGGAGATGCAGATTTTAACAACGGTAAAATCTATGTTTTGAAATTTAAAGAAGTGGCTTCTGGTGCTACAGATGCAAATGGTAGCCCAATTAACCCAATGGCGGTTGAAGAAGGTGTTATCTATAATGAAGGTCAATTGGCTTTTCAGGAAACTTATGAAGTGGAGTTTGTTGAAATTGAAAACGGTGCTGAAATGACTAAAGACGAAATGGAAGATGCTTGTGTTGCAGTAGGTGCTTCAGCTTTCATGCGTGTTGAAGATGTGGATTACCAAAAAGGTTCTGTAGAAAATGCTAGAAACGTATTTTTTGCAGTAACCGGTAGAGGTCCATAGAGGTACTTATAATGATTGGGGTACGGCTTACAAATTAGAGTTAGATGAAGATTCTCCTTTAACGGGTAAATTAACTCAGATCATAAGCGGTAATACGGATACCAACAACATGGACGGAAATATATCTAGACTTCAAAGTCCAGATAACATTAACGTAACTGAAAACTTCGTATACCTTCAAGAAGACCCTAACTCTTTTGATAGAGGCCATGCTGCCGCTATCTACCAAACAGATTTAAAAGGTAACAACGCTAAAGTTGTATTGGAATTGGTAGTTAGAAATGACCTAGACCCATCAGGAAGCACTGGTTTCAGTGGAGAGTTTGGTGCATTGGTTGATATTTCTGATAAAGTGGGTGTTGATGATACGTTCCTATTGAACCTTCAGCCTCACTACTGGCAGAATGATGACTTTAAAAGCAAAGATGGTCATGATTTGGAATCTGATAATCCAGATGCAATTGCCGCTGGTGCTAGAGAAGATAACCAAGGTGGGCAAATAGTTATCCTACAAGGTTTACCTAGATAAGACATTACTTTTTTAAGGTGAAAGACCTCCATACTAATGGAGGTCTTTCCCTATTTATAATTTTCTATCAACGTATTTAAGTTATGTATAAATTTTTCTTCTTTTTTATATTGCTATGTAGTGTTCTTTCCTGCAAAAATAAAAATGACCAGTTGGCAGCGGTTCATACGGTCGATAATGTCGATTGGAGTTATGCCGAAAATTTCTATCAAAAAAATATGACCGAGGCAGTTGATTTAATCGACTCTTTGAGTAAGGTTGACGCAGAGAGTCCAGAAGCTAAAAAAATCTTTACAGCGCTTCGTGTAGCCTTTAAAAAAGCAGAACCCTACGCTTCTTATTTAAATCCTGAAGTTGGTCACCGTACCAACGGACCTGCCTTACCTGTCTTTGCAGAAGATACGGAGCGTATCCTAAACCCAATAGGGCTTCAGAAGATAGAAGAGTCTATTTATGAAGGTGAAGATCCAGCAGTTTTTAAAAGAGAGACCAGCCTTACCAAAGGATTAATTGTTAATCTTATGCAAAATGTTTCGGAGCACAAACTGAGTTCAGAACGATTTTTTATTGCTACGCACCAGCAACTATTACGCATCATTAGTTTGGGGATTACCGGTTTTGATACCCCGGTGAGTCAGTTGGGATTATCGGAAACTGTGGTGTCGTTACAGGCGTTAAAAGAGGTCTATGACCATACATTATCTGAGTTGATTAAAAAGAAAAATACAGGTTTAGATACTGAATTCCACTTGAATATAGCTCGCGCTGTTGCTTTCATTGAAAAGAACGGCGACTTCAATTCATTTGATCGCTATACTTTTATTCGGGAGTACATGAACCCTATTACCCGCAATTGGGTAAGCATCAGAAAAGAAAGCGGTCTATGGGAAGGTGTAAACAACAAGCCTTTTAATTTTGACGCACCTACTTTCTTTGAAAAGGATGCTTTTAATGTTGAATATTTTACCCCGCCAGTCAATAGAAACCCTTCTGAAAAGCAGATTGCTTTAGGTAAGAAATTGTTTCTAGACCCCAATTTATCGCAGTCTGGTAAAATGGCCTGTGTTACCTGCCATATGCCGGATAAGGCCTATACAGATGGTATTGCGGTCAATGTAGGCAATAACGGTAGTCCGTTGGAGCGCAATGCACCAACGTTAATAAATTCGGCCTTTCAGAAAAGCTTTTTTGGGATGGTCGTGCAGAGAATATCTTGGATCAGATATCATCGGTATTTAATAACAAGCAAGAATTTAATACGGGTGTTCATGAGTTTTCTACGGATATTTTAAAGGATACTACCTACCATGTTTTGTTTGAGGATGCTTTTGGTAGAATATCAAACAGGAACAATGATATTATCAAAGCTATTTCATCTTATATATCCACTTTAAACGGCTTCGATTCCAAGTTCGATAAAAACATGAGGGCCGAGGAAGATTCGTTTACTTCCGAAGAAAAGTTGGGTATGAACCTGTTTATGGGGAAAGCACTTTGTGCAACATGTCATTTTATGCCTTTAACAAACGGTACGGTACCTCCTTTTTATGCCGAAACGGAAAAAGAGGTCATTGGAGTTCCGGAAACCAAAGAAAACAAGACTTTAGATGATGATTTAGGTTTCTACTGGCGATATAACAAACCAGAGCATTTGGGGATGTTCAAAACACCTACCGTTCGTAATGCGGAGTATACTGCTCCTTACATGCATAACGGAGTTTACAATACGTTGGAAGAGGTTATGGATTTCTATAACAAAGGCGGTGGTGGCGGAATGGGTTTTGACCTAGAACATCAAACCTTGCCTTTTGATGAGTTGGATTTAACGGACGAAGAACAAAAAGCTATTATCGCATTTTTAAAAACCTTGTCGGACACTAATGTGGAGGAGGAAGATACGCTTCAATTGGCAGATGCTACGTCTTAAATCCATAGATTTTATTGCTATAAATTTAAAGTTTAGCTAACCTAGAATTAAAGAAAAGCACGAGTTGTGTTTTTAATAAAGCACTACTTTGTGCCCCAGTTAAAACCGTTATGAAAATGATAATTACAAGAAGATTTCTTAAAAACTTGGGCATGCTCGTTTTGGGTATATCAATGGCTATAGGTTGTTCAAAAGGAAGTGATATGGCTGATGATGTTGAAAACGAAATTAGTAAAGAAGAGGATAAGACCGAGGAACCTGCAGATGAAACTCCAGAGGAAGTAACTCCTGATGAGATAGTGCTGAACGCAGCAGAGTTTATTCAATCCGAAGATAGTTTAACCATCTCCGCCGAAGCTTTGGACGCCATTGACGATACGCTTGTAGAGATGCTTTCTGATGAAAACGGAAAGATTACATTTTTTGTGCCGAGCAATGAAGCGTTTACGGAATTTCTTAGCTCGTTAAAAGAGTACACGGACGTACTTGATTTTGATGAAGCCCTAGAAAAGGAAATATTAGCACAAGTATTAAAGTACCACGCAATTATAGGAGGAGCTAATTTCTCTACTGAACTTTCTAACGGTTCCATTTTGGAGACTTTACAATCCGAAGAAATTAAAATTACGGTAGATGGTGATGTATATATTCTTGATACTACACAGATAAAAGCCAGAATAACTACGGCGGATATTGAAGTAGCCAACGGTGTTATCCACATCATAGATAAGGTTCTGATACCGGATTCCGTTCTTGCGGATTTATTCCCAAAAGCCTCTTTGATCGATTTAATAAATGAAACCGAAGAGCTTTCTATGTTTGCAGAAGGCATTAAAGAAGCTGGTTTGGAAAGTAGATTCAATGAAGGGGATTATACGGTTTTTGCACCAACAAATGCGGCATTGGAAAAGTTGTTTTCAACGCTTGGGAATGATTATAATTCTTTTGCGGATTTCACCAATATTTTGGAAAAGCAGGCACTAAAAGAGATTATTTTAGGTCATGTGGTGGAAGAAGTTATAGTGCGTAATGATTTGAAAATAGGAGTATTACCTACTTTAGTTGAAGATGATGCTGTAGAGGTGATTGAAGGTGCGGCAGGTTTAGCGCTTCAAGATGCCTCCGAGTTTAAAACGAATTTTGTTGAGTTTGATATGGAAGCTTCAAATGGGGTTATCCATACTATTGACAAGATTCTTATCCCTCAAAAAGCACTTTTGCTGATTAACTAATGGGGTAGGGAAGAGCTCTTCTATTTTTTGTATTAACATATATTTTCTTCAAATTTATGTGGGACTGGACTATATTTTGTAGTTTAGAAGACGACCTATGTATGCTAATATGAAAATACTAAAATGATAGAAACTATTGAGTTAAGGAATAAGCCGGAACTAAAAATAATTTTAAACGCGGACGAATTTGAAGTTATTGATGCGGCTAAACCCAGAAATAACGGAAAATATTTATTTCGTAAAATCAGAAATGTAGAGTTAAGTAAGGAACGGACAGATTGGTTGGTTTCTAGTATAGCTTTTCTTGCATCAATATTTACTCATGGTAATCTTGAAACTTATAAAAACAGAGCAAACCTCACTTTAGAAACTGATAGTCAGACTTTAAAAATCTGGTTGGGTAATGCAGATTACGAAAAGGCACAAAGCGTTATGAAGTTCATTGAGAGAAAAAAAATGTAATTCTAGAATCTAATACTCAACTATATATCAGTATATATCACTCCACAACCCCAAAATCATAAACAATCGTTTCAAAATATTTTTCACCGGGCTTCAATAAAGTAGATGGAAAATTAGGATGGTTTACGGCATCCGGGAGATCTTGGGTTTCCAGACAGAGGGCCATATGGGGCGTATAGGCTATACCATATTTCCCCGTAATATTTTCCAGACCATTACTGGCATATACGGTTATTCCGGGTTGGGTGGTAAATACCTCTAGTTTTCTGCCCGAGTTAGGTTCTATCACCTCTGCGGCCTTTTTCATTTCACCATCCTCTTTATTCAAAACATAGCAATGATGATAGCCATTTAAGGGAATATCGTGAATTTTATCTCCTAAACGAGTCATTGTGGACAAATCCCAAGCGGTACCTTTTAAAGGCGGTAATTTTCCGGTTGGGGTAATGTTCTCACCAAATTCCGTATACGTATCGGCATCAACTATTACCTTATGATCATATATCAATTCTTTGGCTCCGTTCAGGTTAAAATAGCTGTGGTTGGTCATGCTTACATGGGTATCCTTATCGGTCTCGGCTTCAAAAGTTGCATAAATGGCATTGTCGTCATTTAGGAGATACGTAATAGTAACATCAAGATTTGGATAACCAAAAGACCCATCAGGAGATAGATAATAGAATCGCAGTCCTTCTCCATTTTCATTTGATATGATTTTGGCATCCCAAACGGCATCTCTAAACTCGTTTCCGCCATGAATGGCAGTACCTTCTTCGTTGGCCGCAAGTTTATAAACCGAATCGTTCATTACGAACTGGGCATTTTTAATGCGGTTAGCGTAACGCCCAACCGTAGTGCCAAAACTGGGGTGTCCCTTTAAATAGTCTTGTAAATTATCAAAGCCTAGAACCACATCGTCTAATTTTCCATTTTTATCGGGTACGAAAAGGCTAGTAATAATGCAGCCCAAATTCATGATTTGCATTTTCATTCTATTGGCGTTAGTAATGGTATAGAGCGAGACGTCTTTGCCCTTTACAGTTCCCCAATGTTCCTTTTGTACAGATTGTGCGTTTATAGGACAGCTAATAAGCGCGAAAAGTGCTGTTAAGCAAAGAATTTTCTTCAAAATTTGAAATTTAAAAATCGCATCAAATTACAAAAAAGAAAAAGGGGTATAAAGTAAAAACAGGTCAAACTATAAAAGCTTGACCTGTTTAATTGAAAATTATAAAACTGATTTTAGGATAAAATCAACCTATAGACTTAGTATCTGACGTACCATTTGGTTCGTGAATCCCCATTCGTTATCATACCATGCCAATACTTTAAGCAAATCTCCATCTACAACCTTGGTTAAAGATAAATCGGCAATTGATCCGTAAGGACTTTTTATAATATCACTAGAAACTAAAGGAGCGTAAGTGGTTTGTAACACTTTTTTGTAACGGTCCGTTTGAGCTTCTTCTTCTAGAATTTTATTGATTTCTTCTGCAGTAACCGTTTTCTCGGTTACAATGGTGATATCAGAAAGAGAACCAACGGCAACAGGCACACGAATGGCCATACCATCAAACTTTCCTGCATATTCAGGAAGTGCCTTTGTTGTTGCAACGGCAGCTCCGGTAGTAGTTGGGATAAGATTGTTTATACCTGAACGCCCCATTCTAAAGTTTCCTTTATTAGGAGAATCTACCATGGCATTAGAGCTGGTATCTGCGTGAATAGTAGTCATGATCGCTTTTTTGATACCTACACGTCTTCCTATAATCTCTATAATTGGGCTAATATTATTTGTGGTACAACTGGCACAAGAGAAAATACTTGTTTTCCCGTCCTCAGAATTTACACCGTGTACAACGGTTGGAATTTCAGGACTCTTAGATGGTCCAGATAAAACAACTGTTTTAGCACCTGCTTTTATATGTCTATCGGCATCATTATAATTGGTAAAAATACCAGTACTCTCAACAACTACATCAATATCTAGTTCTTTCCAAGGAAGATCTTCTGGATTTCTTTCGTTAAAAAATTTGATTGCTTTACCATCTACAATCAATTTACCTTCTTCAAAAGATACCGATTTTTCAAATTTGCCATGTACACTGTCATACTCTAGTAAATAGGCTATGTTTTCAATAGAAGCGATATCGTTTACTGCAACCACTTCTAGTTCTGGTGTATTAAGAATTACTTTTAAGGTGGTACGGCCAATACGGCCCATACCGTTAATTGCTATTTTTTTCATAGTTATAATCTCTATTAATGTTCGTTTTTAGGTTTTGTAAAAAAGAACTTATACAGCTCTTTTTCTACTACCTTTTGGTCGTAAATAGTATCCGTAACCAACATCTATTCAGTTAAAGTGATGTTAATGCGTTTGTTCCTGTTTTTTGGTTCAAGTACCTAGGATACAGATTTTATATTACTGTGTACATAATACAGACTATGAATAACAATAAGGTGCTCTATTAAACTTTTGGGGTGTCATATAACTTACAAAAATTCATGTAAACTTGGAGATATAGGTCTTTCGCTATCTTTAATAATAGAGTGATAAATTCTTATTATAGACTTTTCTACTAAGGCCACTCTCATTAAACTCTAAAATTTCATTACCATAGGAACAATACCATTGTTCATCTTCCATTCTATAATCGTAATTAAATTTAAGGGCGATACTGTTATCAGTATGTGCCAAATATTTTTTGGTTACCTCAAAGTCCAATTGTTTTTTCCATTTATCTTCTAGAAGTTTTTGAACTTCTTGCCGGCTACTTAAAGAGATAGATTCATTAGTATACCATTCACAATCTATTGAATAGATATTAGAAACTTCGGTTGGATCTTTTCTATTCCAGATATCTTCAATGAATTGAATTTTTTGTTTGGCGGTGTCTAGATTAAAAGGAGGAAGTAGTAATTTATTATCCATTGCAAAAAATTAGTTCAGACACATTTGTCTGATGTATTTAAAAATTATATTTATTTCAAGAGTCGTTCACATGCTTTTTTGGCAGCAACAAGTGGCCAGTTGGCTTTTTGAATTTGGGACAGCATTATAGCCCCTTCTATTAAAACCATGATCTCATTGCTAATTTCTTTGGTATCCATACTTTCTGAAGATGTTTTATTTAGCTCATCTAATATAAACCGGTGCATATCATCCTTGCACTTGCGCACCACTTCTTTAATAGAGTTTTGGTCTTTTGGTATGTCTGTAATAATATTTTGAAAACCACAGCCTCTATAGTCTACTTGACTTAACCAATGGTTTAAATAATCAAATATGGCAATTACTCTTTCTTGACCGGCTGGCTTTACGGATAAATAATTAGTCATATCAGTTATCCAAGCTTTGTGTCTTTGTTCTAAGTAGACAACGGCAATAGCTTCTTTAGACCTAAAGTGTCTATACATACTATCTTTAGAAACTTCTGCCTTTTCTATAATCTTATTAATTCCGGTTTGGTTATAACCATCAAAATAGAATAGTTCTGATGCTGCCGAAATAATCCTATCCTTTACATTTTCTTTTATCATAGGTTCTTATTAATCGTCTTATACAGAAAACAGACAAGTCTGTACGTTTTAAATATACAAATATTTTGATATGTGTAAAAAATGCCATGCACAAAAAAACAATTCAGTTTAAAACTATATATAGTATGATAGGCTAAGTTTTAATTAAAAGGAATATTTAAGTGCTCATAGTGAAACTACTAGTAATTACTAGTAAGAAAAAAGTGACTTAATCCGATTTTTTGGTGCTTGGACTTAGAAATATGCAGTTTATCGATGATTTTAGTGTAAAAAAACCTGATTTAAGTGAAAACCTATGAATTATTACTAAGTATAGATATAGAAGTTTTGTGGAACTTTGTCGAAGATATTAACCCCTAATCGAATTTATTATGAAAAATGCGCTAACCTACAATGTGCTTTTTGCCTGCGTCTTTTCGTGCTGTTGCAGTTCAATGACTGCCCAGTATTCAGATAGCAGTAATGCTACCGAGATTCATCAGGCTACCAACAAGAGGATGGATAACTATCAATACCTTAAAAAACAAGGGTATAAAGATAAAGCCATCTTTGAAGACTTGGGTAATGCCAACTTCTTAAACAAAGATTATGATACCGCTTTGTTTTGGTATGGTAAATTAAAAGAAGTAAACGATGGCAGCTTAAGCAAAAATTATCAGAAGCGTTATGACTTCGCTTTGACCAAGTATCAAAATATTGGATCAACTACCAGTTCCGATAACAATGATTGGGTCGCTCAAATTGAGTCTGATTATAAAGTGAAGAAACAAAAACAAAAAAATATATTAGATCAACCTTTAACACAAAGGTATAGAGAGTTAGATTTTCAACGTACTGACGGACAGTTTATAGTAGACGACCAAACTATTGTTGAAAATGAGCTTAGAACTTTCTTAGGTGTGGAAAAAGAGGATGACAACGGGTATAAAATGCCAGTTGCTGTTACTCCAGACGGCCAAACCGCTTATTTTAGTAAAAAAGTAAAGGTAAAACCTTTGTATGGTGTCTTCTCTAAAAGTGAAGAAGTACACAAGATTTACAGAGCCGATAAGGTAAGAGGTGAATGGAAGAATCTAAAGGAAGTAGCTGTTGCGCCTAAACATGCGTCTGCAATGCACCCTTCTATATCTTCGGATGGAAAACGTTTGTTTTTTGCCTCTAATATCTTAGGAACTTTTGGAGAGTATGATATATATGTATCTGCTATTCGTAAAGACGGAAGCATGGGTGTTGCCAAGAATCTTGGTCAAAAGGTAAATACTAAAAAGGATGACCTTTATCCTAATGTAGTTGGAACGAACACATTGTTCTTTGCTTCAGAAGGTAGAAAAGGACAAGGCGGATTAGATGTGTATATGACACAAGTAGGTCAAAAACATGTAGACCTTGCCGTAAACCTTGGGAGTCCAATAAACAGTGGTGAAGACGATTTTGCTATCTCATTTACTTCCGATAACGGAAAAGGATATGTAATGTCTAACCGCGGTAACAATAAAAGTACGGTAGAAAAGGTGGCTTTCACCTATGCCAACAAAAGAACTGCCGAGGATGATGGCGACTATAGAGCGCTTGAAGCATTTAATGCAGATTCTAAAGCACGATACACTTCAAATTCATTTGAGGAAGATTAATAAAGATAGGGGATACAATAGAGCCGGCGATTACCGTCGCCGGTTTATTACCCACCTTTAGGTAATCTAAATGTTCTAAGAAATAATGGGCATCTACCACAAGAGTTCCAGATTTCAATAAATTAGAACACACCTTATTACCCCAGTTTTCAATAATCCCAAATATCACTACCATGAGCTACAAAAAAAATAATATCAGCACAATCTACCTGCTCCTTTTGTTATGTGCCATTTTTGGTACACAAGCTACCTACGGGCAAGAAGCATTGACAGAAATAAATACAAAGAGCACATATCACAACCAGTTGTTCTTTAACAGGTTTTTGATTAACCCAACGTTCTCATTGGTTAGAGAGAATAAATCTTATGTTAACATTCTTCACAGAAACCAATATGCTACGTTTGAAGATAATAACCAAAACTACTTTTTGGGCTTTAGCAATCAGTTAAACGAGAATGCCGCTGTGGGAATTAGTGTATACAGCCAATGGTCTGGTGTAGTTCAAGAATTTGGTTTTAATGCCAATTACGCAACAGCAGTAAAATTAGGCGATGAAAGTAAATTAACCTTTGGTACCAACGTAACGTATTACACAGAAGGTATAGATCAAAATAGAATAGTAGTAGCAGATACAGATACTAAAATAGCAGAAACTAAGAAAGAGAGTAAAATTGCCGTTCAATAGGGGTAACCTTGTCTTTAGGTGGATTTGATTTTGGTCTTTATGCAACAGAGCTATTCAAATACAACCAAACAACCAATGAATTTTTAACGAACCTCAGTACAAAGAGTGTAAAAGCTTCAGTACAGTATACACACCAGTTCTTGGCCAATAGAGGTCTTTTTGCCAACGCACGCTTAATGCCAATGGTACAAGTTGGTAAGAACATAGATGGTGGATTAGGTTATGTAGGGTCAGTACTATTAGAATTACCTAACTACGGATGGCTACAAACAAATTTTGATGATGATTATGGCCTTTCTTTAGGTCTAGGTTTCAACTTAAGTAAGCGTATGTCTTTAGGATATTTGTTAGAAAAGGATTTAATGACGGATGATGCTGATTTGGGATGGAATCACGAAATATCTTTAGCATATACTTTTGATAACCATGGTTCTAGTATGGATGCTTATGCAGATAGTTCTGAAGATGCTAAAGTAGACCGCATCGTGAGAAACTACGAAGAACAGATTTTAAGATTAACAGCAGAGAATAAAGAGAACAAGAAAAGAAACAATACTACTATGGCTAGTAGAAACTTTAATAGTGCCGCAGCCACAGATATGGAGAGTGATATTAACAGTATGGCTTATGAAAACCGTTTAATCTTAGATGAGATGATATTAAGACAAGATTCTATAGATAGCGCTAGAGATGCTGCTTTTGAGGAACGCTTAAAGTCTTTAGTAGATGTTCTTAAACAAGAGATAAAAGAAAACTTGAAGCCAAATGTAGAAGAAGAGGTTGTGCCGGTTCCACCAGAGTATACTGCTTTAGCTGCCAACACGGTAAACGATGCTCCTAAGAATGTAGAAGCTTCTAACCAAGGTGATGATGCAAGGTTCAATAAAGTAAGTGACTTCCTAGTATTGAACGACTCTAAAATGTCTGATGCAACTAGCAAGCAAGAAGAAAGAACAATTGAAGTTGTTGCAGAAACAAGTTCTAAATCAATTGTAGAAAATGATATTGATGCAAAAGAAATAAAGGATTACGTAAAGCTTCCTATAAAAATATTAAACCAGTCAGATATCGTTGGTGTAAAATCAGGTTACTATGTGATTGCTAATGTATATAAGAACAAAAAGTATCTGAATGCTTTTATGGAGACATTAAAAGAACAAGGTCTTGATGCCAGACAGTTTTACAATAAAGAAAACGGTTTACATTATGTGTACTTGGCAGATTACAACTATAAAGAGGAAGCGGAAACGGCTTATGTTTCTAATCTTAATGGAAAGTACAACGACGAAAAATGGATAATGCAAGTAGATGATCATTCGGCAGTAGTGAATAACATGTACGAAGATTAATAACAATATTAACTTATGGTTAGTGGGACCTGATTTTTTGGTAGAGAATTAGGCTATAAAATAGCGGGGGAGGCCCCGCTGTTTTTTTGCGTTTAACCACAGTTTACTAGAATTACACACTCTTTTTAACTTAGTTTTTGTTTTTGGAGCATCGATAATTGGTATGAAAATGCCGTTATAATGCAATGGAGCAGGGACTTTGACTGCATTTTAACGAAAATGGGCGATCTTACAGTTACCACTGTAGAAATAATCAGTAAGTTTACTTATAATCAAACCAAAGTAATTTATTTATTAATCCCCAAATCGCACAAACCATGCACCATTACCTACAACATTACCACAAGAAAAGCACACTTGATCACTTCAACAAAGTGCAACATCTCTGCGTCTGATAGAGATAAAATTTCAAAGAATTCATTTTAGGTTTTAGAGCTTTACCTACAGCAATAAAACATAAAGATTCACCCAGCGTATAGCGCATATATCTGTTTTAGTTTAGAACTAAGGCCCGGCAGAATACTGTCATAACCATAGGTTTGAATTCTAAACGCAAAAAGCGGATAACAAAATCTCTTGACTTTTAAATCATAGAGAAAGAGCCTTCTTACGCCAAAATTTGAATAAAACGTCGCTTTACCGGGCGATATCTATTAATAGTAAACCCCAAATTTAACCATAAGATTCTGCTGTTTATCAGTAGACTACCAAAAATCCCACTACCATGGTAACAAACATTCTAAAAATTATCGTAATCGATAATGATTTAACATCGCATGAATCTTATGAAACGTATTTTGACTCTTACCCAGAGTATTCCCTAAAAGGAATTTACGCTTCGGTGAAAGATGCATTGGCCAATTATGATGATGTTGCGCCAGACATTATTTTTTCAGAAGTCTCTTTACCAGAAATTAATGGTATAGAAGGTATTCGTCTTTTTAGAAAGAAAGACCCGAATGTAAAAATTATCATGCTCAGCGCCCAGAACAATTTTGACTTGGTCAAAAAAGCGTTCAAAAATACCGCGAATGGCTACCTATCCAAGCCGGTGACTGAACGCGCCCTTTACAATGCCCTTGATTCAATCAAGTCAGAAGGCGCAACAATGAGTAATGATATTATAAGTCAGATTATTTCAAAGTTTCAGCGAAAATCGAATGAGTTTTTCTCGGAAAGAGAAAATCAGGTAATAGATTATTTGAGCCAAGGTGCTACATATAAGACCATTGCCGAAAAATTATTTGTGACTGCAAGTGCAATCAACTTTCATGTGCAGAACATCTATTTAAAACTAGATGTCAATTCCAAATCGGAAGCGCTGAGAAAGTTGCAAGAATTAGAGTATTCTAATGCACTCGTTTAAATTGGAAATTAGTTGCTTTTCCTCGGAGGTTCAATAGGAGAACCTCCAACCTTTCAAGAAAAAAGCTTTACGTTATGTAAAGCTTTTTTTTGTTTATATATTTTATTAGCGAGGGTAAAAGTATGGGTACAGTCTAACTATTGATTTTTAACGAGTTTTCTTATCACTGCCCATTCTTTTAGCATAGCTCTGGCATCTTGTGCAGGGTAACCAAGAACAGTTTTTCCTGCTTCTACATCATTCATTACTCCTGACCCAGCAGCAACGGTTGCACCGGAATGTATGGTGGTATGGTCATTTATAGAGGCACTTCCGCCAATCATTACACCATCTCCTAAGGTAACCGAGCCTGCAAGACCACTATGACCGGCCATGATACAGGATCGACCCATAACACTATTATGTGCTACTTGTACTAGGTTATCAATTTTGCAACCATCGCCAATAATTGTGGAGCTAAACTTAGCTCTATCAACACATGAATTAGCTCCAATTTCAACATGATGTCCAATAATTACATTACCAATCTGTGGTATTTTTACCAATCCTCTGCCATCATCACTAGGTCTATATCCAAAACCATCAGCTCCAATACTTACGTTTATATGAAAAATACAATGGCTGCCAATAACACAACGCTCACGTATAACAGTACCGGACCACACAACGGTGGCTTCACCTATTATAGTTTCATCAAAAACACAAACATTGGGGTACAAAACAACACCATCACCTAATTCAACATCCTTGCCCACATAACAATTAGGGCCAATTTTACAGCCCTTACCAATAATTGCGGATTCATGTATTACTGCTGTAGGGTGTATATCTGATTCAAAAACAGGTGTTTGTGGACTAAAAAGCTCTAATATTTTAGCCATTGCTAAATCTACATTCTTTACTCTAATAAAAGCGCGATTATCACCTTATGGTTCAATTACAGACTTAGGGCAAACAAGGGCTGCACAGGCTTTTGAGTCTGTCCAGAATTTGGAATACTTAGTACTTCCTATGAAGGTTATTTGATTGTTCTTAGCCTTTTTTATTTCCTCTGGACCTTCAATTTTATGATCGGTATAGCCTATTAATTCGCCTTTTAAAATGTCGTTAATTTCACTTATAGAGTAAGAAGTCATCGTTTATTTTATGGGTTAGTTATTTATTAAACAGAAAAGCGAAATCAATATTGTTTTAATTCATGTAGCTATATGTTCCTTATTTTATAAGTTTTAGCCACTTATGGGTTTGTTTTGTGTTTGTTGGAAGGAAATAAGTAATTTCAAATATTGACCTCGAGGTTTACGAGTGTCTCCATTTGTAGGAAGTATAGCTGAGTCTAGTCTTTGCATTTTCACGCATAATATAGTGAAAATCTTGCTGACTTTTAAAGCTAAATTGATAAGGTAGGTTGTGAAGCCCTAAAATGCAGTAAAAGCCCTGTAAAAAAAGATATTCATAAAAATGTTTACCGCTGCCATCTAGTTTCAACCCATTCTAGCTGTTCCTCTTTTGAGAAAAAAGACCAAGCTACAATACGACTAGATTTATTACCGGTACCCATAGGGATAGTTTTGATTTGAGTGGCTTCAACTTTTTCCAACAATTTGTAAATTCTTTTGAGATTGGACTCTTTTGATACTAAAGTTGAAAAGATATAACAGTTCTTGCCAAACTTTCTACTCTCCCAAATCATATTTTCAATGAACTTAGATTCGCCTCCATCATAAATAAGTTCATTGGTTATGCCTGAAAAATTAAGTTCAGGTGTTTTTACTTTTTTACCGGATAGATTCTTTATTTTTCTGCGGGTTCCTTTCTGCGCTTCTTCAATGGAAGAATGAAAAGGAGGATTGCTAATCACAATATCAACTTTCTGTTCGGGAGATAGTACACCTCTAAAAATATCTCTTGAACTTTTTTGTAATCTACATTCAACTTTACCTTTAAGTAATGGATTAGAGTTGACAATTTGCTGAGCAGATTCAATTGATTTTGGATCAATATCAGAACCAAAAAATTGCCAGCCATATTCCGTAACTCCAATAATTGGGTAAATACAACTAGCTCCTACACCTACATCAAAACAGGATACTTTATCGCCAGTAGGTATGTTGCCAGAATTAGTACTGCCTAACAAATCGGCTATATGATGAATGTAATCTGCACGTCCAGGTATGGGGGGGCATAGATTTTCTTCAGGGAAATCCCAGTTCTTTATGTGGTAATAATGATTTAGCAATGCTTTGTTTAAAAGTCTAACCGCTTTAGGATTAGAGAAATCAATAGATTCTGCTCCAAATTTGTTAGGTTTTATAAACTCTTTCAATTCAGGATTAGAAACCTTTAGGGCTTCTAAATCATATCTCTCCCTGTTTTTGTTACGGGAATGAAGTCTCGCTTTTTCTGAGGGTTGTTTTTCTGAAGACATGATTTACTTTAGTTTTATGTAGATTTTAAAAATGTAATATCTTATTTGCAAATAACGGGTATATTAATAACACACCTATCTTTTTACTAATATAGAACGCTAGTTGGGTATGATTTTTTTGTAAATCCATTCTAGCGAAAAGCAAAATACAATTATGCTTAATGTAGCTATAACCCCAGTTCTGTTCTGTGAAAATTGTTGAATTATTAATGTCAAGAAAGCTAAAAAACAAAAAAGGCTTGCCATCAAATGAATCCACTTTTTTGACTCTAATTCTTTATGTTGCTTGAAACCAATATAATTAACAATGCTAAAAATTAATAAGAAACCAACACTTCCTGCAGTGGAGATACTTTGTAGATTAAACAGGTTAACCAAGGTAACGGACAATACTGCCGTTATAATTAAACCCACCGGCTTTCCCCAAAATTGATGGCAAAAAAACTGTGGTAATTCTTTATCGACAGCTATGTCATAATTAACCCTGCCACTTCCTAAAACAGTAGCGTTTATAGCAGAAAAAGTTGAAATCAGAGCGGTAATAGTAATAATTGTAAATCCAATTTGTCCTAATGTTGGTTCTGCGGCTTTTGCCAAAACATAATCTTCTGCATTCGCAATTTGTTCAAACGGTAAAGCTCCTACGGTAACAATAGCAATTAAAATATAAAGAATAACTACAAAGCCTACTGCACCAAAATAGGCCTTTTCCGTATTTTTTTCTTTATCCTCTAAGTCGGCTATAGAATTGGCTATTAATTCAAAACCTTCGTAAGCCACAAATATGACCATACCACCGGAAAGCAATAGAATAGGACTCTCCCAATTTTCAGGAGATAATTGTCCAAGGTTTTCAGGATGTACGGAAAATCCGTAAAAACCAACACCTATAAATGCAATTAGAATAATCAGTTTTATAACTACAGCAATAGACTCAATCTCACCAACAAGTTTAACGCTCAAATAATTAATGAAAAGGGCAATTAGGATTATTGAAGACTGAAAGATTCGTACATCAATTTCTTTAGTCCCAGTTAGTGAAATTAATTGGGCTCCGTATGAACCAAAAGCAGATGAATACAACGCTAACATTACGATGTAGCTTACCCATAGTAAATTATTTATTCCGCCTGCAAAAATCCCATTTCCATATTGTTGGTGAATAAACCGCACCGTACCACCATTTTCAGGATATTTTTTTGAGAGTTTGGCATAAGAATACGCAGTTAATAAAGCAATTATACCAGCAAAAAGAAAAGCAATAGGTGTTCCTCCTTTGGCCAGTGAAACAGCAAGTCCTAGAACAGCGAAAATTCCGCCGCCAACCATACCGCCAATTCCAATAGAAATGGCATCTTTTAAACTAATTTTTTTATCTGTTCTATGTTTTTTCAATTTGAAGGAAAGCTTAACTCGTTGTAATCAGAATCAATCTTCCAAAGTACCGAATTTTTCTTCACATCTTAGTTAAATAGCCAATATAAAGGTGATTTTGAGATCATCAGTTCTTTTGAGCTTAGTTTTTTTTCTAAAGAGCCTCTTTTAATTCTTAAGCTTTCATAGCTTCGAAAAACAGGGGGTGGACAATAGCTGCGCTAAAATAATCCGATTACAAAAATGAAAAAAGTTCTAAAATTTTTACAGAAAGCATATCGTGAAGTGTTGCGAAGCATTGCATTTTATCCCGTACTCATTTCCATACTATGCGTTGTTCTAGCAATAGTCACTTTATCGTTGGAAAATGTGGAAATTGTAAAGTCTATAAAAGAAAAAATCCCATATCTTTTTATTCAAGATTATGATACGGCACGTTCTATTCTTTCTGTTTTTATTGGTGGAATCATTTCGCTTACCGTATTCAGTTTTTCAATGGTTATGGTTGTATTGAGCCAAGCCTCATCTAATTTTTCACCAAGACTTCTTCCTGGGCTTGTTTCTAACAGTAAACATCAAATAATTTTGGGAATCTATGTGGGTACACTTCTTTACTGCATTATTATTCTAACCTCTCTTGGCGCACGCGGAATAGAAGCAGACACTATGGGATTATCCAACATGTTCGCTGCAATACTATGTGTTGTTTGTATAGGACTCTTTGTGTACTTTATTCATACAATATCCGGATCTATTCAAATACAGAATATTATAGATCGAATATTTGATAAGTGCAATGGGTATGCAGATAAAGTATTGACACGTTCTGAAGATGCTAAAATAGCTTTGAAATATGTAGATACTACAGGCTGGATTGTTTTAAATAGTGATAAAACAGGATATTTTAGAGGTTTTGATAAAAAGTTGCTCAATACTTCTGTTGAAGAAAAAGATAATCAAATAGAGGTCATTCCGTACTTAAATAAGCATTTATGGGAAGGGATGCCAATCCTTAAAATTAAGGAGAAAATGTCTGATGAAGATTTAAAAAGCCTATTATTCTGTATTGATATCTCATCTGATCGTCATGAAGACGATAAGGGAGTTGGAGGAATGATTAAGTTGATGGAGATTGCGGTTAAAGCAATGTCTCCGGGAATTAATGATCCGGGTACTGCAATTGATGCTATTGCTAAATTGGGACGTTTGCTGCGCAAGTTTCTTCAATTTCCCGCCATTACATCTCAGCCGCTAGAAAATAATAAATGTATTCTGATAAAGAATAACATTCCCGGAAGCGAGCTAATGCGCATCCTAGTGCAACCCATTCGCTTATATGCCAAACAAGATAGCTCCGTAATGCACGAATTGATAGGTGCATTACAGTTTATATCCAATGGCCCAAATATTTCAGATGAAAATAGAACTCTTGTAGTAGAAGAATTAGAAAACATTAGAGAAGATATTAAAAAACATATTGGTAATGAGGTAGACAAGAAACATCTTTTAGAAGCTTTTGAAAGGGGTATTGGGGAGGTTTAGATAGATTTTTACTAATAGAAGTCATAGTAGTGTTTCTCATATTCATAATAAAATGTAAATCAGTCTAATCAGATAATCAACGGTCTTTATTACATTCTTTCCTTTAATTAGACAGTCAGAAAATTTTCTAAAACATCAAGGTTATAGAATCAAATTCAAGTTAAGTAAACTAGGTTTTATAATTATCCTATTTTTGCACTAGGTTAATCATGAATTTATAATGGTAAACTTGAACAGAAAATCAGAACGGAGTGATTGCTCTTTATTGTTTTGATTTCCAAAAAATTGCTAGTCATCATTTTTCACTGAGGTGAAAACATAAATAAAGTGAATTTGGATTCTATTAAAAATTTGGAATGGCGTTATGCCGTAAAGAAATTCGATTCGGAAAAAGTACTTCCGAAAGATAAGATTGACCGTTTAAAACAAGCTTTCAACCTTACCGCAACTTCTTATGGTCTGCAACCCATTACCATGGCCGTAATTCACAACAAAGAATTGCAAAACAAATTGGTGGAGCATTCATATGGTCAACAGCAAGTGGCGCAAGCCTCTCACGTGTTGGTCATTTGTATTCAAAATGATATTAATGAAGAGTACATTAATCGTTATTTTGAACAAATTAAAAAAATAAGAGGTACGAGTCAGGATATTTTGGACCCGTTCAAAAATGCATTGTTGGCCGATTTTTCTAAAAAAGAGGTGCCCGAAATTGAGCAGTGGTCTAAAAATCAAGCGTATTTGGCGCTTGGTAATTTACTGACGGTCTGTGCGCTTGAAAAAATCGATTCTTGCCCAATGGAAGGATTTGTTCCTTCGGCCTATGACGCTGTTCTAAACTTAAAGAAACGCGGTCTAACCTCAGTTTTGGTACTTCCGGTAGGCTACCGAGCCGATGACGATATGTTCTCGGAATTTAAAAAAGTGCGCAAAAATATAGAGGATAGTGTAATTGAAATAAATTAAGGACTTCCATTTAACACAAAACGACTTAAAAAGATATGCTTAGGATTTGAATTATTCGGAGACAAGGAACGCAAACAAGTAAATGAGGTACTGGATACAGGAGTACTAATGCGTTATGGTTTTGACGGGATGCGTAAAGGACAATGGAAGGCTCTTGAACTAGAAAAAGTACTTTCAGAGAAAATGCAGGTGAAGCATACCCAACTGGTAAGCAGCGGTACAGCAGCTTTAACGGTAGCTCTGGCAAGTGCTGGTATTGGTGCAGGGGATGAAGTTATTATGCCCACATTTACCTTTGTTGCTAGTTTTGAATCCATCTTGGCAATAGGTGCAGTTCCTATTTTGGTTGATGTTGATGATACCTTGGCATTGAGTCCAACAGCAGTAGAAAATGCTATAACCGAGCGAACAAGAGTAGTCATGCCAGTGCACATGTGTGGCTCAATGGCAGATTTAAAGGCCTTAAAAGCCATCTGTGATAAGCATGATTTATTGCTGTTGGAAGATGCATGCCAATCCATTGGAGGAACTTTTGAAAACAAACCATTGGGAAGCTATGGAGATTTAGGCTGTTTCTCTTTTGATTATGTAAAGACCATTACTTGTGGAGAAGGTGGAGCTATAATTACTAATAACGATACATATAAAGTTAATGCCGATCATTACTCTGATCATGGTCATGATCATGCTGGTAAGGATAGGGGAGCGGAGACACATCCGTTTTTAGGGTACAACTTTAGAATTTCTGAGCTTCATGCCGCAGTAGGTTTGGCGCAAGTTGAAAGACTAGATGAGTTTTTAGCTATTCAGAAAAAAAATTACACCGTTTTAAGGGAAGCACTTCAAGACCTGCCTAACGTAGAATTTAGACGAGTGCCAGAAGGAGGCGAAGAGAGTTATGCGTTTTTAACTTTCTTTCTTCCAGATGCAGATACTGCTAAAAAAGCACATGGTGAATTAGGTAAAGCAGGTGTTGATGCATGTTTTTACTGGTATGATAACAATTGGCATTACTACCGTGAATGGCAACACCTAATTGAGAAACAATCGTTAGGGAAGTTGCCAAAGGAAATTCACGAGCAATTACCTGATTATTCAAAATCTGATTTCTCGGCATCGGATCAATGGATAGGTCGTACAGTCTCTTGCCTTATTAAGTTAGGATGGTCGGAAAAAGAAGTAAAGGAACGTGCACGGAAAATGGTTGGTGTACTTTCTAAATTATAGGTTTTTTATTGGAAACAACTTAGCATTTTTTTCTTTGGATAAAATCCATTTTAAGAAGTTATGTCTATATTTAGTTCTTATTAATTTATACCGAACCAAAATAAAATGTTATCATCATTATGAACTCAAAAAATTATTTTTTCTTCTTGGCCGCAGCAGCATTCTCATTGCAAGTAACGGCTCAAAAACACTCTAGTACGCCTCCAGAAGTATCACCTATGCCTATGGAGCCACAAATGACAGAAATCTGGGAACCAGAAGTTGCTGTTGTAACTCCTGCAAAAACTTTGGGCGACGCACCTTCTGATGCTATTATTTTGTTTGATGGAAGTAGTCTTGATCAATGGGTAAGCCAAAAAGACAATACAAAGCCCGCTCCATGGAAAATTGTAGATAAGGATCATTTTGAAGTAGTACCTATTTCCGGTGGTATAAGTACTAAAATGAAATTTGGTGATTGCCAGTTACACATTGAGTTTAGTGCACCGGATAAAGTTGAAGGTGAAAGTCAAGGACGTGGGAACAGTGGTTTGTTTTTGCAAAATAGATACGAGCTACAAATTTTAGATTCGTATAATAATAGAACCTACCGTAATGGACAAGCAGGAAGTATTTATAAAGACCATGCACCTTTGGTTAATGCTATGCGTGGCCCACTAGAGTGGAATACATATGATGTAATCTACAGAGCACCAAGGTTTAAAAAAGATGGTAGTCTAGATGCTAAGGCAGAAATCACAGTGCTTCACAATGGTGTTTTAATACAGAATCATACGGTAATAAATGGTAACACCTATTATATAGGTTTGCATAACTACCCATCTGCCCATGGCGATGACGTGATTTCTTTACAAGATCATGGTAACAAAACTCAGTTTAGAAATATCTGGTTAAGAAAATTATAGATAGTAGATTTTTAAAGGCTGCTTAACCAATGATTAGGCTGCACTTTTAATGCTATTTTAAACAGTAAAAACCTCTAAGATTCATACGAATCTTAGAGGTTTTTTTTATTGCCCATTTTTTTTCTAATTGTGATGATGATGGTTGAGTTAAGAAAATCATGAAATATTTAAAAATAACTATTGGTAGTTTTTAACCTACAATAAAGCATAATAATCAATTTTAAAGCTGCTTTATTATCAAATCAAAAAAATATTAATAGTATTTAACATACTCGTTAACCCCTTAAAAATAGGGTATTGTAGAATTTATCCATGTTTTTGAAGAATATGTCCATAGCTTCAGGAGGGAAGAGTCTTAGGTTTGGTCTAATGTTCAACTAACTTACATAAAAATGAAAAAACTCAAACTTTTAATGGCATTCCTCCTTTTAGGGGTGACGACGGTTTCGTGGGCGCAAACGCAAATTTCAGGTGTTGTGGTCGATGAAGCAAATATACCTTTGCTATAGGTGCCAGTGTTCTAGTAAAAGGTACCAGCAATGGTGTTGTATCTGACTTTGATGGTAATTTTACTATTTCGGTCGCTGATGGCGATGAGCTTTTGGTAGTTTCCTATATAGGGTATGAAACAAAAGAAGTTTCGCTAGGCAGTTCTTCAGACTACACCATTCAACTTATTGAGTCCTCAACTGGCTTAGATGAAGTTGTTGTTATTGGGTATGGTTCTGTAAAGAAAAGTGATTTGACTGGTGCTGTTGCCTCGTTAAACACGGAAACCTTAACTGAGCAAAAGAAAACAGATATTGGCCAAGCTATTCAAGGTAGGGTTGCCGGTGTTGATGTTCGTACGTTAAGTTCCAAACCTGGAGCACCACTTTCTATAAAAATTAGAGGTAACACGGTAGTTACTAACAATAACGCTGGTCGTGATGGCGTAAGTGATGATCTTGCGGATGACCTTTCTAAACCTTTGTATGTTGTAGATGGTATTTTCTTTGAGGATATTAATGTTTTGAATCCTGCCGATATAGAACAGATGGATATTTTGAAGGATGCCTCTGCAACCGCAATATATGGATCGCGTGGAGCTAATGGTGTTGTAATTATTACAACAAAAAATGGTATTGAAGGAAAGACTGTTTTTACCTACGATTCATCATTCGGTTTACGTACTGCTACCAACGTGCCAGATTTATTTGATGGTCCTGAGTATGTACAATTTGTAGATGACGTACTAAGAGCTAGAGCATGGGGAGGTACCGGTTCCGCAGCAGATTATAACAATGTTGCTATAGACCGCTCAACAGAGTTTCAGAGTTCAAACGAAGAGGCAAGCAATGTTGCCAACGGAAGGTATACGGATTGGATGGGCCTTTATCAAAAAGCAGGCATTCAGACCAGTCATACTTTGGGTATGTCAGGTGGTACAAATGGCTTAGTATATAACGCATCATTAGGGTATTTGAATGATGAGGGTGTGATGGGAATAGAAGGTTATGAGAGATATAACATAAGTGCTTCTGTTTCTAAGAAAGTTTCAGATCAGATAACGGTAGGAGTTAAGGCATATTTAGCACTATCTGAACGAGAGGAAGGAAGTAGGGAGTTGTTTAGAAGTACACTTCGTTTAGCACCAACGGTAAACCCATTTGATGCTGAGGGAGAACCAATCTTGTTTCCTGATGATCAAGACCTTCGTTTTGTCCATCCTATTTATGATGCTCAAGGCGCTTGGCAATTAAATACCAAGTCATTAAACGTAATTGCTAATGTGTTTTTAAATTATAAGCCTACAAAATGGTTAAACTTTAAAACACAATTCGCTCCTAACATAACTACACAACGTTTTGGTGAGTACCGAGGTCTTTTGACTAAATCATCGCGTAATGATCCTAGTAGAATACAATCGCATTACCAATCAGATTTTAATACAGCATATACTTGGGATAATATATTAGATTTTGATTTTGACCTTGCTCCAGATCATAACTTAAAAACCACTTTAATTTCTTCTATATATTATAACAATAAAGAAGGTAGTAATATACAAGTTAGAGATTTTGATACGGATGCGTACCTCTACTATAATACTGAGGGAGGTAATGATATTAGAGATTTTGATAGTTTTTATCAAAAGGAAACCTTGGCATCTTTTGCAGGTCGTTTAAACTATTCTATTAAAGATAGATACCTATTTACGTTCACAGGAAGATATGATGGTTCATCAAAATTATCTACCGGGAATAAGTGGAACTTCTTTCCTTCTGCCGCGTTTGCATGGAGAGCAAGTGAAGAGTCTTTTCTTCAAAATGCAGATTGGTTGAATAACTTAAAATTCCGTGTTAGTTACGGTGAAGCAGGTAATGATAGCACGGTTGGCGCCTATAGTTCATTGGCTTTCTTGTCGCAATCAAACTATCTTTTTGGAGAGAATCCAGGTGTGGGTAAAACAATTGCTGGCTTACCTAACGAAGATTTAACATGGGAAGTCTCAAAAGAATACAACTTAGGTGTAGACCTTTCCATCATAAATAATAGAGTTGGTCTTAGTTTTGAATATTATAATAAGAAGACCGAAGGGAGTATTCTTGCTAGAACCTTATCTAATGTAACTGGCTATGAAGATGCTCTTGGTAATTTTGGATCTGTACGAAATAGTGGTGTAGAGATTACCCTGAATACGGTAAACGTTAAAACGGATAATTTCTCGTGGCGAACTAATTTTAACTACACTAAAAATACTAATGAAATAGTAGAGATTGATGGTGATTTAGATGAGATTCCTTTTGGAAATCATGGTGTCCTAAAAATTGGAGCTCCTGTTGATGCTATCTGGAATACGGCAGTTGCTGGTATTTGGCAAATAGATGAAGCCGCAGAAGCAGCTACTTATGGTGACTTGCCTTATCAGTATAAATTTGTAGATCAGAATAATGATGGCACAATTGATCAGGATGATAAAGTTTTGTTGGGTCAAAATTCGCCTGATTGGATAGGAGGTATGACCAATACATTTAACTATAAGAACTTAGAGTTAAATGTACAAGTATATACAAGACAAGGATCTTACGGGCATTCTGAATTTTTTCAAAATTTCTCTACATCTGGAGATGGCGCTGTATTCAATAGCTTAGATCTAGATTATTGGACACCTAACAATCCAGATGGTGCTTACCCTATTCCTGATTATGGAGATACTGGGTGGACTTATGAAGACCTTTCATTCGTAAGAGTTGGTAATATTGGTTTGGGATATCAATTTCCGCAAGAGTTGGCAGATAAGTTAAAAATGTCAAGACTAAAAATGTCATTGGATGTTCAAAATCCATTCACTTTTACAGATTATAAGGGACCTGATCCAGAGACTGCACTGCAGAACTCTTACAATATGACCTACGCGGTAAAAACAGTTTTATTGGGTCTGAAATTAGCCTTTTAACTTTATAAAAAAATAAGATGAAACTAGATATAAAAATTAAGCATATAGGCGTCGTACTACTTGGTATGATAACTTTTAGTGCATGCGACAGTTATATTGAAGAAGATATTTTTTCAGACATAACGAGTGAGAATTTCATTGAGGAAGGTACAGCAGACCAGTTGGTTGTAGGTATATATTCTTCCTTAAGAGAGGTTTATAAAGATTATAATTTAAAGTTTTTAGGCACCGATTTATTTACCGTTAAAGCTGAATTGAATTCAGTTTCTGCAGTCAATGACTATTTTGGTTTTGATTCAGGTGTTGGCGGATCTTTATGGACAAAAAATTATGATGTTGTTGCAAAAGCTAATACGGCAATTAATAGATATGAAACTGTAATTACTTGGTCGGATAACAAATTGGGTGATAAAGCATATGGTATAGCTCAGGCAAAAGCGTTACGTGGTTTAGCCTTTTTTAATATGGTACAGCAGTATGGGGGCTTGGTTTTAGATTTAGAAGAATCTACTACTATTCGTTCAGACTACGCTAGAAGTACGGAAGAAGAAACGTATGCCCAAATCATTAGTGATTTGGAAGATGCTATACCAACTTTACTTAATGACCCTGAAACTGGCCGGTTTTCAAAAAGAGCTGCGCAACACGTATTATCAGAAGTTTATTTAACAAGAGGTTATACCTCGTTTGGAAGTTCGGACGATTTTAATACCGCGGCAGCGCTTGCAGAAGAAGCTATTGGCTCGTATGACATCAGAAGTCAATCTTATGCCGAAGTTTTTGCTTACGACAATCAAGTAAATGACGAGATTCTATTTGCCATACAATGGGGAACTAATGGGCTTGCAACCGATCAAGAGAATACAAAACATTCTCTCTTTATGAATCAAGTATCAAACTATCCTGGAGTAAACAGAACAACTACTCCTTATGGTTTTAGTGATTTTAATGCTATGCCTACACCGTTTTTCTATTCTTTGCTAGCAGATAACGATAGTAGAGATGATGCTACGTTACATAGGGCAATTCTTGCGGACGGAGATGAAGAGGAAGGACCTGATGCTATTGTAGCTGGGGACACGATTGTGTATTACCCAAAAGTAGCTATAGATCCTATTGAATTAGCGGAACGTTTGGACAGGTATTGGGTGTACCAACCTGATCAGTATTTATTTGGACAGCCAGATAACGTACCTGAGTTAACTACTTGTATTCTCTAAACCCAGAGCGAACTAACTTCCCTATTTTCAAGAAGTTTGACGATGAGATATTTAGTGAAGCTACAGATGGTGCTCGTGATACGTTTGTATTCAGAATAGCAGAAACACATTTAATAGCTGCTGAGGCATATTTAGCCGCTGGCAATCAAGCAGCAGCGTTAACCCATTTAAATATTGTTAGAGAGCGTGCAACTGGTGTTGCTGACGAATATACTTCTGTAACAATAGATGATATCCTAAATGAGCGAGCTTTGGAATTAGCTGGTGAAGCAAATAGATGGGCCGTATTAAAACGAACAGGGAAATTAGAGGAGCGTATTTTAGCTCACAACCCGCACGTTCAAGACCACGGTGCTTTTGATGCAAGTATTCACTTGTTGAGACCTATTCCTTCTAGTGAATTAGAACTTTCAGATGGTTCATTGACGCAGAACCCAGGATACTAAAAAAATTGAGTTTAGTTTAATTGAGTTAGTTGAATATGGGCGGGAGTGGTATTCCTGCCCATATTTTTTAAACATCCTCTTAATTAGAGATACGTATATTAGATTATTATGACGTCTAAAACACCAAGATTTGGCCGAGTTCTTCTATTGCTTCCCATTATAGGGCTATTTCTATTATATGCTTTTTCCAAAGAGCCAACATCTTCTATATTTTTAGTGGTTGGGAAACAGGCTAATGAAACGGAGTTAAATGCCATTGAAGATTTACAAAATGATTTAAAAAAGGTTTTATCCGTCCAAGTAGAGGTGGTTGACAATATTAATAATGTTCCTAAAAAAGGAACCATTATTTTATTGGGAACACCAAAATCAAATGCTTTGATAACCTCTTTAAATACATCAAAAAAAATACAGCTTACTTCAGTAAATCCATATCCACGTGGTGGTATTTGGGCGAAGATCGTTTTAAAGAAGAAAAAGGAAATAATTGTAATAGCTGGCTCCGATGTACAAGGTCTTCAGTATGCCATTTATGATTATTCTAATGAAATATTAGGTATTGACCCTGTTCAGTATTGGACAGGAAAGAAATTGGTAAAGAAAGAACTTACAGACCTATTTGCTTTTGAGAATAGACGTATTGCTCCGCCAAAAGTACCCTTGTTGTGTTACTTTGAGAATGATGTAGATGAGTTGGCAAACTACAGGGGAGATTTGCTAGAATACGATTGGGAGAGTTATACGGAGTTAATTAACTCGTTGGTGCGACTACGATACAATGCAATTCAAATTTTTGATATGCTTGGACGTCCTGAATTTTTCATCCGTCCGGAATATAAGGAATTAACGGATTACCAAGTAGATGTGGACTATGTTGAAAAGATGATAGACTACGCACAGAAAAAAGGAATGAAGGTGGCCATAGACTTTGCGCTTGGCTATCAGATACATCCTATGTCTGCGGATAAGGCTACCTGCTGGAAAGATTATAAAGAAGATTGGATAACGGCATGGCGTTATTATCTAGAAAAAACACCTTTGCGTAAGACTGATATTTTTATACTACGGCCTCGTCATCAAGTATGGGACTGGGAGTATGAAAGTAGTTGTGGAGAAGATAAAATAGCCGTTTTTAATGAGGTGTACAAATCTTTTGGTGATTTGGTAGATGAATACAAACCAGAGGCAGACAAGGTTTTGGTGTGCTATTCCGATGGAATGGAAATGTGGAACGATGGTTTCAGGCCACCAAAAGATTGGATAGTTGCATGGTCTGACCATGGTTTTGGAGATTTTGAACATTTACCTAATACTACAGATGGTTACAGCTTTGGGACCTACATGCATGCTGGGTACTGGTTAAACCATACGGTTCACAATCCATATCCAGAAAAAGTGGAATCGGTAATGAAAAATATGTTCAGTACTTATAATGCCGATAAATTTTGCTTGGTAAACGGACAAAACTTCAGACCATTTTTACTGAATATTGAGGCGTATTCGGAAGTGTGCAATGACCCAGAAAGTTTTGATGCGCATTCATTTTATAAAAATTGGACAGAGCGTTATTTCAATGATGTGAGTGCTAAACATGCGGTAACGTCAATGAAATCTTTACATGAAGCACAAAAGAACCGCATTGGTTATGTTCAGCATCTTTGGGAAATTAGAGAAGCCATTTCCTATTTGTCAGATAGTCCAATACAGAGACCATAAAAATCACCTGTACCTCATGATTACAAAAGGGTAGAGAATGATTTAGAGTATGTTAAAGTTACAGAAGAACTCATAGATCTTTCGGTTCAAGAAGCAGAAAAAGGACTCAAGGAAACTACAGAAAATGAGACTTTCTTTCATGATTATATTTATTTGCCAGTGGTGTTATACCAAGATTTAATTTGTTTTGAGCGAACGTTACACAAGATGGCGGTATTGAAAAAGGAGTTTGAAGTTACCTCAAATGATTTGCTTCTAAACGAGGCCAAAGCTTTATTGCCAGAGGCCAAAACACAGTTGGAGGAAATTTATCGAAATCGGAAAAGTGGCGATAAATCACCCAAATGGGATAATTGGTACAATCCAGAAATTAGAAGACCTAACAATGGTTTTCCAACTTTTGAAATGTTAAATAAAATAGAATCAAATCTCAATTCAAAAAGTTAAAGAAACGTATTATATGAATTTATTTTCAAAAGTTCCTTTCTACGGAATCTACATCATACTAGCGGTTGTGCTCTCTTCTTGCGAAGCAAAAGTAGAGACAAAAGAAACGGCAAAAAGTATAGAACCGGTAGACTTGGTTTACCCACAACTAGATACTGAAAACTCTAGGTGGTTTTTCTTTTCATCTGCTAGTAGACCTTTTGGCATGGTAAATCTTAGCCCAGATACAGAAGTAGAAGGGGCATGGGGTAGCGGTTATAGGTATAAGGTAGATACAGTTCAGGGTTTTAGTCATATTCATGCATGGCAACTTTCGGGCTTATCAGTTATGCCGGTTACTGTAGATGACTCTAATGAAAAATCTATTTACACTGATTTTAAATCAAAATTCAGTCATGACAAAGAAAAAGTATCTCCAGGATATCATGCTCTAAGTCTTGAAAAGTATGATATAGATGTTGAGCTTACCAGCACCACACGGGTGGGACTGCATAAATATTACTATCCTAAAGAAGGTAAAAAGGCAGCAATACTCTTCAATCTAAATGGAATATTAGGTCCGAATGAAAATACAGATGGATTACTTGAACAAATAGATAGCAAATCTTTAAAAGGAGAATTGGTAATCAAAGAAACCACTAGAAGGCCAAAGCCTGTAAAACTCTATTTTGCAATTGATTTGAATGCGGAAATAGCTTCAATAGAAAAAGACGATAAAACTGGTAATTACTTAGTTTTTTTAAAGGGAGATACAGATGAAGTTCTAATGAAGGCAGGAATTTCATACACCTCTTTTGAAAATGCAAAAGGTAATATTGATACTGAATTAGCAGAATGGAATTTTGACCAAACCGTTAAAGATTCTAGAAAAGAGTGGAACGGGTTACTGGGAAGAATAAAAGTTGAAGGTAATACGGAAATCGCACAAAAGAGGTTTTACACAGATTTATGGCATAGTTTGCAAGGCCGGAGAATTATTAGCGATGTTAATGGAGCATATCCTGATTATACGGGTGAGACTTTTAGAGTAGGCCAATTGCCACTTGATGATAGTGGAAAACCAAAATTCCATCATTATAACTCAGATTCGTTTTGGGGAGCACAATGGACACTCAATACGCTATGGGGTTTAGTCTATCCAGATATTATGGAAGATTTTGTAAACTCCTTAATGCAATATTATAAAGATGGGGGAATGGTGCCCAGAGGTCCTTCCGGAGGAAATTATACTTATGTGATGACAGGTGCTTCATCTACACCATTTATAGTAAGTGCAATTCAAAAAGGACTCATTACAGAAGATTTGGATAAAATTTACCAAGCTCTTAAGAAAAACCATATGGCCGGAGGTATTATGGGTAAAGCAGGTTACGAGCACAATACAACAATAGGTGGCGGACTTAAATATTATTTAGCGAACGGATATGTGCCTCACCCAATACCGGAAGGTAGATTTGGTGGGCATCAAGATGGGGCAAGTATGACCATGGAGTACGCTTATCAGGATTGGACTTTGGCGCAATTGGCTAAAAAACTCAGGAATACAGAAGACTATAACTACTTTCTAAAACGATCACAGAATTATAAAAATGTTTTTGACACCTCCATAGGATGGATGAGGCCGAAAGATGTAGCGGGTAAGTGGCGTGAAAACTATAGTCCTTACGAACATGAAAACGGTTTTATAGAATCTAATGGAGCGCAATCTACGTGGTTTGTACCTCATGACGAGGAAGGCCTTGCCCAACTAATGGGAGGGAAGTCTGCAGCGGTAGAAAAATTAGATGAACAGTTTAAGACTGCTGAAAAGTTAGGCTTTACAGCTGGTAATTCCCATTCGCAAGAATTGCATCCTGAATACAGGAATATTCCCATTAATTACGGAAACCAGCCATCTATACAAACTGCTTTTATTTTTAATAAATTAGATAGGCCAGACCTTACACAGTATTGGTCTCGTAGAGTAGCGAACACTGTTTTTGGCGGGCTTTCACCTGCTACAGGATACAATGGAGACGAAGACCAAGGACTAATGGGTAGCTTGGCCGTATTAATGAAGATAGGCCTATTTCAAATGAATGGAGGTACTGAGGAGAATCCAAAATATGAATTTGGAAGTCCAAGTTTTGATAAAGTAAGTATTAGCCTTCAGAACGGAAAAAGTTTAATTATAAATTCGCTTGGAGCAAGTAACGATGATGTGTTCATTAAGAGTATTCAATTGAACGAGTCACCTTATACAAAATATCATATTACCCATGACTTGATAACTAGTGGAGTTACCTTAGATTTTCAAATGACCTCTGAGCAGCCTACAATAGAATAAATACAGTTGAGCTTGGAGTTGATTTTTAAAACCTTAAATTGTAATTGCAACTCAAAATTTTATGGGCTACCGATTAGCATGTGTTTTCTGGTTTACCATCTCTGCTTGGGGAATGTGTGCTCAATCATTAAAATTTGAGCACTATAATGATGCTAGTGGTATTTCTCATAATTCGGTAAGACACATTGTTCAAGATAATGAAGGCTTCCTTTGGTTTGGAACATTTTCAGGCCTTAACCGTTTTGACGGGTATGAATTTAAATCATATAACAGCGTTTCACCTTCTGTAAACACCATTCCCAATGATGATATTACTGCACTGGAGTTTAATAAAGAAACGAACCAATTATGGATTGGAACGCGTAACGGACTTACGCTTCTTGATTTAAACACTTATAAATTCAAAGTTTTTTTACCCGACGCTAATAATACCGGGTCATTGCCAGACAAGGAAATTAGGTCTGTTCATATAGATTCGTTTAAAAGAGTTTGGGTTGGTACCAAAGACCAAGGGTTGTTTCTGTACGATTCTAAAAAAGAAAGCTTTAGTAAAATTCCTCTTGAGGGTTTTACCTACGTTAAAGAAATTTTTGAAGATTCTAAAGGGCGCTTATGGATTGGTAGTTATGGAGATGTTGGAATAGCTAGAATTTCTTTGGATAACCTTGGTTCCATTGTCCAAATAAAACAATACTCATTATCGGTTCAAAATGAAGCTAGCCCTTATGTGAACTTCATTTACGAAGACCAGAAGGCGAACATTTTTGCAGGTAGTAGAAATGGTTTGTACAAATTGAATGTAGATCAAGATAGCTTTCAAAATTTGCTTATTGAAGATTCTGAAGTAAGGGATAAGCTGGGACCTTATTTTATTTCAATTGCCAAAGCTCCCAACGGAAAATATTGGTTGGGAACTTTAGGAGGTATTTTGCAAGTAGATGCTCTAGAAGACATTCAAACTAAACAGTATGATTGGTATTTTTCCGAATTGTCTGATGATGACTCATTAGTGGACAACTTGGTTTCTTCACTATATTTTGATGCTTCGGGTGTGCTTTGGGTGGGTACTGAAGAAGGATTGGATAAATACGACCCTTACGAGAATCAGTTTAAATATAACACATCAATCAGTCAGTTTATAGAAAACCAAGTGCCTCGCATCCGAGATTTCTCAAAAACTTTTGATGAAAAAATAATAGTAGCAACAAGGCATAATGGTCTATTTCTTTCAAAAGAAGAAAACTATGTTCCACTTTACAATACTCAAAAAGATATTGCCAGCATGTATTCCCTGGATGGGAAAACATTCTATTGTGGTCTTTGGAATGGAAAAATACTGGTTTATAATTACCTAAATAAAACTGACAAGGTAATTGACGTAGGATTTAAACACGCTCCTATTTTAGGCTTTGAGCCTTTTGGAAATAATCAAATGATTATAGCTTCTCACGGTGAGGGTGCCGTTGTCCTGAATTTGGAAACTCAAAAAGTAGATAAGACTTATGGGAATTTGTTGCCTACGCTTGATATCAACACGGTAAAAGCAAGTGCAGATAATAAAATTTGGTTTGCTACACAAATGGGCGTCTATTGCTACGATAGACAATCAATGAAAGTTAAGGCGTATGAAGCCAAACCAGAGATTAAAGTTGGTATACCTCATAATAACGTTAGCGATATTGCCATAGATGAATCAGGAAAAATTTGGGCCGCTACCCGTAAGGGGCTCTGTTATTATGACCCTGCGTTAGACAATTTTTTACCAGTAGATGAAATAGATGGATTGCAGAATAGATGGATTACAAACCTTCTATCTAATAAAGATGGATTTCTGTGGTTGAACATGAATAATAATAATTTAGGCAAATATGACATTGCCTCAAAAGAATTAAAATTATACCACACGGAAAGTGGAAATCGGCTAGATATATTCAGTACCAGAGGGTTTTATTATGCAGATGATTCCCATATGTACCTTGGTGGTAAGGAGGGGATTATAACCTTTTCACCAAAAGAACTTTCTGTAAACGAATATGCGCCAGAACCTATAATTACCAATATTAGAGTACAGAACAAGGCCGTAGAAATTGGCTCGGTAATAAACGGACAGCAGATACTTAAATCTGATATAAACATAAATAGAAACCTTATTCTTAAGAATACAAATAAGAATTTCTCACTTACTTTTTCTAGTCCATCTTACGTAAACGGAAGACAGAATAGGTACAGTTATATTTTAGAAGGGTTTGATGAAAATTGGAACACCGTAGATGTTCGGCAACGAACTGTTCAATACACGAATTTGTTTTCGGGAGATTATGTATTTAAAGTAAAGGCTATGAATAGTCATGGGGTCTGGAGTGATGTTGCTTCGTACCAGATTGAAATACTTCCTCCTTTTTGGTTTACCTATAAAGCATTTTTTCTCTTATTGTTAGTGTTGGCATTGGCTTTTTACCTCATACGAAAGCAAATTAGGGCCCGTATCGTATTAAAACAACAATGGTTAATGGAGAGGGTAAAACGGGAACGTGATGAAAAATTGAATAACGAAAAGCTGCGTTTCTTTACGAATATATCTCATGAACTTAGAACTCCGCTAACGCTAATTTTAGGCCCCGCGAAACAGTTAATTGAAGATGGAAAGGATTCGGGTAATTACTTTCAACAGAGCCGCTATAATCTCATTCACCAGAACGCGAATAGATTATTGAACTTGGTAAATCAGGTGTTGGATTTTAGAAGAGCCCAATCTGGTGAATTGCGTTTGAAGGTAACGAAAACGGATATTCTTCTGTATACAAAAAACACCTTTCGTTCATTTGAAGAGTTGGCGGACGATAAAAAAATCAATTTTAACTTAATATCTGAAAATGAAGAGATTGCAGGATATATAGATCGGGATAAGTATGATAAAATGCTGTATAATCTATTATCTAATGCATTGAAATTTACTCATAATTATGGTCATGTAGACCTTTTTATAGAAGTAAAAGAGAAGGGGAGTGAGGCCTTCCTAATTGTAGAAGTGAGTGATGATGGTATAGGAATTCCTAAAGAAAGTCAAAAGAAAATTTTCTCTCGCTTTTATCAAGCTTCCAATAGCACCAGCCTTAATACAGGTTCTGGAATTGGTTTATCATTAGTAAAGGCTTTGACGGAATTACACAAAGGACAGATAACGGTAGAAAGCGAGCTGAACAAGGGCAGTGTTTTTACTTTGAAACTACCAATTTCCCGTACGGCCTATGAAGATGATGAAGTGTTTGAGTACGAGAAAAGCCAAGTAGTTGAAGATTCACCACAGCTTATTACCGCAAAGAAAATCATTCAAAGTACCCATTTAAAAGAGCGGATATTAATCATAGAAGATAATGCGGAACTACGTAATTATTTAATGGATTACCTCTCTGATTATTACAAGGTTTTTGAAGCTGAGAACGGAGAAAAAGGGTTGGAAGTCTGCTTAAATGTTAAACCGGCTATCTGTATTGCAGACGTTATGATGCCAGTTAAAAACGGATTAGAATTTTGTAAAGCATTGAAGAACGATGCGGATATTAGTCACATTCCTGTTATTCTATTAACGGCATTATCAGATAATGATGATAAAATAAAGGGGTACAGCTCTGGAGCTGATGGGTATTTGGTAAAACCGTTTGACCCTTCACTGCTTAAAACTAGAATTGAAAATATCATCAATTCTAGGAAAGAATTAAAAAATAGATTTTCGGAAGAAATAGAAAGTCAAGTGAATACGTTGACGCATTCACCCATAGATCAATCTTTCATGGAAGATTTAACGAAATTGATTCATGAGAATATGGGGAATAGCGAGCTAAACACATCTCTTCTTTGTCAGTCATTGGGGATGAGTTCATCAAAACTATACCGCAAGATTAAAGAACTTACGGATTTGGCGCCCAATGAATTCATACGAACGATTAGACTGAAAAAATCAGCTCAACTTCTACGAACAAAAAAATACAATGTATCCGAAGTCACTACCCTTATTGGGTTTAGTGACCCCTTATACTTTAGCCGCTGCTTTAAAAAACAATTCGGTTATCCGCCAAGTCAATTAATAAAATAGATTGCTAGGCAAAAGGAATATTAGTATCCTACGTATTCAACAATTTCAATACCGTAACCAATAATACCAACACGTTTGGTTTGTGGTGAATTTGAAAGGATTCTCATTTTGACAATGCCCAAATCATGAAGAATTTGTGCTCCGATACCAAAATCACGAGCATCCATATCAATTTTTGGTGCTTTTTGAATCCCTTTTTTCTGTAGTTCTTTTAGCTCTGCTAATCGTGATAATAGATTCAAGGATTCAGAATCTTGATTTATAAAAACAATGGCGCCTTTTCCTTCCTTATCAATAGCCTTGAACATATCTTCAAGTTTTGCATCAGGATTATTGGTAAGTGTACCTAAAATATCATTGTTAACCAAGGTAGAATTGATACGGGTCAATACCTTTTCGGTTTTGTTCCATGAGCCTTTAGTTAAAGCAATATGCACATGGTTATTTGTAGTTTGTTGATAAGCTCGTAGACGGAATTTCCCAAAACGAGTTTCTATATCAAAATCTTCCTTTTTGGCAATAAGACTATCATGCTCCATTCTATAGGCAACTAAATCTTCTATAGAAACAATTTTAAGGTCAAACTTTTTAGCAACTTTCATCAATTGCGGCAAGCGGGCCATACTCCCGTCTTCATTCATAATTTCCACAATATAGCCAGCTGGTTGTAACCCAGCCAATCGTGCAAAATCAATAGCAGCTTCTGTGTGGCCTGTTCTTCGTAATACGCCGCCTTCTCTTGCAACAAGCGGGAAAATATGCCCAGGCGCGCGCAAATCATGTGGTTTGGTTTCTTTTTTAGTCAGGGCAAGTACCGTTTGGGCTCTGTCCGAAGCAGAAATTCCAGTAGTAACACCACCACCACGTAAATCTACAGATACGGTGAAGGCCGTTTCCATAGGATCCGTATTATTATTGACCATCATGTGAAGACCTAAATCTTTACATCTGCCTTCAGTTAACGGGGCGCAAATGGTCCTCTACCGTGGGTAGCCATAAAATTTACGGTTTCAGTTGTTGCCAATTCAGCAGCAGCTAAAAAATCACCTTCGTTCTCACGATTTTCATCGTCTACAACAATAATGACATTACCTTTTCTAATTTCATCAATGGCCTCCTCAATAGTATTCAATTGAATTTTCTTTTCCATATCGGTAATCATTCTTCTTCAGTTTTGTCCTTTTTAGAAAAAAGACGTTTGACAAGGTCTATAACATTTCCAAAATTTATCATACCCTGGTCTGCGGTAGCTTGTCTTGTTAAGTAAATACCTAAAGGTAACATAACCATTGAAGATAGCCATGCTCCTATAATAGGGTGAATATTGCCTTTGTAGCTGTAGTTTTCAGCGAAAACGCCTAAGAAATAATAGACTAAAAATAGTAAGATGGCAACTACCATTGGTAAACCTATGCCACCTTTTCTAATTATAGCTCCTAGTGGTGCTCCTACAAAAAATAAGATGATACATGAAAGCGCCAAAGCATACTTTTCATGTAGTGAGAATACATGCCTACGGTGTATTTCGTAACGCTTGTCTAGCTCTTGTTTTTTTCCTTCAATAGAGGTCATTATATTAGAAACGGAGTTTTTGGCAGAGTTCATAACCTGCACTTTTTGCCAGTCTTTAAATAATGATATAATATCTGTTGGAGGTGTCTTTTCGTTTGATGCTACAGCGGCTACCGATAGGGAATCTGTTATGATGTCCTCCTTAGTAACTGCGGTTGCCGTATCAATAGGGCTTGTTGTTATAGTATTCTTATCTGCCAATGCCTCTTTCTCACGAAGCAATTCCATTTTTTTGGTAACTGCTGTGTCTTTGGGGGTAAGAGGAATAAAACCACCCATACGATAAACTATGTTTTTGGAGAAGGCCTGAACGATTCTACGATTGTCATCCTCAATTGAATCCATATCTTTTATTAACCGAGAGACGTTTTTCATCTTCTCACGATTAGACACATTTTCCTCTTCAAGATCTTGCTCCATTTCCGGAATTTCAATGTTCATCCGGTAAATCTCAAAATCGGTATTGGTAAAGGGGTATTTTCTTTTTTCTGTGCTTTTTGTTTTATCCATGTCACGATAGTCATGACCATCACGAAGTACTAATTGAATAAGCTCTGAATCTTCACTACTAATAAGCTCACCAGTTTTCGCTTTTATTACGGTACTGTTAACATTGGCGGCTGTTTTCTGGTGAATGATTACATTTTTTAAAAAGCGGTCTTTCTCACCATACTTTTCATCAACCTTAATACTCATGCCTTCAAAGTCACTAAAAACCCCCTTTTCTATAGCTGCAGCGGGCTTTACTTTGGCAATGTTACGGCGCATATTGTAGATTTTCTGCTCAGAAGCAGGTATCACGCTGTTTGCAAAGTAAAAGGTAACGCCTCCTAAAAGGACCATAAAAATAATAAGGCTTAGCATGGAGCGCTGCAAGGAAATACCAGAGGCTTTCATTGCTGCGAATTCGTAATTCTCCGCCAGTGTTCCAAAAGTAAGGATGGAGGCTAGAATAACGGTTAAGGGCAATACCTTTTCCGTTAAGCTGGGCATCATGTAAAAGAAAAACTTACCTATGATACCAATATCCAGACCTTTGCCGGCAAAATCATCAATGAACAACCATATCGTCTGAAATATGAAGATGAACATCAATATTACGAACGAACTCAAAAAATTATAAAGGAACCGCGATAATATATATCGGTCTAGAATTCTCAATGTGGCAATGTTAGTTTCTTACTATGTAGTACCCGTCATTCTTGTACTTGGCCTCATCAAAAGTAAACAAGGTTTTTGACAAAGGTTGGTCAGTTTTGAAAGAATTAACGGTAATGGTTGTAGTAGTGCCATTTTTACCAGTTTCTATAAGCTTGTAGATATGCTTTGTTTCAGCATCAATCCCCAACAAAATAGTCTTTATTTCTGAGTTGGTGTCAATAGGAGTAAGCTTCACGTACTGAATTTTTCTACCGTTTACGTTCTGTAGAATGTCCATTTCATAATTGTGACCTTCTCTATAAAAAGTCAACATTTTTGCAGGAGTCAACGCATTTTCATCCTCTGATTTATCCTCAATAGTAACCTCTTCGTTCTCTGGAATGATGGTATACACTTTAGAGCCATCAAATAACTGAGTAGACCCAAAGAAATTACCAATGTACTTATCACCTTGTAAAGTGACTTCGCCACGGGTTTCTTGGTTTATGCCAGCTTCTGAATTGTTGAGAACATATTTAAAATCGACATAGATATTGTCATAGCTTTTTACCTTATTATAAACGTCTTCTAGCAAGACTTTTGCTTTCTCTGAATTTTGTGCAAAAGTGGTGTTCGATAGTAATACAAGAGTAAGTACTAAAAAAATATTTTTCATTTTACTATTTAAATTAATAGCTCTATTTATGAGCGTTCGTTGTTTAATAATTCATCTAGGGCAACAAAATCAGGTACTAATACCTGTCTTGCCTTACTACCTTCAAATGGCCCTACAATACCAGCGGCTTCAAGTTGATCTACGATACGGCCAGCACGGTTGTAACCCAATTTCAATTTTCTTTGTATTAGAGAGGCAGAACCTTGTTGGGCGGTAACGATAACTTCGGCCGCGTCACGAAAAAGGATATCTCTCTCGGATATATTATTATCAATACTTGTGCCAGAATCCTCTCCAGAATATTCTGGCAGTTCGTAGGCATTTGGGTAGGCTCGTTGAGAGCCTATGTATTCCGTAATTTTAGCAACTTCAGGGGTGTCCACAAATGCACATTGAATACGGGTAACATCGTTACCTTGTGTAAACAACATGTCCCCACGTCCAATCAACTGATCTGCTCCCTGAGCATCCAGTATAGTTCTTGAATCTATTTTAGAGGTTACTCTAAATGCAATTCTAGCAGGGAAATTCGCCTTAATAATACCTGTTATAACGTTTACGGATGGTCGTTGTGTAGCAATTATTAAGTGAATACCAATAGCTCTTGCCAACTGTGCCAAACGTGCAATAGGTGTTTCTACCTCTTTACCGGCAGTCATGATTAAATCTGCAAATTCATCTATAACTAAAACAATATAGGGTAAAAATTTATGCCCGTCGTTAGGATTCAATTTACGCGACTTAAATTTCACATTGTATTCCTTAAGGTTACGAACCTGGGCGTGTTTCAACAGTTCATACCTGTTGTCCATTTCAATACAAAGAGAATTTAAGGTGTTAATTACCTTGGCGTTATCCGTTATAATAGCTTCTTCGGAATCTGGTAATTTGGCCAAAAAGTGCCTTTCTATCTTATTATAGATGGACAGTTCTACTTTTTTAGGATCGACCAATATAAATTTCACCTCTGCTGGATGCTTTTTGTAGAGTAGCGATGTCAGTACCGCATTCAAACCAACAGATTTACCTTGGCCAGTTGCACCTGCCATTAGAAGGTGAGGCATTTTTGCCAAGTCAACCACAAAAGTTTCGTTACTAATAGTCTTACCAAAAGCAATTGGCAATTCCATCTCTGCTTTTTGAAACTTACTAGAAGCAATAACCGACCGCATGGAAACGATAGTCGAGTTTTTGTTAGGTACTTCAATACCAATGGTTCCTTTTCCAATAGGGGCTATAATACGAATACCTAAAGCAGCAAGCGAAAGAGCAATGTCATCCTCTAAGTTTTTAATCTTAGAAATTCGCACTCCGGCCTCAGGTACAATTTCATAAAGTGTAACGGTTGGGCCAATAGTCGCTTTAATTTGCGAAATACCAATTTTGTAGTTCTTAAGAGTGTCTACAATCTTATTTTTATTTTCCTCAAGTTCTTCTTGGTTAATGGTAATACCACCGGTAACACCATGTTGGTCCAAAAGTTCTATGGTTGGAAATTTATAGTGACCAAGCTCTAGGGTAGGGTCAAACTCCCCAAAATCTTCTACTAATTTATTGGCAATATTATCTGTCTCCTCTTGCTCTTCAACAATTTCTTCAACTTCCATTGCGAGTTCATCTGTGGTTTCCTCTTCCGCAGGAACAGTAACCTCAAAATCATCTATAACAATTTTTTCTTCTTTTAGAGGCGGAATGTCTTTTTTGTGTGTGTACGTATCAAGAACTACAGGCGTTTCTTTTTCTGTTTTTTTAATGGATTCTTGAACATCTCTGATAGCGTCTGAAGCTTCTTTTGAAGTTGACTCTAATTCCGATTTTAACGAAGAAGTCTTTTTCTTGAAAAAATTAGCCATTCCTTCCGGAGTAAAATGGAAGAAGCGAACGAGAATAAATACCAAACCAAAAAGAAGGATAAGCACAACGCCTATGTTCCCAGTGTAATCTTTAAGAAAATCATTCATTTCATAGCCTATAAGACCACCAAGTAACGGTTTTGTATCTGCCAAGAAACCTAAGACAACAGAAATCCAAATCATGAAAATCAGACCCCAAATCCATTTTTTAAGAAGACCTTTTTTATCTAAACTTAAAAACAGATGAAGTCCGGTAATGCAAACTAAAATTGTTAGGATTACAGAAGCCACACCAAACCCTTTGTAAACAAAAAAGTGACTAACACTAGCGCCAAATTTGTTAAGTAGGTTTTTGGCTTGTTCGTTTCTATTGGCAAACTCAGATAACAGACTTTGGTCATCTTGCCACGTAAAATAAAAGGATACGAACGAAAAGAATAGCGCCATACTAAAGAGTATGAGCAAGCTTCCCAATATAATTTTGTTCTTTTTGGATACAACAAGATTAGCCTTCTTGGGGGTAATCTTTTTTTTGGTTGTCGTTGTTTTCTTTTTGGCCATTACTTTTTTTCCACTGGATGCAAAAATACGTATTACGATGTTTTCGAAGTAGGGATTACGAAAAGTCTTTTCTTTTTTATAGAGTACATACTCCTAAAAAGGTAGTTATGGTTCTTTAGATGTTTTATTTTCAGCATCTAACCGCCCGTCTAAAATGCGGTTCATGTAGTCTTGAATAAAGCCTTCTTCCATAACCTCCATCTTTTTGGTTTCTAACGGATTTTTTCCAGCAATGTTGTGCTCTAATCCTTTATCTGAAATTTGGTAGAGTCCCAAGGTGTTTTCATCATCACGAACCATGATAAGACTATCTCTCATAAAAAGGAAATTTGTCCCTGTATTGGCAAGCGCATAAGGCTTCTGAATACTATCTGAAACAAGACTTCTTCCCCAGCTTCTAAATGGTTTCTGATATCCTGTTATAGAGGCTAGGGTAGGGTAAATGTCTATTTGCTGCGCTAAACTATGGTCAACTCCTTTATATTTTTCATTAGGGTCAAAAATAAGTATAGGTACCGCATACCTATTTGCTGTTTTCTGATAGGCCTCGTACTGGATTTGGTTACCGTGGTCTGCAGTGATTACAAAGACAGTATTCTTGTACCAAGGTTCGTTTTCTACGGTTTTAAAGAACTGTTTTAGGGCATAATCTGTATAGCCTACACATTGATGGATATCTAGGTCACCTTTAGGGAATTTCCCTTCGTATTTTTCTGGTACCTGATAGGGTGCATGTGAAGAAACCGTAAATATGGTAGAGAAAAAAGGTTGCTGTTTTTCCGATAATACTTGGGCGGTATATTGAAGAAAAGGTTCATCCCAAATTCCCCATATACCATCAAAATCATCATCATTATTGTATTCCGTCTTTCCGTAATAATGGTCGTAACCCAGAACATTTCCAAAACCTAGGAAACCCATAGAACCATTGGGTGCGCCGTGAAAAAAAGAAGTGTCATATCCCATACTGTTTACAGCAGAAATAATAGATTCTATTTTTTTGTTGGCATAGGGAGTAGAGGTGTAAGCTATTTTAAATGAAGGAATTCCTGCCAGTATGGAAGACATGGCATGAATGGACTTTCTTCCATTAGAAAAAGCATTTGGAAAAATTAAGCTATGCTGAGCAAGTGAATCTATAAAAGGGGTGTAACCCACGTAGTCTTTAATATTCATCTCTTTATTAAAGCTACCGAGATACTCACGCCCAAAACTTTCTATAATGATGAGAACCACATTGGGTTTATTATCAACAGTATCATTATACTGTTTAATAGGGTGAAAAGTAGAATCAATAACTGCTTGGGGTACACCGCTACGTCTTTTAAAATCAGAGGATTTTATGGTTCTAATAAATGCGAAAGGCGTATTAAGGACGATGTTGGCTTGTTCAGGAGTTTTAACATGCCTACTGGCATCCACCATATTAATTGGACGCGTACTATGGCTAAAATCACCACGAATACCACCTATAGTAAGTAATCCTGTTAATAACAGTGCAACAACTGAACTCGTGAAATACGGTATTTTTTTAGGATATGATATATTCTTTACGGCAACTAATTTGTAAAGTTTTACCCAAATAAAAGCACAAATAATAAATATTAGGAATACATGCCAATAATCCAATATGAAGGATATAAGCAGTGCTTCTTTATTTTCTTCATTTTCTAAAGATTCAAAAGATGCAAAAGTACTTCTGGTAAAAGTGTAGTTGTAATAGATGAAGTCAACAAAGTTGGTAGCGAATGCAATTAGGTTAGTTGCCAAGTAAATCCACATTAGAATTTTTTGGTACACCTTAGTGGTATTGATCCACAAGGGTAAAATGCTAAGCGCTATAAAAAGTAGATTAACGTAGAGAATAGCTGTGGTGTCAAAACTAAGACCCCAGAAACTAAGCGCCAAAAAATCGCCTACACTGTTAACGCTGAATAAACTTTTGTTATAAACAAAGAATAGAACTCTTGCTACAAAGTAAAAGATGTAGGCTAAAAATATGCGGTACAAGGTAACTGCATATTCGTTTAATCGATATATGTTCTTAGGGTTCAGCAAATGTTTTGTCTTTATTTCACGAAAAAAAGCCTGCCTTTTGAGAATACCATTAAGGTCTGACTAAAATATTTTTGGTAAATAGATAATACAACCTACGATAGTAGCGCCAATTGAAACTAGCATTACCGCTCCGGCCGCTACATCTTTTATGAAACCTATTCTCTCGTCAAAATCTGGGTGTATGAAGTCACATATTTTTTCGATAGCGGTATTGGCACCTTCAATACCGACGACTAATGAAACAGCAAAGATTTGAAAAATCCACTCTGTGGTAGATATTTCATAATAAAATCCGGCTATAGTGACCACCACGGCCAAGAATACCTGAATTTTAATACTCGCTTCAGTCTTAATTAAAAGCAGGGCTCCACGCATAGCGAAGCCCACACTTTTTATTCTATTTACGGCAAACGACTCTTCTTTAGGCATCGGCTAAAGCTTCAAGAGCTGCTTTGTAATTCGGCTCATCTACAGTTTCAGTAACTTGCTCAGAGTAGATAACATTACCAGACTCATTAAGAACGACAACCGATCTTGATAATAACGAAGCTAAAGGTCCGTCAGAAAAAGCAACAGCATAGTCTTTTCCAAAACTACCGTCACGGAAATCAGATAACATCTCTACATTTTCAATACCCTCTGCGCCACAAAAACGAGCTTGGGCAAATGGTAAATCTTTAGAAACACATAAAACTACCGTGTTGTCTAATTCTGCAGCTTCTTTGTTGAATTGTCTAACAGATTGCGCACAAGTACCTGTGTCAACGCTAGGGAAGATATTTAAAACTACTCTCTTGCCTGAGTAATCAGAAAGAGATGCAGATGAAAGGTCATTTTTCGTTAATGTAAAATTAGGAGCTTTGCTTCCGTTTGCGGGTAGATTTCCTAAAGTATGTATTTCGTTTCCTTTTAAGGTTACTGTAGCCATGATGTATTTAATTTAAATTGGACGTGAAATTATAAAATTATGAGCTAATTAAGGGTGCTCCAGAAAAGAAATATCCTATTTAAAAACAGAAGTAACAAAACAAAAAAGTGAAACAACTTTATTGATTCGGTTAAAAATCAAAAGTTATCTCACTTTTAGATACCTAAGTAAATGTATTTTTACTTGGTTTACTTATCAATAGCACCCATTACACGCTGCATAAACTCGTTCAATGCCTCTTTTTGAGGTTTGCCTTCCTTTATACTTTTTTGTACTTCAAGTGCACCGTACATGTTCGATATTAATTCGCCAATAACATCAAGTTCTTCGTCTTTTAGAGAAGATACTTCTGTTAGGGCTTCTAGTGTTTCAATGGTTTCAACAACAAAATCTTCGTCGTTTTCTTCAATGAAATTTGTCAAATGCTTAATTACGGGAAGCTTCACTGATCAATTCTTTTAGAACATCGTATTTGTTCGTTTGTACTTGATTTTTAAACTCTCCATTGGTAAAAGTAGCAAATGTAGGCAGGTTGTCTACGTTGGCTAATTTTCTGCTTTCAGGGAATTTCTCCGCATCGGCAATTACAAAAGTAAAATCTTCGTGAGTTGAAGCCTCTTTTTTAAACTTAGGCTTCATGATACGGCAGTTACCACACCATCCGGCAGAATACTGTACAATTACATTCTTTTTATCTGCAATAATTTCTTGCAAATTATCTTGTTCTAATTCCAATACCATATCTCTAGGTTTTAAAATTTATACTGTTTTAGGTTTAAAAAGTACCGCTTGCATTATCAAAAATACAAGCGGTTAACTTGTAACTAAAGAACTTAATTAGTTCTTATGAGCAGAAAGATATTCAGCAACACCTTTTCTATCGGCAGTCATTGCATCTTTACCTTCTTCCCAGTTTGCAGGACAAACTTCACCTTTTTCTTGTACGTGTGTGTAAGCATCAATTAAACGCAAGTATTCATTTACGTTTCTACCTAATGGCATATGGTTGATACCTTCGTGAAATACAGTACCTTCTTCATCAATAAGGTAAGTAGCACGATACGTTACATTATCACCTTCAACAGTAACAACACCAGTTTCTTCATTGTACTGCTCATTAGTAATATCAAGGATACCTAATGTAGAAGAAAGGTTACGGTTGCTATCTGCCAATAATGGGTAAGTAACACCTTCAATACCACCATTGTCTTTATCTGTGCTTAACCAAGCAAAGTGTACCTCTGCAGTATCACAAGAAGCACCGATTACCAATGTATTTCTTTTTTCGAACTCACTTAAAGCAGCTTGAAAAGCGTGTAATTCAGTTGGGCAAACAAATGTAAAATCTTTAGGGTACCAGAAAAGAACAACTTTCTTGTTGTTTTTTTGAGCTTCTTCTAAAACATTCAATTTGAATGTATCGCCTAAATCATTCATTGCGTTTACACTCAAGTTTGGGAATTTTTTACCTACAAAAGCCATATTATTTATTTTTAAGTTTTAATATCTATTTGATTACAAAATTACACTCATTATCGTGGTAGACCATGTTATCTGTATTTAAAAAACTGATAGGAGAATAACTATTGTAGATGCTCTAGAGTATACCTACATTTTGTTGTTAAATTGATAAAATATGAATACATAAATTGACTAATTCTTAGCGTAAGGACTAGTAATTTTAATATTCTTAATTTGAGAAATTGAAGATTTTAAATTTCTTTTTGAGAAGAGGTGTTTTTGGTGGTCAATTGCTTGATTTTAATGTGCAATGCAGCAAAAATCAATGTCATTATAGGGCTCAACCAGTTAAATACAGCGAACAGTGCATATTCCGCCGTTCCAACTCCCAAAACACTACTATGATAAGCGCCACAGGTATTCCAGGTACAAGAACAGAGGTTACCGTACCGGAATCTTCTAAGGTTCTGCTTAAGTTTTCTGGAGCTAGATTTCTATCTGCATAATAAGCCTTGCTAAACATTTTTCCAGGAACTACAATAGCAAGATATTGGTCAGATGCCGTAATGTTCAAAGCAAGACAACTACCAACTGTACTGGCAAAAAGGCCAAAAGTAGTTTTTGCCATTTTCATTAATGATTTGGTAATACGGTCCAAAGCGCCAATACCATCCATAATACCGCCAAAAACCATGGCGCAGATAATAAGCCAGATAGTACCCATCATTCCTGTCATTCCTTTTGCGGAAAACAAATCGTTAAGTGCCTCATTATCTGTTGGCACAGAGGTTTGAACGGTTATAGCCTTTAAGACTCCTTCGTAACCTGATTCAAAAGTAAGTTCTTTAGCTCCTGTAATAGAAGCAACAACATCAGGTTGAAAAATTAGAGCAAATACGGCCCCTAATAAAGTTCCTATTAATAGGGCGGCCAATGGAGGTGTTTTTTTTATAATAAGGACAACTACTATTATTGGAACTAGAAAAAGCCAAGGTGTAATTGTAAAGGCGGAATTGATAGAGTTTAGAATTGAATCGATATCTGCAGTTCCTTTTGTTTCTAAGGTGAAGCCTAAAATAATAAAGAAAATTAAAGTAACACTAATAGTAGGAACCGTAGTGTATAGCATATATTTAATATGGTCAAAAAGCTCGCCACCGGCCATTGCGGGTGCTAAATTGGTAGTATCGCTAAGAGGGGAGAGCTTATCTCCAAAATAGGCTCCGGACAATACTGCTCCAGCTGTCATTCCTAATGATATGCCCAGTGCTTCACCAATACCAATTAAAGCTATACCCACCGTGGCAGAAGTAGTCCAACTACTTCCCGTTGCAATAGATATGATGGCGCAAATTACAACACAGGCGGCTAAGAATATTGTGGGATTAAGAATTTGAAGTCCATAATAAATCATTGCGGGAATGATGCCGCTTATGAGCCATAACCAGCTAGGGCGCCTACCATCAATAAAATAAGTAAAGCTCCGGTAGTAGATTTTAGGTTTTCCGAAACCTCCGTCATCATTTGTTCGTAAGATACCCTGTTGAATGCTCCTACAATAGCGGCGACAGCGCCACCCATTAAAAGAATGAATTGGTTGGAGCCGCTAAGGGCGTCGTCCCCAAATACGTAAACATTATAGGCTAGCATGGCTACCAGGGCTATAACGGGGGTGAGCGCTTCCCAGATATTTAAATCTTTGTTTTTAACGATATTTTCGTTCTCCCTGTGCTCCCCTGAATTTTGGTTTGTCATTAATAACGGTTTAGCTATTAGGTAATATTACAATTTTGATAGGGTTTGTGCAACTTTTGTATAAATTGACAAAGGAGGCCTCAAACCGGAAAATAGTATTAATTTTGTAAGATAAATTCAAAGAAAATTTTATGAGTTCATACGATGTAGCCATTATTGGCTCAGGACCAGGAGGATATGTAGCAGCAATACGTTGTGCACAGTTGGGATTGAAAACGGCAATAATCGAAAAGTACAGTACTTTGGGTGGAACCTGTCTTAATGTTGGGTGTATACCTTCTAAGGCTTTATTGGATTCTTCCCATCATTATGAAGATGCTATCAAGCATTTTTCAGAGCACGGAATTGACATCCCAGGGCGAAATAAAAGTGAATCTAGAACAGATGATCGCAAGAAAAGCGGCTGTTGTAAAGCAGACGTGTGATGGAGTTAAGTTCTTGATGGACAAAAATAAAATCGAGGTTTTTGAAGGGTTGGGTAGTTTTAAAGATGCTACACATATCAACATCAAAAAGAACGATGGAAGCGTAGAGACGATTGAAGCTAAGAATACCATAATCGCTACCGGAAGTAAACCTTCAACATTACCATTTATTAAAATCGATAAAGAGCGTATTATAACTTCTACTGAAGCTTTAACTTTAAAAGAGATTCCAAAGCATCTGATTGTTATTGGTGGTGGAGTTATTGGCTTAGAGCTTGGTCAGGTTTACAAACGCCTTGGTGCGGAAGTTACTGTGGTTGAGTATATGGACCGTATCATCCCAACTATGGATGCTTCGCTTTCTAAGGAATTGACTAAGGTTTTAAAGAAGCAGAAGGTGAAATTCAACCTTTCTAGCAAAGTGAAATCTGTAGAAAGAAAAGGTAATGAGGTTATTGTTAAGGCCGATGATAAAAAAGGTAAGGAAATAGAGCTTAAAGGCGATTATTGTCTAGTAGCTGTAGGTAGAAAGCCTTACACTGATGGTTTAAATGTTGAAGCTGCCGGTGTTAAGTTAGATTCAAGAGGTAAGGTAGAGGTTAATGACCATTTGCAGACTTCGGCTTCTAACATCTACGCTATTGGAGATGTTATTCGTGGTGCTATGTTGGCTCACAAGGCGGAAGAAGAAGGGACTATGGTTGCTGAGCAATTAGCAGGTCAGAAGCCTCATATTGATTATAACTTGATTCCATAAGGTGTAGTTTATACATGGCCAGAGGTTGCTTCTGTTGGTAAAACGGAAGAAGAATTGAAAGAGGCTGGTATTGAATATAAAGTTGGTCAATTTCCAATGCGTGCATTAGGTCGTTCTCGTGCGAGTATGGATTTAGACGGATTTGTAAAAATGTTGGCCGATAAGAAAACAGATGAAGTTCTTGGAGTTCACATGATAGGAGCCCGTAGTGCAGATTTAATCGCAGAAGCGGTTACTGCAATGGAATTCCGTGCATCTGCTGAAGATATATCAAGAATGAGTCATGCACATCCTACTTTTGCCGAAGCGGTAAAAGAAGCTGCTCTTGCTGCTACGGATGATCGTGCATTGCATATCTAGGTCTTAAATAGTATTATATAAAAAGTCCCGTCTAATTAGACGGGACTTTTTTGTTTTAGTTGTTGTGGCTTCCGTCGCAATAAGGAGGGTTACTTGTTAGTTTGCAAGTGCAGATTCTAGCCTCTTTGTCTTCATCTACCTGAAAAACCAAAGAACCTTATTTGCCATACTGTTTGTGGGAACCGTCACAAAAAACGTTTGTTTCTGAATGTCCACAGGTGCACCATGCGTATCTTTTATCTTTTTCTAAGGCTACTTTAACGGGGGTAAACTTTTTATCACTCATGTTCGCTATCACTTTATTTTTAGTTGAAAAGGTTAAAAATAACGGAATCCTTTGAAGAGTTTATATTTCGTAGTCTATTTTGATTCAGTCCTAATAACAAGTCGCTTTAAATTGATCAACACGAAAACGTTTTTCCAGTCTTAAGGTTTTGGCCGCAGCTTTTCAATTTGTATTTTCTGTGTAGCTTTAGGTTTTAGTAATTAAAAAAAACTTTTCAATGCAGATAAACGACAAGTCCGGTATAACAGAATATGTTGCGGATTCTAAGAGATATGACACAATGAAGTATAATCGTTGTGGTAAAAGTGGTGTTTTACTTCCTGCTATTTCCCTTGGTTTGTGGCATAACTTTGGTTTTGTAGATAACCAACATAATGCGAGAGAGATTCTAAGAACAGCTTTTGATTTAGGAATCACCCATTTTGATTTAGCCAATAACTATGGTCCTCCATACGGTTCTGCAGAGGAGAATTTTGGGATGCTTTTTAAGAAAGATTTCCAAAATTATAGAGACGAGTTGTTCATAGCCTCTAAAGCTGGGTACGATATGTGGCCTTATCCTTACGGTAATTTTGGTTCCAGAAAGTATTTAATGGGAAGTGTAGACCAAAGTCTAAAAAGAATGGGTTTAGATTATGTCGATATTTTTTATCACCACAGACCTGATCCGGATACACCTTTAGAAGAAACTATGGTTGCTCTTGCGGATATTGTTCGTCAAGGAAAAGCTCTTTATGTGGGTATTTCTAACTATCAACCTAAAGAAACGGCGGAAGCTGCTGCACTATTAAAAGAATTGAAAGTTCCGTTTGTATTGCACCAAGCTAGATATTCAATTTTTGATAGATGGGTAGAAGATGGACTTTTAAATACGCTGGAGGATAATGGAGTAGGGTGTATTGCTTTTTCTCCACTAGCTCAAGGAATGCTTACTAATAAATATGTAAACGGTATTCCTGAAGATTCTAGAGCGGCAAAGAACTTAACGTATTTGGATAGGGAGCAGGTGGAGAATAATCTGCATAAAATCAAAAACTTAGCCACGCTAGCGGATAAACGAGGTCAAAAACTATCACAGATGGCCATTGCTTGGCTATTGAATAGACCGGCAATTACATCTGTATTGGTTGGGGCAAGTTCTGCTAATCAATTAAAAGAAAATGTGAAGGCCTTGGATAATTTGGCCTTTTCGGAAGAAGAGATGCAGATAATTAAAGCAAACGCTTAAATTTTTATCAAACTCAAAAAGAGGAAAGCCTTCTTGCTGAAAGATTTGCTAATTGAGGGATATGTTAATAATCCGAGTTTTATAGCTCGGATTTTTTTGTGAGCTATTTTATGAGGTAAGTAACAAGAATTAGTTTTTTGCCCAACCAACCCTTCTTAATAATCTAAAAAATCGATTTTTGGAAAGTTGAAAAACACTAAGAGAGAAAAGCTCTATTTTAACTAACAAAAACCTAAGGGTAGTTGAAGCTCTTAGTTTTATCATCTCCTTATTGTCTTCATATTTAAGTGCGGAAAAGGTACATATAATCATGAAAGCCAAAGCTCCCAAAATGGCAACAGTAGGGGTAAGAGAATGATGAAAAAACCGATATAATCCTAGCCCCGTAAATGAGCCGTATAGAATCATAAAATGAACGATGTAAATAGATAGTGTGCTCTGCCCTAATTTAAGTACTGTGCTGTGTTTTAACAAGCCTCTTAGCAGCATAAATACACAAAATACAAGCAATACATCTCCTAATCTTATGAATAAGTAATTGTTAAAATAAATATTCGCAAACAACTGTAAATCGGTTATTTGTGAAATATATAAAAACAAATCAGAAGAATATGCGATAAGTGCTGCTCCAGTTATAGCAAAGAGTGGAATAGCAACGGAGTATAGGTGTCTGTAATTTTTAAATTTTGTAAAAATAACCGATAGAAATGCGCCAAATGCTGCGTAGCCAAACCATGGTAAAATAGTAAAAACGGAACCATTGCTTTTAGTTAGATAATTGGCAAATGCATCTGGTAAAAATGAGAAGCCCCAGGTTTTATATGTGGGCTCAAAAACAAACAGTAATACGGTTATACTAACGAGCGCTGTTGGAAAAATATATTTCTTTCGCTTTTGGGAAAGTAAGTATATGGCAATGATTCCCAGTAGAGAAAGACCAATACAATGTAATACATCTACCAGATAGAAAGAATCGTAAATTTCACCCTGTAAGAGACCTAAAAGATTCATTCGTAATAAGTACCCGATGAAAAGAAGTTCAAGCCCTCTTTTTAAGCCTTTTTTAACCCTAGGGTTTTGAAGTCCAGTTTTATCTCCTTTAATTAAAAGAAAAGTAAATATAAAGCCAGAAACCGTAAAGAATACGGGGGCTGTAATACCTCTAAAGTATTTCCAAATTGAGAAAGTTATACTGCTGCCATCTCTAAATGCGGTATCTAGAAGCCCATCTATAAAATGCCCTTGTAGCATCATAAGAATGGCCCATGCTCGCATGGCATCAATAAAATATAGTCTCGTTGTTTTATTTTCCACTGGTGATTTTATCAAAAGTTGGCAAAAGCATCATTAAAACTCAAAACTTCACACTTTAGTACGTATAACTCACAACTATTTAAGTGTGCTTCACAAAATTAACTGTCTTATATACTTGTAATACAGTTAGTTTGGATGTTTGCGGTGCAAAATTAGCCAAAATACTCGCAATTCAACTCTATTTGCTATATTTTCGCTAAAACACATTGTACTATGGCTTCAATATTGGCATTTGCTGGGAGTAACTCTTCTAAATCAATTAATTATCAACTCGTAAAATATACAGTTTCTCTTATTGAGGGTAATGAAATTCAGCTGTTGAATATGGTTAATTTTCCTTTCCCGATGTTTAGTGAAGATTATGAGAAAGAGAATGGATATTCTAATTCTTTAATAGAGCTCAAAAACGATATAGTTAAAGCAGATGGTATTATTATTTCTGTTAATGAGCATAATAGTGGGCCTTCGGCTTATTTTAAGAATTTAACAGATTGGTTATCACGTGTTGAGCGTAAGTTTTTAGATGAGAAGCCTGTGTTTTTAATGTCTACTTCGGGTGGTCAAAGAGGGGGTATGACTGCTTTGGAGATTACCAAAAATGTAATTCCTAGGTTTGGTGCTCAGGTAGCGGCAACATTTTCTTTACCTAGTTTTCAAGAGAACTTTTCAGAAGGAGAAGGGATAGTCAATAAAGAGCTAGTTAAGGCTCATCGTGCTGCTTTAGATCAATTTTTAAGTAAACTTTAAAGCAACCGTCAATTGCGTATTTCTGCTTCGTTCACCGTTTCTGATATTGGAAAATTCAAAGAGAAGCTACTGTTGTGGGCTCAACAGTTTGAAGAGATTGTTTGGCTAGATGGCAACGGGCATACTAGTAAATACAGTTCTTTTGATGCTCTACTGGCTGTTGATGCTTTAACGACTATTAAAACGGATAGTTATCAGGCTTTTGAAAAACTAAGAGAATTTCAAGGCCAAGGCCAAGGACTTTATTTTTGGGTACCTTTCTTATGATTTAAAGAACGATGTAGAGCGATTGTCATCTAAGAATCACGATGGATTAGGTTTTGCTGAGCTGTTCTTTTTTCAGCCTAGAAAATCATTAAAATAACAGGAAACACAGTAGTTTTGGAGTATTTAATGATGGTGGATGATGAAGTCCAACCAGATTTTGACCTGATTTTAAGTGAAGCCGATTTAAAAGAAGAGAAGGTTACGGTTACTGAAAACATTAAGATAAAGCTTCGCGTTTTTAAGGATGAATATTTCCGTCAGGTTAGAACAATGTTATCCCATATTCACCGAGGCGATATCTATGAAGCTAACTTTTGTCAAGAATTTTATGCAGAAGACACACAAATCAATCCATTTAAGACCTATCAGAAGCTAAATAAGATATCAGAAGCGCCTTTCGCCTCGTTTCTCAGGGTGTACGACAATTATCTGCTTTCGGCTTCTCCAGAGCGTTATTTACGCAAAGAGGGCGGTAAGTTAATTTCTCAGCCTATAAAGGGAACTGCAAAAAGAGCATCTCAAATTGAGGAAGATGAGAAACTGATTGCTGCGCTTAAAGCAGACCCGAAAGAACGTGCCGAAAATATAATGATTGTTGATTTGGTTCGTAATGACCTGTCTAAAGGAGCTTTAAAAGGAAGTGTTATTGTTGAGGAGCTTTGTAAAGTGTACACTTTTGAGCAGGTGCACCAAATGATTTCTACCGTTGTGGCTCAGATAGCTCCAAATACCAATCCTGTGGATGTTATTCGGCAATCTTTTCCAATGGGCAGTATGACGGGTGCACCCAAAGTATCTGCTATGAAAATAATTGAAGAGCTAGAGGCTTTTAAGCGTGGCCTGTATAGTGGTGCAGTAGGCTATTTTACGCCAGAAGGCGATTTTGATTTTAATGTGGTAATCCGTAGCATTCTCTATAATGCAACCAAAAAATACGTTTCGTATTCCGTAGGAGGTGCCATTACGGCTAAGGCTATTCCTGAAAAAGAATATGAAGAGTGCTTGTTAAAAGCAAAAGCCATGCGCGAAGTTCTTGAGGAATGAACTGACTTCCGTTACTTCTAAATTGTAATTCTTGATTACCTTTATGCCGTGTTAGAAGAATTTCAAAAACATATTGAAATCAATTTTAAAAACCTTATCAAGGACAAGTTCTTACTTGCTTGTAGTGGGGGGTTGGATAGTACCGTTTTGGTAGATCTCTGTGCTAAGCTAAAATTAGATTTTGTAGTAGCGCATTGTAATTTTAACTTAAGGGGGATGCTAGTAATGCTGATGAAGATTTTGTTCGAAATCTAGCTACTCATAACGATAAAATTTTTTTAGTAACTAATTTTGATACAACTGGTTATGTTGAAGAGAATAAAGTGTCTATTCAAATAGGGGCAAGGGAGCTCCGGTACCGTTGGTTTGCAGAAAAGATGCGTAAAAACGATATTAAAACCTTGGTTACCGCACATCATGTAGATGATAGCCTAGAAACTTTTTTAATCAATCTTTCTAGGGGTACAGGTATAGATGGTTTAACCGGTATTCCAGAAAAAACGGATACGGTGTCAAGGCCGCTTCTTCGCTTTTCAAGAAGTCAAATTTTGGAATATGCGCAGTCTCAAAAATTGCAGTGGCGGGAAGATGGCAGTAATGCAGATACTAAATATCTGAGAAATAAAATCAGACACGAGATTGTTCCTTTGCTAAAAGATTTGAATCCCTCGTTTTTAAAGAACTTTACAAAAACCCAAGATCACCTTTCTGAAAGCGCAGCTTTAATTGATTCTCAAGTAAAAGAACTGAAATCCCGTTTGTTTCAGGAAAATAATGGTATTGTTCGTATTTCTATTGCAGAACTGTTGAAGTTAGAACCTATTTCAGCTTACATACATGCTTTATTTAGGGATTACGGCTTTACGGAGTGGAATGATGTAGAAAATCTTTTATCAGCTATGAGCGGTAAGGAAATTCATTCTAAAACATATCGTTTGCTCAAGGATAGGGAGTTTTTATTATTAACGAAAATCAAGGAGGAGTCAGACGTTCAGTTCCTATTAAAGAAGAACAAACTGAGGTTTTAGAGCCTATTCAACTTAAAATTGAAACAGTACACGACCTTTCTATAAAAAATAAGCACACACTCTACATTGATAAAAAAGCGTTAAAGTATCCGTTAACGATAAGGAAATGGAAAAATGGCGACTACTTTTATCCATTAGGAATGAAGGGAAGAAAAAAGCTTTCTAAGTTTTTTAAGGATGAAAAAGTAGACGTTGTTGCTAAGGAGCAACAATGGTTGCTTTGTAGTGGAGAAGAGGTGGTATGGGTAATAGGTAGACGTGCAGACGAACGTTTTAAAGTAACAAAAAATACAAGTGAAATTTTAAAATTCACATTAAATTAATGAAGCATATAATAGTATTTATCGCATTGTTTTTTAGCGTTTTAAGTGTTTTTTCTCAAGATGATGATAATCCAGTGAAATGGTCGCAAGAAGTGAAGAAAATTAGCGACACAGATTATGAGTTGGTACTTAAAGGAAACATTGCTGAAGGTTGGCATATCTTTTCGCAATTCACCTCAGAAGGTGGCTCGTTACCAAGTGAGTTCGATTATAAGAAGGTTGGTGAAGGCTATGAGCTTTTAGGTGAAACTACTGAAAGTGAGACAGTGGTTGAATACAGTGATATTTTTGAAGTAGACGAGACTTTTTTTATAGAAACTGCCATTTTTTCTCAGAAAATACGGCTGTTAGATTCTAGTGTAAACCAGATTGATATTAACCTTTTCTATCAGGTATGTAAGGAGGTTTGTATTCCGATAGACCAAGATTTCAGCTTTGTTCTTGATGGAGGTGCAGCTGTAAAGGAAGAAAAAACTATAGATGAACACAGTAAAACTCTGGGAGCGGCGTTAAAGTTAGACCTAAAGAAAAAAGAGCTATTAGGAAATTCCCATGATGGGGTTGAGACAGGCTCCAGTCTTTGGATGATTTTTGGCTTAGGTTTTTTAGGCGGATTAATAGCTTTGCTAACACCATGTGTTTTTCCAATGATTCCGCTTACGGTATCATTCTTTACGAAGCACTCGCAGCAGAAATCAAAAGGTGTTATAAATGCCCTTTTGTATGGTTTTTTTATTGTTTTGATATACTTTCTGCTCAGTTTACCTTTCCATATTTTTGACTCGGTAGATTCTCAAATATTGAATACTATAGCTACTAATATTTGGCTGAACATAGCATTTTTCTTGATTTTCGTTTTCTTTTCATTTTCCTTTTTTGGCTATTATGAATTGACATTACCTAGCTCATGGGCTAATAAGATGGATGCTGCTTCTTCAAAAATAGGAGGGGTTATGGGTATTTTCTTTATGGCGGTTACCTTGGCAATCGTTTCTTTCTCATGTACCGGTCCTATTTTAGGAGGTCTTTTAGGAAGTACTGTTTTGGAAGAGGGAGATGTTGCTATGAACCTTTCTGCCGGTATGACTGGTTTTGGTGTGGCGTTAGCGCTGCCGTTTGCTCTTTTTGCCTTGTTTCCTGCTTGGTTAAATTCGTTGCCAAAGTCCGGTGGATGGATGACAACCGTTAAAGTGGTATTAGGATTCTTGGAATTAGCATTGGCACTCAAGTTCCTTTCTAATGCGGACTTGGTTGGTAATTGGGGTATTCTAAAACGTGAAATATTCTTGGGAATATGGATAGTGTTGTTTGTTTTGTTAACGCTGTATCTTTTTGGTGTTTTCAAATTCCCTCACGATGGACCTAAAAAGAAACTTTCTTTAGGGCGAAAAGCAACAGGTTTCATCAGTGCTGGTTTTTCAATCTATGTTATATTGGGGCTTTTAGGTGTTTCCAACCTAAAGTTATTGAGTGGTTTCCCGCCCCCTGCATTCTACAGTATTTTTGAAACCGAAAGCGATTGTCCTCTGGGAATCAACTGTTTTAAAGATTTTGAAGAAGGCGTAGCGTATGCAAAGGAGGTCAATAAGCCAATTCTATTGGATTTTACGGGTTGGGCGTGTGTCAACTGTAGAAAAATGGAGGAAAACGTTTGGAGTGAGCCCGATGTGTATGAAATTTTAAAAGAAGACTATGTTCTTATTTCACTTTACGTAGATGACCGAAAGGAGTTGCCAGAGTCTAAGCAATTCGATTTTAAATATGATACTGGCCGTGTAAAACATATTGAGATCATAGGGCAGAAGTGGGGTACTTTTCAGACGGTTAATTTCAATGCGGCCTCTCAGCCGTATTATGTTCTAATGTCGCCAGATTTGGAAATCTTGAATAATGCCGTTCAGTACACGGATAGTGATGTGTATCGGGAATGGCTTTTAGAAGGACTGAATAACTTCAAGGAAAAATAGAATTTATCTTGCACATATTGAATAGAAAATAAAAAGGCCGCCCTACAAAGGCGGCCTTTTGCATTAAATATTTATAAAATAATTATCTGGCGACACTTCTTGGTGCTGCCGTATTTGTAATTGAGTTTAATTCTGCAAGAAAAGCGAGGTGTACAGCTTCTTGACTAAGAATCTTACCTTTTTTCTTAGCTCCGTTGGCTAAGTCATAACCAGCTTTAGCTGCAGCTAAACGTTGTGCTGGTGTACCGTGATGGCCAGGATTTTCAAAACCACAATCACCTATATTAAAAAAGGCGGATAAAAAGTCTTCAACGCGTTTCCAGTTGTAAGTAGCGCCTCTTTTATGGGTTAGATAGTAACCGGTTATAAAATCAGCTTCTAGTTCAGTCATTCTAGTAGATTCGGGGGTATTGCTGAAAGCAGGTATTGGGTACTCCCAGTTTTCAGTGTTTAAGAATTGTATTTGGTGTCCCCATTCATGGGCTAAAATACTTGACCAAACTACTTTTGGGTCTAGACCGGTGTCTTCTAGTAATGTTACAATACCGTCGCCAATTACAATTGTCTTGTCAAAAGTGGCAAAACCGTCTGATGCAAAAAATGGGTTTTCAGGTATTTGGTCGCTTCCTGTATTAAAAGTCTCAGCTATGTTTAAGATATAATCAATTTCTTCTGGAGCTGCATCTGAGTAATTTTCATAAATGTAACGGATAAAGTCTAAATCTTCCAGTGTAGCTGTGTGTTGACCGTTAACGGTTATTGAATTACCCATATCCCAGAACTTTTCAAGACTTCTAGTACGTTGTTTTACGTAGTTCGTGTACTCTCCATCTGCTCCAAAGTAATCGGTGTTCTTATTTTCGTATGCCGCGGCAATTTGGTTTATGGCAAAATAATCTTCTAAAATAATTTCAATGGCGTCAGGATTACCGTCCCAAGCAGAGATAAAACCATCTATTAGTAAGTTGTTATAATAATCCGCCACCTCATTAAATGGGGTATCTCCGCACTCACTAGGCTCAACTACGGTAGATAAATTCAGGTCTATCTCAAATTCTCTTACAGTATTAGAGAAGTCTAAATTAAAATGACCTTTTGTAGGTGCTGGAATTGAAGTTTTTGCACTTACGGCCGAAGGTGCGGTAGTTTCATCTATTTGGATGGTATCATCTGAGCAGGAACCTAACATTAGGCCTGTGGCTACCGCTAAGGATAGAAGTTTTCTTTGATTTTTTTTCATTTTTAGTGTTTTTTTATGATTTTGCCTGAAAGTATTAACTTTTTTTAACAAGAAGTGTTAAATAACAAACAATTTGAGTAAGAATTAAGAAGAAAAATTGTAATTAGTTCTCTATTAGAATTGTACAGTTGAGAATTATGTATTTAGGAATATTACTATTTTCAGTATTGTATATAAGCGTGATAACTCCGTCTGGAAGGACTTAATAGTAGTTCATCCATCAGTTTTAAACTCCTTATAAATAATTCTTATATTAGGTCAAAACTTTGACTTGAATGAGGAAATTTAAGCGATTAGGGTGGGGTTTACTCGCTCTTGTTGGTGTGCTAGCGGTTGTAATTGGCAGTCTAACTTATCATCTAAAACCAGATTACGACGGCGAAAAGAAACTTCAGAATCTTTCTGAAGAAGTAGATGTGTATTATGATACTTACGGGATTCCACATATTTATGCTGAAAACGATGCAGATGCATTTAAGGCGCTTGGCTATGTGCATGCTCAGGATAGGTTGTGGCAAATGGAGCTACTTCGTAGGATAGGTAAAGGTGGACTTTCAGAGGTTTTTGGGAAAGATTTGTTAGGAACAGATAAGTTCTTTTTAGCGCTGGGCATAGATGATTATTCTTCGGAAACCATAGCTAAACTGAATACATCAGATGCTGCGGTACAGATGTCTCAGGCTTATTTGGACGGTGTTAATCAATTTGTAAAAGAAGGGCCTACTCCGGTTGAGTTTTATCTTACCGGTATTGATAAAAAGCCATTTATTCTAAAGGATGTCTATAATACAATTGGTTACATGGCTTTCAGTTTTGCCATGGCGCATAAAACAGATCCCTTATTAAGCAAGATAAAAGATAAGCTAGGATTTGAATATTTAAAGGATTTAGAAATTAACAGTGATACAACAACGCAGTGGATAAAAAACTATCCTCGAAATAAAACCGATTCCATACACAAGTCCATTTCAGATGTTGTCATGGCTTCTTTAAAAAAGCTGTCTATTCCTCTTTTTGAAGGAAGTAATGGATGGGCAATTGCTCCCGAGAAAACAAAAAATGGAAAAGTGATTTTTTCGAATGATCCTCATATTGGGTTTTCTCAACCTTCAGTGTGGTATGAAGCTCATGTGAGTACGCCTACTTATGAGAAGTACGGTTATCATTTGGCTGGTGTGCCTTATCCACTATTAGGGCACAACCGAAAGTTGGCTTACGGGATGACAATGTTCGAGAATGATGATGTTGATTTCTATTATGAGAAAACTCACCCTACCGACACAAGGAAGTATAGAAGCGGAAATGAGTGGAAGGATTATGAAATTATAGCAAAAACAATTAAAGTAAAGGATTCTGATGATGTTCATTTTTCCTATAAAAAAACACATCACGGTCCAATCTTAAACGGGATTGCAGATCAGGTAACGGGAGATCGCCCTATTTCTATGTGGTGGATATTTACCAAAGTAGAAAACAAACTGCTCAATTCTCTATATAATATGTCTTATGCAACAAGTTTGGATGATTTTCAACATGCTTTGGAGGACCTTCATGCACCAGGGTTTAGGTATTGTTTATGGCGATGCAGAGGATAATGTGGCGTGGTGGGCAGCAGCCAAACTTTATAAGATACCGGATAGCGTAAATACCAAATTTGTTTCCGAGAACGGAAAAGGACTACCCGTAGAAAAAGAATATTTAGATTTCAGCAAGAATCCACATGCTATTAATCCGTCATGGGAGTATGTATATTCTGCAAACAACCAACCAGACTCCATTGCGGGAATGCTGTATCCGGGTTATTACCTACCAGAAAATAGAGCAAGAAGAATTGTTCAATTGCTAGAAAGTAAGAATGATTGGGATAAGGAGGCTGTGGGCGATATGACTACTGATGATACATCGCCAGTGAATGTTGAGATTGTTAGGATGTTGCTTAAAAAAGTTGAAGTAGATAGTCTTAGCGCTACTCATTTAAAGATTTTGGACGGTTTAAAGCAATGGAAAGGTGATTACCCAACAGAAAGCACGGAGGCCACGGTTTACCATAGATGGATGTATTTTATATTGCGAAATACTTTTAAGGATGAATTAGGGGATACACTTTTTGAGGAAATACAAAACACACATTTAATAAAACGGACAATAGCACCTATAGTGGCAAATGAAGGTTCCATTTGGTGGGATGATGCCAGTACCCAGGATATAACAGAAAGTCAAGCTGATATTGTTAACGTTTCCTTTCAGGAAGCACTGCAGGCTTTGGAGCAGACTTTGGGTAGTGATAGCTCCGGTTGGGTTTGGGGACGCGTTCATACCATAGAGCATGGGCATCCTATTGGTCAAATAGATGCACTACGTTCTTTTTTTAATGTGGGGCCTTTTTCTGTGAATGGAACGCGGGAGGTAATTAATAATATGTTTTTTCCGTATACGGAAGATGGCGTGTATAAAGTTAGCTCTGGACCATCAACCAGAAGGGTAGTTGATTTCTCAGATGTAGAGAATAGCATGAGTATTCTGCCTACAGGGCAGTCTGGCAACCCTTTTAGTATACATTATAAAGACCAAGGCTGAAATGTATGTAAATGGTGAGTTTCGTAAGATGATGCTCAATAAGGAAGAGATAATATCTACTTCAAAATCAGTACTTACATTCAAGCCAGAAAATTAAGAAAGACTAACACTTTATTTTGATTTAATAATTAAGAAGAATCTAACCATAGAATACTAAATAACAAACCAATATGCTCACCAAAGTTTTTGGAAGTGCCGTTTTTGGAGTGGACGCGACAACGATTACAGTAGAAGTAAATGTAGATAAGGGAGTTGGCTACCACTTGGTAGGCCTGCCTGATAATGCTATAAAAGAAAGTAATTACCGTATTGCGGCAGCGCTGCTAAATAACGGTTACAAAATTATGGAAAGAAAATAACCTTGAACTTGGCACCAGCGGATCTTCGCAAAGAAGGGTCAGCTTATGACTTGACTTTGGCAATTGGAATTTTGACCGCTTCCGGACAGATAAAATCGGATAAAATTGATAAGTATATTATCATGGGAGAACTTTCTTTAGATGGCAGTTTACATCCCATAAAAGGAGCGTTACCCATTGCTATTAAGGCTCAGGAGGAGGGCTTTGAAGGCTTTATTTTACCTAAAGAGAATGCAAGAGAAGCAGCAATTGTATCTGGTTTAAAAGTATTTGGAGTAGAGAATATAAGTGAGGTCATAGAATTCTTTGATAAAGGAACTCCGTTGGAACAGACTATTATAAATACAAGGGAAGAATTTTATAAGACCTTAGATTTCCCTGAATTCGATTTTTCCGATGTAAGAGGGCAAGAGAGTATAAAACGATGTATGGAAATTGGTGCCGCGGGCGGGCATAATATTATTTTGGTTGGTCCTCCGGGAGCAGGTAAAACTATGCTAGCGAAACGGTTGCCTTCTATTTTGCCGCCAATGACTTTGCACGAAGCCTTGGAAACTACAAAAATCCATAGTGTAGTAGGGAAAATAAAGAATATGGGCTTAATGAGCCAACGTCCCTTTAGAAATCCACATCATACAATTAGTTCTGCTGCATTAGTAGGTGGCGGTAGTTATCCGCAACCGGGAGAGATATCATTATCTCATAATGGAGTTTTGTTTTTAGATGAGCTTCCAGAATTTGAACGTAGGGTACTTGAAGTGATGCGCCAACCTATGGAAGACAGAGAGGTGACCATTGCTAGAGCTCGCTTCACGGTTACCTACCCAAGTAGTTTTATGTTAGTGGCAAGTATGAACCCTAGTCCTGGAGGTTATTTTAATGACCCAGATGCACCGGTAACATCCTCACCTGCAGAAATGCAACGTTACCTGAGTAAAATATCAGGTCCTTTATTAGACCGCATAGATATTCATATTGAAGTTACACCAGTCCCTTTTGAGAAATTATCGGAAGACCGTAAAGGAGAAAGTAGTGTTGAGATTAGAAAACGGGTAACGGCAGCAAGAGAAATTCAGACCAAACGTTTTGCTGAATTTCCTAATGTACACTACAATGCTCAAATGAACACCAAACAGATAAGGGAGTTCTGTAGGTTAGATGAACCTTCCAAAGAATTGCTAAAGAACGCTATGGAGCGTTTAAATCTTTCGGCGCGTGCCTATGACCGTATTTTAAAAGTTGGGCGTACCATTGCAGATTTAGAGGGAGTGGAAGCAGTAAATGGGACCCATGTAGCTGAAGCTATACAATATCGTAGTTTGGATAGAGAAGGTTGGTTAGGATAGTACATTAAAAAAGCTCCTATCTTTTTAGGAAGACAGGAGCTTGGTAATCTAAGTTTGAATTTTTAATAGACTTCTAAAAAGGAGAATTCCTATATAGGAAAACTGCCATTACAATTATAAAAATCACATTAAACGCAACATAGGCATAGGTTAGTTTGTCTCTTATCTTCATAATTATCTCTGAATTGTTCCTTGCACAAATTTAAAAGTATGTACGTATAGTAAACAGAGAAAAACCCCACAATTTTTGGGTTATTTTTTGGTTAAATTTGAGGTATTTGATAACTCAACCTATTTTTTATCTTATATTATTAGTTATATAAAATGCTCCTATGCTAATGTATTTAGTATGGGAGCATTGATTCTTATTAATCTTAGTACATAGTTGCAAAGAATATCACGTATAGTGACCATAGGAAGCAAAAGGCGCAAAAAGCATAAACAAGATAATCGTTTAGAGTAGTTTTTTCTTTCATAGTAAATGGTTTACATATAAAACGTAGTCCTATGTTGTTAACACTCTTATGTTTCGTGCAAAGGGCATTAAATTCGATTGAAAACCTTAATATCGGTAAGGAGTAGGTAAAATTCTATAAACGGACAAGCGCCAAAATCACCTAATCTTCTTTTTAAAACCACTCATCCAACAATTCGTCCTACAATATTTAGGTTTATTGTTTTCTTTGTAGAGAATTGCTTAAAAAAAATATAAAACTATTTGTATGAGGGAGTGCGTAAACACTTATTACATCCTGTTGAGCTAAATACTATTGCTCAAGGTGAAGCACCCTACATTGGAATTCTATCTATTTTGAAGAGCTGTAGGGCTATGAAACCTAATGGTTGAGAATCTTTTCAGGCTTATGTAAAGGTAAGGGGGGTAGTTATAATTGAAACTCGCCGTTTCCGTGATCTTCTTCCCCTTTAGTGGTTGTAGCAAAAACATCTTTTAAAATGTAAGCAACAATAATAGTAATACCCACGGCAAGAAGTGGAATGGCATATGCTTCATTGAGCATGTTTAGAAGGCTGCCGGCAATAATGGATAAAGCTCCTACGACCATGGCAAAATTCCAAAGTACTCGTGCCATGTTATTTTTTTGTCTGCGGTCTTCATCTAAGAAGTAAGCGGTTCCTTCCATAATGAACCAAGTAATAAAGGAAATTGCAATAAGAACTTGAAATAGTAAGGTGAAAGGTAAATCTAATACTCTGAAAATTCCATTAAGGGCCCAGCTAACTACCATTACCAATTTAACGATATCAATGAATAGTTTGGTTTCTTTTTTCCAAAAGCGAACACTATAGAGTAGGAGAATAGCCGAAAATGCAACCAAAATAGTCTCTGATGCATATGGCCAATGAAAAATGCGCGATAGCATGCCCAATAACAAAATTGCGATTGAAATTCTCAACGGAGTCTTTAGAATCTTTGTAGTATTTGACATGATAATAAGGTTTTAAGTTTATATCGCTTTGATATGTACACGCAAGCCTTCCATTATCCCTAGAATATTTGTAACGGTTTCTTTAAGATAATATTTTATAAGAACATGAGGTATTCGTATTGTGGTAAAGCCATTTTTAAAAGAATGCATAGCTTCTTCTAGGTCATTTATGGCCTGTTCGTGAGTCATCATATGGTACTCCGTATCTATTTCAATATTGAGTTTTACTCTTGATATGGCTATCTATTGACTTAGAGCCATCCCACCATTCTAACATGGAGGACACGCCAGCTTCTTTTAAACCATAATATAATTGTATGGCCTCGCGAGGTGTACTATTGATTTCAATCAATTTTGACATTCTTGGCATATGCTCATCACATAATTCAACACCTAAAGTGTCCATAGACTGTCTGTGATCGGTGTAGCCAAGTGTTTTATTACATTCTAAACAATTCATTTCAGTAGGTCAATTTGGCCCCGGTAAAAATGAGGGGGAAGTTCGATTTGGGATAATAATAACCTGTAATTTTTGCGGATATTATATCGATTCGACATACGGCACCCTAGTTTTAGATAAACTGCATTTTTTTAGATAAACGGCATTAAAAAATGTTAAAACTGTGGTGAAACGAGGGCTTGCGAGAGATGGTTAGGTGTGTATATTCTTTGTTAAGATAAGATGTTTTCTGACAGGAGGTCTAAAAGATTATGAGTATTTTAGAAATTCCAAATTTTAAAATGACGCGTAACTATATAGATTTGAACTGTGATGTTGGTGAAGGTGTTGGCAATGAAAAAGAACTATTGCCTATGCTTTCTTCTTGTAATATAGCCTGCGGAGGTCATGCGGGAAATAAGGAAAGCATGACTAAGGTAGTTAGCTTAGCTAAAGCGAATGGTATTTTGGTAGGTGCTCACCCATCATATCCGGATATATCCAACTTTGGCCGCCTCTCTATAGGAATAGCGGCAAAAGAACTTGTTGATAGTATTAGGAGTCAAGTAAATAGTCTTGTTGAGGTTTTGGACGAACATGGAGTGAAGCTGCATCATATAAAGCCACATGGAGCACTATATAATGATATTGCTAAGGATGCGTCTTTGGCTGTTTTGTTTTTAGAAGCAGTTAAAGAATACAAGAATGATACTTTTTTGTATGCTCCCTATGGCTCGGAAATAGCTAAAGCAGCTTTAGCAGAAGGATTCCAGTTAAAGTATGAAGGTTTTGCAGACCGTAACTATGAGGTAGATTTAAGTCTAGTATCTAGAAAGTTGCCAAAAGCTTTAATAACGGATAAGAAAGAGGTTTTAAAGCATATCTTAGAAATGGTAAAAAATAAAAGGGTAAAAACGATTGACGGAAAAGAAATACCAATCTTAGTAGATACCTTTTGTATTCATGGAGATACACCATCTGCATTAGAAATAGTATTGTATCTTACTGAAGAATTACCAAACCATAATACGTATATTAAAAAGTGAACAGTTATCCAATTTCAATACGACCCTTTGGCATTCATGCTATTTTACTAGAATGGCCCGGTAGAGTAGATGTAGCTATTCTTGAAGATATATTACAATTTACTCAATACCTTAAAGAGTGTTGCTTAAAGGAAGAGGAATGGGAGATTGTACCTGCTTATAATTCCGTTACCCTTATATATAGAGAAGAGCCAATTGATTTTGATCAGTTGAAGGTGAAACTGCTGAATTGGTACAAAGAAGATATAAAAGTAGTAAAACGCGAAAAGATTTTATGGCGTTTACCTGTATGCTACGATGAAGACTTTGGAATAGACTTAAAGGAAATCTCTCAGAAATCAGGTAAGACCATAGATGAAATAGTTTCATTACATACCTCTAGTGTATATACCGTCTTTGGGATTGGGTTTCTTCCGGGATTTACCTATTTAGGAGGTGTGCCCGAGGCTTTAGAGTTTGATAGAAGGGAAGAGCCTCGTTCTAAGGTTTTAAGTGGTTCTGTTGGTCTGGCAGGTAAGCAAACAGGTATTTATCCACAAGACTCACCCGGAGGGTGGAATATAATTGGGAACTGTTCCGTACCCATGTTTGACCCTAAAGCCAAAGAACCTTGTTTCATAAGTGTAGGGGATCAGGTTCAATTTTATAAAATAACAAGGGCCGAGTATAACTTACATAAGATTGAGAGTGAAGTGGGTATTTACAAACTTGAAAAAATCATATTAGATGCTTAAAGTCCTCAAATCTGGTTTGTTTACTTCGGTTCAAGATATTGGTAGGTATGGCTATTTAAATAAAGGAGTACCCGTTGCGGGTTATATGGACGGGTTTTCGGCAAAAAAGGTCAATCAGCTTTTAGATAATGATATACGTGCGGCAGTATTGGAAATAACCATGACTGGTCCAACTTTAATTTTCGAAGAGGAAACATATATTAGTATGGGGGGCGCATTACTCTCTGTTACACTCAACAATGAACCCATAAATAACTATGAAGTAATAAAGGTGAAAAAAGGAGATATTCTCTCTTACGGAAAACTAGAAAAAGGTTTCAGGAATTACCTAGCTGTAAAGGGTGGGTTCAAAGGTCCTTTGGTTTTAGGGAGTCGCTCGTTCTTTTCTTCGGTAACTAAAAAAAACCATCTGGCAGATGGTAGTGAATTGGAATATGATGCTTGTTCTCTTTTTGAACCTAAAATAAGTAAGATAATAGTTGATTCTTTCTTGGACGAAAAAGAATTGAAGGTTACTAAGGGTCCCGAGTTTGAAAGCCTTTCCGATAAACAATTAGAAATGTTGTTTGGAAAAAAATTCAGTATTTCCAATGAAAACAATAGAATGGCTTACAAGCTAGAAGAAAAGATAGAAGGTCTTAAAACCTCTATGATTACATCAGCTACTCTTATGGTACGGTGCAGTTAACTCCATCTGGTAAACTGATAATTCTAATGAAGGATGGTCAGACTACGGGAGGGTATCCGCGTATACTGCAACTTTCCGATAGGGCTATATCTGTACTTGCCCAGAAAAAATATGGAGATGAGGTACAATTCAAATTAAATTAATAATTAAAGGGGTGTATTTCTGCGAATAATTCTTTGCTCTACTGTTACAATTTGTCTAATATTGTTCTAATGAAAATCATAGCTCATATAATAGTGGTAATTGATGTCATTCTCAGAAGAGAGTGATGCAGATTTTCATTGTTTAGAAAGGCCTGTATCTAATTCATTTGATACAGGCCTTTTTATGTTTTTATAAGCTTTATGTTAACTATATACCTTGTTTAGGTCTTAAATATGATAATAAATAGGTGAAAAAAGACGAATTGAATATGATAAAATTTAATAGTTAAGTAGTTGTAAATTAGATTTTTACATAATTTTTTTAACTATTGGATTTAGATAGGAAAGCCACACCTAAAATGCTGAAATAAAGAAAAGAATACCTTTGAATAGAGAGAGTACATATTGTAAATAGAACAACCAATTATATAGCGCTTAATGGAACTGAATAAATACAGTAAGAACGTAACACAAGATTCAACACAACCTGCTGCACAAGCAATGCTTTATGCCATAGGTTTTAAGGATGAAGATTTTAGTAAACCATTAATTGGTATCGCAAGTACCGGTTATGAGGGAAACCCTTGTAACATGCACTTGAACGATTTGGCCAAAATGGTAAAAGAAGGTGTTAATTCTAAAGAGACGCTTGGTCTTATTTTCAATACAATTGGTGTAAGTGACGGTATTTCTGGGAACCCCATAATGCGTTTCTCACTTCCATCTAGAGATATTATTGCAGACTCAATGGAAACTGTAGTTCAAGGAATGTCATATGACGGTCTTGTTACTGTAGTTGGTTGTGATAAAAACATGCCTTAAGGCGCTCTTATGGCAATGTTGCGTCTTAATCGTCCTGCAATATTAGTTTATGGTGGTACTACAGCTTCAGGATGTCACAATCACAAAAAATTAGATATCGTTTCTGCTTTTGAAGCATGGGGCGAGAAAGTTGCGGGCACTATGGAAGAGCCTGAATATAAAAACATTATTAAAAAATCAATTCCAGGGGCTGGTGCCTGTGGTGGTATGTATACCGCCAACACTATGGCTTCTGCAATTGAAGCTTTAGGGATGTCCTTGCCTTATAACTCTTCAAATCCTGCAATCAGTGATGAGAAAAAGGCAGAATCTATAGCTGCAGGTAAGCAGATGCGCTTACTTATAGAAAAAGATATTAAGCCTTTAGATATCGTAACGCGTAAATCTCTAGAGAATGCTATTCGTTTGGTGACTATAATGGGTGGTTCCACTAATGCTGTATTGCATTTCTTGGCAATAGCAAGAGCTGCGGATATCGACTTTACATTAAAAGATTTTCAACATATAAGTGATACCACTCCGTTTATAGCGGATTTAAAGCCAAGTGGAAAATACCTTATGGAAGATGTGCACCGTGTTGGTGGAATTCCAGCGGTATTAAAATATTTATTGAAAAATGGATTGCTACATGGCGATTGTTTGACCGTGACAGGAAAAACATTAGCGGAAAACTTAAAGGATGTTCCGGATTTGGAAGAAGGACAAGATGTAATCATGCCTTTGGAGAACCCTATAAAGGCAACGGGTCACTTGCGTATGTTGTACGGAAATCTTGCTGAAAATGGTTCTGTAGCAAAAATTACGGGTAAAGAAGGGTTGTTGTTCAAAGGAACGGCAAAAGTCTTTAATGGTGAATATGCGGCAAATGATGGTATTGGTAAAGGTTTGGTGAAGAAAGGTGATGTTGTGGTTATTCGTTATGAAGGACCAAAAGGAGGACCCGGTATGCCAGAAATGCTTAAACCTACTGCTGCCATTATGGGTGCGGGACTTGGTAAGGATGTAGCTTTAATAACAGATGGTCGCTTCTCAGGAGGTACACACGGTTTTGTTGTTGGGCATATTTCTCCAGAAGCTCAAGAGGGTGGTAACATCGCTTTAATAGAAGATGGTGATATTATTACGATTGATGCCGAAACCAATTCAATTAATGTTGAGGTTTCAGATGAGGTATTAGCAAAAAGAAAAGAATCTTGGGTTCAGCCTGAGTTGAAGTTTAAAAAAGGAGTGTTGTACAAATACGCACGATCAGTATCATCTGCCGCGCAAGGTTGTGTAACCGATGAGTTTTAATGAATATGAAAGGGTTTCTCGAAATACGATGAGAAATCAAAAGCAGAGTGGTCTCTGCGAATTAGCTATTATAAGGAATAAAGACCTATGGAAACAGTTAAAATAAAAACGGAAGTGAACCCAAAGAAAACAAAGCTTAAAATTAGCGGTGCAGAAGCCATTATACATTGCTTGTTGGGTGAGGGTGTGGATTTGCTATATGGTTACCCAGGAGGTGCTATTATGCCGGTTTATGATGAATTATATAAATTTCAAGATAAACTGACTCATATTTTAACACGCCACGAGCAGGGTGCTACGCATGCTGCACAAGGCTATGCTAGAGTTTCAGGTAGAGTAGGTGTTGCTATGGCTACATCTGGTCCTGGGGCAACTAACCTTGTTACTGGTCTGGCAGATGCTCAGATAGATTCTACACCTTTGGTGTGTATTACTGGTCAAGTAACACGTCACTTGTTAGGGTCGGATGCTTTTCAGGAAACTGATATTATCGGAATTTCTACACCGGTTACAAAGTGGAACTATCAGATTACTGAAGCTGCTGAAATTCCTGAAATAATGGCAAAGGCATTTTATATTGCCAAGTCAGGTAGACCATAAGGTCCAGTTTTAATCGATATTACTAAAAATGCTCAGATAGATGAGTTTGATTTTAGTTACGAAAAATGCACTGCTGTACGTAGTTACAATCCTGTACCTAAACCAAATGTTCAATCAATAGAAGCTGCTGCTCAGCTTATTAACAATGCTAAGAAACCACTAATAGTTTGGGGGCAAGGTATTATTTTAGGTAAAGCAGAAGAAGAGCTTAAAGCTTTAATAGAGAAGTCTGGAGTTCCTGCGGCATGGACTATAATGGGTGCTTCTGCTTTAGATAGTGAACATCCTTTAAATGTTGGTATGGTTGGTATGCATGGTAATTATGCACCAAACGTTCTAACAAATGAATGCGATGTGTTAATTGCCATAGGTATGCGTTTTGATGATCGTGTAACGGGCAGTTTGGATACTTATGCTAAACAGGCGACAGTTATTCATTTTGAAATAGATAAAGCAGAAATCAATAAGAATGTACGTGCAGATGTAGCTGTTCTGGGTAACTCTAGAGACACTTTGGAGCTATTGCTGCCAATGATTAAAGAAAATAAGCATGAGGCTTGGCATAGTAAGTTCAAGGAGATGTATAAAATTGAATTTGATCAGGTAATCAATAAAGATATTCACCCTACTAAGGAAGGGTTGACTATGGGTGAGGTTATAGAGCAAATAAATGTTGAATCTGGACAAAAAGCAGTAATTGTTACTGATGTTGGACAACACCAGATGATTGGTTGTCGTTATGCCAAGTTCAAACAAAGCAAGAGTAACATTACTTCAGGTGGTCTTGGAACCATGGGGTTTGCGCTTCCTGCGGCTATTGGTGCCAAAATGGGTGCTATGGAACGGGAGGTTGTAGCTATTATTGGAGATGGTGGTTATCAAATGACCATTCAGGAGTTGGGTGTGATTTTTCAGCATAAAGTACCTGTAAAAATTGTGGTCTTGAATAATGACCATTTAGGTATGGTACGCCAGTGGCAAGAGCTTTTCTTTGATAGAAGATACGCGTCTACGGTAATGGTAAATCCAGATTTTGTAAAAATTGCCGAAGGGTATAGTATTGAGGCTAAAAGAGTAAGTACTCGCAAAGACCTAAAAGTGGCCATTAAAGAAATGATTGCTTCAAAAGATGCTTATTTCCTAGAGGTGAAAGTTGAGAAAGAAGATAATGTGTTTCCGATGATTCCTTCTGGGGCTTCGGTTTCCGAAGTTCGTCTTAAGTAATCTCTTAATATAAGACACTTTACAAATAGTATTTAAAGATAAAAAGGTGATAGATTCCAATATACAGGACAAACCAAAAATCCATCAACAAATAGAGCAGAAGTCGGCAGAAATTGGTTTTACCATGCCTTCTGATGTATATGTAGGTACGTTGCTAAAAACGCTAATGGCTTCAAAACCAAAAGGAAAGTTTTTGGAACTCGGTACTGGTATTGGATTGAGCCTGTCATGGATGGTAGATGGCATGGATGCTGAATCTGAATTGATATCGGTTGATAATGACCCTAAGCTGATTGCCATTGTTAAGGATTATTTTGAGTCTGATAAAAGGGTGAAGCTGTTCTGTGAAGATGGTTCCGAATGGATTAAAAACTATTTAGGTGAAAAATTCGATTTGATTTTTGCCGATGCTTGGCCTGAAATATAGTGAGATAGATGAAGTATTGGATTTCGTAAAAGTCGGTGGTTTTTATGTAATTGATGATATGACCGCTCAACCTAATTGGCCGGAAGGGCATGAGGATAATGTAACGCGTTTGGTTGCTTATTTAGAGAAGAGATCAGACTTTACTTTGACCAAGTTAAATTGGTCAACAGGTTTGATAATTGCAGTTAGAAATAGTTAAGTGTCGCAGTTTTTTAGCGAATTAAAAAATAAATACTGGATTACCTTATAAAAGGAAAATTCGCTCTCGAGTGCGGTCGAGAGGTTAAGTGAATGACAATGTTTCTTATCGACTGCGCTCGATGAAACGATATTAAATTGAATAATGGAAAAAGAATGGTTTACTATATCGGTATATTCTGAAAACAATGTAGGTTTACTGAATAGAATCTCTGGAATATTCTTAAAGAGACACATTAATATAGAGAGTTTAAATGTTTCTAAATCAGAAATTGAAGGCGTATCTAAGTTTACTATAGTTGTCTATACTACAGAGAAATGGACACATAATATTGTGGGCCAAATAGAAAAGCAAATAGAGGTGATAAAAGCCTTTTTTCACACGGATGAAGAAACCATTTATCAAGAATCGGTTCTTTTCAAAATAGCTTCTAACCTGCTTTTTGATGAAAGACAGATTCAGAATATTATAAAGGACAACAATTCACAAATTGTAACTGTTGCCCGCGACTTTTTTGTAATTGCAAAATCAGGACGTAGAAACGAAATTAATGAGATGTACGATCAATTGAAGCCATTTGGTATCATGCAATTTGTACGCACGGGTCGTATTTCTGTTTCTAAAGAAGAGATGCAGATTACTGCTTTGCTTAATGAGTTTTACCAAGATAAATAATAGAAATTAATAATTAATTTAATAAGGAGTTCCGGTCATTGTCTATAATAAAAATGGCTTTGGAGGGAATTTAAAAACACGATTGAAAAATGGCAAATTACTTTAATACATTATCGTTGAGAGATCAACTGAAGCAATTGGGCAAATGTAGGTTCATGGATGCTTCAGAATTCGCCGATGGTGTATCAGCTTTAAAAGGAAAAAAAATAGTTATTGTTGGTTGTGGAGCCCAAGGTTTGAACCAAGGTTTAAACATGCGCGATTCAGGCTTGGATATCGCTTATGCCTTGCGTGACGCTGCAATTAAAGAAAAAAGACAATCGTTTTTAAATGCTAGCGAAAACGGATTTACTGTTGGTACGTACCAAGAGTTGATTCCAAGTGCCGATATGGTTATTAACTTAACTCCGGACAAGCAACATACAGCTGTAGTTAAGGCTGTAATGCCATTAATGAAAAAAGGAGCTACATTATCTTATTCTCATGGTTTTAACATCGTTGAAGAAGGTACTCAAGTTCGTGAAGATCTTACAGTAATAATGGTAGCGCCAAAGAGTCCGGGTTCTGAGGTTCGTGAAGAGTATAAAAGAGGTTTTGGTGTTCCAACTTTAATTGCGGTACACCCAGAGAATGATCCAGAAGGAAAAGGTTTGGAGCAAGCTAAAGCATATGCAGCCGGTACAGGTGGGCATAGAGCTGGTGTTCTTGAGTCTTCTTTTGTTGCTGAAGTAAAATCAGATTTAATGGGTGAGCAAACTATCCTTTGTGGATTGTTGCAAACAGGAAGTATTCTTTGTTTCGATAAGATGATCGAGAAAGGTATTGATGCTGGTTATGCTTCTAAATTGATTCAATACGGATGGGAAACCATTACTGAAGGAATGAAGTACGGTGGTATCACTAACATGATGGACCGTTTGTCTAATCCTGCAAAAATCAAAGCTTTTGAACTTTCAGAAGAATTAAAAGATATCATGCGTCCACTTTTCCAAAAGCATATGGATGATATTATGACTGGTCATTTCTCAAAAACAATGATGGAAGACTGGGCCAATGACGATAAGAACTTATTGACTTGGCGTGCAGAAACTGGCGAAACCGCTTTTGAAAAAACTCCTGCAGGTGACGATAAAATCTCTGAGCAAGAATTTTATGACAATGGCGTATTAATGATCGCTATGGTTAGAGCTGGTGTTGAATTGGCTTTTGAAAGCATGACAGAGTCTGGTATTATTGGTGAGTCTGCTTACTATGAGTCATTACACGAAACTCCGCTAATCGCTAACACTATAGCAAGAAAGAAATTGTTCGAAATGAACCGTGTTATTTCAGATACTGCTGAATACGGTTGTTATTTGTTTGATCATGCTTGTAAGCCTCTATTGACTGACTTCATGAAGAAAATTGATACAGACGTTATTGGTAAAGCATATGCTGCCGGTAAAGGTAATGGTGTTGATAACGCTAAATTAATTACTGTGAACAAGGCACTTCGTGATCACGATGTAGAAATTGTAGGTGCAAGACTTCGTGCATCGATGACGGCAATGAAGCCGATTGTATAATTTATAAAACAGCCCTGTCCGGTTTTTTTGCTCTTCCAGAATATAAGGAAGTTGAAAATCTAGACAGGGTTTTTTAATATGACATATTTTCCTAAAATATCGGATATAAAAAAGGCGGCTGCTACCATCGCAGAGGTCGCTACGGTTACTCCGCTAATGTCCAGCATACGTTTGTCAAAAGCGTATGATTCCAATATACTTCTCAAGAGAGAAGATTTACATAGAGTGCGTTCGTATAAAATACGAGGGGCATTTAACAAAATTAGCTCGCTTTCGGAAAAGGAAAGAGCAAACGGAATTGTTTGTGCCAGTGCAGGTAATCATGCCCAAGGAGTAGCTTTTGCTTGTAACCATTTAAAAATTCTTAAGACGATATACATGCCATCCGTAACCCCTAAACAGAAAGTTGAGCAAACTAGATTGTTTGGAGGGGAATGGGTAACGATAGTTTTGGAAGGAGATACTTTTGACGACTCTTCAAAAAGTGCTAGAACATTCTGCGAAAGCAATAAGAAAACGTTTATTCATCCTTTTGATGACCCTAAAGTGATAGAAGGTCAAGGTACTGTAGGCTTGGAATTGTTAGATCAATTTCAGGAATCTATAGATTACATATTTGTGGCAATTGGTGGCGGAGGACTGGCTTCTGGTCTAATCGGAGTATTTAAAGAACTATCGCCAAATACCAAAATTATAGGAGTAGAGCCAGAAGGTGCTCCTTCTATGAAGACCTCCATAAAAAACAATAGGAATACAGAACTTTCTAAAATCGATAAATTTATTGATGGTGCTGCGGTTCAAAAAGTGGGTGATCTAACTTTTGAAATCTGTAAAAATGGACTTCATGATATGGTTACCGTTGCAGAAGGAAAGGTGTGTCAGACTATTTTGGACCTTTACAATAGAGATGCTATAGTTGTTGAACCAGCAGGTGCTTTGACTATTTCTGCTTTAGATGCTTTTGCTGAAGAAATAAAAGGTAAAAATGTAGTTTGTATCCTTAGCGGAAGTAATAACGACATCACTAGAACAGCGGAAATAAAAGAGCGTGCGCTGCTTTACGGTCAGCTCAAACACTACTTCATAGTTAGGTTCCCGCAAAGACCATAAGGTGCTTTGAAAGAATTTGTGGCAGAGATTTTAGGTCCTGATGACGATATTACCCATTTTGAATATTCTAAAAAATCGAGTAGGGAGAATGCTCCTGCCATTGTGGGTATAGAGTTAAAAAGTCCTGAAGACCTTCAGCTTTTAGTTCAACGTATGAAAGCAAATAATTTTTATGGAGATTATTTGAACGATAAGCCAGACCTTTTTCAATATTTGGTTTAGGGTTTCACAATTTCTAGCTCTTTTATGAAATTGTAGCTAATTGTCTGTATTTAGTTTTCTCAAAAATAAGCTCTGATTTCATAATTATGTATTTTCGTATAACTACTATTTGTAGCCATCATATCTATTATAATAAACCCTTCTTAAAATGACAGCAATACCTAAAGAATACGAAATTGACCAGACAATAAATCAAAAAAAATATTTGGTTAATGGCGAACTGAAAACATGGGAAGGCAATACTACCGAGGTATTTTCAACTATATCCTCAACAGAAGAATATAAGCCTACATTATTAGGTAGCATTCCTGACATGGGAGAACCTGCAGCCCTTGAGGCTTTGGATTCTGCTATGGGAGCCTACAAAAGAGGGCAAGGGGTTTGGCCTACTATGCATGTAAAAGACCGTATTGAGTGTATGGAAAATTTCGTGCGTCAAATGAAGACCAAGCGCGAGATTATTGTAAAACTTTTGATGTGGGAAATTGGTAAATCTTTACCGGATAGTCAAAAGGAGTTTGATCGTACGGTAGATTATATTAATGATACTATTGAAGAATATAAAGAACTAGACCGTAATTCTGCCAAGTTTCAAAAACACGATGGTGTTTATGCGCATATAAAAAGAGGACCATTAGGTGTTGTATTATGTCTAGGGCCTTATAATTATCCGCTTAACGAAACATTTGCTTTGTTGATACCTGCCATAATAATGGGTAACACGGTTATTTTTAAACCTGCAAAGCATGGCGTTTTATTGATTACACCGTTACTAGAAGCTTTTCAATCTTCCTTTCCAAAAGGAGTGGTGAATATTATTTTTGGTAGAGGTAGAGCCGTTGCTGCACCAATTATGCAGACCGGTAAAATTGATGTACTTGCATTAATAGGAAATAGTAAATCTGCGAATGCACTACAAGAGCAGCATCCAAAAAGTAACCGTTTGCGTTTGGTTTTAGGATTGGAAGCAAAAAATCCTGCAATTATTCTTCCGGATGCTGATTTGGATTTGACAATAGATGAATGTATAGCTGGTACATTGTCTTTTAATGGACAAAGATGTACGGCACTTAAAGTGATTTATGTTCATGAAGATATTAAAGACGAATTTTTAAAACGTTACTCAAAAAGAGTGGACGAATTGAAATTCGGGAATCCATGGGAAGACGGAGTTAAATTAACGCCGTTGCCAGAGCCAAGTAAACCAGCCTATATTCAAGAGTTAATAGATGATGCTATTGAAAAGGGTGCTAAAATATTAAACAAAAAAGGAGGTCAGAAATTCGATAATTATATTTGGCCAGCGGTACTTTTTCCTGTAAATAAAGACATGAGAGTTTATCAGGAAGAGCAATTTGGACCGGTTGTGCCTGTTCTTTCGTTTTCTGACATTGAAGAACCATTAAATGATATGGCCGAAAGTAATTATGGTCAGCAGGTAAGCCTTTTTGGTAAAGACGTCTATGCGCTTTCACCATTAATAGATACGCTTGTTAACTTGGTTTGTCGCGTAAACTTAAATAGTTCTTGTCAACGTGGACCGGATATGTATCCGTTTACTGGAAGAAAGGATTCAGCTCAAGCAACATTGAGTGTTCATGATGCCTTGCGCTCTTTTTCTATACGGACTTTTGTCGCTTTTAAGGATAATGATTTGAACAATGAGACTATTCAACAGTTGTTGGAGGCTAAGTTGTCTAACTTCGTGAGTACGGATTATATTTTGTAATCTATCCCGTTAAACTACGAATGCACAAAGGTTTCTATCATAGCTTTGTGTATCTTTCAAGGTTTCTCTTGAAACGCTAACATAAGTTTAAAGTATAAGATTTTACCCCTATTTATAGGGGTATTCTTTTTTATGGGTAATTATGAACATAAATCTGATAATCGCGCATATTTTTAATTGATTTTCTCGCCATACCTTTGTTTAAAATTTTTGTTAATTTTTAATGTAAGTTCCAAATCTTACAAATAATATTGTTTAACTAAAAAGGTGTGTGCTATGAAAACAAACACAGCAAACAGAAAAGCGCTAATAGCTTTAGCGATAGGAGGTTTTGGTATTGGGTTAACGGAATTCGTTATAATGGGAATTCTTCCAGATGTAGCCAAAGGATTGAATATTACCATTCCACAAGCAGGTCATTCAATTGCAGCATACGCGTTAGGTGTAGTTGTTGGTGCTCCCTTATTAACAAAAGTAGGGGGTAAGTTAAATTCACGTACCGTTCTATTATTATTAATGGGTTGGTTTACTGTATTTAATACGCTTTCCGGTTTTTCGGATAGTTACACTACCTTATTAATTACTCGGTTTCTATCTGGCCTTCCACATGGTGCCTTTTTTGGTATAGGCGCTGTAGTTGCCGGTAAATTGGTGAAAGCAGGAAAATCTGCTCAAGCAATTGCCGTAATGTTCTCAGGGTTGACCATTGCAAACGTTATTGGTGTGCCAACCGGAACTTATATAGGACACCATTATGATTGGAGTTTATCTTTCTTTATGGTGGGAATTGTTGGGTTTATGGCGATTTTAAGTGTGCTTTTTTGGATGCCAAAAATAGAACCAGAGCTTCCCAAAGCGCGATCAAAAGAGAATAAAGGTTTGAGAAATGGCGAATTATGGGCGCTTATTGCATTAACTACTATAGGTACAGGAGGCTTTTTCGCTTGGTATAGCTATATAGCCCCTTTGGTAACCGATATTGCGGGAATGGGAGAAAACATGGTCAGTTACGCCATGATTTTGGCCGGTCTTGGTATGGTGGTCGGTAATTTCTTAGGAGCAAAAATGGCTGAGTGGTTCGCACCGTTAAAGGCAGTAGCTATAAGTTTGAGTTTTATGGTGCTTTTATTACTTATCAATGCGGTAGTAGCAAAAAACCCACAGATATTATTGATTATGACTTTCTTGATGGGGTTGGCTTCTTTTACGGTGTCTACACCTATACAGATGGCGATAATAAATACCTCTAAAGGAAATGAAATGCTGGGATCATCAATGAACCAAAGTGCTTTTAATATGGGAAATGCTTCTGGAGCTTATTTGGCGGGACTGCCAATAGCATATGGATATAGTGTTGTTTATTCCGGAATTGTAGGTGCTATGCTGGCAGGAACTGGTGTGGCAATGGCTATAGGTATCCTTGTATATAGAAGACAAAGAGCTAATAAATACAGAAAATTGGCTTATAATAGCTAAATCTGGGATAGAAATTCACTTAACAAGTGAGGGCCGAATCACACAGTTAAAATGATATAAAAAAAACCTCCCAAGTTAACTTGGGAGGTTTTTTTGCTAATATAAATATGTTATTAAACGTTCTTGGCCAACCAATCACCAACTTCGCTTGTCTTGTATGCTTTAGCATCTTCTGAAAGGTCTTCGGTTACGATGCCTTCAGCTAAAGATTTGTTTACCACACGACGGATATCTTCCGCTTCTTGTTGAAGACCAAAATCTTCAAACATCATAGCTGCAGAGAGTACGGTAGCCAATGGGTTAGCAATGTCTTTTCCTGCTGCTTGTGGATATGAACCGTGAATAGGCTCGTATAATTTTGTTTTCTCTCCAACAGAAGCAGAAGGCATTAAGCCCATAGATCCTGAAATCACAGAAGCTTCATCGGTTAAAATATCTCCAAAAAGGTTTTCAGTAATGATTACATCGTATCCTTTAGGCCATTGTACCAATCTCATGGCTACGGCATCAACAAATTCATAAGAAACTTCAACTTCTGGATAGTCTTTTTCCATAGCTTGTACAGTCTCTCTCCATAAACGGGAAGATTCCAGAACGTTAGCCTTATCAACACAACAAAGTCGTTTTGAACGAGTCATTGCCATTTCAAAACCTTTTTTTGCCAAACGCTGAATTTCTGCGCGAGTATAGGTCATGGTGTCAAAAGCGGTGTTACCATCATCTTTTCTTCCGCGCTCTCCAAAATATACACCACCTGTTAATTCACGAAGAATTATCAAATCGGTACCTTCTATACGTTCGCGTTTTAAAGGCGACTTGTCAATTAAAGATGGGAAAGTAAAAGTTGGGCGTACATTGGCAAAAAGACCCAATTTTTGTCTCATTTTCAATAAACCTTGCTCCGGACGAACTTTCGCAGAAGGGTCGTTATCAAACCTTGGGTGACCAATAGCTCCAAAAAGAACGGCATCTGCATTAGCGCAAATTTCGTGAGTGTCATCTGGGTAAGGCTCTCCAACGGCATCAATAGCGGCAGCACCTGTTAATGCAGGTTTCCAGCTAATTTCATGCTTATATTTTGTTGCGATAGCATCGCAAACTTTTACGGCTTGGTCAATAACTTCGGGGCCGATTCCATCTCCGGCCAATAGTGCAATGTCTAGTTTCATTCTTTTTGCTTTACGCGGCACACTGTGCGCTTTTTTTTAATCTTTTTTTTTCTTCAAATTCTTTTGCTCTGCAGTATTCAAAAGCCCTTAGAGCAATATTTCAGTTATTAGCTTAATTCCTTTTCTAGAAACAGCTTAATTAAATAATATTGAGCATCTTTTCAGTCGCTTTAATCGCAGATACCGTTTGATCGGAATCCAAACCACGGGTAATAAACTCCTCGCTTTTGTTTTGCCATGTAATAATGGTTTCACAAAGTGCATCAGAATTACTTATGGGGTATTCTAACAACGTAATCAATTAAATTGGGTAACTCTATTTTTTTAGAAACGTAAAGTTTACGAAGTGCGTTCATAAAAGCATCATACTGTCCATCTCCTTGTGCATGTGCTTCTAAAAGCTCACCATTTATTTCTAAAGAAACCGTTGTTGACGGTCGTAATCCCATAGAGTGGGTGAGTACGTATGATTTTATAAAAACCTTTTGTTGATGATTTCCGCTATCTAAAATATCGGAAATAATATAAGGTAAATCTTCTTTGGTTACTCTTTCTTTTTTGTCGCCTAACTCAATAATTCGTTGGGTAACTTTTTTAAGCTCATCATCATTTAAGGTAAGCCCAAGTTCTTGAAGATTCTTCTGTATGTTTGCTTTACCAGATGTTTTACCTAGTGCGTATTTACGTTTTCTTCCAAAACGCTCTGGTAATAAATCATTAAAGTAAAGGTTGTTTTTGCTATCTCCATCAGCATGTATTCCTGCAGTTTGGGTAAATACGTTATCGCCAACAATTGGTTTGTTGTATGGTATGCCAACTCCAGTAAAAGCAGAGACCAACTTACTTACTTTATATAGCGAAGATTCACTTACATTAATTTTTACATCGGTCAAAAAATCATGGATAACGGCAACCACGCTCGCCATAGGAGCATTACCTGCTCGTTCACCCATTCCGTTAACGGTAAGGTGAAGACCATGACAACCGGCTTTTACGGCTTCCATAACATTTGCTACACCAAGGTCATAATCATTATGGCCGTGAAAGTCAAAATGAGTATTTGGGTAACGCGCAACAATCTCCGTGATAAAGTCGAAAGTTTCTGTGTGTGTTAGTATGCCTAACGTATCAGGAAGCAAAATACGTTTTATAGGTTGTTGTGTTAGAAAATCCAGGTATTGAAAAACGTACTCTTTTGAATTACGCATGCCATTACTCCAGTCTTCTAAATAAACATTGGTGTCAATGTTGTTCTCTGAAGCAAGTGCTATAGTTTTTTCAATATCCGAAAAGTGTTCTTCGGGTGTTTTTTTAAGTTGATGGGTGAGATGGTTCAGTGAACCTTTGGTAAGCAAGTTCTGGACTTTAGCGCCTGCTTTTTTCATCCATTCTATAGAAACGCCGCCGTCTACAAAGGTGAGAACCTCTACTTTGTTAACACAATTTTCTTCTGCAGCCCATTTTACAATTTGCTTAACGGCTTCTAATTCACCATCAGATACCCTTGCTGAGGCCACTTCAATGCGGTCTACCTTTAGTTCTTCTACAAGAAGTTTGGCCAACGTTAGTTTTTCCGAAACCGAAAAAGATACTCCTGAGGTCTGTTCCCCGTCCCGAAGGGTGGTATCCATGATTTCCAGCTTTCTTTTCATTTGATCCAGAGTTTCTTTAGAACTATATATTAAGATTGATTTTTGTCGCGTATTATGAAAAAGGATAACAATCTGCTGATGTTAATATTCAACAGATTGTTATCTCTTTTTTACTCCCTGTAATTGACTTATAAAGGTCTGTCGGAAGCGAATTCTTTAATTTCTTCTGAAATATTCAATAGGTAGTCTATATCATCAAACCCATTTAACATGTTCGCTTTTTTGTAAACGTTAATGTCAAAAGGCTCAGATTCTCCACTTCCTTCAATAGTAATGGTTTGTTCCGGTAAGCTCACTTCAAAAGTAGCTTTTGGATCGGCTTCAATGGCTTTTAAGATTTTGTCTAGAAACTCGGCACTTACCTGAACAGGTAAAACACCAATGTTCAAACAGTTGTTTCTGAAAATATCCGCAAAGAAGCTAGATACCACAACACGGAATCCGTAATCATAAACAGCCCAAGCAGCATGCTCACGAGAAGAACCAGAACCAAAGTTCTTTCCTCCAACTAAAATTTTACCGCTGTAGGTAGGATTGTTTAGTACAAAGTCTTTCTTTTCCGTACCATCACTGTTATAGCGCCAATCTCTAAAAAGATTATCGCCAAAACCTTTACGTTCAGTAGCCTTTAAGAATCTTGCAGGTATAATTTGATCGGTGTCCACATTCTCTATAGGAAGAGGTACTGCCGATGATTTTAATGTATTGAATTTATCGTATGCCATAATTTCAAATTGTAAGCTGAATTTAGATATAAATAAGGTTAGGCGGTTTCAAGTTCCATTAACTCCCTTGGATCCGTAACTTTCCCGGTAACGGCAGCTGCAGCAGCAACTAGGGGACTAGCTAAAAGAGTTCTTGAGCCGGGTCCTTGTCTACCTTCAAAGTTTCTGTTAGAAGTACTTACCGCATATTTACCGGCAGGTACTTTGTCATCGTTCATTGCTAAACAAGCAGAACAATAAGGCTCGCGAAGTTCAAAGCCAGCTTCGTTTAAACTAGCTAACAGACCTTCGTCCTTAATGGCTTTTTCAACTTGGTGAGAACCAGGAACCAACCATGCCGTAACATTAGGTGCTTTTGAGCGTCCTTTTACCAAGGATGTAAACAATCTAAAATCTTCAATTCTTCCGTTCGTACAGCTTCCCAAGAAAACAAAATCGATAGGTTTACCCATCATACTATCGCCTTCACTGAAGTTCATGTACTGCAACGATTTTTTATATGTAGCAACACCGCCTTCTACAGCATCCGCTTGCGGAATACCATTAGAAATTCCGATGCCCATACCTGGTTAGTACCGTAAGTAATCATCGGTTCTATATCGGCTGCGTTAAAAGTAATTTCTTTGTCAAATTCTGCTCCTTCTTCTGTAGGTAGCGTTTCCCAGTAGGCCATAGCCTTGTCCCATGCTGCGCCAGCTGGTGTAAACTCTCTTCCTTTTACATATTCAAATGTCTTCTCGTCCGGAGCAATCATACCTCCACGAGCACCCATTTCAATACTAAGGTTACAAACGGTCATACGACCTTCCATAGTCATATCGCGAAAAACCTGACCGGCATACTCAACAAAATAGCCTGTAGCACCAGAAGTGGTTAATTGAGAAATGATATATAAGGCAACATCCTTAGGTGTAACTCCTCTACCTAAACTACCTTCAACATTAATTCGCATACTCTTTGGCTTGGTCTGCATAATACATTGTGTAGCCAAAACCATTTCTACTTCTGAAGTACCAATACCGAAAGCAATAGCTCCGAAAGCACCGTGGGTAGAAGTGTGTGAGTCACCACAAACAATAGTAGCACCATATTGTGTAATACCGTATTCAGGACCTACAACGTGAACAATACCATTCTTTTCGTGGCCAAGACCCCAATATGAAATACCAAATTCATTTGAGTTTTCCTCTAACATGCGCAACTGATTTGCGGAAAGAGGATCAGCAACAGGTAAATGTTGGTTGATAGTAGGCGTGTTATGATCTGCCGTAGCAAAGGTTTTTTCAGGGTGTAGCACTTTAATGCCTCTGTTTTTTAAACCTAAAAAAGCAACGGGACTCGTTACTTCATGCACTAAATGGCGGTCTATAAACAATACATCTGGTCCGTTCTCTATGTGTTGTACCACATGCGAATCCCAAACTTTATCGAATAATGTCTTTTTTGTATTCATTTTATTTAAATTCTAAGCTCACAAATCTAACGAAAGTGGGCGTTATTAAGAAACTATTGTAGTTGAAAATTACGACGTTCAACTTATGTAATTCCAAATATTTTGTGTTCTACAAGTCGATAAAATGCATATTTTAAGATGGGGGTTTTTTAAATAAAATATTTCATCGGTAAAAGGGAGTGTTTTTAATCAGGTTAACGAAATTTGAATCAGGATAACGAAAAAAGTATCTAAGCTAAATAAGAGGTTATATTTTTGTACTGCTATATGGTTAAATGGCAAGGTCTATTATCCCAAATGACCTTAAAACCTACTTCTTATGAGACTGAATTCTATATTTTTCATTTTATTCATTGCATTTACTTCAATAGCAATGAGGGCAAATAATTTGCCAATACCTGTGCACGTAAATGAAAGTATAACCATTACGTTATTTTTTCCTTCAGAAATTAAAAGGGTAATAGAACCCGCGCCTCATTATAAGTTCGTTTATGAGCCAAACGGAAGAATGGCAACCCTCGTTGCTAGAAAAGGAGCGGCCAGTAATCTTACGGTAATTACAAAGGATGGTAGTATTTATTCGTTTTTACTACAATACGATACCGAAGTCAATAATTTCACCTACATGTTGGCTGAAGATCAAGCAATAGGAAAAATGAATGGTTCTAGTGTTGTTGCGGTAAGTGCTAAAAATATAGAGCTAAACACTCATGACGAAAATGCTGATGACCAAAAGCTTATTGCAAAAACGGAACCTGATGCCTCGGAAAATCCATTTTTAAAAGAAAACGGGAGTACTAAGAAAAAAGAAAAGGCTAGTTTAAAAGCTAGTAACCCTACTGTAGAAGAAACACCTGAAATTGCCGGAAGTAGTCTATATAACTCGGATAGGGAAGGGTACTATCAGATTTTTTGCGAAAATAGTTATAAACAAAAAACGCGATTCAAAAAAAGCTCAAACACGATAAATTTAATAGGGTTGCATCTAAACAATATTATTAAGGACCACAACGACCTGCATTTTGTATTAGAGGTAAAAAATGATTCATGGACCGATTATAAGGTAAAGTCATTGAAATTTTTCATCAAATCTCCGGATGGAAATCACGAAATAGAAATAGAAGAGCTGTTTATTTATAATCTCCAAGAATCCATTGCGGCGCATAATGGCAATCACCTTGTTTTTGTTTGTAAAGACTTTGCTCTGGGCAAAGGTCAAAATATTTACGTGTTGCTTGAAGAGGAGGAGGGCAGAGAACGCTCTGTAATGTTAAGTTTAAGTGCCGAACAGATTAATCGTAGTAGATAAGCTACAGTACGTTAAAGCATGATAATCGGGTTTGTTCTAGCTTCTTTTGCAGAGCCGTTTAGGTTGGTTTAGTTGAATTTTTGATAAGCCAGCGCAACACTTAAGAGGCATCTCCACCAAATTTGTTTCTAAAATTATAAAGCGAAATTAAGATGCCCGCACCAATTAAGAGGTAAAGTCCGTACGATTGTAAAAAAGAAGTTTCCGGAGATTTTGCCAAGGTAGGGTTTGCCGGGTCATAATAGACCGTTACTGTATCATTAACCGATTTCAAAGTACCAACAAAAGGGATAGCCAACAATTCTACCCTACTTTGATATGGATTACCATCTTCTCCGGTGTAGGAAACTGTAGCAAAAGACCTAGTTCCTCTTGCTTTTATATTGTTGTGTATTTCGGTAATCTTAGCCTCGGCCTCAATCCAGTTTTGAGAAGAGTCTTGAGCACTGATGGGCCAATAAAGTAGGGTGGACAAAAGAAATAGTAGGGATGTTTTCATTAGGGCGTCTTGTTTATACAAATATGCACATCATTTTGGAATTTTAGATAGTTTTAATAGTTGTTTCTTACTCGGTAGGGCACTGGTTACGAAAGAGCGATGGCGGTAGTGTATTAAAGTTCTTTGTTACAGTTTTCCTTTATTCATTAAATTTACTATTTCAACTACTTCATAAATTAAGTTAGCAAATTCTTCATGCTCGGTTTCAAATTCGCGTACAGCGTAAATACCAATGGTCAAACTTTTTAATTTTTCTCTATTATTGGGATTTTGAAGAGCTTCTATAATATATTGCAGTTGTATTCTAGTCGAAGCTATAGGTTTCCACTTTGAATTATCAGAGTAAATGTCAAAAGTTTTTTTGATAGTCTTTTCTAAAGTTTTTATGGCTTCTTTTTTAGTCATAAAACAGAACTAATTCTTTTAAATAAACTTCTCTGGCTAATACATCAATCCAGTTCACGGCAGCAAAAGAAAAAAAATATGTTGCTGTAGGATTTTTAAACTTGTATTTTTTGCCCATTGTCTAAAAATACAAAAGCTATCTAAATGTTTAGCAAGCTTAGTTTGTTGTTTCTTACTCTGGACGGCACTCGTTGCAAACAAACGCTAGCGAGGGAATATCCAATTTAGTTAAAAAAATTTTTTCTATTATCTTCTTGATTTTTTTTCGAAAAATTCTTTTTAACCTCTAAAAGGTAATTGTATGTTTTGTCATATACAGAACTATCACACTTAATTTTTAAAAGTTCTTTTTTTGTATATTCAGAACTGCTCAGAATGAACATGCCGCTCTCGTATTTCAAAATTGCCTTGTCAATGTCGACCCCTCCTTTTCCTAGATTCATTCCACATGAATAAGTATAGGTAAGTCTAGTGTTAGAAATATTCAAAAAACCACATTTTTTTTTTTAACAAAAATTTGTAAGTAAGCACCATTTTCATCTTTGTCAAAAGATTTTATATAAGGTGAACAGAATATAGTTAGTATAAGTATTATTTGCATGATATTTCCAAAGATTTTATTTTTTTCGATAAAGATTTAGGAGTGACCCATTTGTACCAAGGCATTTTTATGTCATCGATACCTGCCGCTCTGGCTGCCCCGCTAGCGCTCGTTTGTAACGAGTGCCGTCCCAGTTGCTTTTTATTCTAAGAAACCAATATCGTCAATTTTAAGGACCGTATGATCATCCGCAAAATTTTTAGCACTAGAGTATTTCCAATCTATTGGGTCGCAAACAAATCCGGAAACAACCGGGTTGCTATGTATATATTCTATTTTTTGTTTTATAACGGCAGTACTCCATAGTTCAATGGGCTTGTTGTTGTGCTGCCAAAATTGATATTTAGATATATTTCCTTTTTGTTTTCCCGCTCTTTCAAACATCCACAATAACCATTCTTTTCTGCTTTCTGTAGGGTTTTCCTCAATTGCTTTAAGGATTTTTTTAGAGGTATGTTTTTTAAAATCTCTTAATAGATTCATTGGATTTTCATTAGAATCCCTGAAAATTAAATGTATATGGTTAGGCATAAAACAATAAGCATATAATTCCATGCCTTTTTCTTTTCTGCAATAGTCTATACTTTCCAGTAGGATATTGAAATATTCTTCTCTGGTAAATATATCTATCCAATATACCGTAGCAAAAGAAACAAAATAGGCTGCTGTTGGATTTTTAAACTTGTACTTTCTGCTCATTGTCTAAAAATACAAAAGCTATCTAAATTTTTAGATAGCTCTTAGTATTGTTTCTTACGCTGTACGGCACTCGTTGCAAACGAGCGCTAGCGATGAAGCATTCAAGATTTCCATTTATTAAATAGACTTTACAATAACCGGCTCATCAATTTCTAAAGCAACATGATAAGCTTCTTTTATAAGATCGACCAAATTTTCTCCATTACTAGTTACGAAATAATCTGCTAAATTTTTTATTGATTCAGAAATATTATTTCCCCATGGAGGATTAGAAGAGAGATTTTCAAAATCCCAAACAACTTCAGATGGAGGAAATGTTTGGAGTTGCTTTTTTAAAAGATCGATTTCAATAATAGCTTCGGGTATTTTATCTAATTTAACCTCTCCCATATATAGGTTATTCATGGTAATAGGGTATTTTTTACCCCATTCACTATTCTCCAATTTTATAAAAATTGTAGAAAAAAAACTATTTAAAAAATCTCCTGTTCCAATAGTTAGAAATACAGGATCCATGTAAAGTCCAATAGCCATGTTAAATTATCTTAAAATACTTATTTCATTTTGAAAATGACCTCTAGGTTTTTTGAATTATTTTTAATTGTCTTAGACAATTCTTTTAATTCTTTAGCAGAAACATTCTGCCCCCGCTAGCGCTCGTATTTTACGAGTGCCGTCACAGTTGATTCTTATTGAAAATCTGAACACCAATTGTAAAACCAAGGCTTTTATTGCCAGAGTTTCTTCCTTTACCACTTTCTGCTCATTGTCTAAAAATACAAAAGCTATCTAAATATTTTAAATAGCTTTTTTTTTAGATTATACTAGGCTCTTAATTATATAATAAACGTAATACTTAAGTGGCATCTCCACCAAATTTGTTTCTAAAATTATAAAGTGAAATTAAGATTCCCGCACCAATTAAGAGGTAAAGTCCGTACGATTGTAAAAAAGAAGTTTCCGGGGATTTTGCCAAGGTAGGATTTGCCGGGTCATAATAGACCGTTACAGAATCATCTATTGATTTCAAAGTGCCTATAAAAGGGATTGCCAATAACTCAACTCTACTTTTATATTCTTTACCATCTATACCAAGGTAGGAAACCGTAGCAAAAGACCTCGTATTCCTTGCTTTTATATTATTATGTATTTCAGTGATTTTGGCTGTGGTTTCAATCCAGTTTTTAGTGGTGTCCTGTGCGATTAAAGGTAGATAGAGTAGGGTGGACAAAAGAAATAGTAGGGATGTTTTCATTAGGGCGTCTTGTTTATACAAATATGCACATCATTTTGGAATTTTAGATAGTTTTAATAGTTGTTTCTTACTCGGTAGGGCACTGGTTACGAAAGAGCGATGGCGGTAGTGTATTAAAGTTCTTTGTTACAGTTTTCCTTTATTCATTAAATTTACTATTTCAACTACTTCATAAATTAAGTTAGCAAATTCTTCATGCTCGGTTTCAAATTCGCGTACAGCGTAAATACCAATGGTCAAACTTTTTAATTTTTCTCTATTATTGGGATTTTGAAGAGCTTCTATAATATATTGCAGTTGTATTCTAGTCGAAGCTATAGGTTTCCACTTTGAATTATCAGAGTAAATGTCAAAAGATTTTTTGATAGTCTTTTCTAAAGTTTTTATGGCTTCTTTTTTAGTCATAAAACAGAACTAATTCTTTTAAATAAACTTCTCTGGCTAATACATCAATCCAGTTCATGGCAGCAAAAGAAAAAAAAATATGTTGCTGTAGGATTTTTAAACTTGTATTTTTTGCCCATTGTCTAAAAATACAAAAGCTATCTAAATGTTTAGCAAGCTTAGTTTATTGTTTCTTACTCGGTACGGCACTCGTTGCAAACGAGCGCTAGCGAGGGGGATGCTTTAAAGTCTAATTAGGTATAGTGTGAAGTCCTTATCGCCGAAACCTCCATCGTTAATGATAATATATTTCCCATTAGGATTGGTGTAAATGGATATTTTAGTCTTAGGAACTTTACTGCCTTTGTACAATACTGAATTTTGTTCTTTAAAGAGAATTATTCCATTTTTAAATTTTAAGTCGTAGTAGCTTACTCCTCGCCAATGAGGAGGCATTAAACCATTTACATTATAGGAAAAATTTGGTGTTGTATGACCATTCCATTCTTTTTTTTTAAAAAATGATACATCAACTAAATTATTTAGGGCTTCAAAGTTCAATTGAGCTGAATATTTGTAGGTTTTGTTAAAACCTTCATTACTTTCGGCATAAAGTTCAGACCATTTTCTATCCTTGTAAAAAACTACTTTTAGCAAGTGTTTCTGAGTTTCCGAATATAACACGTAATCATAGAAAAGATGTTCAGCGTTCTTTATGTAGTTTTTTATTTCTTCAGTCGTTAAAAGTGCTCCGTTTTGAATTAAATTGAAAGGTTTTCGAGAAGCATCTCCATCTTTCAACCATGTACAGTAAAATCCTTTTTCAATATTGATAAGGTAATCATCTATAGGCTCTATGAACTCATTGATAAAACGCAACGAATCTATCAATATACCATCTTCATTTATTTTATAAAATACTTCCGAATGCAATTTGTCGTTTGCTCCCTCATCCTTACGCTGAGCAATCCAAATATGACTTTCATCCTTTATTTTTCCAGATGAAAAAGATTTGGTTTCAATTGTTTGAATATCGAAGTTTTTATTAGTCGCTAAGTGTCTTAAATTTTGATAGCGTTCAAATTTAGCTGGAGTATGTGTGAATAGAAGATTGACTGTTTCAAAGATATTCACGATATTGAGAACCGCAAACAAAAGTAAAATCGTTACTAAAACTTTTAAAACCATTTTTTTATTCATTATTGAATTTCTTGACCGTTACAATGTTGAAATATTAAAAATTTTGAGGTTTTGTCTCTATATATCTTCAGTTCCCCGCTAGCGCTTGTATTTTACGAGTGCCGTCCCAATAGCTTATTATTCTAAGAAACCAATATCGTCAATGTTTAGTACGGTATGATTATCTGCGCATTTCAGTATAACATCCTGGATTACGCATTGTCTTTAGTTATTTCCTGGTCTTTTTAATTATGTAGACTAAATTCACCAATGCGACAGGGAACGCTACAATGACAAGTGAGATTATTATTCGAATAATTAATCCAATAAATGAAAATATTCCTCCCAAAAAATGATTGTCTTGTGAGCTGCTACCTCCTTCACTTTGAAAAAACATAGATGCTAACGAAATACCAATAGAAAGGGCAATTGTATTCATAAGAATTAATCCAATAATCCCTAAAGCAGTATTTTTTTTTGGTTGTTCTCCCATTATTCTCTAATGTTCAGTCTAATTTGATTGGTTATATTTCAAACGCTGCTAGAACTCGTATTTTACGAGGGCCTACCCAGTTTCTTCCTATTGAAAACCTGAAAACAATAACGGTAAAACCAAGGCTTTTATTGGCTAGGTTTCTTACATTACCGTTTTCTGCTCATTGTTTAAAATACAATAGCTATTTAAGTGTTTAGATAGCTTTAAAGGTTATTTCTTACGCTGAACGGCACTCGTTACAAACGAGCGCTAGCGAGGAGTTGCTACATTACCACTCATTCTTTAAGAGTTCTAAAGCTTCTGCTTTCTTAACATTATCTGGTGCGTTATTATTGAACCATTCAATCGCTTCGTTTTTATTATAAGTCAAACAATAGATTGCTGCTAATCTTATAGATTCTCTAAAATTCAAAAACTTATGATAGTCTTTTAGCCAATCTTCCTTTTTATCAATAGCTTTAAGAATATCCTCTAAGGTCGAATATTTTTTGAAAAGGTTGAAAGCTCCCAATTCTACAGTTTCAATAATTTCTTTAGAAACCCTATTTACTTGGGTAATCTGATTGATAGGCACAGAAAAATATCCGCTATTTTCATTTTTGAAATGACCAATGGAACCAGATACAATTGGATAAGAATTAAAAAAATCTTTAATTATTTTTTTGTCTAAAGAATTAACCTCTTTGTAATATATCCCTGAGGTTATATTTATTGAAGTAATATCAGGTCTAGGAGCCTTTCCGCTAACTGAAGAAAATGTTATTACTTCTTCTCGTTTATATAATTTTCCTTTTTTTACAAAATCATTCTTTCCTCTTTTTACATATCCTTTTTCTGTAAGAAATTTTCCTACTTCGGTTTTTACAGCTTCAAAAAGTTCATTCATATTATTTACACCTGATTACTTGTACTTTATCTATTTTTCTAATTCTTGCGTCTTTGGCTTTATTTCCAGTTGGAGCAATATTATGACTTCCACTATTTACTTTGTTGTCAAAACTCTTTTGTTTTGAACCATAGGAAGCAGTTTCTGAATTTTTAACTTCAACACCTATAATTTCTCCTGTGTCAACATTTTCTACCACAACGTCATACCGTCTAATTTGCCCAGTATCCCCCAGCTAGCGCTCATATTTTACGAGTGCCGTCCCAGTTATTTTCTATTAATAATCTGAAATTACCAATTGTAAAACCAAGGCTTTTATTGCTTAGGGTTTCTTCCTTTACCATTTTCTGTTCATTATCTAAAAATACAAAAGCTATCTAAATGTTTAGATAGCTTTGTTTTTAGTTTATTCTTACTCTGAACGGCACTCGTTACAAACGAGCGCTAGCAGGAAAATTATTCTATTTTACCTGCTAGTTGGGCAATTATTGTTAAATGTTCTTTAATTTTTACTTTCTGTAGATTCTCTGCTTTTTCACCCCCACCAGCGGCTAAGATAGGTACATAGCCGTAACATTCATCATAATCAAGTTCTCCCAAACGCATTTTAGCTTCTTCAAAAGGATTCCATTTCAAATCTTCTTCTAAAAATTCATTATCGGTTAAATCATCCATGAAATATTCGAAACCAGACTCCAATACTTTAGAGAAACCATGTCTAAAATCCAAAAGAACTAAATAGTTGTTCTCCCAAATAATCAAATCAGACATGGCCGTCGCAAAAAGAACCAACGGATTATCATACTTATTTACATACACATTATGCAACAAATCTTTAAAATCATTAGGATTTACGAGTTTTAAATAACCATCTAAAAATGTTCCACTTCCGTAATCCTTCCAAAGCTGTAAAAATTTATCTGGGAGTGAAATAGAATAGCTATTTAATAATTCTTTAGAAGGTAGTATCTGAATGTTATATTCGGAATATTTTTTAAAAAATTTATCTGACATTTAACTAAAATTAGATACTATGAAATTAATAAAATAGCTTTTAACCACCTAATAAATCGATGTTTAACAAAGTCGTTTCTTTCTCGGCTTGCGTCATATTTTTGGCAGCCTCTCAAATTTGTTGATCAATTTCATCTATTCGATTTTTCCATTGAGAGCCTAAACTTGAATTAACACATTTGTCTCCCTAGCTAGCGCTCGTATTTTACGAGTGCCGTCCCAGTTACTTCCTATTAAGAATCTGAAATCATCAAATGTAAAACCAAAGTTCTTATTGCCAAGGTTTTTTGCTTTACCATTTTCTGCTCATTGTCTAAAAATACAAAAGCTATCTAAATTTTTAGATAGCTTAGTTTGTTGTTTCTTACTCTGTACGGCACTCGTTGGAAACGAGCGCTAGCGGGGGGGCTAGTTACACATTAGCATTATTTAATTAGACCATTCTATAATAGATTTATTTTTTAAATCTTCAAGTAAATTAAAATCTCCTTTTTTTATTAATTGTAAAGATTGTAATTGAATTTTATATTCTTTTTCAAAAATATTCTCCACATACTCCATAATTTCTTCATCAGTAGCCTTTGAGCCACTTTTGATATAAAATTCTTCTGATTTTAATTGATTTAAAATTTCTATATTATTAGATGAACAATATTCAATATACTCGGGTTCTTTTTCTTTAATAAATCTCAAAAGATAATCAACACCTTGAGCCACTAAAGAAGATACTTCATTCTCTGTTGTATTATCAAATAATTCTTCTGTATCAAGTATTAGTAGGTCACAAGTATCAATCAGTTCATCAATATTCTTAATAGAATTTTCTTTCTTAACTTGATTAAAAATAGATTCTAACAACTTGCATGCTTCTCCTTTTTTTATAGAACTATCTACCTTACTCAAATCTTCAGTTTCATCAATTTTCTTATACAAGTAAATAACTCTTTCTAAACAAAAAATTCCAAATACCTTTTTTTGTTTTTCATCGAGTTCATTTAAAACTTCTATAACCTTATCTTCTAATGACATATTTTAAATTAATTTACCACATTCCAGAATAATCACCTTCATTATTTCTTTTTCTTGACCCCAGCTAGCGCTCGTATTTTACGAGTGACGTCCCAGCTACTTCCTATTAAGAATCTGAAAGAATCAATTGTAAAAACAAGGCTTTTATTGCCAAGGTTTCTTGCTTTACCATATTCTGCTCATTGTCTAAAAATACAAAAGCTATCTAATTGTTTAGATAGCTTTGTTTTAACTCTTGTTTCTTACTCTGTACGGCACTCGTTACAAACGAGCGCTAGCGAGGGGCTTAATCTATTTCGTATTCCTCATATAAATTTTCAATTTCATTAAAAATGTTTTCTGGGATTCCTTCAATATATTCCTCTGAACTCAATACTTTTTCTCCATCTATTTTATCATACATAACTGGTGGTATTTTGCTACTATCTAAATCAGGATATTCTTGTGTCCAGTCTAAACCATCATCATCTTTTGGGTTAAAACTTAAATTTTGGTTACTATAAAATCCAGAAGTATATTTTTGTTCAATCTCATTTTGATATTCAAAACCATGTTTAGGACTTGACATCCAATAAATCATTAGAATAGTTGCTTTTTCTGTTTGTTGATTTGTAATTAACCATTTCAAAAAAGTTTTACTACTATCATAGTTCCAATCCATGGCCATTTTGTGCCATTCTATCGGATTGACTGTTTTTGCATAATCAATTATTTTATCGTCTGCTATTTTTCTAATTTCTTGTTCAGTCATAATAAAAATTTAACTACATCTAATTGGCATTTTTTCTTTTCGAGAACTTAATCTTTTTCTTTCTACTTTTTGAATAACACTAATTTTCTTTCTAGCTTGAGAGGCACTAATTTCTCCTGCATTAAATTGATGTTTAACACCATTTACCCTTGTACTCATATCAGCATTTATATCTGCGTGGCTACCTCTATGGTAATAATCAAATCCTCCTTGTTGTGCTACATTAGCATTTTTAGGTAAAAACACGCCATTAGCAGCTTTATCTTTTGCTCCACCTAAACCTATATCCTCAAAAAACTGCGGGTTATCGACCCATACTTCGTGAGGTATAACGTGATGTGCTTGGAAATTCCCTCTAGTAAATGGATTCATTCCATGTTCCATGCCTGCTTTAGATAAGTTTCTACCTAAAGTTCCACTTCCTTTACTTAAACCAAGTACATCAATGTATAAATTAGTATCATTAACGTAAGCATAAAAATTTGGCTCTCCACTTAAAAATTTTATAGGATCTTGGCTTAAATAAAGCCCTTCTTTTGCACTATAATATCTAAACCTATTATAATACAACCCAGTTTTACTATCCTCATATTGCCCTTGATACCTAAAGGGACAATCTTCCAAAGAACCTTCAACAAGTTTACGTACTTTTCCGTAAATATCATATTCTACGGCCCAAGTTCTTGCGCCCTGAGCGTTATACATTTCTACAGGGGTACCCAAATAATCAGTAATAATGGAGAATTGTTCACCATCTATAATTTTAGCGGTAGGCTTAAATGTTGCTTCGTCAAAGACCCAAGTAATCAAATTGTCTAGAGGTTCTTCTTTGTCCTTAGATAACATCCCCCATTCATCAACTACCCATTCTGGGCGGTTTTTTAAGGGGTATTTCCATTCGTGAAGGGGTACGTTGCCATCCCATACAAAGCGAGTTATACCGCTTCTCGATTTCGCTCGAAGGGGTATTGTTTTTTTAGCGGTCCTTCGCCCTAAAGCATCGTATTCAAAGGCTACTTTTTCTCCATTGGTTTTGGTTACCGAGCAAAATAAACAAAATATACCGCTGTTGGGTTTTTGAAGTTGTATCTTCTGCTCATTGCTTAAAAATACAAAAGCTATCTAAATATTTAGATAGCTTAGTTTGTTGTTTCTTACTCTGTACGGCACTTATTGCAAACGAGCGCTAGCGGGAGGTAATTATGGTAATTTTAGAATGCTAATAGGTTTAAAGATATTAGGTAAAGAATTTTCAGAGAAAGGTAGGACTTCCTTGAATTTGTTTTTGGAGGTAATCTTTTCAAAGAAATCGTATAAATTTCTTCCAGCCTTAGTAAATTCTAAACCTTTGAAATCTGTTATATAAATATCAAATTCCTCAGAGCTTTCACTTTCTATATCCCAAAAAAGGTAATGTCCATTTTCACTCATGGCGAAAGGAATCAAATCTCTTAATTTTTTATAAGATAAGTCAGGCTCCATGTCAAACCAGAGTTCATTTTCATTGTCAAGCACTTCTTGATAGGTCCCAATTATTTCCTCACTTCTTATAAAAAAAGAATCAGGATAACTTTCCATTGGAATATAAATGATAAACAGATTGCATGATAGACCGTAACCGAAATTTTCAACAAAATCTATATAAGATTTTGGAAATTTTCTTCCATTGGAAAAGTTATGACTATGCAACAATTCTGCATTACCATGAGTTAATTTTTCGCTTGTTTTCTCTAAATTAAAATTCATATTATTTGCAACAAATTGTATTTTGCCTTAACCCATTCTCTATGGTTGTATCAGCGATTACGTTTCCTTTTTGGTCTATCGCAAAAATACTCATTGAATCGGGAACTAAGTTATTACCTATATAATTTGGTTTTACTTCAATTAAAACAGTATTTCCTGCCTTAACATGTTTTGTTATTTTGTTCTCTACCTTTGACATTCCAGGATGATTGGTGCCATCTGTCAGTGTTACTATATTTCGTGCGTCTGTAGCACTTCCATCATGATTGTTAGCAATAATATGGCCCCTGCTAGCGCTCGTATTTTACGAGTGCCGTCCCAGTTATTTCCTATAAATAATCTGAAAGCATTAATTATAAAACCAAGGCTTTTATTGCCAAGGTTTCTTGCTTTACCATATTCTGCTCATTGTCTAAAAATACAAAAGCTATCTAAATGTTTAGATAGCTTAGTTTGTTGTTTCTTACTCTGTACGGCACTCGTTGCAAACGAGCGCTAGCGAGGGCAATTTGTAAAGTTTTACAGTTCAAATTCAACACCCGGGTTGTCTTCCTTTAACTTGGCTTTACATTTTTCCACCAGTTCGTCTGTAGGCCACGGTATCGATTGCTCCGGTAGTTTATTGATTTCCATTTGCATTAATTTGTTCTCTGGTGAAGGTGTATAATCCGGCAAACCTAAGTCTTTGCGAATCGAGAGCCACATTAGTATTTCTACGGGAAATATGAAGTAATTTGATTTAGTAAACTCAGGACTAAATTCATTACCATGTTCATCTGTTGTAACATCTTCATCGGATTGAGCGATATGAAATTTGGTAAGGTCGTCAATAATATCCGATACTAATCGGATGTCTTCGGTATTCCAATTATCGAGGGCTCTTTCATATACTCCTAGACTGTCCGGATATCTGGTTCCTTTTTGCTCAAGTTTCTTACCCTGCCATTTGCAGAAAAGCTCTAACATAAACCACGGATGAGTGGGAAAAAACATCCCACCATCGTATTGTTTTCCATATAGCATCTTCAACAACAGATTACCATAGGCGACCGCTCTTTCTTTTTGCCCTAGGTAGAGCATTTGGGCGAGATGTTTAATACTGGTAGTTAAGGATATAGCGCTGTCAAATGTTTCTACTAACTCTCCTAAAAGAAACCTCCAATTATTACATTCCAATGCATAAAAATTACTTTTAGCTAAAGCGTTGTAATGTAATTTATCATTGGAAATAAAATTATGGATAAAATTCCAATGATACCATGTTGATAAATATTCTATTCTAAGAGCGACAGAACCTCTTCCTTTCTCATTGGTTAAAAACTTGTTTAAACTATCGTAAGATTCATTAAAATGCGAATTTTCTAATCTAGAGATTTGATGTTCTTTTTTTCTAATGGTATATTTTACTGATTCTTCAAGTGTTTTCATACTTATTTACCCTTTTTTTTAGGTGGCTTTTTCCAATCTTTTACTTTTGGAGTATCACGCAAGTTACCGTCATTATCTACATGAACATCTATTTTTTTATGTTCTATTTTGTTCCCATTCGCTTTAGCATTTTCAATTGCCTCCTGCGCTTTTATTGCCTCTTCAGTACTTGTTCCATCGGTATAACCATCGTCACCTTGGGCTGCCCTATCTAGTCTGTCCTCGGAGTATTCTTTGCCGCCCATGGTCTTTTGGTCGCCTTTTAAACCAATGTCCCTAGGGTTGCCATTGTTCCAGAGTTTATCCTGTTGGGTGGATTTTACTTCTGCAATATAAACATCCCCTTTTTTATTTGTAGCAACAATATCTACTCCATTGCCCGATTTGTTTTGTACAGCGTAAAAAGTATCATAGTCACCGAACTCTTTTTTTCTAAGCATACCTTCCACGACACTTTCGCCAAAGTCGCCCAGTTTTTCCCCATCCAGCATTTTATATTTGGAGGGGTCGAATATTTCGTCCGTACTTCTGATTACACCATCCCAGTGTACTACATCCCCCAACTCCTTAGGAGGCGGCAGCAATTTAGTACCATCAGAAATATCCTCCAATTTATCGGCAGCTTTTGCGGCATCGCCAAGGTCATCCAATTTGTCCAGCACCCTAACGGCATCAACAGTTTTATCGGCTACCTTTGCAGCGGTTAGGTACTTTAGTTTAAGCCAACAAAAAAGCCTTCCATTTGTTGAAAGGCTTTCTAAAAAAGGTGAATATTACTCTGTTTCTACGAGAAACTCTCCACTTCATCCTGAAGTTCTTGATCCCAAATGAACTCCATATCGAAATCTCCATCAGGCTTCATAGAAAATAAGGCCTTGTTCCATTTGTTGTTGCCTCCTTCCGTTGTTATTTTGTGTAACTCTTTAATATCCCTCATATTTTGAAAGCTATCAGATAGTTTAGTACTTTTTTCTTCTTCTTTATTATCTATATATTCCAAGGTAGATTTTACCGCACCTATATATTCCAGATTAAGTGTAGCGGAATTCCAATCTTCATCAATCGAATTCACTATTCTTTGACCTATTCTATTATATATATCACTCACATTACTCATTTTTCCATTTTTTTAAATTATAATAAAGATACTAATTTTCAAAATCAATACTATGGGATTTACCATCAATTGTATATTCTACGGTTTGGCCAACTGGTCGTTTTGACCCCCCCTCATATATATTTTCTATGCTTACTTCAACCTCTTTACCCTCTTCAAGGGCTTTCTGCCAATCGTTCTTCATTTTTTTATAGGCACTTTGATTAAGACTGCCTTTTTGAGGAACATAGTTTATCTGTTCGCCCGGACCATTAAAACGGTCTCCTATAAGGTGTCCGCCTTGGTCTCCATCAATACCATCCTTCATTTTAACGGATTTTCCTTGTTGGTAGGTATTCCTTCCTCTTTCTTTAAGTTCCAATTTACCACTTGCTTTATTAACCCTACCCAATTCATCAGTTTCATAAAGATAGCCATCTACGGAATATTTAGAATTGGGTTCTAATTTTCCATTTAGTTTCTTGTTCCAACCTTTTCCTTTTTTACCGCCTTTTTCGTAAACTACATCCCCCAGTTCATCAGCCGCCTTAAGTGGTGAAGAACCATCCTCCATTTTATCTAGAGCTTTGACACCGTCACCTATATCCTCTATTTTATCTAGAGCTTTGACACCGTCGCCCACATCCTCTGCTTTATCAAGTAATTTAATAGTATCCGCGGCATCTTCAATTTTATCAAGTTTATTTAATAAACGCGCCGCATCAACAGTCTTGTCAGCTATCTTGGCGGCAGTTAGTGCAGCTGCCCCACCTGCGTTGCCCACTTCCATAAGTACTTCAAAGAGCACTTGTCCGGTAAAATCGCCCCATTCCTCGGCGCTCATGTTGGCGGCCTTGTCCATCATTTGATCGACCATTACGGCACTTTCGGCCTGAGCGGCCATAAAATCTCCGGGGTCGGTAAGTGCGTTTATTGCTGAGTTACGATAGACGAACGTACCCGCTTTTACCGCCATATTACCTATAGCCTTAAAAGTCTCTTTGTCTTTTTGTAGTTGTTCTGCATACCCTTGTGGGTTTAAGAGCATGTACGGTGTAGAGTGTTTTCCTGCCCAAACTACAAGGTCTGCAACACCGGTTACGGTACCTTTTGCGCCTTTCCAAAGACCAGTGCCCAGTCCTTTGGTAAAGTCCAAGGCATTGTCCCAAAAGCCCTTTTCCTCTTCTTGTGGTGGCAAAGCGGCTGTGGCAGCTGCCAGGAATAATAAATCTTAACGGTACCGCCTAAGGTGCAGGGCAATTCACTGTCTTCCAACAGCAGTTCATTGCCGCCCAAAGTAATGCCATCAGTAACGTTGGTCCAATCAAGTACAGGGGCCGTACATGGTGCCCCGTTCGAGGCGCTACAGGCACCTAAAGGCTCGAAGTTTACAATTAGGGTCTTGTCCATCTTTGTGCACATATGCTCACCAAAAAGAGTGGTCTCCGTATAGGAGATGCTTCGCAGTTCCGCCGGTACTGTACCCATGTCGCAGACTAGATAAACGCCTTCCGGCACGTATTTCTTTCCGCTCATAGGTTCTTTCCTTTAGGAATTATACGAACGATCTGCTCGTAATTGAAGAGTGCCGGAACGTTGGCCGTTAGCAGTTGCCCGGCATGGCCTATATGATGATTCTTGTCCAGGTCGTACGTCTCCATGTAGGCTGCCTTTACGGGTACGGCCAGCTGTATATTGTCCGCCAATTTTCTAAAGAACTTACGTACGTTGTACCGGTCAAAATTTTCTTCGTCCAACATTCCCTTTCTAAAGACTTGCGCGGTATCTTTTAGCCGGTCCCTTTTTTTTAGGGTGGTCGTCAACAAAAAGGGTAGGGAGGAAGTATCGAAAAAATCAGTGAATATCTTGGCCGATTCTATGGTCTCTCCCTGACTCGATACGGTACCGTAGATGTCCGGAAAGAACAGCGTACCTATTTCGGATTCCCTAAAATTCTCGGTAAACAGTTTGTTATTGTTAAAAAGGGAGTCGGTAGCGGTTATAGTGGCTTCGAGTCCTTTTTGTTCCTTATGTTTTTTTGCGAATTCTTTTTTATAGCCTTTCCAATTATCCCTGATAGTCGCTAGATTCAATATTCGTATGGGGTTTCCTTGAAAATCCGTCTGTACGGTGAGTTCGGACTGTAATTTGGCGATATCATTTTCCATCGCCCTAATTCCTTCTTTGTTCGTTTGGAAACGGTCCGTCACCTCAAAAGAAAAAATATAACCGGTTTCGTTTTGCCGGAAATAGTATTTACGGACCTCGGCCCGAACGCTATTTTCATTGGCTACTCCCCCAAGGATAGAACGTTGCCGTATGTCCATGGTATAGGATTGCCATATACCGGTAAACGAGGGTACCAATGCTTCCATTGTCTGTTGCATAGGCTTATCCTTGGTTTATTTCTACTTTTCCACCTGATAGTTTGCTCTTGCCGCCACCATGGGCCGTGAATTCGTTACTGGCGAAATCGTTAAAGTTTTTTATCAAATCTTTGAAAGGAAATCACGAAATAGAAATAGAAGAGTTGTTTATTTATAATCTCCAAGAATCCATTGCGGCGCATAATGGCAATCACCTTGTTTTTGTTTGTAAAGACTTTGCTCTGGGCGAAGGTCAAAATATTTACGTGTTGCTGGAAGAGGAGGAGGGCAGAGAACGCTCCGTAATGTTGAGTTTAGATACAAAACAGATTAATCGTAGTAGATAAGCTAGGTAACTTTTCTCTCGATACTTAAAAAGACAAAAGCTATCTAAATATTTAGATAGCTTTTATTTAATTCTGGTTTGTTTTTTACTCTGTACGGCACTCGTTACAAACGAGCGCTAGTGAGGGCTAATTCAAAGCAAAAAAAACCTTTCAGAAATGAAAGCTTCTATTTTTTTATTCAACTTCCCTGCTCCAAAAAGTAAAGCGGTACATCTGGATAATTTGGATTTTCTCCTTCCCAGAGGTCAAAGCCTTCGAAAAATTTATGGTCTTCGTCTTTTAATTGGTCTCTTACCTTATTGTGCACTTTAAAAAGTAATTCTCCAGCCGAAAAAAAAAGAATTGTTGTCTGCCTCTAATAAAAAACTGGGTTCTATTTCGTCCTCTTCTTGCTCGTCCCAACAGGAGTATTGAATAACAACTTGCTTTGTATTCAGAACGTTCTCTTCCAAGTTAATTTTAGAAGGTTCGCCTTTGATGGTCTCATTGTATTTTATGAGTGCTTCTTTGAATTTTTCCAAGGAAGGGAATTTTTCCTTTTCAAAATTCCATAAAACATCTTTCATCATTGTTTTAGTAGTTTCCATAATTATTAGTTAATAAAAGCGAGCTAAATCAAAACCATGTTTTAATGCTAATTCATAATAACTCATATTAGGATCTTCATCAATATCATTACAAACTTCTTTATATATTTCAGGTAAGCTTTTTAGATTCGACGATTTAAAATAATTATCCATAATATCTTTTTTATCTTTAATTAAATCTAATCTTTTTGAATAATCTAAAGTTGCCAATTGAAGATAGTATGTGTTACCCAAGGAAGGGAAAACCTTTGCTTTATCTGTAAATCCGGTACTAAAACCTGTTAATAGTGCAAGTTCTCCAATAGCGAGGAGAATACCTTCTTCATGAACATTTTTAAATGTTGCAGGGAAAGTTATTTCTTTTGGATTAACAGGAATATTTTTTATTACCTCAATATTTTCTCTGAATAATCGTTTTTTGGAAATAAATGTCGAATCAACAGCAATCTCAAAGTTATCAATAGTAGGTTTTTGAGAAATATGTTTATAAGTTTCTAACAAGACACTTTTACCATGCCAATCTAAGTAATTATTTTTTTGACCCTTACCGTCATATTGCTCTTTTACATCAAATAAAATTCTTCCAAAATAATAATACTCCGAGTCTTCTATTTTTATTGCAAAAACATCGCCAACGCCTATTTTTTTTATCTTTCCCATTTATTTTTTGATAATATTATGGACAAGGATTATGTCCGTATTTTTCATCACCGTACTTATTATATTTTTTTTCTGTAATCTCATTTCTGCCATTTTCTAGCTTAGCTACCCCTCCATTCTTTTCTATATAATGTTGTTCCCATGTAGCCGCTTCATAAGGTGTCCAATTACCCGATTTAACTTCTCGTATATCATAATTTTTACCCCAATTTTCTCTACTAATCTTTTTAGTGTCTTTAGATTTTAAATGCTCATCAAATCTATCATCGACATCTAAATGCTTAGTCTGTCCGACATATTTTGTTTCTCCGGAATCTATATCGTAAACCTCGTAAATTTTTATGGGCGTTTTAGTAGTTTTCTCAAATTTGGATGGATCATTTTGATTATGCACTAAGATACCATTTAGACCAACAAAGTAATTATGAATATCCTCCACTTCAAGATTATATGTAGGTAATTCAATATTTTTGGTTTCCTTAACGTCTTTAACGGGAACAATTTCATTATCTAAACCTCTGAAGTTCATTCCAGAAGTAATGGACTTTGCTGGAATCCATTTTTTTTCGTTATCAACCCAAAAAAGATGCCTTGATGTAGCCAAAATTTGGTTTTCACCATCTGTATTTATTTCGAAATATCTTTGCGTCCAATTGTTATACAATTTAGAAACTTTTCTTGTATTTACTTTTGAATCTTTAAAGTTGTATACAAATACCTCATCTCCTATTTTTATTTTTTCTATTTCAATATTACCATTTGGCGTATGCACTATCGTCCCGGCCAAAAAGCATGGTTCTTGGTGTTTTAGATCTCTATAAGCTGGTTTTTTCTTGGGTAGGTGCACAACATCCCCTAATTCATCAGCAGCCTTAAGTGGTGAAGAGCCATCCTCCATTTTATCTAGAGCTTTGACACCGTCACCTATATCCTCTATTTTATCTAGGGATTTAACCCCGTCGCCCACATCCTCTACTTTATCAAGTAATTTAACAGCATCCGCGGCACCTCCAGCTGTACCCACTTCCATAAGTACTTCAAAAAGTACCTGTCCGGTAAAATCGCCCCATTCTTCAGCGCTCATGTTGGCGGCCTTATCCATCATTTGTTCGGCCATTTCGGCACTTTCGGCCTGCGCGGCCATGTAATCGCTAGGGTCTGTCAGGGCGTTTACGGCGGAGTTACGATAGACGAACGTACCCGCTTTTACCGCCATATTACCTATAGCCTTAAAAGTTTCTTTGTCTTTTTGTAGTTGTTCTGCATACCCTTGTGGGTTCAAGAGCATGTACGGTGTAGAGTGTTTTCCTGCCCAAACTACAAGGTCTGCAACACCGGTTACGGTACCTTTTGCGCCTTTCCAAAGGCCAGTACCAAGTCCCTTGGTAAAGTCCAAGGCATTGTCCCAAAAGCCCTTTTCCTCTTCTTGTTCGGGCAGGGCGACCATGGCAGCGGCCATGGAGTAAAAAATCTTTACGGTACCGCCCAATGTGCAGGGCAATACAGAGTCTTCCAACAAGGGATTGAAGAGGCCTACAAAGATACCGTCCTCAAATCCGTCCCACATGGTCGGGGCGGGTACGCAGGGGTTGTTGGCTGCCGTACAGGACTGCAATTAGAACATTATCGCCATAGCCGGAACTAGGGGGATTAAGATTTTATAGTGCCATAACCAGCCTTAATGGCCAATTGTTTTGCGACAGTCAAATCGGCTAGGGAAATAGTTGTTAATGGGTAACTGTCGCTATCGATATCCAACCAAATTAATTGCACCTTACTCGATTCAAGTTTCCGGTTCAGTTGTGGTATAAATTCCTCTATATCCTCGTCTATAAAAGGTTCTATTTTTAATAATTGTTTAGAAATTGAATCATAATCTGTATGGCCCTTAAATAATTGAAGTGCTGTCGAGACAAGTTCTTCTGGGTCATATTTCCAATCCAGTTCTATTAAAAGGTGACGTCTGGCCAGACCGTCTACCATGGCAAGCCATGGAAGCTCGGGTATGGGTTTGTCAATGCCACGTTCTTGTAATATATTGGCAAATTGGCTCAGGTAGTTTAATGGTTGGTTTTCGGCCAGCTGTATCTCCGACACCAAGGAGCTGTCCTTGGTGAGTAATTCTGCTAAGTCAAACAAGGGTTTGATTTTCTTCATTAGTTTAGTCTTTCCAATGGACCATATCATATGGGTAGTATTGTTGATCTCTTAAAGAGCTGTCGTCTAAACCAAGAATTTTTACAACCGCACCGCTTTCAAAACTCCAATAGCCAAAATACGTATTATGCTTTCCATTATGGCTATTATGCCATCCTGCACCAGAATGGCCTTTGTACCATTCTTTGTCAAGGTATTTTTTTAGATTTTCAAGAGCTATTTGCTTATCCGTTTCATTGATTACCGATTCTATGCTTTTGTATATAATTGAAAATTTAAATGCTTTGGTGCTAATTGGCCCGCTAGGTTTTCTAGATTGAATTAAAAAATCAACTAAATGATCTTCTAAATCATCATCTTCTACCAAATTTATTAATATGTCAAATGAATCGTTATCAATCTCTAGTAAAATCCCCATGGATAGCATCCAGATTAATTGAACATAAAAATTTTGAGAATTATAAATCTTTGCAAACCATTTTACAGATTCAATGTAGTCCTTTTTTAAATCTATAATTTTCGCCCCAGAAGAATATTTTGCGATTAAAATATTTCTGGTTTTAAGGTCTAATGTAGTATCAAATGTTCGTTGACCGGCTACAGGTAATTCCTTGTCTTTAGTATTTTCAATAAAGAAATCAATTGCCTTTTTTTCCTTATCGATATAATTTTCAAAATATGTTTTGTCTTTTATTTTATCTCTCATAATAAAAATTTATGGTAAGGCACCCTGCAACATTACCTAAAGCGTCTACTGCGCTGGTGGTTACGTTCCCTGCAGGGTCTATATGTACTAGCACTGATTGAACACTCTCGGGATCCAGCATTTTGGCCAGTCTGATTTGATTTGCAGCTTCTTCGCCTACAGCATCTGTCAACCTATCGCTTCCGTTAATCCAGTCATCACTCATTTGGGGACCGTCTAAGGTATTACCCAATTTTGAGGTATTATATTTTGCTTCTGCAATAATGTATTGCGGGGGCGGATTAGCGTTTTCATAAACACCGTCAATACCTTTTGCAATAGTCTGGTCAAGACTTTCTACAGCATCGTCTCCCAGTCCTGTCAAACTTGCAGCTTCACCATTAATTTCTGTAATGTTCTCCAAATGGCGATCCATTTTCATTTCGCCATAGTTTCCTTTTCTTTTATTGGTACCTAAAGTTTCAACTCCATTCTGAACGTCATCAATTACATCTTGTTGACGCATCGCTCTCTCAGACAATTCTTCACCAACCTCCAGCAATTGATCACCAGATTTGGCGGCTTTACCCCCGCTAGCGCTCGTTTGTAACGAGTGCCGTCCCAGTTGCTTCCTTTTGAGAATCTGAAAGCATCAATTGTAAAACCAAGGCTTTTATTGCCAAGGTTTTTTGCTTTACCATTTTCTGCTCATTGTCTAAAATTACAAAAGCTATCTAAATGTTTAGATAGCTTTAATGGTTGTCACTTACTCATTGCGGTACTCATTGCAAATTAGCGCTAGTGTGGTTAGCATGAGTTTCTGAAAAGAATGGCAAAACATTAACTTCCCTGCATTACAAAATAAAGTGGCAGATCTTGATTATTTGGGTTTTCTCCTTCCCAAAGTAAAAGTCCCTCAAAAAAAGAATTGTCTTGATCTTGTAACTTTTCCTGAACTTTGTTGTGCACTTTGAAAATGAGTTCTCCTTGAGTGAAAAATTCGCCGTTGTCAGCTGTCAGTAAAAAATCTGGTTCTATGTCATCTTCCTTTTCTTCGTCCCAATACGAATATTGAATAACGACTTGGGTGCTTTCCAGTACTTTTTCATCTTTATCAAACTCAAAATCTTCTCCGAAGATGTTCTCGTTATACGTCAGAAGGGCAATGAGGAATTCTGAAAGAGAGGAGTAGGTCTTGTCTTTAAAATTCCAGAGGACATCATTTAAAAGTCTTTGTGGATGTTGCATAGTTTTTATTGGTAAAAACGGCCTAGGTCATAACCATGTTTTAAAGCCATTTCGTAGTAGCTTTGGTTCATATCTTCTCCTATCTGTTGGTAGACTTCTTTTCTTTTTTCAGGAGCGAATCTTAGGTCGGACCATTCTAGATAATTTTTTGAAATTACATCCATCAAGTCTTCACGTTTTTGATAATGACAGGCATAATCAATTAAACTGTTAAAACTACCTTTTATACCTTTTACAATTTTATATTCGTTATCAAATTGTTCAGCGGTTAAATTGGTTCTTAATTCTAGTTCACCTTTACTTAAACATATCCCTTTGTGATGGACGGATTGTAAGCCTTCAGGAAAATCCAAATCTCTATAATCAATGGTTTCGTGTTTGTAAAATGTCCAGTCGACTTTGTATTTTTTGGAGTAAAAGTATTTTTTAAAAATGAATGTATTAGGAATTATTATTTCATTAGAGACTAATTCTGGACTTTTGTAAATTCCCTTATAAACAGCAGCAAGACAACAACCACTAAAAAATTTAAATCCTAGATTTTCAGGTTCTATCTTTAAGATGCGTTCTGAAACATCCAGCAGTATTTTTCCAAAAAAATAATGACCATTTCTCTCAACATAAAAAATATCTCCTTCTTCTAATTTTTTTTTCATTATATATAATTAACATGGTTTATGTAGATTTCCAAATTTATCATACTTGGCTTTCGTTATAGCATTTTTCTTATTGGCCAAATTAGCTTTTCCACCGTTTTTTCCCCCGCTAGCGCTCGTATTTTACGAGTGCCGTCACAGTAACTTCCTACTAAAAACCAGAAAACATCAATTATAAAACCAAGGCTTTTATTGGTTAGGTTTCTTGCGTTACCATTCTCTGCTCATTGCCTAAAAATACAAAAGCTATCTAAGATTTTTAGATAGCTTTTATTTTATTCTGGTTTGTTTTTTACGCTGTACGGCACTTGTAACGAACGAGTGCTAGTGTAGGGTAGGTATGCTATGTTAAACTCTTGATTAACTCAAAATATTTTGGGTCTTCACCTTCAAAAATTTCATTTCCTTCAAGCATGTATGCCTTGAGAAAAGATTCTTTTGCCTTGTCTATTTCTTTCAATTCAAATAGGGCTTGCCCTAAACTTAGATGAATATATCCATTTCCCATACCATCAGGGCAGTTAAGTGCATTGTAGTAGTTATCCTTTGCAGCTTCTAGATTGCCACCAGAAAAAAACGTGTCGGCTATACTGGTATACAACCATGTACTTGCTTCCCAATCAGTTTTAGGGGATGGGATAATGTCGAGAGCGGATTCATATTTCTCAAGTGCTTTTTTAAGTTCACCAGATTCATAGAAATCATTGCCCTGTTCAATGAGTATTTCCAATTCGTTGTAATCCCTATTCGATAATTCTATTTTCTCTGCCGTAGCCATAGTTAAATAAACTTTTTAGGATTTTTGTAGAAATCTAAATATTCTGGCTTCTCCCTTTCAAAATAACGAAGACCAGCTTCGTCTACAACATATTTCCATTTGGCTAGTGCGTCCTCATATTTTCCAATTTCAAAAAAGTATTTTCCTTCATTGAAATCAACATCGTAATCGAAAAGATGTAAGTGATTGTTGCATTCAATCATTTTTTCTAACCAATTTCGAGCCTCTTCTAATTCCATTTCTCTTATATATACCCTAAAAAAATCTTTTGCTAAAGAATATGCTTCGCCCCACTGGTTTTTAGGAACTGGATATAAGTTCCATGCTTCATTTTTTAATTGAAAGTATTTTGTTTTGTCTGTTTTATAAAAGGAATTAGCCGAAAACCGTAATTCGTCTATTTTTTTTTGCAGTTCTTGTTCTAATAAAGCCATTTTTATTGCTATTTAAATTTTATAATGGGTCCATATAGGTTACAGTCTTTCCTAATGTGGCTCCTTTGCTTCTGTTTGTTCTAAAATACTCAAGGACATAATTATCCGAATCTAACATCCAATCTCTTACTTCTTTAGATTTAGGCCCAAATTTTCTTCCCGTATTATTCCACCAAGTAACGGCATCTTCAATATGTCCCATATCTGCTTCATCAATATTTCTCCATATTTGATTATCAGGATCCCAAAATTCTTTTACCTCTTCTCCAAATTCATCTAAGTATTTTCTAGCTGTTGGTGGTTTGCCATTCAGCATTCTTTCAAACACTTCTCTCCCTGTCCTAGATGCCTTGCCATGGAGTTCTACCTAAGTATTGGAGGCGTTTACTTATCTTCTTAGTGACTTGTTCAACAACTTCAGTAACTGCCCTAGAATTTTTCCAAGCCCTAAAACCTTTCTCCAACACTTTTCCAGCCCCCAAAAATAAGAAACCTAAAGCAACTTCTTTAAATAAAGCCTCTTCATCTCCATCTTGAGAGTAATCATAAAGGGCTTTTACCGTCAATAAGCATCCCGCCACTTCTAAGGCGGCAACAGTAACTGCAATTCCTGTTGCTAAAGCACCAGAAGCAGCTCCAATGGCAGCTATGGCAGCAAGTGCCGCACCACCGGTAACCACTATTAAAGCAACGGCAGCCACTACCAAGACCACTTTTCCTAAGGTTTCCCAAAAACTGGATTCCTCTTCGGCACAGGCGGCCGTGGCTTCTTCTAAAGAGTAAAAGATTTCTATTTTGCCACCAACACCACAAGGCAATACCGAGTCTTCTAATAAGGGATTAAAAAAGCCTACGAAAATTCCATCCTCGAAGCCGTCCCACATAATCGGGGCGGGTACACAGGCGCTGCTGGGTCTGATAATTCATAAAATTCAATTAAAGCTTCCTCTAATATTAATTCCTCATCCTGAAGTTCGTAATCGGATTTAGAATTGTATAAGAATATTTTCATTTTATTATTTTGGCTTATCAAGCATTTTAATATTTTAGAATTGCCTCTAGATTTCTTGAAACGGCAACACTCTAATCTCAAAATTTATAATCAGTCAAACAAGAAAAAAATTTACTCATCTTTAAAATCAAAGAGCTATTTAATGCTGAAATATTTGTAATTAATTTAAAGCGAGGAATATTGACCTTTCTTTGAATTTAAAGCTACTTTTTGCAATTGTGTGTCATTACTCTGAATACAGCTATCAAGGAAAGAGTTGACTTGGGGTGATTTTTCCCATCCAGCACAAGCAAGTGCGAGACCCATTCTTACATCTGAGTACCCTTTTTCTCGTTTAAAATTTAGACTTTGTAATTCGGTAATGATTTCCCTTTGTAATTTCTTTTCAGGAATTACCTTATCCAGTCCAAGAACTTCCAAACTACCATCAACTACCGCAAATTTCCCAAAGGATAATAATTCAAATAAGGGTTTAACATCTTTAGAATTATCTCTAGAAATTCTAAAATAAGCACCTGCCGCAGAACCAGTTATCATGTCATGTTCCCCCCGCTAGCGCTCGTATTTTACGAGTGCCGTCACAGTTGATTCTTATTGAAAATCTGAACACCAATTGTAAAACCAAGGCTTTTATTGCCAGAGTTTCTTCCTTTACCACTTTCTGCTCATTGTCTAAAAATACAAAAGCTATCTAAATATTTAGATAGCTTTGTTTATAGTTTATTCTTACTCTATGCGGCACTCGTTACAAACGAGCGCTAGCGGAGGGCTTATATTTTTATCATGGTTTATTTTAAACGTCCGTATAAATACTATATCCTTCTTCCATAAAATGTATTCCTTTTAGATTAGCCTCTTCACATTTGTCTTTAAAGCTTTGACTTACGATAATATATGAAAGATGTTCTTTCATTCTTACGATATTAGAATCATTAAGAGAGTGTTCTTTTATATAAAACTTTTTTATATCATAATAGTCATCTTCATCGACTTCAAAAATTGCTCTTTCTTTATCTAAAATAGGCAAGATTTTCAAAATATTTATAGCTAGAAAATCATTGTTTTCATTTCCGTTGTCATCTTTGATAATAGTATCGAATAATTGAACTTCATCTTTTATTAAACTAGATAAAGTTTTAGCCATTTTCTTACTAATTAAATTTATTCCAATACTTGGTAAAATATCATATTGATTTATGTAATTGTCAATTTTGTCAACATTATAAATAAGAGGTTCCTCAAAAGTAAATTTATTTCCTTCTCTTAGTTTTAACCAATTCACAGGATTGTTTTCTTGATCATAAACGAAACTTGTATCTCGTTTGTAAAATTCAGATAATCTAAAGTACATAGCTTAATATTTTAATGGCATTTAATTCGCCCTTTTCGTAAATCTTGTCTAGTATTTTTACTTAATTTATCAACTTCACTATGGAATTTCTTTTGATCCCAACCTTGAGCCATACCTTTATCATATAATTTATCAAGTTTATCTCCCATTTCTAAGTTATATGCTGCATGCTGCTTATTCCAACCATTATGTAAACTTCTTTCAGGATGTATACCTTGTTCTTTAGGTAAATATATAAGATTACTTGGTTTGTTTACATCAAAACCTGCTGCTTTTATTGCAGGATGACTTGCTTTTGATTTAGGTACAACATGGTGAAGTTGGTAATTATCAATTTTAGGCATATTACCATAATTCCAACTATTTTTAGGCATGCTTTTACCTAGAACTAAACCTAATGGGTCAACATATATATTTGAATCGTGAGCATAACTATATATATTATAGTTCCCACTTTCTAATCCAATAGGATCTTGTGATATATACGTTCCTGTTGAACTATCGTAATATCTAAATCTGTTGTAACAAAGTTCAGTTTCTTCATCGAAGTACATTCCTTGGTAACGAAACGGACAATCTTCCAAAGAACCTTCAACAAGTTTACGTACTTTTCCGTAAATATCATATTCAACTGCCTGCTAGTGCTGTTCGTGGTTAGTGCGGTCCCAGTTCTCTCTTATTCTTGAAACCCGCTAGTGTGAATTTCAAAAGTAGCTTCTTCCTCGACAATTTATTTTACTCTGCTAGAACCCTTTTTTTAGAAATACAAAAGCTATCTAAATGTTTAGATAGCTTTGTTTGTTGTTTCTTACGCTGTACGGCACTCGTTGCAAACGAGCGCTAGCGGGGGAAGATAAATTAAGCTACTTGACTTGTTAACATCATACCCTATAGTTTTTAAAACCCCGCTAGCACTCGTATTTCACGAGTGCCGTCCCAGTTATTTCCTATTAAGAATCTAAAATCATCAATTGTAAAACCAAGGCTTTTATTACCTAGGTTTCTCGTATAACCAATTTCTGCTTATTGATTAAAAATACAAAAGCTATCTAAATTTTTAGATAGCTTAGTTTGTTGTTTCTTACTCTGTATGGCACTCGTTACAAGCGAGCGCTAGCGGGGGAGGCATGAATGTTTAATAGTTACATCTGAGCCACATTAAATGAATATTTCTCATCCTCTCTAGGATCTTTATAACCATCAAATTGATTTACGCTTTCTAATTCAAAAGAAAAACCAAAGTTAGCTTGGGGATATTCTAATTGCTTTTTATGTTTATAGGCTTTTATATTTATCAAATATTTCCCTTTAGGTATATCGAACCTATGAGAGCCATAGCATTTTTGACCATCCAAAGTTTCGTACGAATTAAAGTCTTTATCTTTTGGGTAATCTTTTGGGTTCCAATTATGAAGATTACTTAAAGAACCTATCCATAAGCTATTATCATTTCCAACCTCTATATTAAACCCTTCTATCTTATAAATTTCAATCCAATCCTCACTTAATGCCTTATTGACTTGAACTATATACTCTATAGAATCAATGGGAAGGATTGGTAACCATGCACCTTCCTCTATTGACTTCAAATATTTGTCATGATTCTTTTGAAAGAAACTTAAAAGTTTTTTGCTTTTTATTTTTTCACTCTTTAAAAACGAATTCATCCTATCTGGTGAAGAAAGATATAATCCATAATCACTTACTTCTAATTGTTTATTTGCCATATCATTATTTACACGGTATTTTACCTTTTTTATGTAATTCTTGTAGTTTTTCTATTCCTTCCAAAGGAGTTACATTTTTAAGTAGCTTGTTATCAGTACCTTTGGTATTTTCATATATCCTTTTACATCTATATCCTTATATGCTTTCTTAGCAGCTTCAAAAAACTCATCAGAAGTACCTTTAAATTTACTTCCATGATAAGGTATCCCTTCATCTATTAAATCTCTATGTAATTGTTTATGTAAATCTGCTGTGTTAGCACCGTTGTTTGGATACCATGAAAAAGCATTATCTGGTGAAAGTTCACCAATCCCAAGACTTTTAGCTATACTTCTTGGCATAAGATGGTGTCCCATTCCTGACCCTAATAAATCGGAATATAAACCATATTGGTCAACCCAAGCATTACTGTCATGAGTGTAACTATACATATTGGGCATGCCCCCAGCAAGGCCAATCGGGTCTTGAGATATATAAGTTCCAGTATCAGCAGAATAATACCTAAACCTATTATAATACAACCCAGTCTCCGCATCCTCATACTGCCCTTGATATCTAAACGGACAATCATCAACATCACCTTCAACAAGTTTACGAACTTTTCCGTAAATATCATATTCCACTGCCCAAGTTCTTGCGCCCAGAGCGTTGTACATTTCTACAGGGGTACCAAGGTAATCTGTAACAATGGAGAATTGTTCACCATCTATAATTTTAGCGGTAGGTTTGAATGTTCCTTCGTCAAAGACCCAGGTAATTAAATTATCAACAGGTTCCTCTTTGTCTTTGGATAGCATACCCCATTCATCAACCATCCATTCAGGACGATCTTTTAATGGATACTTCCATTCATGTAACGGCACGTTGCCGTCCCAAACAAATCGTGTAATGCCGCTTCTCGACTGCGCTCGAAGTGGCATTGTTTTTTTGGCGGTTCTACGACCTAGGGCGTCGTATTCAAATTCTACTCTTTCTCCATTGGTTTTGGTTACCGCTTGTAGCATACCGTTGCCGTACCATTCGTAGGTTTCAGCTCCGTCCGGTGTTCGCTTTTCAATCAGGTTACCTTCATCATCATATGTAAAGGTTGTACGGCCATCTCTTATCAGTTGCCCTCCCGCAGCGTACTCACGGTCGCCTTTATTTCTAGAACGGTAGAGGTTGCCCACTTCATCGGGCAACTTATAGTCCATATCATTGTTCTCATATTTGGCGGAAGCTAAATTACCAAAAGCGTCATGTGTATAGCTTACTTGTCCTTTATTCAGCTCGTCTACCATCCGGGTCAAGCGGTCGTTCACGCTCCAATTATAGGTGCGGTGGCGCATTTCGCTACGGCCACGGGTCACCTTTTGTTGAATGGGGCGCCCTGCTTCATCATATTTCATTTGGGAAACAACTCCGCCCGGGAGCAGGCGTTCCACTTCCATACCAATGCTGTTATACGCAAAGTCAGCACGCCATGCTTGAGCGTTTTTAGTCGCCCCAGTATTCTCTTCTGATTGTATGTCATTGACTTGGGCGTTCATCGTTTCAATCTGGCCCAATCTGTTGCGTAATAGGTCAATTTCTGCACCAAGGCTACTGGTAATTTGTATCCGGTTACCCAAGTTGTCATAGGCACTTTCAACAAGATGTCCGTCTTGATTTTCGGCAATAACCCTTCCTGCCTCGTCCCGAATGAGTTGTACCGTGCTATTTTCATTTACAGCTTCAATGAGGTTGCCGTTACGGTCATAACTGTAGGTTTCCCAAGTGCCATCACTATGTTCGGCACGGGTAATCCGCCCATTGGTATCGTACTCGTATTCAGTAAACTTGCCTCCTGGGCGGTTCACACGCCACACTTTACCGGCACGGTCCCGTTGGTACATTCGGGTAAGACCATCAAAACCAATTTCGGTAATGATTTCTCCGTTCAGGTTACGTTTAAATCGGTAGCGTTCCCCATGTTCGTTATCTATAAAGCGTAGTTGCTCTTCGGTATCGTAGTTAAAGAATACTTTTCGCCCGCGTTCTTCCCTCATTTTTAGGCTTCCCATTGGGGTGTATTCGAACTTTACCTTGCCATTTTTTTGATGTAGTTCGGTAACCTCGTCGTAGGCATTGTACTTTAATTGTATGGCATTGTTATCTGCCTCTACCACTTGTTTTAAGCGGTCTAAATCGTCATAGATGAAATTCTGTTCGTGACCGGCCGCATTCTTGGTTCTATGACAACGGCCCCAAGCATCATACTTCCATGTAGCAACGGCTTTATTGGGCAATTGCATTTTAGACAGGTTAAAATCCTTATCATAGCTTAGTTTAGAAATATTACCGGCATTGTCCCGTACTTCATTTATAAGTCCGTTTTTATTATAATCAAAAGAGGTAACGCCACCATCAGCGGTAATTATAGCGTGTAAGCGTTCTTCTTTAAAGGTTCGTACCGTAGAACCGCCAACTGGAGGTTTGGTAAGTACCAATCGGTCTTTTTTATCGTATACGAAAGTAGTTACAGCACCATCGGGGAACGCTCCGTAATGTTGAGTTTAGATACAAAACAGATTAATCGTAGTAGATAAGCTAATCAACTTTTCTCTCAACACTTAAAAAAAAAGCTATCTAAATATTTTAGATAGCTCTTAGTTTGTTGTTTCATACTCTGAACGGCACTCGTTACAAACGAGCGCTAGCGAGGAAAATGCAGCAACTTCTACAAAGCAGAAAGGATAATCTCTCCCTTTTCTTTAAAGCGTTCCGGATTTCTTTTTATCAAATTTTCAGTAATTAACTTTATTACTTCCTTGTCTTGAGAATCAAAAGTTCTTAAGCTTTCCGATAGTAAACTAAACGACTTTTCATTATTTAATAAACGTAAATATATTGTTTCAGACCAATCATAAGCATCCACTTGTAAACCTTTCAATAAGGGTATTATCATCTTAATATATTTTTCGAGACCTATTGTCTTTGAAAAATACTCAATACCATGCAAATTTGAAAACATGACCTCATGATTTTCAGTTTCATCTTTAAACCCTTTGATTAATGAGAGGATGCAATCTGGGTTTTTCTCATCAAATAAACCATCGACAGCTTCTTCGTATAACCCTGTTTCTTCATAAGTTTTCATTGACCTATTTTCAATTAATTGTCTTTCTAATTCGACTAAATTTCCCATAATATTTTAATTAACTGATTTTTTGTATAAGTCAGGATATTTTTCTTTGGCTTGCTTTATATAATCTCTCATAGCTTCTTTTATTTTGTCATTGTATAAACCGTCTTCTTGGTATATTTTTCTCGCATCCTTTATGTCATGAGCTAGTGCTTCTCTTGGAGTTTTATTCCAATAAGCTTCTTGCTGCGCTTTTGTCATATTGTTATCATAGGTAGATGTTCGCCGATGCCTGCCCCCAGTACCAGGATGAGGTTGTTCCATGTTCATTGATAGGCCATCATTGCGAGTATAGCCATCTACATTATTTTTTATCATAAATGCATCGGATGGCATATGATGCGGGGTTATATTATCACCGACTGAACCAGCATCAATCAATTCTTTAAATGTACCAATATCTCCTTCATTATCCAATAAGGATTTTTTATTCAAAACATCCCCCAACTCCTTCGGAGGAGGCAATAATTTAGTGCCATCAGAAATATCCTCCAATTTATCTGAAGCTTTTGCTGCATCGCCAAGGTCAGCTATCTTATCAAGAGCCCTAGCCGCATCAACAGTTTTATCGGCAACCTTAGCTGCAGTTAGAGCCGCGGCACCTCCAGCTGTACCCACTTCCATAAGTACTTCAAAGAGCACCTGTCCGGTAAAATCGCCCCATTCTTCAGCACTCATGTTGGCGGCCTTATCCATCATTTGTTCGGCCATTTCGGCACTTTCGGCCTGCGCGGCCATATAATCGCTAGGGTTTGTCAGGGCGTTTACGGCTGAGTTACGATAGACGAACGTACCCGCTTTTACGGCCATATTACCTATAGCCGTAAAAGTCTCTTTATCTTTTTGCAGTTGTTCTGCATACCCTTGTGGGTTTAAGAGCATGTACGGTGTAGAGTGTTTTCCTGCCCAAACTACAAGGTCTGCAACACCGGTTACGGTACCTTTTGCGCCTTTCCAAAGGCCAGTGCCCAGTCCCTTGGTAAAGTCCAAGGCATTGTCCCAAAAGCCCTTTTCCTCTTCTTGTTCGGGCAGGGCGGCCATGGCAGCGGCCATGGAGTAAAAAATCTTTACGGTACCGCCCAATGTGCAGGGCAGTTCACTGTCTTCCAGCAAAAGTTCATTGCCGCCCAAGGTGATACCATCGGTAACGTTGGTCCAATCGAGTACAGGAGCTGTACATGGTGCCCCGTTCGAGGCGCTACAAGCGCCTAAAGGTTCAAAGTTTACAATCAGGGTTTTATCCATCTTGGTGCACATATGCTCACCAAAAATGGAGGTCTCCGTATAGGATATGCTGCGCAGTTCTGCAGGTACGGTACCCATATCGCAGACTAGGTAGACCCCTTCCGGTACGTATTTCTTTCCGCTCATAGGTTCTTTCCTTTAGGGGTTATACGAACAATCTGTTCGTAATTAAAGAGTGCCGGAATGTTGGCGGTGAGTAGTTGTCCGGCATGTGTTAGGCTGTGGTTCTTATCTAGGTCATAGGTCTCCATGTAGGCTGCCTTTACCGGTATAGCCAGTTGAATATTGTCTGCCAATTTTCTAAAGAACTTTCTAACATTATAATGATCAAAGTTTTCCTCGTCCAGAATTCCCTTTCTAAAGACTTGGGCATTGCCTTTTAATCGGTCTCTTTTCTTTAAGGTAGTTGTCAGCTTAAAAGGCAGGGGAGTGGTGTTGAAAAAATCTGTGAATATTTTGGTCGATTCTATGGTCTCCCCTTGTCGAGATACGGTACCATAGATATCGGGAAAGAACAGCGTACCTATTTCAGATTCCCTAAAATTCTCGGTAAACAGTTTGTTATTGTTCAAAAGGGAGTCGGTAGCGGTTATAGTGGCTTCGAGTCCTTTTTGTTCCTTATGTTTTTTTGCGAATTCTTTTTTATAGCCTTTCCAATTATCCCTGATAGCCGCTAGATTCAATATTCGTATGGGGTTTCCTTGAAAATCCGTCTGTACGGTGAGTTCGGACTGTAATTTGGCGATATCATTTTCCATCGCCCTAATTCCTTCTTTGTTCGTTTGGAAACGGTCCGTCACCTCAAAAGAAAAAATATAACCGGTTTCGTTTTGCCGGAAATAGTATTTACGCACCTCGGCCCGAACGCTATTTTCATTGGCTACTCCCCCAAGGATAGAACGTTGCCGTATGTCCATGGTATAGGATTGCCATATACCGGTAAACGAGGGTACCAATGCTTCCATTGTCTGTTGCATAGGCTTATCCTTGGTTTATTTCTACTTTTCCACCTGATAGTTTGCTCTTGCCGCCACCATGGGCCGTGAATTCGTTACTGGCGAAATCGTTAAAGTTTTTCATCAAATCTCCGGATGGAAATCACGAAATAGAAATAGAAGAGTTGTTTATTTATAATCTCCAAGAATCCATTGCGGCACATAATGGCAATCACCTTGTTTTTGTTTGCAAAGACTTTGCTTTGGGCAAAGGTCAAAATATTTATGTGTTGCTTGAAGAGGAGGAGGGCAGAGAACGCTCCGTAATGTTAAGTTTAAGTGCCGAACAGATTAATCGTAGTAGATAAGCTACAGTACGTTAAAGCATGATAATCGGGTTTGTTCTAGCTTCTTTTGCAGAGCCGTTTAGGTAGGTTTAGTTGAATTTTTGATAAGCCAGCGCAACACTTAAGTGGCATCTCCTCCAAATTTGTTTCTAAAATTATAAAGTGAAATTAAGATTCCCGCACCAATTAGGAGGTACAGTCCATACGATTCTAAAAAAGAAGTTTCCGGAGATTTTGCCAAGGTAGGATTAGCTGGGTCGTAATAGACCGTTACTGTATCATTAACCGATTTCAAAGTACCAACAAAAGGGATAGCCAATAATTCTACCCTACTTTGATATGGATTACCATCTTCTCCAGTGTAGGAAACCGTAGCAAAAGACCTTGTTCCTCTTGCTTTTATATTATTGTGTATTTCGGTAATCTTAGCCTCGGTCTCAATCCAGTTTTTAGAAGAGTCCTGAGCACTAATGGGCCAATAGAGTAGGGTGGACAAAAGAAATAGTAGGGATGTTTTCATTAGGGCATCTTGTTTCTACAAATATGCACATCATTTTGGTATTTCAAGAAAATTTTAAAGCTTTAGTTAGTTGCTATTTTTGAACGCGATTCTCTTTTCATGAGCTCAACTCTATTTTTCAATGCTACATTTCTGTAAGCCATCTAAATGTTTAGCAAGCTTAGTTTATTGTTTCTTACTCGGTACGGCACTCGTTGCAAACGAGCGCTAGCGGGGGGAGGCACTAGCCTAAATACTAACTTTAGGCCCTCTGTTGTTCCAAATACAAACTATGAAAGCAAAAACAGTTAATTACAGGTAGTTTAATTGATTTGTTTCAATTATCTTTTGCCACCATTCAGGAGTAAATTTTTATTTCGAGGAAAAGCTTTAAACTCGGGGATAAAATTATCAGGCCTTTGTTTATTTTCAGGGAGTAATTTTATATCATCATAGTTGAAGTTAAAACTATATGTGCCATCATTTTCAACATCTATACGGTAATTAAGCCAAGCGCCTTGATTTTTGTTTTGTAAATACATTTCCTCCTTTATTTGCTCCATTAAAGTAACACTTGATTTATCACCAGATTGGAGGAAAAATGTTAAAGATATTTTAATTTTCGTTTCATCATTGAAAAAATATGCTCTCATTGATTTACCTGTTTTTAGGTTTTCTCCTTCAATTTCTATTTTATCCCAGATTACACCTTCTTTTAAATCATTTTTAACAAGGTTTATAACTCTATTAATTTTATTTTCAACTTCAGTGTTTATCAAAGAAGAAATATCCCGTTTTAGAACAGGACCTTCACTAACATTCACCTTAGCATCAATTTGAAGAATACTTTTATTTGGATTAGCTTTTATGCCATCAACTGTATTTAAGTACCATAACCAAAATTCTTTTCTTTTTTCTGAATCTCCTTCATTTAGGAATGGGTTTCCCTCTGAAAATACATTTGATGCAATAAAGTCTGGGTTCCATTCTTCCCAATCAAATTCATTGTCATCCTGACTTTTGTAATCATCAATATCTAATATTAGAGCTGCGTTATATTCTAAATTATATATTAATGATAATACACTAAGTGCAATGCCAGAAGTTGGTTTAACATTTATTGTTTCAAAATAATTTCTATATTCATTTATTAGCTTTTTAAAATCAACCTCCTTTTTATTAAATAAGAAATCTTCAGCGAGTTTTAAAACGTAATTTATATTTATATCATTTTCATTAAAATTTAAATATACTTTTTTACAACATTCTAAAAACACTTTATTCACTAATTCTGCACCTAAAGATTTTGCAATCTCTACTCTATACTTTAAAGGTAAATGAGAGTTCTGTGATGTTTCCACTATTTTTTAAACATATTATTCATTATAATTACTTTTTAATCCCAGCCTAAGTCTATTGGACTGCTTTCGCCAAGGTCTGAATATTTTGGTACCATCAGGGTCAGTAATAACAATATCTTTACCAATTGCGTCTGCTTGTTTTTGAGCAAAACTCTTGCAATTTGTACACATAGGTTTAGATACCCCTATTGCTTCACCGGGTTTAGCCGTTAATAATTGTTTTTCGGCATGACTTGCACTTGCTTGACCTTATGGAATACCATTATCAATACTTGAGTTATTATTTAAAGTATGTCCAATTTCATCAGATTGATCCATTACATTGCCTTATGATACATCATCAACACCACCCATGGCATCTCGGGTTTTATTACTAATCCGCTTTGGTGAACTTCCGCTCACGGTATTCTTTCCATCTGAGGCAGTTGTTTTTACTTTTTTGCTAGCTGGTAATACATCATGATTTTTAAGAGCTTTTTCATATGCTTTTCTAGAATAATTAATATCCTCAACTAATTTTAGACTCTCATCACCTGCTTCAAGAGCTTCGTCCCCGATTTTAATTACATTCTTCCCAGTCCCATTGTGATCCATGGATTCAAAAACCTCCTTTAATATCCGTTCTTCGTCGATGGCCTTAGCTAACTTATTGGCTTTATACATTTTATATCCTTTCCCAATTGCAGCACCAGCACCCCAGAAAAGGTACCCTAATGCCACGTCTTTGGCCAAGCTTTCAAAATCCCCGTCCTGCGAATAATTGTACAATCCTTTGACACCCGAATATACACCATACACCTCCAATGCAGCCACGCCTCCCATCACCGCCATTGTTCCCATGGCCCCTGCGCTATATGCAGCCGATGCCGCACCAACGGCAGCCAATGCCGCACCACCGGAGGCAACAATTAGTACTACGGCGGCTACGACCACAACGGCGACTGCAAGCTTCTCCCAAAAACCCATGCCTTCTTCGGCGCAGGCTCCTTCGGCATCTTCCAGCGAGTAAAAAATCTCGATCTTTCCGCCAACAGTACATTGTAGTACAGAATCTTCCAACAAAGGATTAAAAAATCCTACGAAAACACCATCCTCAAAACCCTCCCACATAATAGGTGCGGGAACACAAGCACTGCCCGTTACCATACAGACCCCCATGGGCATTACGTTGAGCATCGGTACCATATCGCCCGTATTAGCTACAGGTTCATCGAACAAGAACGTATTGTTATTGTTGGTAATCATAAACTCCATGGGCACAGTGCCCTTATCACAGGCTAGATAGGTGCCTTGTGGTACGTATTTTTTATTTGCCATTATGTTTTCGCTATAAAGACTGCTGAGCTATAAATTTTACGAACTTTCGATGTAAGGCTGTAATCTAAAGCTTACCATATTTCATTAAGCTCATTACCCCGAACGCTTGGGATAACAAGGTAGAATATCCGGGAATATCAGTCAAATATTCCTGAGCATATTTGTTGAGGTTTATTTTAGAGAAAGAGTTCCTGTCATTCTCATTGTTCAACGCGTCTTTTAAATAGACTAGCTGATTCATAATATCTTTATAATTGTCCTGTATCGATTCGGTTTGATAAAGCTCAAGCGTTTTATTGACCGCATCATCCAAGATCTTTAACGCATTTTTTTTTCAATTCCATCATCCTTCTCTTCGAACTCGACTTTAAAATTTTTATCCGAGGTATATGCCAAGACCTCTTTTTTTACATTAGAGATCTCATTTTCTGGTACTTCGGTGATTTCTGGTTCGTCAACATAAGAAATCGTGTCTAAATTTGCAAGAAATCCATTTACGGTTCTTTCTCCCTCTATAATATAAGTGATTTTGCCAATCTCAACCTTAATGTGCGATGATGTTCCTGTAATCTTCATACCTATCTTGTAAATATTACTTTTTCTATTTGGGTAACTGGATCGATGGTCGTTATTTTAGTAACATCGGGATTTTTCATTAATCTAGGTAATTCTACATTTTCCCAAATATTATTAGGTCGTAGCTTGTTCCCAACAACGGCCCGAACTTCTCCTGAAACTCCCTTGGCATACATTGCAGATGCATCTTCCCATGCCTTTATCGATTCCGGTTTGGCTATATCCCAATCGGGCATTTTTACATTATTTGCATCCATAATACCTTCCATCGTCGTTCCCCCTCTACTTTTTGCTATATCAAGTGCAACGTCTTGACCACCGACACCATTAGTCCTGCCAGACCAGAAGAAGGCCGTATCGGGCTCTGTTTTTAATGCCTGTTCCAAAGCCTCCTTGCTCATTCCCGCTATTTCATCGGCACCCTTTAGCGCATCATCACCGATTTCCAATAATTCATCACTGGCTTTTACAGCGCTACCGGCCTTCCACATTCTGAACCCTTTTTCTAACGCCTTTCCGGCACCCAAAAACAAAAAGCCTAAGGCTACTTCCTTGAACAATGCTTCTTCGTCTCCATCTTGGGAGTAGTCATATAAGGCTTTTACGGTCAAAAGACAGCCTGCTACCTCCAAAGCGGCGACCGTCACAGCTACTCCTGTTGCCAAGGCTCCGGTCGCCGCTCCAACTGCCGCTATTGCCGCCAGCGCAGCTCCTCCTGTGACAACTATAAGTGCAACTGCGGCCACCACAAGTACAACTTTGCCTAAGGTCCCCCAAAAACTGGATTCCTCCTCCGCACAAGCGGCAGTGGCATCTTCCATGGAGTAGAAAATCTCTATTTTACCTCCAGCACCACAAGGCAATACCGAATCTTCCAACAAGGGGTTGAAAAAACCGATAAAAATACCGTCCTCGAAACCGTCCCACATGATAGGGGCAGGCACACAGGGGTTACTTGTTACCGTGCATACGCCCATGGGCATAACGTTGACCATCGGCACCATATCTCCTGAATTGGCAATCGGCTCTTCGAATAAGAATGAATTGTTGTTATTCGTAATCATAAACTCTACCGGTACCGTGCCCTTGTCACAGGCCAAATAGGTGCCTTGCGGTACGTATTTTTTATTCGCCATGGGTTTGGTCTTCGAGTTCGGTGATCTCCTGTTTGCTCTCGGTCATATAGAAGCCGGGAATCTTTACTTTTACTTGTTGTGTTCCCTTAATAAGCCAATGCTCACGGTCAAACTCCAAATGTTCTTTATAGTCCACCTGAAGCTCAACTTTCATATTTATTTTGTCCTTAAGGGTGCGTATGAACTTGGTCAGTTCCTTGGCATCTAGTTTATCCTCGTCAACAGTGCCAATACCTTCAATCACCAAAGGGGCATTTGCATTCCCCGGCGATTTGAGCTTGTATTCGATTTTTAAGGGTAGGGGCTGGGTGACCAAAAACTTGGCCAGCTGCCGCTTTACGATGGTTTCAGAAGCAGCGCTATAGGTACCATGTAGACCAAAATAAAAAGTATAGAGCGCCAGAATTGGCAACCTCTTTTTCAAAACTACCATTGGAGAGGTTTTCTTCTACTATAGCAATAGTTTTATTGATTTGTTCTCGGGTTTCGTTGTTCGCCTCTTTTTTCCACTGTTTACGAACCTTGGCCCATTTTTCGATTACCGTTGGCTTGTTATATATTTTTTTGAAATTTCCCTTTTCATCGGTGCCCACGGTAATCTCATGTAACAGAGTATTCATTTCCCGGTTAAGCTTTTCCGTAGCGCTTCCTTTACCAAAACTCTCGGAAATAGTTTTCACATCAAAAATGAGGCCCTTGCCAGAAATGTTGGGCTGCACATAGGTTTTTTGTAAAACGGTTTCAGATGAGTTTTTCATCATCATGTCCTTAGTGGCCACAATAGACTTTGCTGAATGGCGGTAGGTTTTATGCTGAAGGGCATAAGGTTTTATCTTCAGTACTGCCTCCATCTTAACCTTTGTTTACATGAACTTCACCACCCGTGAGTTTACTAGTTGATTTGCCGTGCATGGCAAGTTCGTTTCCGGAAAGGATATCCACTTTGTCGTTTCCAACTATATTGGTAGTAGTCTTTGCCTTTATCTTGACCTCGGCCTCGGTGCTGCGGATATCTATATTTTCTTTTCCGCTTATTTGAACGGTAGCCTCAGTGCTATGCATACCAATAGCATCTTTGGCTCCGATGGCTATGGTTGATTCTTCCGATTTCATCGTCAGCGCATTCTTAGCCTTAATATCTATAGTATCTGCTGTTAACGAAAGATTACCCGGGGCACTTATACTAATGCTGCTATCTTTGGTATTCAGAAAAATCTTGTTGCTGTTTTTGTCCGTTATGGTAATACTTTCCTCACCATCCGTATCGTTTAGCTCGATCAAATGCCCACTACGGGTTTTAATGGCCTTTATGTTGTTATCCGGGTCGTAAAAATCGCTCTTGGCGTTAGCATTGTATCCGGCACTGGAGACATAAGGTTTTTCTGGGTTTCCGGCCTCAAAACTTACCAATACTTCTTCATCCTTTTCTGGGATAAAATAAAAGCCTTTTCCGCCGCCACTATATGGGGTAGGAACTTTAATCCATGGGGTACTTGTACCCATAGGTTTCTGCCAAGGGAATTGTACTTTAATTCTACCTAGTCCTTCAGAATCGGCATTGTCCAGTACCAGTCCACGTTGGTCGGCTGCTCTGGGTGCTGCAAAACTGTTAGAGTAGGGCAGGTGCTCTGTACCTTGAGGTACGCCCTCAAAAGAATTAGTGTAATGTCCGCTATGGTCAAAACGGTGCACTACTTTTATAATATCATAAGACCCATAGGAGTCCTGTTTTGTGGGGTCGGTAAAATTAAGACCCTCTAGTTCAAGCGTATCGCCCACGCGCATCGCTACCAGTTCCGAGGTTCCGGAAGCGGTGACCATACCAGATGCTCTTCCCAAGGTGTTCACCTTGGCGGCCGTATCCAAACCGGCCTGAGCGCTGTACTCGTGTTGGCCAACGGTATAGTCGTAACTTCCCTTTTTATTGAAAACGGCATCTGATTCTCCCTTTACCGGTGCGAGATAAGGATGGGACGAATTTGCCACATGGGAGGATGAAGTGGCTTCCAAGAGCGTATCGTTTACCCAGTCATGTCCTTTTATGTCAAAAACCTGTTCCCTTAACGAAGTAGAAAGATTGAAAGAAAGTACATCCATCCCGTAGACGCCACTAAGGGTGGTACTGCCTGCTCTTCCAATACAAAAATCCAGACCGTTATGATAGAGCCAAACCCCGTAACGGCTACAAAGCCTTTGCAAAAACGAAAGATCGCTTTCGTTGTATTGAACGGTATAGGGTAGTGTAACATCTGTACCGGTTCCGATACTTTTTTTCAATATATCTGTGGAATGTCCTTTTAGGGTATCTTCTACAACCTGCGATAATGATGTGCCTTCTTCATAACTGAAGCACTGTACCGAATTGGCCAATAGAACCGCCGGGCCATGGCCAGAGATTACCAACGTACCGGCTGCACCAGCTCCTTTTTGAAGGTCCACATTGGTGATGATCCCCGTAAATTCCATATCACCGCCATTAAGTCCTATAGACATTTTCTTGCCGATAAAGCCAAGTGCATTTTTCATAAGAGGACCTGCATAGGTTTCGGTGGCATGCGCCGGAAAGGAGACCCTAAAGCCACTGTGGCCACCTATGGCCTGTTCTACGGAAACGGAATAGCCCGAATTTGGCAGAAACGTGTTCCCGTTTAAAATAAGCTTGATCTCGACAATTTTAGACATCCGTTTGTTTTTAAGGCGATTAAGGTATTTAGAATTATATGAGCCACCAAAATTAAATGAACGAAATCGATGAACGGTAATTCGCACAAGTATTTTTTAAACATACGGATAAATGTAGGGTAGTGGATTGGCGGGGTTTAACATTAATTAAAAAAAATATGATTTGTAGATTCTATCTTCAAATCATTTTGAATTATATGCTATTGTTTACCCAACATTGCTCCATAATGGTCATAGCAATTGATTTAAACTCCTCCATAACACTCCCCATACTATTTATTTGCATGGGCTGTAGAACAGTGACCTTTCCGCCAATGGCACACATGCATTCAGAATCTTCGAACAAAAACCTCTTAGTTTTACCTAAGGTTGCCTTTTCTGAGGTTTTTGTCCATTTTAGTAATGCTGGAATACAGGGAAGAAAACTGCTTCCTGCAGGTTGCAATTTGCATTGGAAAAAAGTTTGGGGTATTTGAACATCCATATCTGTAGCCTTGAACTTACCCTGTATTTTGATTTTTTGATTTTCAGTCACCAAAAGTGTTGCAGGAAGCATGCCTTGGTCGCATTCCAACATTGCGCCGTCTAGTACATAGATTTTATCGCTCATCTTTTTCCAATTTAAAATTAATAGTGGTGTTCTTTTTATAGAAGTCTTTTATTTCAAATACGTAGTCAAGTTGCCCTTCGGTAATTAGACCAATTCTAGGACTTATCTGATAACTGCTTTGATAAATGAAGTCGAGATTGTGTTTTGATCCTAGTTTTACAGGGAGTTCACTTAAAAACTGATTCAACTCATATAAAGGAAACGTTTTATTTTCAACATCTAATTGCCCTTCAGTGGCAATGGTAATGTTTTGAAAATATCGGTCTTGTTTTGTAATTTGCCTACTTTCAATAATAGGAACGGATATATTTTCAAGTCCGTTTGATATTACTTTTTTGGCAACTGAAAAACTATCTTCATCAAATTTGTGATAGAATATATTTGCAAAAAAGAAATTGTAGAAATTATCATTTTTAAAGAGTGACTGAATATTTCCCTCCGCTAGTTGTATATCAAAATTGTTGCATAAATCTTCTAAGTCAGGAAAAGATAAAAGCAGGCTAGACCGTATTGTTTTCCATTTGCTTCTAATTTCATTTATGTTCTTTACACCAATTAGCTTATAATTTTTAGTAACCTCAAAAATTAAGTCATCGTTAATACTCGCTACTGCCAATGCTAATTTTTGAGCTTTTGAAGGCTTAAAAACTGGCCGATCTTTTTTGTCCAAAAATAACCTTCGGTCTATCTTTTTAAATTAAACTCTAAATTCCCCGTTGGATTAATCCTTAGGTATTGTACGGTGAAAAACATGGCTATACAAGAATGTTCAGTTTTTCCATCCGTATAAGTCAGGTTACGAACTTCTGCGGAGTACGTTCGCACAACGGGTTGTCCGTTGAGCTCTATAAATTTTATATCATGCTCGGTACTATTTCGCAATTAGAGTTTATTAAAAAAATTATCAATACTTTTCTGAAATTCTTCCAAAGTTTGGCTTTCTATTTTTAATTCACTTCCTTTTAAGTATTCATGATACTGCCCGCCATTAGTGGTTTCCCAATAGATTCCATTCTTAATAGCACTGTTTTCATCGGTCATAACATAAGCAATTAGCAAGGCAACCTTTTCGGAATTATTCTGTTCATTATTAGCAAGTTCAAATTTTGTATAAAAATCGTCTAAGTCTTTGAAATTGAATAATGAAATATTTCGAAAAAGCTCTTGACAGGATGATTGGTTTTCTAATTCTTTATCTATCCGCATAACAATAGTTAAAGGCTCGTTTTGAAAGATTGAGGAACGAATCATACTGTTTTTGGGCAGGTCTTGAAAGTTGAAAACTTTGTTCACTTTGTAGGCAATGACTTTTTTGTCAACCAGTTTGCAAGTTAGAGTGTCCATGACTTTCTCAATTAGAATTTTTGAATTCTCATCATCAAATGTGGTAATTTCGATAGCACCATCAACATCTTTAATTGTTATCCTATTAAAATAATGCATGGCGAAAACATCAATGTCAATTTTTTTGGTCTTTCCTTTTTCAATTTCTTTTGTGGTGAAACTATTTTCGTTATCGATGTACGCAAAACCAGAGTAAATTTCACCTTCTTTATAAGAAGATTCTATATCTAAGGTTTGTATAGTGTTGTATTCAAAACCATTGCTCCCCTCATTTTCAAGTAGTTTTAAATAGTCATTTGAATATTGATAGATTTGTTTGCCTTTTTTATAATAATCTACAATTACATGTTCTGAAATGTTTTTTTTGAAGTAGCCGTTATAAGGCTTACCATTTTTAAACACCCCTTTATAAGAATCTGACAGATGGTTTTCAATCACAAATGAGCTGTCTATTATTGTACTATCATTTGCCATGTTGCGATTTAATTTTGAGGTATTGTTTTGAGGTTTATTAAGAGTTTCTGTTTTAGGCAAGGCATAACCCAAATGGCTATTAAGTAACCAGACGGTACCAAAGGCAAGTATTATAGTTTTCCAGTGCATTATCAAATATTAATTAATTGTTAGTTTTTGGATAAACTTTTACCATTACTTTTTCCAATGGATATGTTCCATATATATCTTTAAGAAAAACTCAAATACTAGTATTGTATTTGTCTACTTCTACTATTAACTCGGCTTTTTAATGTAAATCTTGTAGAAGATATTGAATATTACTTTTTCGTTAAATATGAGCTTGTCACCATATTTATTTTTTTCCGGTATCAATCTAACCCATTACTATATCTTTAGGTTGGAATTTAGTTTTAACCATCATTCACTTTCCTTATTCTAACACCATTTTCGGTATGTGGTTTCATGGGGACAATTGTGCTAAGTAAGGCCTTATCATGATAGTGAGCAGAAAAGTGAAAGTATTTTTCTCGTAATTTTAAAAGAAGCTTCCGGTCGTTCATATCATCGAAAGATAATTCATTGGCTTCTCCCTTGGCATAGCTGTCAATTCGAGCCTTTACATTTTCTAGATCGCTAATTATTGGATAATTTTCAGATATATCATCTGTCAAAAAACCAACTTTCTTTTCAAATGCTTTTTCCCCCATTAAATTTAAGGGTATAAAGCTGTATCTGTTGGTAAGATTGGGGCGAGAACCGGTCAACTTTACAGGAAATAAATATCCTCCTCCATAACCCGAAATATAAATAGGAGAGGAAACATTAATTAGATCAGGTTTAAACCATCCTTCTTTTATAAGAAAGGTACGGTCTTCCTTAAGGGTTGCGTCTGAAATCGATTCCCTGACGATTAAATCTCTCTCTTCTGTACCATCTTTATAACTCCCTCCAATATCGGAATGTACGCCCGGCAAAAATAGTTCTACTCCTTTACCGCTTGCACTTTTTATATTGGTTAATCGAAAGTTTTCCCTATGCTCGTCCGCAGCGGCTAATTGTAGCGTATATCTTGCATTTTTAATGGCATCCAATGAAAGATCCTTGGTATCATTGTCGTGGAAAATTCCGTGGGACGCAACTGTATCGAAGAGACCAACGAAACGGACTGTCAACAGTTTTATTTCGATGCTATTAGCCAGCAATTCCTCGCCTAAAGCACCATTGTCTACATTATAATAAATGACGGTTGAACCTATTATTCCTTTTACCTGCCCTTTATTTTGGCTGATTTCATGTACGAAATTACGTGCTGCCGCAGCACCTCTACTAAATCCGAAAACATCAATGGTAAGCCTGTTTACCTTTAGATCTTTTACATACTTCTTCGCCTTCGTTCCTAGTTCTTCGCATCCTTTTAAAACCTTAGCACGCACACCTGTGGGGCCCATACCCATTCCGCCACCCAGTTTAGGGCTATCTTTTTTATAATTTTCAGTTCCTATGCCCTCTATGTAGAGCGAGAATTGTTTATATTTTTCTTCATTTATTTCTTCGTAAAAAGGTTCTATTCTTGAAACATTAGAATGGTCATTATAATAGCTGGTGTCCTCTTTTTTTGCCGAAATAAACTTATCGGCAATTTCCTTGTTCGCTCTAAGTCCCTTTTTTTGCTTTTCGTTTTCAAGTCTGGCATTTGTGTTTTTTCGATTGTTCATGGTACCGTCAAAAAACACCCCTACGATAACATCGACATATTCGTCCCCAATTGATTCTTGGTATTTCGAATTGCCCACGTGTACTGGTGCGGTATTTACAACTACGTTATTTAATCCAATTCCTGCCATTCGTTTTTATTTATTCCTGGTATATATAGTTACTTTCTGTTTGACCAGCTGCTCCGTATCCTTATTATTCTCTAAAGTAAGTGTGAGTTCGCTATGATATTTATCAACATTTATAAGTAGACGTAGGGGATTTAAGTTGCTATCCACTCCTAATTTTTTATAAGCAGAAAAGATTTCTTGTTCTGCTAGGTATATTTTGCATCCAAATTTATTGTTAGTATCACTATCTTTCCATTGAAGTCCAATATATTTTGGAATTGCTTTTTCTTTGTCTATGGTTAGTTCAAAGTCCTCATAGCTAGAATAGATTTCTTCGCCGTTGTAATATTCTATAATCATGCTTTCTATCTCACTATTAGTCTTAAAATTAAATTGTGGTCTCCAATTATATTTTATACGATAGGTATCCCAAATTCCGTAGGGAATTGAATCCACGAATTCTGCAGGTTTATTATTCTTTTCCAAGAATCTTTTTACTCGGCGATCTAAAATCTCTGAAACGGAAAGTTCGGCATATGGCATAAAATCTTCTTTCTCCACCGTAGTTTCTTCAGCTTTATACCTTCCAATTTCAACATTTTTATTAGTTCCAACAAGCCATACGACTACTACACCACCGGGTGCAACGCCAGCTACGACCCAATGGTAGGTTCCTCTTTTACCTGTTTTTACATCAAAAAAACCTTCTTCAAAATATTTGGCTATTTGTTCCCTTGGTAGGGCGAAATTCCCAGTGTAATATTTTTTTTCCATAAGTACGAAACCCAAGTGATATCAAGGCTAACGGGAATTGCTTTACGGTCGGGTCCACTGACATGCGTCTGCCACACCGCCCCAACCATTTTTTAAGAAGGCCCCTGTTGGAATATAGAGACTACTGCCGTCTTCTAAGTAGAAATCGCCCTGTATAATTTCCGCAGGATATAAATTTGGTGCACACGCGGAGGATATAAAATCGTACTTTGCCATATTCTTTGTGGTTTTCGAATCTTTTGTTGCATTATCTTGACAAGCAGTCAGGCCTATACAACCGGTCATTATAGCTAGAAATAGTATAACCTTTTTCATTTGTTTTCATTTGATTACTCTCCATACTCAATACCCTCGGCACTACCAATGGTAATCTTACCTCCAGCATTGGTCCTTATTTCGCCACTGGCGTCGGTTGTAATTTCTTGTGCTTCTTGTTTGTAAGTATTGCTGATTACTTTGATATCCTCTCCTATTCGATGCTCTTCGTTATTGGCCATTAACGTATAATCGTCATTGATGCTTTCCGTCTTGTCCTTGCCAACCATAATGTCGAGGTCCTCCTCTACATTGATTTTCATGTTTTTGGAGTTTAAGGTCATGTTTTCGGCAGCCGAGATGGTGACATCGTTATGTGCTGAAATCAAAATATCATTGTTAGACGTATTTACTAGAATAATATTTTTATTCTTATCTGTTATAGTAATACTCTCCCCACCATCCGTATCATTCAGCTCAATCAAATGCCCACTACGTGTTTTAATAGCTTTAATATTATTATCTGCATCTGCAAAGCCGCTATTGGCGCTGCTGTTAAAACCTGCACTTAATACAAAAGGTTTTTCAGGGTTGTCACCTTCAAAGCCTACCAATACCTCTTCATCCTTTTCCGGAATAAAGTAGAAGCCTTTGCCACTACCGGAATAGGGAGTTGTCATTTTTATCCATGGGGTACTAGTACCCATAGGCTTTTGCCAAGGGAACTGTACTTTGATTCTACCTAAACCATCTGGGTCAGTATTGTCTAAAACCCAACCTCTTTGGGCTCCTGCTCTTGGTATAGCAAAGCTGTTGGAGTAGGGTAGGTGTTCTGTACCTTGAGGTACGGCCTCAAAAGAATTGCTGTAATGACCACTATGGTCAAAACGGTGTACTACTTTTATAATATCGTATGATCCATAAGGGTCTTGTGTGGTAGGGTCTGAGAAATTAAGGCCTTTAAGCGTAAGTGTATCTGCCACGCGCATGGAAGCGAGTTCCGAGGTTCCTGAAGCTATAACCATGGCCGATGATCTGCCCAGTGTGTTTACCTTGGCGGCAGCATCAAGACCCGATTGTGCGCTGTACTCGTGTTGACCTACTGTGTAGTCGTAATTCCCCTTTTTACTGAATATGGCATCTGATTCTCCTTTGATGGAGGAAAGGTAGGGGTGTGACGAACTTGGTGAATGCGAACTGGAACTTGCCTCTAAAAGGGTGTCGTTTACCCAGTCATGCCCCTTCATATCAAAAACCTGTTCTTTTAACGAAGTGGAAAGATTGAATGAAAGTACATCCATACCATATACACCATTTATAGTGGCACTGTCTTTTCTTCCCACACAAAAATCCCGACCGTTATGATAGAGCCAAACCCCGTAACGGCTACAAAGTCTTTGTAGAAATGTTAGATCATTTTCGTTGTATTGCACGGTATACGGCAATGTTACATTGGCACCTGTTCCAATACTTTTTTCAATATATCTGTGGAATGTCCTTTTAGGGTGTCTTCCACCACCTGTGATAATGATGTCCCTTCTTCGTAACTGAAGCACTGTACCGAATTAGCCAGTAGCACAGCAGGGCCATGACCTGAAACTACAAGGGTACCTGCTGCGCCAACGCCTTTTTGTAGGTCTACATTGGTAATGATTCCAATAAATTCCATTTCACCATTGTTGAGACCAATAGACATTTTCTTACCGATAAAACCAAGGGCATTTTTCATTAGGGGACCTGCATAGGTTTCTGTTGCGTGTGCGGGAAAAGAAACCCTAAAAGCACTGTGACCGCCTATGGCCTGTTCTACGGAAACGGTATAGCCAGAATTAGGCAGAAACGCATTACCATTTAAAATAAGCTTGACCTCGACAATTTTAGACATGCAGTTGTTTTTATGCTGGTTAAGGTATTTAGAATTATAGGAGTTACCAAAAACTCGGGATTCAAATCGATGAACGGTATTTCGTACAAATACTATTGTAACATATAGACTAATGTAGGGAAAGGGTTCCCGGGTATTTAATTATGTAAACTAAAAGTGCCTACAGGACAGTACATTAAATTGAAAAGTCATTTTGTATAGTTTTGTGCAAACTCCTTCAAGGTTTTACACCAATAGCACCAATTAAATTGGTGTATAATTACAAATCCTTGGACTACAAATTTTCCAGTGCTAATATCTAACGAAAATCAACACTGGCTTATTGTTTATTTCTAAGTATAGAAAACCCGAAACGGCAAAACATTTGCAGATTTGGTCTTAATCCCAATCAGTAGCTCCTTTTTTAGGTGCTCCCAGTCTGTTTCACTATAATCGGCATCAAGGTGACGTGTTATATGAATATCAGTGGTAGGGGTATAGCCTACGGTATTGTCTTGTGAAACCATAACCCCTTTTTCTACGGTTACTTTTGTAATGGCATTCTTGAAAACAGCAAAGCAATGGTGTATAATATCTTGACGTGTTATAATACGGCCCCTAGATAAAATCTGCTCTCTGTAGGCATAAATTTTCTCACTGGGATTTGGTTCATCATGACCGCCCAAACTACCGGTTATGAATACTAAAGTATCTGGTTTGAAAGCTGTTCCCGAGTATTGGTACAGTTTACTGTACGGATTTATTTTGTTCGCTTTTTCTCCGGTTGTGGTCCAATAATCTGTAAAGACAATTTTATCCCTATTTTTCTCTACGCTATTACGGTTTACAATTAAATAAGGAATTTTATGCTTTCTGAAATTACGCAGTTCTATCTGTTGTTCAATTCGAGAAACAATCTGTTTGAGATCTTTTAAGTTTGAATTGATAAAATCATCACCCATGGCCGAAAAGGCTACACTATCCTCTTTAAGCAAATCTAAGGTGTAATTTAAGAGTTCTGAAGCATCCCGCTCGTCAAACCTGCTTACGCCACCATAGCGCAAATAAGCTTGGGGTCGTGCATCGTCTTTTTTATTTCTATCCCGCACATAATATTCGTTTCCGCTATCACCCAGTACATTATGAACATCTAAGAAGAAATCGTTTCCGGATTCTAATGGAATGATATTAAAATTAGGTTGCAAGCGTTTACTAATGCTATGCGATTTTTTATTTAGCGTAGGAAAGCAATTAAGGTGGCAGTGCAAGTTTTCTAACATTGCGGTAGAAACCACGGTTGAAAATTCTATTTTAATCCATAACAAAGGTGTGGTAAGGGCATCCAGGTCTTTTTGGGTCAAGAATGTCTTGAACGCTTCTGGATACTTTTTGAGCTTTCCCTTTAGCTCAATACTTCCTTCTACGGTATAAAAATGATCCCTATAAAATTCTTGTACAAATTCCTCATAAAACTGAATCTTACTTTGTATACTTTCGTTGATATAAGCGCTATAATCGTCCTTAACAATTTCCCGTTGGGCGTACCCCTTGGATACATTTAGCAATTCTCCGTTTATAGACCAGTCAGCAATACCTAAATGGTGTACCAAGAGCTCTTTATTTGAGAAGTTTAAAAGATCAAAATAACAAATTAGGTCATCTAGAGTCTTCATGCCAAGGCAGGCTTAATCCCCATATAAATACTAGAATTTTCTGTACTTCCTTCAAAATCAGAACTTTTAAGCCATGGTGTTGTTCGGTGATTGTGGTACGAAACAATCTTGTCCGGATAGGCTATATAGTTTAGTTCGCAATTATTCAAAGTAAATTCACCTGACGGGCAAAAGAAAAAATCCTTAAAATCTTCCTTTCCGCTATCCCTGAACAAGGGCATTCTTTTTCTGTGAAAAAACTGACTTCGCTCGTTGATCACCATTTTGTCATCAATAGGCAATGCGTGCATAATGGCGTGTGCTGGTTTGGCGGTTACCGATATTTCTGGTGTCAGTAGATCAACCAGACGTTCGGTTACTTTTGTACGACTTGTTTTTATGGTATCTGAAATACGTTCAAACTCATGCGCACAGGCATCAAAAAGAATGCCTACAATAGGGTCAAAGGAATATTCTATTTCCATATCGTCTACACCCCAATCCTCGGCGGCCCTACGAATAAGTCTGTCTTTTATTTCCTCTTTAGTAAGGCCCTTCATTTCGTTATTTTTTTACTAAATATTGAATTTGGTTCTTTCTTGATCATCTCCTAGTAAACAATTATTTATAGGATAAGGGCGCTAGATAATAATCTCCGGTAAATACAAAGGGCTCATCGGTTTTTACAATGGTTCCTTTAATAGTAATGTAGAGATATTTCTTTAGGCGCACCTTATTGGTCTTGGATGAGAGGCTTTCCATCAATTCAATATTCAGGTCTATATTGGTCAAGCGTTTTTCGTAAGTTTTAATCTGATTGGATAATGACTTTTTAATTCTTTCCTTTAGTACATTGGTATTTACCAAAAGGTCAAAATCCGTTTCCCAGATTTCGCTACCAAAATTCTCATCAAAAGTATATTCTTCAAAATAAGTGGTTATGATAACACTTATAAACTGAGAAATAGAATCTTGAAGCGATAGTTTTTTAAGTTCTTTTTTCTCAAAAAAACGCTTAAAATCAAATGGTGCTTCGTAGTACGGTTTAGCCATTTTTTTAGATCAATTACAATTGGTATTGCTTGTTAAACTACTAGGTAAAACTTTACAGGCTTACTTTATTACCTTAAAATCAAGTTCGCCTTTCTTTAACGTAACTTTTACCGTTTGTGGTGCCTTAATCTCTCCTGAAATAATCATTTTAGATAATGGGCGTTTCAATTTATTACGTATAACGGCCTTAAGAGGTCGTACACCATAGGTAGGGGAGAACCCATCCAAAGATAAATGGTCTTTGGTTTTTTTATCGATTTCCAGAGTAATTCCCAATCGCTCGGTCAATACCAATAATTCTTTTTTCAAATGGAGATCAAAAATGAACGGCGCATTTTCTTTAGCAATTGGTGCAAAAGGAACAATTTCAGTAATACGACCTAAAAACTCTGGTCTAAAATAGCTAGCCATAATCTCTAACAATTCGTTAGATTTAGGGATTTTACCTCCCTCAATAGATTTACTGATAAAATCAGAACCAATATTAGAAGTAAACAAGATTACGGCATTAGAGAAGTCTCCAACTTTCCCTAAACGATCATTTAACTTCCCTTCATCAAGAATTTGTAAGAACACATCAAAAACAGATTGATGGGCTTTTTCTATTTCATCAAAAAGTACAATAGAATATGGTTTTTGACGTATTTTGTTTACCAAAACCCCTCCCTCTTCATAACCTACATATCCTGGAGGTGCTCCATATAATAAGGCTGCGGAATGTTCTTCTTTAAATTCTGACATATCAAAACGGATAATAGCCGTTTCATCATTGAATAGAAATTCTGCCAATGATTTAGCCAGTTCTGTTTTACCTGTTCCTGTAGGTCCTGAGAAGAAAAAAGAGCCTATGGGCTGTCCAGCTTTTGAAAGTCCGGACCTAGATTCGATAATTGCTTCCGTAACTGTTTGGATGGCATTATCTTGACCTATAACTCTTTTCTTTAGCGTAGCTTCCATTTCTAGCAATCGCTCTCGCTCTTGTGTCTGTACCTTACCGGCAGGAATACCTGTAATGCCAGCTACCATTGCTGCTAAATCTTCTTCAGTTACAGCAGTACGGTCTTCTTTTGAATGGGTTTCTATACCAGCTAGTATCTTTTTTATATAGGCAGATTTTTTTAGATAGGTAGGTAGTCGTAGACTATCTTCCGTATCAAATTTCCCTGTTACAATAGGGCTTAATCTATTTTTTAATTCGATGTAAATCCAATCTATAGCCTGAATCTTGTCTGATTCTTGTTGGTTTTCAGCTTCCGATTCTATTTCAGTAACCTTGGCGCTTAAATCTTCTAAATCTGCAGGTAATGATTGCGTGGAAACATTTGCAGCGGCCATAGTTCTATCTACCAGATCCAAGGCAGAATCAGGCAGGCTTTTTTCTTTTAAATACCGTTTTGACAAACGAATAGACTCTCTTAAGGCCTCATCATTTATGTCTAGCGTATGATGCTCTGTGTAAGTTTGACCAACACTTTTTAAAATGCGAAAAGCCATTTCGGAATCCGGTTCTTCCACAGTTACAGACTCAAACCTTCTGTTAAGTCCATCGTCATTGGCAATATGTTTTCTGTAATTATCAGCAGTGGTTGCACCTATTAAAATAACTTCTCCTTTGTTTAATTCTGATTTAATGACATTTAATATGCCTTGGCTGGCAGATGCGTCTTGCAGCAGCACATGAAAATCATCAACAAACAATATGGGTTTTACTAGATTTTTAGCCTCGTTAAAGATACTTTGTAAGCGGTCTTCAACCTCTCCCTTATAAGATGCACCAGAAAGTAGTACAGCAGTATCTATTTCTAGTAGGCTGGCTTGTTGTAAGGTGTCTACGATTTTTCTGGAATGTATTTCCTTAGCTAAATTATTGATTAAAACGGTTTTGCCTACTCCAGACTCTCCTTGAACCATAACATTAGGTTTGGATTTCCGACTTAGGATTTCGGCTATTTGTTTTAATTCGCGATCACGATTTATGATATGGTCATAATCACCACTGGATGCTTCAATAAGAAGATCGTTGGTGTATTTTTTTAGCACATCCGTATCTGGAGTAAAATCATTTGTGCTTTTAGCAGTTTTTTTATTAGAACCGCCTGTGCTATTGGCTCCACCAGAAAAACTATCTAGCAATTCTGAACTACTTACGGGTAACGATTTTACTTGATCAAAGTTAAAACCAACACCGGGAGTAATAGCTGATATGAATATGCAAACAAGATCAACATCTGGTTTGTTTAATTTACCTTGTACCTCTTCGGCTTCAATAAAAACCATTTTGGCTTCGGAGCTTGCCTTAACCGTCATTGTGCGGCTTGTTCGTTTGGGGTAGGATTCCATATTAACATCTGCCCATTCTTCAATAAAATAAACATCAACTCCTTGGTCATGTAAGATGCGGAGTAAAGAAAGGTCTCTGTTTAAGGAGGCTTTTATTAAATGAGCGGGACCAAAACTTTCATGTTGGTGCTCTTCGGCAAGTTGTGTGGCAATATGTATAGCTTTCTCTAATTCGGTGTTCATGCAATAGTTAGTTTCGGTTCATACGTTTAGCAAGATCTAACGCTGTATTGAGCCTGCTTATTTCTTTTTCATAATCGGTAACTTGTTCCTCAAGATCTTTTATTTCCTGTCTTGCGGTTTCTACCTGTTTTAAATCTCTCTTGGCATCCACAAGTTTGTTGTAGGTCAAGACCAAATTTTCGTACATACTGCGGTCATCCAACGAATCTTTTGGAATATCGCTTCTAAGGTCTATTAAATTTTTGATGATGGACTGTTCTACAAAGAACCAACCTTCTTTTACCGTATCAAGAGAGTCTATTTGTTTGTCAACATCTTCTAGGGTATTGATAAATTTTTTCTGGTAGAGAAATTCATACTGCATTTTCTTATTTTCTTTACGTAACACCGTATTCTCTTTCCAAGGCAGTTTATAACTGTAGAAGAAAGCCGTGAACAGAATACCCACTGTTATGACGAACATTAGTAAAAAAAGTAAGAAAGAAGAAGTTCTTTCCTTTTTGTTAAGTATCTCCATAATATGTTTTTATTCAGCTAAGAAAGAAGGCTTACCTGATTTATCCTGTTTATTCTTGACTATGTTTTCATTTACGAAAATACCCATGTCCCTTCGTTTTCCAATATAATCAACCTGTGTTAAAACGGTAAGCAAGCGATCAATAACACTCATGAAACCAGATGCTAAAATTATATTTTGGTTTACATCATTATGATTGTATTGCATGTTGATTACATCGGTAAATATTTTCTCATAGTCGCCTCCTTTTAATTCGGTCCATTCTCCAAAATAATTAAAAAGTTCTTCCTTGTTCTGCGAAGACGAAATATCTACTGATCCTTTAAACACTCGTGCAAAACTTACGATAATTTCTAAAAGCTCTTTAGGATGCATGTCATATTCTTCCCATTTAATCTTCGTAATCTGCTGGGCGAGGTATGCGTACGCTTTATCAACAGCCAAATGCATGGCATCTGCAACAGGATTATCACTCTGCTTGGCCATTATCTTTTGAACGATTAGAATTGCATTCCGCTCCGTCATCTTCACAAAGTTCTCAGCTTCATTATAAAAGTCTATTAAACTTTCATGAGCACCTAGCGTTAAACTAGGCGGTATATAGTCTGTTGCAATGGAAAGACTTTTACCTTCTTTTTGGATTTTAGCAATAGGTAGTTGGTTACCAGATAATCCTGATTTAGCTAAATCATCACTTGTAATAAAAGTAAAAAATTGACCATTGGTCAAAAACGGATGTCTTGGTGGAATTTCTTTTGGGTCTTGTTCTCCAAAAGGTATGGTATTCTCTGTATCTAGGTTAATAAGCAAAAAACCTTCATCAAGATTACTGTCCGCCAATTCATCAACAACAATTTCTTCTTTGACAGAAGGTGTATTCTCTGTAATTTCTATTCGGTTTCCATTAGGGGTAATTGCCCGTAATTTTTTGATGCTTACTTTTAAGCTCTTATGAATATCTAGATTAATGGCATACTCATTATTACCGTCCAGATAAGAGGCTAGGAATCCATGGCCGTATCTACCTTTGCGAACAACATAGGCATCTTTTATACTGTTTTCGGCAAAATTTTGTAGGCTCTCAAAATGCTCCTTTGAGATTTTCATGCCATCTACCCAATTAATCTTAAAATTTTTGATATCCTCAATCATGATATTTATGTTATATACGTTGGCACACGACTACATCGCCATCGTCTAGGTTATTATCTTCTACAGTAAGTTCTGAATCTACATGTTTGGAAGCTCCGTACCACTTTGGTTTGCTATAAAAATACCAGCCGTGCGGGTCACCTGATGCATCGGTCAGTTCTATTTTTGTAGTTGTTTTCTTAACGTTATAATCGTTTATAAAGAAAAAGAACAACCTTCCAAACTCCATATTTTTGGGTGCTTTAGCTTTAAAGCTCGTCATTTCATCAGATTCGGTTTTTTTATAGAACATAAAGTTAAGTATGATCATGTTCTTGAGTTCGTAATGTTCTGGTGTATCGTATTTTTTCTGAATAGGATAATACCATTTGGTGTACAACTTTACAGGAATTGAAATAGAATATTTATAGAGCACAAAAAAGCTGGTAGGTACTATAAATGCGGCAATAGTTAAAAAATAGTAGGGTAGGTACTGTAAATCTTTATAATGTGCCGCCATCATAATTACAGGGACCATAACTGCAAAGGATGTTATGATTCCAAAAAGCAATTCTTTTAGTCCTTTGTCAGAATCGAATTTCTCAAATAAGTAGCGGTAGAAAAATACATGAAGGCCACCCATTAGCATAGCAAAAGCCAGCATCCAGAAATAACGGAACATTAATGCGGACTGTTTTAAGTTGTATATAATAGCTAGAAATATACCCATAACAGCAATTAATGCCGCTAGATAATAGTAGTATTTTTTCTTTCTTCTTTTAAACCCAGGTTTTTTCGGGCCAGTAAACCAAGCGCCAACAAAATAAAAACCATGACGATCGCAAAAGGAATCAGGGCTTCTATATTTATAAATCTCTTTAGGTAACTTCCAATCATAGGGGTCTAAATTGTAGCGGATACTCCAAGTCTTCCGGAATAAACATCTTCGCTCATCACAAATTCTCTTTCTTTTTCGGCCAGCGTAAATTTAATTTCAAAATCGGCCTCATAGGGTAAGGTATGTTCCAAAAAGAAATTCATTAGTACATTAATTTTTCCGTTTGGCATGTAATCAACTATTTTATTAGGTCGCCTAATTTTGTCAATGATAAAAATGTATTTTGGAAGAAAAGTAATTGGTTTTCCTTCTGTTGCCATATTTATCCCCAATTGCCATGGTTCTTGTTTTGTTTCAGTAGCTATTGTGGCATAATCTTTTTCAATTATCAGCTTTTCTTCAATGATGTTTTCCAATACTAACTTTAACAACGGTAAATCACCAGCTATCTTATACATGAAAGGCATTGTCTTTAAAATCTTTGCGGCTATGTTGGCGGGAATTCTCGAATCTATTTGCCATAGATTCAATAAAAAGTCAACTAATTCTGGACTGCCCAAGGACTTAAAGGTAAGGTCTTCCGCTGATTCTATAGCAACACGCTGAAGAAAAAATTCCGTTTCCAAAGGCTTAAAAAACTTCCGGGCATTTTCTTCTTCAATCTTTCTTCCATTATAATCCGTAACCATGGTTTCTACAAACGGAGTAGCGGAGTATGTGCGATGAAAAAACCTTTCGGGAAAAATATTATAAAAACTTCTACGGCTTAGAGAAACCTCCATCGTATTATTCTTATCTAAACTCTCTTGTACAGAGGTAATATCTGTGCTAAAGCGTCTTTTAAAAAAATCTATTAGAACAATATCCAGTTCGGTCTCTTCATTTAAATAAGAAATAAAGGTCTCAGCCTTCAAGTCAAAATTAAGATCAAACAGTTCTTGCTGTATTTGTTCTGGAGAAAAGGTTTTCATTTTTAAAGGTTTTTGAGTAAGCGTGCACCCGAGACAAATCTATCTTGCCAATATTTTGAGTTCAAGTCTACGATTTGAACTCCACGGGGAGAATTCGAACCAGTAAACTTACCGTTTTGAAGATAGATGCCTACGTGGGAAACCACTTTGTCTTCATCTTGTAACCTAAAGAAAAGTAAATCACCTTGTTGTAGAAATTTTTGACCTGTAAAATGAGCTTTAATATCAAAATTAAATTGTTCAATAGAAGTTCTTGGAAGTTCAAAACCATAAACTTTTTGGTAAATGTCTTGTACATAGGCGGAGCAATCTACTCCGTTTTTAGTAGTGCCTCCCCATTGGTATGGTGTGTCCATCCAATCATCTATATTTGCATATAATTTTTCATTTTTGATGTCCTTGTACGGGATACCCAATAATTCAGAAAAATTTAGTCTTTGTTCTTTAGTTAGGTACGAAGGCTTAATAACGATTTTTTCTTGTTTATCTTGCTTTACTTTCTCGGCGGCAAGACGTTTAGATTTTTCCATTTCTTGTCTGTAATACTCGCCTTGCCCCGCTACCGAGGTTTTATTGGCGCAACCAACAAGGAATGCAATAATTAGAAAAAAAGACAGTTTTAATTTCATATAAAAAATCGTACATTTAATTGAAAGGAAGAATGGATAAAATTAGAGATTAATTATGAATAATAAAAGTATTAAAACTCACTTTGACATTAACGTGTTTATCACTTTTTTAGTATTGTTCCTTGCTGGATTAGCCCTTTTTTCGTTTCGTTTGAATAGCGAGGTCGATTGTAGTAATGTGGATTTTGAGATTATTTCCAATTCCTACACTACAGAAGATTTAATAGAATTTAAAAGTACGGATACCTCAGGATTTAATTGAATTTACCTGGAATTTTGGGGATAATGAATCTGAGGCGTATCGTTCTGATGTCGTTCATCAATTTAAAAAAGCCTGGTAAATATTTGGTGTCTTTACAAATGAACGGCGAGTGTATGGCTTCTCGTGAAATTGTAATTTCAAAAGATAAGATAGTACGTGATGCAAAGCTTATTCCCAATATTGTTTTACCAAAAAAGGTTAGGGTAGGTGATGAAGTTGAATTTTTTAACGACTCCAAATTTGCTACTTCATGGCAGTGGAGTTTTGGCGAAACCGCAGCGGTAGACGGGAACGACAGAAGAGAAAAATATACGTACAGATCACCGGGTGAAAAAACAATTTTGCTTGTGGTGAATGGCGACCGTAGACATGAGGCAAAACGTATTTTAACGGTGTACCCTTCTAAAAAGAAAGAACGAATTGGCAGAAGTAGAAATGCAAGTGCGCCTATAGAAAATGTCTTGGCAACAATTCCAGAAGCACCAACAGAGGAAAAACCTGAAGTTAAAAATGAAGACAAAGTAGATGAGCCTCCTTATATTGAAATTTCTAGTGAAGATATACAGGATATGTTGTTAAGGTACTCGGTAAGAAATCTTGATGATGTTAGTATTCGTAATTATTTTTGTGTAACAAACATTCCTGTTTTCAATAAGAGCGGAGACCGTTTTACGGTAAGCCAATTCTTTAAGGCAGTACGTGATGTTAAGATAGAGATTAACAGTCTTAAGTTGTATAGAGACAAGAAAACAGGTTGCATTAAAAGCATGACTGTTGATATGCGTACCAAAAAAGGATTGTTCTGGAAGAATTTTTAAAGAATAATTAGTTAAATAGTATAATTATGATGTCTATTTATTGTAAAAAAAAAGTTAGATAATATCTCTTGTACACAATCTATTCGTGAAATTTTTTAACCTGCTTGTTTCCATTTTTTTTGGAATAGCATAAAACCTTATTAAATGATATAGGCAGCTCTTATTATAAGCTATTTTCTAATTATGATTTTCCTCTCTGAAGTAGGACTTAACTTAATAAAATGAGATTTTGCCTATGGTCTTACTGTTAATATTATCCGCTTCACTTTCGCGTTGTATTTAGTGCTTGTAAAATAATCATTTTCCTACATCAAATTATTTAAAGATTGAATACATAAGATTGCATTTTATCGAAAAACTTTTGGAGAGTGTCAGATATTTAATAGTTTAGCGATGTCTTATTGACGTTTATATATATTTAATCAGGTATTAATTACCACAAAAATCATTTTTTATGTCTTTTAAAGCTAAATTAAATTTAGGAGGAAAAGAGTACAACATCTTAAATTGTAACTACGATCTTTTTCAAGAAACAGATCCAACAGGTCGCCCATCTTCTGTAACAAGAGGCGGTAAGATTACTCTTACTGTAGAATCTAATGACGACACTACTGGTGTTGAATTGATGATGGATAACTTCGGTAAGAAGGATGGCTCTATTACGTATACCAAAAGGGATACAGATGCTACCTTAAAGGAAATCAAGTTTACTGAAGCCTACATGGTAAAGTACAGAGAGAATTTTGATGCTACAGGAACTAATCCATTAACTGAGACTTTCACATTATCTGCGAAAGAATTGAGTATTGGTGGTGGTCAGCACCAGAACGAATGGGTAATGTAATCCATTTCACAACAAATATTATTAAAAGGAGGCCCGTAAATGCCTCCTTTTTTTTGCTTTTCTAACGAACGCACTAGGCTTTTATCGCTGTTGGTCATACTTTTTTAGTAATCTTTTAGGTTATTAGATAGTATAAAGACGTTCATATAGTAACACCTAATGTTATTAGGTGTACTAAGATACTACGTGCTTTTTTTTAAATGTATATGATATTTAAATCCAAGTAAAGAAAAACTTACGCAAGCTCATTCAGACACTTTGTTTGCACATAACATTTTTTTGAGTAAATTTAAAAATTAAAACAATATAAATATGGCTATTGATAACGTAGGTATTGGTGGTAACGAAGTGAAAGGCGATGCTAGCGAAGCCTTAAACCAAATTCCACAGAACAGGGCTTTAATTGCTGGCAAGCTTACCCCAAATGCGCCCGTTAAACCAGAAGTGGTGGAAGGTCTTAGAACTGTTGAAGACGTTTTTGAACATTACGAACCCGAACTTAAAATTCCGTTTGAAGATAAGGATGGCGGAACTGTAAACGAAACCCTGAAATTCAGAAATCTGGGTGATTTTGGTAAAAAAGGCATTATCAATAATAGTGTTTTTTTAAAGGAGCTTGAAATTGAGAGCGATCAATATAAAAAAATGATCAAGCAATTAAAGACCAATAAGATTTTGAAAGCTGCTTTGGAAGATCCAGAAGCAAAAAAGTCTTTGGTAGATACCATTGATGCTTTGATCGACGAAATTAAAAACACTAAATAAATTTACATGGCTGATACACAGAATAACCAAAAAGCCGCACAGCTAAGTGAAAAACCTTACGCGGAACAGATAAAAGAAAAATCGGACGGACTTGTTAAATACGGTGGGTACGATCTTTTGGAATCTGCCATAGACGATGTACAGAACTTAAATCCCGATCGTAAGGCGAGAAGGAAAATGTTCCTTACAGAGAACAGTAAAAAACAAGAGCGCGATGATCTTTTAAAAAAATTGCAGCTTTGGTCTGAAACCCTAAAATCAGGCGATGATATTATAGAATTGGTACAAGCGGCAGATGACAAGGCAGAATTGTCACAAAAGGTACTTACAAAAAATTTAAAATCAGCTCTTGCGGAAACTCGGGAACTTGAAACTTCGTACCGTTCTGTTGCCTTATTCTACAAAAATACCGATTTACCTTCTTTAAAAAATGTTTCCATTATTAATGCGGAACTAGATCAACTTACGGATTTAGATAATACCCGTTTCTTTGATCATATTCGTGAAGAATTGGTTGATAAATATGACCGTTTAGACCTGCGCGAAAACTATTCGCTAATGGTACTTATGGATATTTGGGTTCTAAATCTGTTGTAGACAAATGGGCAAAAGTAGCACATGAGAATAAAGTGACTTTAGTTACTGATTTTGCGCATTTAGATGAGCCGGACGATGTAATGGAAATGTTTGAAAGTGCCAATCTTGCTAGTGGAGATATGTATTTATCTAACACCATTATGACTTGTAACTGGTTAGTAGGCCGTGGCAAACATGCAGAAGTTGGTGAAGAAGAAGATATTCACGTACCACCATCTGGTGCGCTTGCTGGTAAAATTTATAAAACCTTAATGTCTCAGGTAACTGCCGGTAAAAAACACGGTGGTCTTAGTGAGGTAGATGGTGTTAAGTTTGATTTAAGAAAAAGTGAGATTGCCAATCTAGAGAATCTTGGGCTTGTACCAATGGTAAACGAGTATGGTAAGGTTATGGCCTTTTCTGCCAAAACACTTTTTAATGGTGATAACTTAGGTCTTCAGACGTATTCTGTAGTAAGAGTGTTTGATTATGTGGCCAAAGTATTAATGGACTTTTTAAACCGTAGGGCTTTTGAGAATTTTAGTACCAAGACCCGTAACGAGATACAATCGCAGATTGTACGGTTTTTAGATGAAATTACAGGACGGATAAACTGATTGAGAATTTCCAAATCCGTAGGTTTGAGCAAGACCCGAACCAAAAAGACCGTATTTATTTAGATGTACACTTAAAGCCTTATTTCCCTGCCAAAAACTTTATGATCAAAATGGACGGTCAGAAAGGTGATGATGGTGCTGAGTGGGATACGGAGTACGAACAACAGTAAAACTTTAATTAGGGAAGGTATTACTTCCCTAATTGTTTTTATAGATAATAATAAACAAAAACTTGGGTTTTAGTTAGGTTGGTTTTGCTTAAAGTCAACCAACAAACAGTAACCCACTACTTTTAAAACCCGAATAATTATGTCATTTTTAGCAAAACTCACTGTCGATGGACAGATATATAATGTACTTCATTGTACTTATAATTTTGAACAACCTATGGACGGTACGGGTAAACCCGCTGGGAAACCTTTGGGCGGACAGATTGCGGTAACCATAGAGTCACAGGGTAAGTACGATCTTTTCCATTGGATGAAAGAGCGGAACAGACAAAAGATGGCGCTATTGTTTTCTTTAAACGGGACGCCATGTCAATACTGCAGGAAGTTAAATTCTCTAAAGCGTATTGTGTTAGTCTTGAGGAAGAGTTTGATGCAAATGACGAGATGCCTATGCAAAAACGAATAGTTATCTCAGCAAAAACGATTACGGTTGGTGATATGGTTTTTGAAAACAGTTGGGGAGAATAAGCCTATGGATGCTCTAACCCAAAAATCACGTCAGCAAAGGTTAAAGCGAGAACTTAACAAATCGCTGGGGAACATACGTCTTTCTAAGAATAAAAAACTGACTCTTGCTGATAAAAGCAAAATTAAAAATGTTGCAGTAAAAAGCCTTCAACGTTATTTGACAGCGGAGTTAAAGAGGACTAATACTAAGACATATGATTGGTATTTTACAAAAATGGAAAATGACCGAATTAAAGTAGGAACACCTCTTAGGAATAACCTTGGTCATAATAGATATTTTATCATTGATTATGTTGAAGTCCCTATAAATACTGAATATTCTTATGCTTCTTATTGTACTCATGAAAGGGTTAGGGAATTTAGTATTTCAAGTAAGGAAATTAGAGATATTATATCGGGTTCGGCAAAGTTGTTCGCACAAATGATTAAGGTTACGGTAAGCGAGAAGGAAGATGCCAAAATATATGCCGCCTACGATAAAGTTGATGAAAAAACGCTTATTACTGCTGTTGTCGGTTTTCCTGTAGTTGTTATTGGGGCGGTAGAGGCTTTGCCTTTTTTGATTGCTGCAGGGCAATCCTCAGCTCCAGCTTTGGGAAAAGCTTTCGCTGTTAATTCGGGAAAATTTGCAGCAATAAATGGTGGGATGGAATTTAGTGGACAATATTTTTCAAATGCTTTAGTTCAGAATGATTGGAGTTTGAATAAAATAGACTGGATTGATGTAGGAAGTAATGCTGCTTTTAGTAAAGGAGGTGACATTATACTTGGTTCTGCGATGGATTTTAGTTTTCAAGATGGTTTTAAGTATCATACAGATGAAAAATTAGCAGAAAATTTACTTCTTGGTTACGGAACTGGTAAATTAAATTCTAAAGTAAATTCGGGTTTTGATAAGATAGTCGGTCAATACTCACCAACATTATCAAGCTTTCTTTCAAACAGTGTTCAACTTAACATAAATGTGATGATTAATTCAGCAAAACATTTATCTGAAAAGAAAGATAATGAATAAGCAAAAAGTAGTGGTTGTCATAACTGTTTGTTTGGGTTTACTTATTCTTATGTTATGTTATAAATATAAGACTAAAAGTATTTCAAAAAATGGAATAAGAACTATTGGGAGGGTTACTGGGTTTGATGGTGGTCATAAAACTTCGGGTCCATCTATTATGTATACATATAACGTTAATAATAAAAAGTATAAAGGTGGTAAATACATTGAAGATGTATCAATCCATAAGTCTTCGTTCTATGTAGTGCAATATTCTTCAGAAAAACCAAGTTGGAGCGAAATTTTATTAAATCAACCGGTTACTGATACCATTAAAATTAAAAAAGCGGGATTTTCTTTACCTAAAAAGAAAAAGAACAGGTTTCAAGAATTTTAGGTTTGCAGCATGAATTACAAGTATATTATTTTTTCGCACTTTATTTCATTGTTTCTTTTTACATCGCTCTGTTCATCTCAAAAAACTATTATCAGCGATAAAACAAATGAGGGTTTAACGTTAATTCCCGGTACGAGAATATACCTTGAACTCCCTTCGGGATTTCAACTATCAAAAGATTTTATTGGTCTTGAAAACGGTGATAATGAGATTATCCGCTTTTATGATATGTATGGTACCGATTATTATGCGGATTCTAACAAGTATTCCAAAAAGGCATATGAGAAAATAGGAGCAATTGTATATGACTTTGAAGAAACGATAATTGATGATTACTATGGAAAAGTGGTCGTTACCAATAGTGACTATGCAAACCGAGTGGTTACCTTAGTTTTTGGCGATGCTTTTTTTTCTGTATTAGCGGTTGCTGTTACGAACAATACTAATAACACTGAAGTTAGTCATATAATAAATTCATTTAAAAGCATAAAATATGACAAAGACCGAGAAATAGGCTCGATGGAAGCTGCATTTTTTTCTATTAATATAGAAAAGAGTGGCTTCAAACTATTTTTTCGTTCAAATGAAATATTTCACTTTACGGAAAAGGGAGAGGAGCCTACCGATGTAAATGTTTCTTCATATGTTATAAACCAAATGCTCGTTGATCCTGCTAATCCCAATTTAAATTTTATAGTTGACAACGTCATAAACTCTAGTATTGAGAAAGGGTTTAAAGTTGCTGGTAGAAAACAAACATCAAAAGATAACATAAATGGTTACCATTGTTTTCAAGAATTGGTTTATGGCGAATCTGAAGGTGTGGAAACCCAGATAGTATTTACTGTTATCCAAGATGGTAGAAGAGCCTTGGCTATAATGGGGAGTGCGAAAGAAAACTTTCAGGAGAATATTGAAAAATTCAATCAATTGACTTCTACGATAAAATTTAAGTAGATTGTTTCTTCCTTTAGAGCTCGTTTGCAACAAGTGCCGTACAAAGTAAGAACAGGGTTAAACTAAAATGAAAGATATCTGATTTTTTTTGTTTTTAGATAATAAGAAGAGAATGGTAACGCAAGTATCATAAGTGGCACTCGTAAAAGATGAGTACTAGCGGGGGGGGGAATGAATTATTGGTTAAAGCAAGATTAGTAATGTTTCGTATAGCATTTTTATTGTTAACCTTATTGGTTACGGTTTCGTGTAAAAATGAAATGCGTAAAGAGTTCTATCCAAATGGTAATTTAAAAAAACTGATTTCTTTTAAAAAAGGTCAGCCTGTAGATTCTGCGATGCAGTATTTTGATTCAGGGCAGTTAGAATTTAAAGAAATTAGAAATGCGGATACCATATTTACGTTTCATTATTTAAAGACAGGTGAACTTTCAGCGCAGATAAAATTTTTAAATACACCAAAACCGATTGAAATTGGTTGGTCGGTTTTTTATAATAAAGATGGTAGTGTTGCTGATAGCATAGAACATATTAACTTAAAAACTAATTCCTATTTAAACCAGCGAATTAAATATAATAAGAAAAACCATTTGATAATTGATAGCAGTAATTTTTTTAAATTTTCTCTTAAAAGTATTCAAAATTCCGATTTATTCGATTTAAAAATCAATTATGTCCCAATGGACAAAAAGTCCGATGTTTTTATGGTAATAGGGAAAGATATTAAAGAAGATTTTAGTAACATAGATAATGTAGAATTGGATACTATATTTATGCAAAATAACAAAATAACATCTAAGGCATTTGAGAAGGCAAGCAAAGTCTTTAAAGGATTTTTCTATGAATATAGATCAAAAGAATTCGAAGCAAATATTAAGGATAGTACAAAGTTTAGAATTTATGAAAAGAGGACTTTTTTTAATGAATTAGTCGTTGCCAAGAATCCGTAGGAGTAAAAACATAATTTTTAACTGTTAGGATTTGTTTTTTCCTCTGATAGCGATGGTTTGCAACGAGTGCCTTACAGAGTAAGAACAGCAATAAACTAAAAAGAAAGCTATCTGAAATCTTCAGCATTATTAGATAATAATATGAAAATGCAAGTAACATAGATAGCATTCGTTACAAACGAGTGCTAGCGTAGCAATTGTAATTGAAGTAAAAAAAAATAGAAAAATGATGGATTGGTTAAATTTCCAAAAACCGGTGAAATTACTACTGGTATTAGCCATCTGTTTTTTTTCATTCAAATATTTACAGTCAATTTATCATTTTCAGTATTACGCAAGATATACCATTGGTAAGTTTACTCATCTTGAGTACCAAAATGCTTCAACATATGTTATGTATGAATTTTATGTGGATAACACAAAAAAAGAAGGAGCAACTTATGCTAGAGAAAAAATAGACAAGTTCTTAGTAAATAAGTATTTCAAAGTAAAATATTCAAGTAAAAACCCTGAAATAAATGAGATACTATTAGACGAAATGGTTACCGATGCCGCTGCCGTTGAAGCGGCGGGCTTCAAGCTAAAAAGTAAAACAGAATAGTGCATTTTCTTTTTGTATTTATGATTATACTACATTCAGTTTTAGCTTAAAAAAAATAATTTAGTATTTGGTAGGTTCTAAATTAAAGTATCCCGTATGAAAAATAATTTGATTACTATAGCATCCTATGCACCGGTCATTATTTATATAGTCTATTCTTCTTTAACAAGAGAACCTAACAGTGGTATAAATTGGATTGAAGTTGTAACAGCCGCACTTTTGGGTGGTGTTGGTAATGCTATCGGGAACAGAATGAAGAAAAAAAATTAATAAATAAAACGTCGGCGTTTTTTTAAATGGAAATAGTGCATCTCACGATTCAATGTTCGGACTAAGCAACTATTAGCTGATATGACAAATATAACGAGTAGTGAAAAATGAGGAGCCAAAAGTGTTGGTAACATTTTATAATGTGGATAAAAAAGCAATTATGAGGTTTATATTAATGATCGCCCTTTTGATTTCTGCTATTTCTTGTAAAGAAAAAGCTTTTTCGCAAGAGATGTCTACAGAATTTTGTAAAGGCATTAAGCAGCTGGATTTATCAAATAGTTCCGCCGAAAATATTATGAAGGATATGGGGCAACTTAGTTTAGATTTACGAAACAACAATCCGGATAAAGTTAAGTCTATAAGAAATAAGATTGCTCAACAAATAGGGACCGACAATGAATTGGAGGTAGCATATGCTTTTGCAGTAAAATTTACCGGTGATCTAATGGAAAACTGTCCTGAATATCTAACGGCAGTTAGAAAAATTTTACCTCAAAAAACAGATTCCAATGCAACTGTGGGCTATGTTTCAGGTAAGGTCGAATCCTTTTTAAAGGAGTGGCAAAATGAGCCTTTGGACAAGAAGTATGAAATGGCTACGGATTCGGTAATTACATATTTAGGTTTCTGTGCTAATTACAGAGAGAATTACCCAAATTTGAACTATGGGGATTTATCTCCTCAAAATGATGTACATTTATATCTTTTACACAATTCAGATGATTATCTAAAAGCTTTCCTTATTAATACTCAATTAAAAGGCATGGGGTACGATGCCGTAGAATTTCCAAGAATGCCGGAAATTACCTTTCGTATAATGGAGTGAGAATCGCTAGCTCTCGTTTGCAACGAGTGCCGTACAAAGCAAGAACAGGCATACACTAAAAAAAAGCTATCTAAAGTCTTTTAATTTTGCTCATGGAAATTTGTGTTAAGTACCGTCAATATAGTATATGGTTAAAATTAAATCAGGAGTACCAAACTTTTTTCTGGTCTTAGCTTTTGTTTTTTGCACAAGCTTTTTTTTTGGAATTTTACTTTCCTCAGGATCATCAAGCGGTGGAGGTACAAATGGAGTAATTATTCTATTTATGATAATTGCCTTTTTTTTCAGGTATTATGGCATTTTGGTTATTTAAAAGTTTTAAGAGAGTAAAAATTAAAAATAATTCAATTAGCGTTTCTTCATTTTTCTCAGAGAAAAAAATATGTAAGTTTAGTGATTTAGAACATGTAGGCTGGCATTCTGAGTATTTTCATTATTCTCAGAGTTTTCATATTGTAGCAACACTTTATGACAAGAATGGCGGTTCTATCCAATTAAATGATTTGGAGTTGGAAAATTTTGATGCACTAATAAAGTGTATTCCGCATGAAGGCTCACAATCTAAAAAACGGGTATATAAAAAGATTGCTAATGATGAATATATTACTTCTATTATTGGGCTCGTAATTAGTGTTTTATCCTTTGTGTTAATTTTTTTACGTGGTGATGGTCTAAATTTCTTTTCTGGTTTTTTTATATCCAATAACACCTTTGAGGACTTTTTCTTCAAAACACTTTTTCCGATAGTTCATGTATTTATAATTTTTGCGTTTTTAAAAAGGTTTCTTAGATATAAGAATATACTCAAGAAAAAAGAACCGCATAAAAAACCGAAGAAGACAGTTAATATAAGCTTGAAAGAAAAGATAGAAAGTGAATTTGAATATCTAGATGATTCCAAAATGGGATATTATAGTGGCTCATGGCAAATAAACGGACAAGTAGAACTGGCCGAAGTTTATTTTTATGCTCCTAGAGAAGAAATACTTCAGTCACAAATAGATAATTTTAATAAACTCTTGAATAATTATGAAAAGCTTCAAGCGGAGCTCAGCAATGCATTGGATAAACGATTAAAATTAGAAAACCATAAGTATTTGGAAGATTTACTAAATCAGCCTCTTCATTTTTCAATTATTTCTGTACTATTTGACAAGAAAAATCATGAAAACCTTCCAGCGAATCACGATATTGAATTAATTGCTTACAAATCTTATAAATCATTTGGCCTTAAAAGAGGAGAAGATGTTGTAGCAACGCTCATTGATGGAAAGATAAAAGAATTGGATGACGAGACCCTCTAATTGTGAAAGTTACAAATACGTGTATATCAAATGGTAATTGCCCAAAAAAAGTATGCCATTACCCTCTATTCCAAACTTGTTATTGTTCTTTAATAGTATTAAAATGCATAAAAACCCTAATTGCTTCTGTTAATCGATTATTTGGTTATTTGTCTTGTTAATTAGTATTTTTGTACTTTTCGTTTTTCATTTTCATATTAGACACTAAAGCCGTCGTTGGAAGAAATTAGACCTACTTATGAAGTCGTTCCCTACATTACTTATTTTTTTTCTAGGTAGCTTGTTGTTTTCGAGTCATAATCTTTGGTCGCAGACCCCGATTGATTTAAAGACCAATGATTTTGTAACTACTACTATTTTTTTTCCATCTAATATTAAAAAAGTAGTCGCGCCTGCGGCAAATTTTAAATTTACCTACGAAATCGGTTCTAATATAGGGCTGCTTAAAGGTCGAAAAGGTAGGCCAAGTAATCTTTTGGTCATCACAGAACAGGGTTATATCTATTCGTTTGCATTAAGTTTTGCCGAAGAAGTACCAGAATTCAGTTTTATTTTAACAACAGATCAAGCAATCAGTAGAACCATTCCTAGTGATGTTAATGGCTCTGAAGGGACTAAGATTGTTGAACAACCTTCTAATGATAACGGTCAGAAAACCGGGACAGTCAATGAAGAACCTAATGAAAATGTTGCAGTTTACGATAAGGTTGATGATAAAGTAAGTCAAGTACAAACTACAGCTATTTCGGTAAGACAAAAAGACAGTATTTCTCAAGAATCCATAGTTGAGAGTAATACTAATATCGGGGAGGGGGAAGAGGATTTATATGACGTAGACCGTGAAGAGTACTATCGTATTTTTTGTGAAAATAATTACCTGCAGAAAACTGTTTTTAAAAGAAGTTTTAGACAGAATAAAAAAATTGCCGTACGCCTTAATAACATTCTGGTAGATCGAAACGAAAAATATTTTGTTGTGCAAATCGAGAATAACTCCAAAAAAGCATATGATATAGCCGGTCTCAGTTTCTTTAAAAAATCAGCCGTTGGTCAATTGGAGAAAATTATGAATCCGCTGTACACTTTTAATCTTCAAGAAAATATTGATCCTGAAGGTATCAATGAAGTTGTATATGTGTTTAAAAATTTTAATATTAGCGCCAGAGAAAAAATCTCTGTAGTTTTGGCTGAGACAAATAGCGATAACTTGGTAATACTTCCTCTGGATTATTTATTAATTAATTCTCCCTCTAATTGAAACATATTACTGTTTTATTATCGTTACTATGTTTTCCAATAGTAGTTTTATCTCAAACCTATTCCAATACGTTTTCAGTATCGGGCGGTTTATTTGGTGATGGTTATGGAGGAGAGATAACTTACAATACCAATCTAAGTGAAACTACCCGAACCCAAATAGCTTTGAATGGCACCTCTACCAATTACAAAAGTGGAGCTGTTCGTGTTCCATACACAAGTGTAACAGCTAGCTACTCCTATTTTTTAACCGTTCTGAGCAGGAACAGAAAAATGCAATCACTTTCATTGGGTGGAGGCGCCTTGGCGGGATATGAATCGGTAAACAATGGCGATGTTCAGCTGAGTAATATAGTATCCGTTGATGGGGAGAGCAAATTTATTTTCGGAGCGGTACTTACGGCCGATCTAGACATTATCCTTACCGAACACCTTTCCTTGTTGATAAAGACTTCTGAGTTCTATCATGTGAACAGTGATTTTGGAAACCTCACCAATTATAGCGGGCTTGGAATCAGATATTATTTTAACTGATTCTAAATCAATCTGTTTTAAAACCTCCCAGTATTTCACTGGAACCTTGCCCGATAATTTTACGTTTCAACTCGACTTTTGATTAAAAAGGGTCGTGTTCTATTTATAATTTAATTCGATTCCATATCTTGTAGCACTTTCTTGATAAAGAAGAGTTTACCTAGTATATTATTTTAAAAGGAACCATTAGTCCCCATACTGCAAAATGAAGAAGTACGTAAAGGTTTTGTTATCCTGTTGTTGTCTATTTTTGATAGTGTTGGCCTGTACCAAAGAAGTAGGACTTATTACCGAGGTAGAGTTTGAGCTTTTGGAACAACACACGGCGGAAGGATATGTAAACCAGGACTTCCCACCACTTTTACGGTCTTACCTGAAGAAATTTTAGAGAACTACGAATATAATATCACTTACGAAATATTGGATGGCGATGGTTATTTCGAGGATATCGATGGCAATCGTTTAAAAGCAGGGGTAGGGCAGTCCGTGCCTACGACCCTAACCAGTTCACTCATGTATATGGGAGCGGAAACAGGGGAGCATAGGGTTAAGATAACAGGTACCGATAACTTCGGACTGTCTCAGGAGATTGAGGTGACGTACGACCTGAGCGATGTTCCAGTGATTTGGGAGGCTTCGAGTGAGCTCACAGAACTTGAACGGGAAACCCCTGTAGATCTATCGCTTTTGTTCGAGACCTTAGACGGAGCCTTGGATGTGGATTACGAGGCAATGTTCGGGTTCAATTCCGGTTCAGGAAGCCTTGAACCATCAGAGGAGAACGGTTATGTGCTGAGCGGGGAGTACAATTCTATAGTTCCTGGCACTTCTCCTTTTGTGTTTACACCTTCCGAACTAGGGCCACAGCAATTAGTCTTTACCCTTCGTGACAGCAACGGTCAAGAAATAGAGGCCTTGCTTGATTTCAACGTAGTCGAGTTTATCGATGTCATTTCCATTTCCCTCGATCAGCCAGGATACGATCAAAATGAAATTGGGCGATGAAATACCTCCCGCTTTCACTTTCGACCCGCCCAATGCCACGGATCAGGGGGTTACGGTGGTGTCCAGTGACCCGGATGTCGTGTTCATTGACGAGAACAATGTTTGTATCGCAGTAGGATTGGGCACGGCGGTGGTCACCGTTACTTCCGTCTCGAACCCCGAAGCGAGCGATACGGTAACGGTAGTGGTCATAGAGGCCGATAGGATACCTGTAACGGGTATCACCGTTTCGCAGGAGAACCCCGGGGCCACGGGAACGGAGCGCCAATTGTTGGCGGCCGTCCTTCCCGAAGACGCAACGGACCCTAGTGTAACCTGGTCCTCTAGCGACGATACGATAGCAAGTATAGACGAGAACGGTCTGTTGACGGGTCTTTCGGCGGGTACGGCCACGATAACGGCCACCTCGGTCTCGGACCCGGATATCAAGGGAGTCGTACAGATCGAGATTACGGGCGTTTCGCTGTTGTCCGCGAACAGTATCGAGACCTTCGCCCTGAAGGACCAGATCGAGACCGCAACGATAGATCCGGTCACACATACCGTTTCGATTACCGTTCTGGAGGGTACGCCCTTGAACGTGGCACCTATCATGTTGACGGTATCGGAAGGGGCAACTATTGCGCTTAGGACTTTTACAGGCACGTGATTTCAGTTCCCCTGTGGAATATACGGTGACTTCGGGCAACGGTACCGAGCAGGTATGGACGGTAAACGCCAAGGTGTTGACCATTCCTGTGGCCGGGGAAACCAATATTACGGGCTTCGAGCTTGCAGGTCAGAATAGCTCCACGATAAATACTACGGACCGAACGGTAACGGTGAACGTTCCCGACGGAACGGAGCTTAACGTAGCACCACAGATACTGGAGGTCTCCCCCGACGCAACTGTGGCTCCGGCGATAGGCCAGGTCAAGATTTTTCCGAGGCCGTTACCTATACGGTGACCCCTGAGACCGGGACGCCGCAGGTATGGACGGTAAACGTGACCGTTTCAGCGCCTCCGGGCAGCGACCAGAACGCGATAACGGCGTTTGAACTACTCGGTCAGACGGATGTGGCAATTGACAATACGGCTGGTACGATAACGGTTACGGTTCCTAATGGCACCAATTTGAGTGCAGCTCCTTCGGTATTGAACGTTTCTGAAAATGCCACGGTAAATCCAGCAATAGGGGATGTACAGGATTTTTCCGGCGCCGTTACTTATACCGTTACCGCTGAAAATACTGACGAAAGAGTTTGGACGGTGAACGTTAACGTAACGAGCAGCAGCAACAAGTCCATTGATAGTTTCATGGTTAATGAGGTATCGGGAACATTCAATGGTACCGATATATCGTTGACTTTACCATTTGGAACCGATGTAACTGCATTATCTCCGGAAATCGAATTTTTTGGACAATCTGTGAATCCGGCATCTGGAACACCTACCGATTTCACTAGTGATGTGGTCTACACTGTTACTGCTGATGATAACAGTACCTTGGATTATACAGTTGCCATAATAATAGCTGCTAAAACGAACACTGCACCAACGACAGAGGATTTCCCCGTTATTGTCCAGCAGGACAGTAATAATAATAGTATCGACCTTTCGCCGCATATTAACGATGATGATGATGGCGATGTGCTTACGGTTTCCATAATATCCGATTTCGAAAATGGTGTGGTTACAGTTTCGGGCACTACACTTATATATACTCCAACCCCACAGGTTATAATGGGGGAGACACCATTGTCTATACTGTTGATGATGGCAGTGGAGGAAACGTTAGGGGAGCGGTTAACGTAACGGTGATGCCTGCAAACTCTAACAATCAGAGTCCAACAGCAGAGTCTTCAGCCGATGTTACCAATGGAGATGCTCCTTTGACAGTAAGCTTTACGGGGAATACATCCTCCGACCCGGATAATGATACCTTGAGCTATTTATGGGATTTCGGTGATGGTAGCACATCCACACTGCAAAATCCGTCGCATGTTTTCGAGTCTCCAATTACATATAATGTGATACTGACGGTAACCGATGACGGAAGTCCTTCACTTAGCGATGAGGCATCGGCTATTACTATAGAAGCAGGTAACGCGAATCAATTTCCGGTTGCGGTAGCCTTAGCCAATACTACCAATGGAAACGCCCCTTTGACGGTAAACTTTACAGGTAGCAACTCTTCCGATCCAGATAGCGGTGATACTTTGAGTTATTTATGGGATTTTGGTGACGGTAGCACGTCCACACAGGAAAACCCGTCGCACGAGTTTGCGGCAGGCACCTATGACGTGGTTCTGACGGTAACTGATGATGCAAGTCAGCCACGCAGCAATTCGGCAACTGCCATCAGGATAGAGGCGGGCATCGCTAACAGAATTCCGGTCGCAGTTTCCTCGGCCGATGCTATAAACGGTAATGCTCCTTTGACGGTAAAATTCACAGGCAGTACATCTTCTGACCCAGACGATGACGACTTGAGTTATATATGGAGTTTTGGTGATGGTAGCACATCTATTTCAGAGGATCCAACTCACGAGTTTTCGGCCCCAAAGACTTATGAAGTTGTTCTAACGGTAACGGATAATGGAATTCCTGTACTTAGCAATGCAGCAACGGCTATTACGATAGAAGTAGACCAAGCTAATCAAATTCCCATAGCAAGAGCTTTGGCTGATATTACCAGCGGAGTTGGTCCCTTGACGGTAAAATTCACTGGGAGTACCTCCTCTGACCCGGATGATGATTCTTTGAGCTATTTTTGGGATTTTGGTGATGGAGGAACTTCGACTTCAGATGACCCAACCCACAAGTTTTCGGCTGCAGATACTTATAACGTTGTTCTAACGGTAACCGATGACGGAAATCCTGTTCGGAGCAATAGTGTTAGTTTATCGATAGAAGTTGATCCGAACATAGCACCTTTAGCAGTTGATGATAATTTTTCAGTAGATGAAGCTGGTAATTTGAATCGACTCATATTAACGAATGACACGGACGATGAAAATAATGACTTAACAGTTAATTGGGTTGGTGGCAGCGCAGCGAATGTAGGTCAGGCCGTTGGCGGTTCAGATGGTGGTTTGTTTACTATAGCCGCCGGGGGTGGTCTTAATTTCAATACAAACAACGACTTTGATGGTTTGAATGATGGAGAAACCCAAACGACAACTATTCAATACAGAATAACTGATGGTAACTCTAATTCGAATACTGCGACTGTGACTGTAACGGTTACGGGTGTAAGTCCCATAAATAATGCTCCTACGGCAGATATTCAAAGCGATATTGTAAACGGGACAACACCGCTTGAAGTGAATTTTAACGGAGAAGGCTCCTTTGACAGTGATGGCTCGATAGCGTCCTATAGTTGGACTTTTGGAGAGAATGAAGTGGCAAGTAATTCACCAAATCCTACATATAATTATATTAATCCATATGAATTTACGGTTACTCTAGTAGTTACGGATGACGATGGCGCTACGGATTCCACGAGTGTAACTATAACCGTTGTAAATGCTCCTGCGAATAATGTTCCTACGGCAGTTATTAATAGTAATGTTACAAATGGCACAACACCACTTAGTGTGGAGTTTAATGGAGAAGATTCTTTTGATAACGATGGCTCGATTGTCTCTTATCTTATGGACTTTTGGAGAGACTAATGATATAAGTACGTCGTCAACACCTATATATGAGTATGTCACCCCACAGGTGATTTTATCGTAACCTTAACAGTTAAAGATAATGATGGAGCAACGAATTCTACAACGATGACTGTGAATGTTGAAAATGCTCCAGTAAACAATGCGCCAACGGCAGTTATTAATAGTAATGTTACAAATGGCACAACACCACTTAGTGTGGAGTTTAATGGAGAGAATTCTTTTGATAACGATGGCTCGATTGTCTCTTATCTTATGGACTTTTGGAGAGACTAATGATATAAGTACATCGTCAACACCTATATATGAGTATGTCTCCCATAAGGTGATTATATCGTAACCTTAACAGTTAAAGATAATGATGGAGCAACGAATTCTACAACGATGACTGTGAATGTTGAAAATGCTCCTGTAAATATTGCGCCAACGGCAAATGCGGGTCCTAATCAGAATATCACCTTGCCTACAAATAGTGTTACCTTGGATGGTTCGGACAGCGAAGATTTAGATGGTAGTATTAAGTCTTATAAATGGACAAAAGTTGGAGGAACTGGTACTATTAACAGTCCAAACAGTGTAAGTACATCTGTAACGGGCTTGACGAACGTAGGAAGCTACACATTTATACTTACTGTGACCGATAATGAAAATGCTGAGTCTAGTGATTTAGTAATTGTAACAGTTTCTGATCCAGTTGTGCCAAAGGCAACATGGAATGGCTCACAAAATGTAAGTATTGGACAACCATCAGTTAGCGGGACGGTTACAATTTCAGGTGGACCAATGACTTTTATTTTTGGAATAGGTTCATCAGGACCTGAGAGCGGAATTATAACCTTTATAATAAATGGAAAGTCGTACACAGCATCTATCTCAGGAGGGGGGTCGAACGAACGAATAACCGAAAGCTTCCCTCATGGGACATATAATTACAGCCTAACTTTAAGTGGTTCTGGTAATTATAGCGGAGGTGTTAATGCTCAGGGAAGTCCATAAAGATATTAAATTCTTTATTAATTTTGGTATAACTCAAAACACATTTTTTATTTATCATTATAATAAAGTACAATTTTTAAAATCACCAAATGAAATTTTAGTTTATTCTCAACTTATATAATTCCAAATATTCTTATACTTCACTAATTGTGAATAAGCATATCTTATGACCAAGGTTTTCTGGTTTTTCAAGGGAAGGGTCATCTTTTAAGAGTTGCATGGCGTGGTAACGAGCTGTTTTGAGAATATCGTTGTCTTTTACGATATCTGCAATCTTCAAATTAAGTACGCCACTTTGCTGTGTTCCCATAATATCCCCATGGCCACGTAGTTTTAAATCGACTTCTGCAATTTCAAAACCATCGTTGGTGTGCACCATGGTTTGTAGTCTGGTTTTTGCTTCTGTAGACAACTTGTTTCCTGTCATAAGGATACAGAAACTTTGGTCTGCACCACGCCCCACACGACCTCTAAGTTGGTGCAGTTGTGATAAACCAAAACGCTCAGCACTTTCAATAATCATTACCGATGCATTGGGGACATTTACGCCTACTTCAATTACCGTTGTGGCTACCATTATTTGGGTTTCTCCTTTTACAAAACGGGACATTTCATATTCTTTGTCCGCTGGTTTCATCTGACCGTGTACTATAGATATCTGAAAGTCAGGTAGGGGAAGTCACGAGAGATGCTTTCATAACCATCCATTAAATCTTTATAGTCTAATGCTTCTGATTCCTGTATAAGAGGATAAACAATGTAAATCTGTCGCCCTTTCTTTATTTCGTCCCGTATAAATTGAAATACCTTTAAACGATTGCTGTCAAACCTATGTACTGTTTTAATTGGTTTTCTTCCGGGAGGAAGCTCATCAATGGTAGAAACATCTAAATCGCCATATAGGCTCATTGCCAATGTTCGAGGAATAGGAGTTGCCGTCATTACCAAAATATGAGGAGGAATATCGTTTTTGTGCCAAAGTCTAGAGCGCTGCGCTACGCCAAAACGGTGTTGCTCATCCACTATGGCCAAGCCTAAATTTTTAAATTTCACCTTATCTTCTAGAAGCGCGTGGGTACCTATAAGAATCTGAAGTTCTCCGCTTTCCAATTGTTCGTGAATGGGTTTGCGGGCAGATTTTTTCACAGAACCTGTTAAAAGAGAGCAACTAATACCTGTGCCTTCCAGAAGTTCTGAAATTCCAGTGTAATGTTGATTAGCTAAAATTTCTGTAGGAGCCATTAAGCAAGCTTGGAAGCCATTATCAATAGCTAGAAGCATTGCCATAACCGCAACAATAGTTTTTCCGGAACCCACATCGCCTTGAAGCAATCGGTTCATTTGGGCATTACTGCCCAAATCGCCCCTTATCTCTTTGATAACCCTTTTTTGGGCACCTGTAAGTTCAAAAGGCAAATGATTTTTATAGAAGTCATTAAAGAGTATACCAACTTGGTCAAAATTAAATCCTTTAATTTTCTTCTTGTGAAGCATGTTCTTCGCAATCAGCTGCATTTGAATATAAAAGAGTTCTTCAAATTTTAGTCTGAATTGGGCTTTAGCTAAGAGCTCTTGATTTTTGGGGAAATGTATGTTGAAAAGTGATTCGCTTTTGGGTAGTAGCTTTAATTCAAATAATAATTTCTCAGAAAGCGTTTCTGTAAATCGGCCTTTGGTTTCAATAAATATTTGCTGAACCAGTTTACTTATCACCCTATTAGAAATACCTTTGTTACTCAGTTTTTCGGTGGAGGGGTAAACGGGTTGCATGGCTACTTTAAGGCCTTGTTCGTGGTCTTTTTGGAGTTCCATTTCTGGGTGAGGCATTGAAAACTTACCATTGAACCAATTACACTTACCAAAAATTACATATGGTGTATTGAGCTTTATGTTCTCACGAATCCATTTTTGACCTCTAAACCAAACAAGTTCCATTTCACCAGTTTCATCAACAAAACTAGCTACAAGGCGTTTCCCTTTCTTTTGCTCTACGGATTTAAGGTGCACTATTTTGCCTACAATCTGCACATCGGCAGAATTACGCTGTAGTTGCCCTATCTTATAATATTGGGTCTTATCTATGTATCTATTAGGGAAAAGGTTTAGTAAATCCTGAAATGTATGTATGCCTAGTTCAGACTGTAAAGTTTCGGCCCTGTTGGGTCCTACACCTTTTAAGTATACGATAGGAGTCTGAAGTGAATTAGCGTTCATGGGACTAAATTAGGTGATAGGTACAATTGCCACAAACTAAAACGTTAAATTTGGTCTACTATTTGTTCCTAAGACTTCATGAGAAACCTTTTTGCACTCCTTTTTTTCTTTTCGATATGTTCTTGTTTTGGTCAACATCAAGATAAAGTCGACTTTATTCAAGCCGATGTATTTATTGAACCTATTCCTTTAAATAAGGAGATAAAAGGTGGTGTAATTTATCGGTTTAACGTACTTCAACATGTTGATTCCGTTTTCCTTGATGCTAAAGATATGGCATTTACAAAAGTTGAACTGGACGGTAAAAAAGTGGACTTTACTAAAACGGATAAAACCATTTCAATTTATAAAAAGTTTAAAAAAGACAAATCACATAAACTCACTATTGAGTATTTGGCCAAACCAAAGCAAACCGTTTATTTCTTAGGTTGGGGTGATAATATAGAAGGAAACGAACAGATTTGGACGCAAGGTCAAGGCAAGTATACCAGTCATTGGTTGCCTAGCTTTGATGATATGAACGAAAAAGTTGAATTTGATTTATTTATTCAGGCCGGTAGAAAATTTGATGTAATAGCAAATGGTAAGTTGGCTGTGGTTCCTCCTCAGACAGATGATAACCCAGTTTGGCTATTTAATATGAAGAAGCCTATGAGCAGTTATCTGTTGGCTTTTACTATTGGTGATTACAGTAAACAGGAATTAGTTTCTTCTAGTGGAGTGCCCATTGAAAATTATTATTATCCTCAAGATAGTGCAATGGTAGAGCCAACGTACCGATACACACAACAAATTTTTGATTTTCTGGAAGATGAAATTGGAGTTCCTTACCCATGGCAGAATTACAAACAGATTCCTGTTCGCGACTTTTTATACGCAGGAATGGAGAATACGGGAACTACAATTTTTTCTGATGGATATGTTATAGATTCCACCGCTTTTGTAGATAAAAACTTTGTAAATGTCAATGCCCATGAATTGGCGCACCAGTGGTTTGGTAACTTGGTTACTGAAAAAGATGGAAATCACCATTGGCTGCATGAAGGATTCGCGACTTATTATGCTTATTTAGCCGAAAAGGAAATTTTTGGCGATGACCATTTTTACTGGAAGTTGTTTGAAACAGCAAAAGAGCTTCAGGAAATATCTGAGAATGGTAAAGGGCAAGCTTTGGTAGACCCCAAAGCGAGTAGTGCTACTTTTTATGAAAAGGGAGCATGGGCCTTGGTTATGTTAAAAGATAAAGTGGGGGATGAGGCGTTTAAAAAAGCAGTTTCAGCATATTTGAATAAACATCAGTTTAAGAATGTAACTATTGATGATTTTATTAAGGAGGTTGAACTGTCATCAGCTTTAAATCTAGATGAGTTTAGAGCAAAGTGGTTGCTGTCCACTGAGTTTCCTTATGACGATGTGAAGACCTTTCTAATGGCGAAAAACAAATCTATCCGTACTTTTTTCGTTTCTAAACACTCCGAAAAAGACCTTAGTGTTTGGTTACATGAAAATCGGCCCGTACAATATAAAGAGGCATTAATTGATAAATTTGAAAAAGAGATAGTAGCGGGCGGATTGGAGATGATATTAATGGAAAGTCTTTATTTAGAAGTTCGTCAAAAAGGGCTTCAGCTAATTCAAAAAATTCCAATTAATAAAAAGGAAGTAGTGGAGAAATTGTTGACCGATAAAAGTTATGTGACCCAAGAACTAGCTTTGTATAAGCTATGGTCAACTTTTCCTGAAAGTCAAAAGGTATATTTAGATGCTACTAAGGGTGTTATTGGCTTGCCAAACAAAAATGTAAGGTTATTGTGGTTGTTGTTAGCGGTTGCCACGAATGACTATGAAGCTGAAAATACTACAAAGTATTTTGCGGAATTGAGTAGTTATACCTCTCCGGAATATGGATGGGAAGTTCGTATGTCCGCATTTCAATACTTGCGTGAAATAGGTTTTACAGATGATGGGCTTCTTAATCTTATCTACGCTACAAACCACCATTCATGGCAGTTTAAGAAATTCGCTAGAGGTTTAATAGATGAACTTTTAGAAGATGAAGATTATAAAATTCGTATCCAGAAACTGGTTGAGAAACTAAACGAAGACGAATCACGTTATATGAATACAAAACTTAATTAATAATGAGGGCATTAGTCATATCGGGTGGAGGTAGTAAAGGCGCTTTTGCAGGCGGCGTTGCGCAATACCTAATGGAAGAACTCCATCATGAATACGATTTTTTTCTTGGCACCTCTACAGGTAGTTTACTCATTTCTCACTTAGCTCTTGCTAAAATTGAAAAAATAAAAGAGGTTTATACGAATGTGAATCAGCATAGTATTTTCAGTAATTGCCCTTTTACCATACAAAAGAAACATGGTGTGCATACCATTGGTATAGACCACTGGAACGTGTTGAAGAATTTTTATAAAGGAAGAAAGACCTTTGGAGAAAGTAGAAATCTTCTAAAATTGATAAGAAATACGTTAACGGTAGAAGAATTTGAAAATTTAAAAAAGGGACCAAAGGAGATTATTGCAACGGTTTCAAACCTATCCTTAAATCAGGTAGAATACAAAAGCATTAATGATTGCACTTATGATGAGTTTTGTGAGTGGATTTGGATTTCATGCAACTACACACCTTTTATGAGTTTAGTCCGCAAGAATGGCTGTGAATATGCAGATGGTGGATTGGGAAACATGGTTCCTATAGAGGAAGCAATAAAACGAGGCGCTACAGAAGTAGACGTTATTGTTTTGCAGACGGAAGTAAGCCATTTAAACCGTTTACCTTCCCGAAATGCCTTCTCGCTACTTACCACAATGTTTGAGTATATGTTGGACCGTATAGAGCATCAAAACATTAGGATTGGCAAATATGTAGCAAAACACAATGATGCTATTATCAACTTTTATTATACGCCAACGGTCTTAACCACTAATTCCCTGATTTTTGATAAGGAAAAAATGACGGTCTGGTGGGAGAGTGGTTACAACTTTGCTAAATATAAAAACGCCGAACTCAATCAGATAGAGCCGGAAAAGGGCGAGGTACTCTAAAATAAAAAACCGCACGAACTATTTAAAGTTGGTACGGCTTTATCTAAACTGGTTAAGTTTAATATATATTTTAATTCATTTACTGCCAGAGGTAACCTATTTCTCTTTTGATATAGGTTAATGCTGTTGATGAAGGCGATTGCTTCTCCATAGTTTCCGTAAGGATATCTTCACGTAATTTATCAGCCGAATCGGTTTCGCTCATAGCTGCTTTACGAATCATTTGAACGGTCGCACTTTTAGCGGCCTTAATAACGTTCCAACATTCGTCCGTCATATAAATTTGTTGCGAAAGGTTGTGTTCAAACTCTGTTTCAACGCTTTTTATCAAAAGACTTTCATATGCATTTTTGTCGGCAGATTTTGGTGCTACTCTAACCACTAAACTAGGTATAGCTATTCGCTCAAGAAAAAGTGCCATACGCTCGTATGCTTGTAAACGAACAGGTATAGTGTTCTTTTGTGAGTCTTTATGTAGTAGAAAGCGTCTGCGCCCGTCTTCGTTTTTAGTGTGTAACTTAAAAAAATAAAAGGCAACGACCCCTGTAACTACTGCAGGCAATAAAAAGCCGAACATTTGTAAAATTCCTTCTCCAGACATTTTTGTTGGTATTTGGTTTATTTGGATACTAGAACGGGGGATTTTATCAAAAAGTATACAAAATTTAGGATAACTTTTAGTTCTTCATCTGCTCTCGGACCATGAGATAGAATTTATTAAAATCAGGGTGAATATTCACTTGAATACCTTCTTTTAAATTTCCATCTCTTCCTAACGCAGCAATACGCTCAGGAGCTACTGTGAATTTGTTTTGTAAGATAGTAGCGATTGCCATAGCCTGTTTTGCAGGAGTTTCAATATCTCCAGTCATACTAAGACCCTCTATGGTAACAGCTGTACTAGGATTGGCATTTAAGATATTTGCAATTTTCTCTGTCCAAGCTTCTGCTTCAGGCGTAAGCGTAGTTCCAGTATCACTTCCGTATAAACTAGATAAATCTGAAGAAACAACCACAGCACCTTCGGCAACGCCTATTTTGGCATTTTCTCCCATAGTCTGCTTTACATTGGTCAAAACAGCTATAGTAATGGAATCATTGGTGGCAATGGCTGCTTTAATTGTTTTAAGTTGATCTTCTTTAGTTGCAAGATTAGCCATAGCAGTAGATACCATGCTCGAATTTTTATTAGAAACCTCTGCGAAATTATTCAAGTTCTTCATTAAAGTATTGTTCGCACTTTGAAGTTCAGTTACCTGATTTCCGTATGACTCCGCTTTGGTGACGGCTACTTTTTCATTCTTTCTTGCATCAAAAACTTCAGCGTTTACTGAGTCTAATTGCATTTTCAATTGTGCTATTTCTTCTATAAGGTCGCTTTTACGTTGGGCTTGTATAGATAAGCTAGCGAAAAGGATAAGACCAAAGGTAAGTATGGGGTGTTTCATAAATTACTCAGATTAAATTCTTGTTATATGATTTGGAAATTACTAATAACGTAAACAAATGTATATTATTCTTAGCTGTTTTCACAATGCTTTCCTCCCAAGTGAATGCAATCATGCAGTTTTTGCATATTCACAAAAGGAACTTTGGCCTTGTTGTAGCCATAAGAAGAAGCTAAACTACGGTTTAGGGAGTTGTCATCTACATTTAATTGAACGTCATCCATAGTGTACTGGCAAGGGTGTTCGTAACCCGAGGCATGTGTAATTTCTAGAAACTCTTTTCTAAAGGTCATAAAATATTGTGCTAAACGGTCTGATTTTAACGGAACGTCAATTCCTTTCTGTAGCCATTTACTTTGAGTAGCAACACCCGCGGGGCAGCGATTGGTGTGGCAAACCTGAGCTTGAATACAACCTATACTCATCATTGCCTCACGAGCAACGTTAATGCAGTCAACACCCATGGCAAAAGCCATTGCCGCCTTGGCCGGGAATCCTAGTTTTCCACTTCCAATAAAAACAATACGATCAGTGAGTTGTCTTTCAAGAAAAACCCTGTATAAACTAGAAAAGCCATATACCCATGGTAATGATACATGATCAGCAAATGATGGGGGAGCAGCACCGGTGCCGCCTTCACCACCATCTACAGTAATAAAATCGGGGCCTTTTCCGGTTTTTATCATTAAATCAGCTAGTTCTTCCCATTGGTCTAACTTTCCAATAGCTCCTTTAATACCTACAGGTAATCCAGTTTCTTCGGCAATGTTTTCAATGAGTTCAAGAAGTTCTTTAACGTTGCTAAACGCTTTATGAGTTGCTGGTGATAATACGTCTTTTCCAATTTCAACACCTCTAATCTCTGCAATCTCAGCGGTAATCTTAGCACCAGGTAGAACACCTCCTTTACCTGGTTTAGCCCCTTGCGACAATTTAATCTCTATTGCTTTTATAGTTGGATTGTCAGTAACAAGCTTTTTCATTTTCTCCATGGAAAAATTTCCATCCGGCGTACGAACTCCAAAATAACCTGTTCCGATATGAAAAATAACATCACCTCCTTGTTTGTGATAAGGGGAAAGTCCGCCTTCACCTGTATTATGATAAGCATCAGCCTTCGCAACACCCTTGTTCATTGATTCTACAGCTGCAGCTGATAGCGAGCCAAAACTCATAGCAGATACATTAATAATAGAACTGGGGCGAAATGGCTTTTTCCTTTTATTGTGAACTCCCATTACCTTGGCACAAGGAATAAATGTTTTGTCAATTGCATTTACGTGATTTTCAGGTACCTTATATGCCATCATTTGATTCTTTATGAAAACATGCTGATGAGCATAGATATCACGATCAGTTCCAAAACCTTCGTAGTTGTTTTCCTTTTTTGCTGAAGCATAAATCCAACCTCTTTCTATACGATTAAAAGGAAGCTCTTCACGATTGTTCGCTACAAAGTATTGACGCATTTCCGGTCCTATACTTTCTAGCCAATAACGTAAGTGACCTACTAAAGGGAAGTTATGTGATATGGTATGTGACCGTTGAAAAAAGATATCTCTTATGGCAACGATTAAAAGAAAAATCAAAACCCAAATCCACCACGAAATACTTTGAAAAATTGAAATTATTTGGTCCATAAATATGTTTATAACTATTTAAACTAATTATTAAGGTTATTTATTTTAATCACCTAATTATTAAGGTAGTCAATGCTCATTTCTGTTAAAGCCTTTACGCCCAATAATAGGCCACTATCATCTATAATGAAATCTGGTGTATGATGCGGAAAAGACGCTGTATTTCCGGGTGTCATTCCTCCTAAAAAGAAGAAAAAAGCCTTGGTACTTCTTTCTGAAAATAAGAGAAGTCCTCCGCTCCAGTAACGGCCTTTTGTGTTTGTACATTGTTCTCTCCTGCGACTTTGTTTAACGAAGGTAGCATTTGTGTCACCAAGCCTGGGTCGTTATATGTGATATCCGTAGCATCTTTTATTTCAATTGTAGCTTCACCACCATAAGCTTTGGCAAGGGCAGGAACCATCTCTTTCATACGCTTGTTGATTAGCGCTTTCATACCATAATCTAAAGTACGGATGGTGCCTATCATTTCTGCGCTTTCCGGTATGATGTTAAACCGCACGCCACTTGTGATTTTTCCAACGGTAATCACTGCGGCTTCATTAGTCAATTCTACCTCTCTACTGATAATAGTTTGTAAGCCATCAATAATTTTGGCGCTAATTAAAATTGGGTCAACTCCGGACCAAGGTCTTGCGCCGTGGCTCTGTTTTCCTTTTACGTTGATAACAAATTTCTGGGCAGCGGCCATAGTGCCGCCAGATTTGTAGCGAATTACACCTACTGGTGTCTGTGAATTAATATGAAGTCCGAAAATAGCGTCTACGTCAGGGTTTTTGAGGACACCTTCTTTTACCATGAGTAGCGCACCGCCTTCTTCGCCTTCCGGAGGGCCTTCTTCAGCTGGCTGGAAAATGAATTTTACCGTTCCTTTTATCTTATCGGTGTGTTTGGAAAGAATCTCGGCAACCCCCATAAGAATGGCGGTATGCGTGTCGTGTCCGCAAGCATGCATAACGGGCACTTCTTCTCCTTTAAAATCTGTTACCACGGTAGATTTAAACGGAAGGTCGTTTCTTTCAAAAACGGGTAATGCGTCAATATCTGCTCGTAAAGCAATGACTTTGCTTACTTTTGGCCTTTTAAAATACCAACCACGCCTGTGTGAGCTACACCTGTTTGTACTTCTATTCCCAAAGAAGTAAGGTGTTTGGCAATCTTTTCCGCTGTTTTAAATTCTCGGTTGGATAGTTCTGGATTTTGATGAATTTCCCTTCTCCATTCTATGACCTTAGATTCAATAGCCTTGTACTCTTTTTCTAAATCTTGAGCTAGAATTGAATTCATGCTCCCAGTGGAAATTAGAAGACATAACAATAGTTTTTTCATTAAGTAGCGTGTTAATTGATGTAAATATGCTGACCTCAGATTATTTTAAACCGGTGCTTTGGTCAGAAAAAGTCTTCCGAATTACAAATTTTTAGCTTTTTTGTGCAAATTGGTGTGTTATGAGGGTAAAATTTAGCATATTAAGCGAATATATCAACAAAATGGACAAATTCATTGTTAATTACTTTAACAGTTTGGGGTTTCATCTTTTTAATTGTCGTCTTATCTTTAGCGTTAGTTTAGTTCCAAACCCCCTGATTTATGTCTGAGGAAAGTCAATATACAGAAGATAATATACGTTCACTCGATTGGAAAGAGCACATTCGGCTGCGTCCCGGTATGTATATCGGTAAGTTGGGTGATGGTTCTTCGGCCGATGATGGTATCTATATCTTGTTAAAAGAAACCATTGACAACTGTATTGATGAGTTTGTGATGGGGGCTGGTAAGACCATTGAAATCTCAATTCATGGGGACCGTGTCATTGTGCGCGATTATGGTCGTGGTATTCCTTTGGGGAAGGTGGTAGATGTAGTTTCAAAAATGAACACGGGAGGTAAGTATGACTCGCGTGCGTTTAAGAAGTCTGTTGGTTTAAACGGTGTTGGTACCAAGGCAGTGAATGCTCTTTCTAGCTTTTTTCGTGTGGAAAGTACCAGAGATGGTAAATCTAAGTCCGCTGAATTTCAAATTGGTGAGCTTCAAAAAGAAGAGCTGCTTGAGGAAACTACAAGGCGAAGGGGTACAAAGGTTAGTTTTACTCCTGATGAAGCCATTTTTAAGAAATTTAAATATAGAAACGAGTATGTGGAACGCATGCTCAAAAACTATGTATATCTAAATCCGGGATTGACTATCGTTTTTAACGGTGAAAAGTTTTATTCGGAGAACGGATTAAAGGATTTATTGGAGGATAACAACAACGCTGAAGATATCCTTTATCCAGTTATCCATTTAAAAGGTGATGATATTGAGGTTGCTATTACTCACAGTAAAACGCAGTATAGCGAGGAGTACCATTCTTTTGTTAATGGTCAGCATACGACCCATGGTGGTACGCACCAAGCGGCATTTCGTGAAGCTTTGGTTAAGACTATTCGTGACTTTTACGGAAAGAACTACGATGCCTCGGATGTTCGTAAATCTGTTATTTCTGCAATAGCCATTAAGGTGATGGAGCCTGTTTTTGAAAGTCAGACCAAAACCAAATTGGGTTCCACGGAAATGGGAGGTAACTTCCCTACAGTACGAACATATATTAACGACTTTATAGGGAAATACTTAGATAACTATCTGCATAAGAATCCTGAAACTGCAGAAAAGTTGCAGCGTAAAATTATGATGGCCGAAAGGGAGAGAAAAGATCTTTCCGGTATTCGTAAACTCGCTCGTGACCGTGCTAAGAAATCTAACCTTCATAATAAGAAGTTAAGGGATTGCCGTGTGCATTTAGGCGATATGAAGCATGATCGTCGTTTGGATAGTACATTGTTTATAACTGAAGGAGATTCTGCTTCCGGTTCTATTACAAAGTCTCGTGATGTGAACACACAAGCTGTATTTAGTCTCCGTGGAAAGCCGTTAAACTCTTACGGCATGTCTAAAAAAATCGTATACGAAAACGAAGAATTTAACCTGCTTCAGGCGGCTTTGAACATTGAAGAGTCTATGGAAGACTTGCGCTACAACAATGTGGTAATTGCAACTGATGCAGATGTTGATGGTATGCATATTCGATTGTTATTGATTACATTCTTCTTGCAATTCTTTCCTGAATTGATAAAAGAGAATCATTTATATATTTTGCAAACGCCATTATTCCGTGTGAGGAATAAAAAGGAAACAATTTATTGTTACAGTGAAGAGGAGCGAAAAAATGCAATGGAAAAACTATCTGGTAAACCAGAGATCACACGCTTTAAAGGTTTGGGTGAAATTTCACCGGACGAGTTCCAGCATTTCATAGGTGCGGACATTCGTTTAGAACCTGTTATGTTAGACAAGGCTATGTCAATAGAAGCATTGTTAAGTTTTTATATGGGCAAGAATACACCAGACCGCCAAAAATTTATCATAGAAAATCTTAAAGTAGAGATAGACTTGGTAGAGGAAAACAAATTATAAACCAAAGAAATACAGAATTTTTCTGAATGGAGGAAAATGACGAACTGAACGAAGCTGAAAATCAGAATACACCTGACGACCAATCTGGGGAATCTTCGGAAGAGCAGCAAGAACAAATAGAAGGTGTTGAAGCTACGGATGGCGAAGAACAAGCACCGGATGATGCATTAACCCGTGTAACGGGAATGTATAAAGACTGGTTTTTGGATTATGCATCTTATGTAATCCTTGAGCGTGCCGTGCCTGCAATAGAGGATGGGTTTAAGCCTGTGCAGCGCCGTATTATGCATTCGCTTAAGGATCTTGATGATGGTCGTTACAATAAGGTAGCTAATGTTGTTGGACATACAATGCAGTATCATCCACATGGTGATGCCAGTATTGCCGATGCTATGGTGCAAATTGGTCAAAAAGATTTATTAATTGATACCCAGGGTAACTGGGGTAACATATTAACGGGTGATCGTGCGGCTGCTTCAAGGTATATAGAAGCTCGACTTTCAAAATTTGCCCTAGATGTAGTTTTTAGTCCAAAAATTACGGAGTGGCAACAGTCTTATGATGGCCGTAAGAAGGAGCCGGTTAATCTTCCTGTAAAATTCCCATTACTGTTAACACAGGGAGCAGAAGGTATTGCAGTTGGTCTTTCTACCAAGATTATGCCTCACAACTTTATTGAGGTCATTGATGCTTCTATTAAGCATTTAAAAGGACAGCGTTTTAAGCTGTTTCCTGATTTCCCTACATCAGGAATTATTGATGTATCCAATTACAACGAAGGGCTTCGTGGAGGAAAAATTAGAGTACGTGCAAGAATAGCACAACATTCTAAGACTACTCTGATAATAAGCGAGATACCATATGGCACTAACACTTCTTCTTTAATAGATTCTATTCTTAAGGCAAATGATAAAGGAAAGATAAAAATTAAAAAAATTGAAGATAATACGGCTGCTGATGTGGAGATTTTGGTACATCTGCCAACCGGTATTTCTCCAGACAAAACTATTGATGCGCTTTATGCATTTACAGCGTGTGAATCTTCTATTTCACCACTGGGTTGTATTATTGAAGATAACAAGCCGCTCTTTATTGGAGTGATTGAAATGTTGCGTCGTTCTACGGATGCTACAGTAGAATTACTTCGCCGGGAGCTTGAGATTCAATTAGCGGAACTTGAGGAGCAATGGCATTTTGCTTCGTTAGAGAGGATATTTATAGAGAACCGTATCTACCGTGATATAGAGGAAGAGGAAACTTGGGAAGGTGTAATCGCTGCTATTGATAAAGGATTAGCTCCGTTTACCAAGCACTTAAGGCGTGCGGTTACTGAAGAAGATATTGTTCGGTTGACGGAAATACGTATCAAGCGTATTTCAAAATTCGATTTAGATAAAGCACAGCAATACCTTGACAATCTGGAAGAAAAGATTGCAGAGGTTAAGCATCACTTGGCAAACCTTGTTGATTATGCTATAGCTTATTTCCAAAGATTGAAAGATACATACGGTAAAGGCCGTGAGCGCAAATCTGAAATCCGACTTTTTGATGATATAGAGGCGACCAAGGTAATTATACGGAACACCAAACTATATGTGAATCGAGAGGAAGGTTTTGTAGGTACATCTTTAAAGCGTGATGAATACATTACGGATTGTAGTGATATTGATGATGTTATCGCTTTTACCCAAGACGGTAAAATGATGGTATTCAAAGTCGATTCAAAGACTTTTGTTGGTAAGGGCATTATATATGTGGCTGTTTTCAAGAAAAAGGACAAACGTACAGTCTATAATATGATTTATAGGGATGGTAAGGGAGGAGCTACTTACATTAAGCGTTTTAACGTAACTAGTATTACCCGAGATAAGCATTACGAAATGGGTAGTGGTTTGCTTAAGGTACTTTCGTGCATTATTTCTCAGGAAACCCTAATGGAGAGGCAGAAGTAGTATCTGTTAGCTTACGTCAGGTGGGGAGTATTAAAAAATTAAAGTGGGATATTGATTTCGCTAAAATAATGATTAAAGGGCGTTCTTCTAAAGGAAATATTGTTACTAAATATTCCGTGAAGCGCATTGATTTAAAGGAAAAGGGGCTGTCTACATTAAAACCTAGGAAATTATGGTTTGATGACACGGTTCAACGATTGAATATTGATAATAGAGGTGAGTTTTTGGGTGAATTTACCAGCGAGGATCGTCTTTTGATTGTAAATCAAAGTGGATTAGTTAAAACTGTCATTCCTGAGCTTACTCTTCATTTTGATGAAGATTTGGTAATACTGGAAAAATGGAATCCTAAAAAACCACTATCGATAGTTTATTGGGAGGGAGAGAAAGAATTGTTTTATATAAAACGGTTCTTGATCGATCATCCGGACAAAGAAGAAAATGTTCTTACGGATCACCCAAAATCGCATGTAGAAATCATTAGTACAGACTACAGACCAATGATTGAGCTGGTTTTTGCTAAGAAGCGCGGACAAGACCGAAAAGATAATTTAGAGCTGAATCTAGAGGAGTTTATTTCTGTAAAAGGAATAGGGGCTATGGGTAATCAGTTGACAAAGGACAAGGTTTTGGAAATTAACATGTTAGACCCGTTACCTTATGAAGAGCCTGAGCCACAAAAGACGGAAGGAATAGAAGGGGTAGATGAAGAAAATGGAAATACAGACGATGACGATGATGAAGTTCAGACCTCATTGTTCGAATAAAGCGTAAAGCCTACTATGAAAAATTTTATACAAGATTTCAAGAATTTTGCCATAAAAGGTAATATGATCGATATGGCTATCGGTATTATAATTGGTACAGCTTTTAACAACGTTATCAATACATTGGTTAAGAAAATTATCATGCCGCCTTTGTCCTTAATGACGGACGATGTTAATCTTAGTAGCAAGAAATATGTGCTTCGCGAAGCGCTTGGTACTGCACAAGAGGTGGCAATAGGTTATGGTGAAATGCTGGAGGTCTTAATTGATTTTCTAATTATAGCATTAACCATATTTGTGGTTATTAAAGGGTTTCATCGCTTTAAGTCAAAGGCAGAAGACCCTCAGAACAAGGAAGTTGAGACGCCAAAGAATATTGAATTGTTAGCTAGCTTAGAGAAGTTAATGCAAGAACAGAATGCATTGCTTCGGGATAAAAAAATATAATTATTTCAGAATATAGCATCTGTATTGGCTATGTTAGAATAGTCTTAATTAATGGTCTTAACATAAATGTAGGTCTTAATAATGCTATCTTTGCAAAAAAAATTGTTTAAATATGGACTTGACGAACCCCCTAATTTATGGTGTACCTTGCTTTTTAGCATTTATATTGCTGGAAATCTCTTATAGCCACACTCATGGAGATAAAGATCTTTATGTGTGGAAAGATTTTTTTGCTAGTGGTGCCATGGGTGTTGGTTCGGCAATTTTGGGTCCACTTATTAAAATTACTGTTCTAATTACTGTTTTTACTTATACTTACGAGTTTTTTAACCCTATTGTAGATGGTGTAAGAACTAATATCATGGGATATGAGTCTTTTGGTTATGCTTGGTATGTATTTGTTGCGTGTCAACTGGCGGATGATTTTACGTATTATTGGTTTCACAGGGCAAATCATGAAGTAAGAATACTTTGGGCTGCTCATATTGTGCATCACTCATCAGATCATTTTAACTTGGGTACGGCTATCCGTAATGGGTGGTTTACATTGCTTTACAAGCCTTTCTTTTATATGTGGATGCCGGCAATAGGCTTTCCTGTAGAAGTAGTGATTTTTGCTTTGGCCATTGAGTCTTTCTGGCAGTTTCAGCTGCATTCGCAGTATGTGCCTAAAATGGGATGGGTAGAAAAGATTTTTAATACGCATACCATGCATCAAGTGCACCATGCACAAAATGTAGAATATTTAGATAAGAACCACGGTGGTTTCTTAAATATTTTCGACAAGGTTTTTGGTACTTGGAAAGAATTGGATGATGATGTTGAAGTTAAGTTTGGAGTTATTCATGCACCAAAATCTTATAATCCAATTGTGATTTTAACTCATGAGTTCAAGGATATTTGGGCCGATGTAAAAAAGGCTAAAAAGTTTTCTCATAAGCTAATGTATATTTTTGGCCCACCAGGATGGAGTCCTGATGGCAGTACACTTACGGTTAAGCAGCAGCAACGTCTATCTAGGGAGCACAAGGAGAAAAGTCCTGAGGTTGCGTTCAGTAGGCCAAACTAAATGATAATTGATATAGAATTATATAAAATAAAAAGCCCGACTTTATAAAGTCGGGCTTTTTGTTTTAACAGTTTGATTTTTTGTATCTAAAATCGCGTATCTAAAGCGCTTTATTATCTATGGCGGGGTAATTGCTTTAAATCTGTTTCGCTTAAGCTTAAATCTGCTTATAATGGCTAATTTCAGCTTCTTGTCACCTGTGGTTTTGTGAGATTGTTTTGTTAGAAAGGTTTTGTGCTGTTATTTGGTTCTAATAGCGGTTCCTCTATCGTGTTTGCTCTCACCTACGATGTTGTATTCAAAAATATAAGAATCAGCTGTTGTGGACAGTATTTTCATGTGAAGCGATTGCTCTTCGGACTTGTTCTTTGGATTGAGTTTCTTTACCACGTATTCACAGTCATTAATCCAGCGAACAGAAGAAGAATCTGCCTTGCCGTCAAAATAATCAACCTCTAAATCACCTTTACGCAGAAAAATAGTGGTTTTTTCTTCGCCATCTATGGTAGTCGTAAAAGCAAATTTACCGTCTTTGAAGTCTGTGCAATTCCTTTCAGGTTCATAACAAGAGGTCATTAAAACCATTGCGGTAAGTATGGGTAGTGTTTTCTGTATCATCAATACAAAATAAAGAAATTAAAGCCTATTAATTGTTATAAGCTTCAAAACTTCCGTCAGAATAAAAAATAATAATTTTCTCTATCTCTTTCTTTGATTTCGGCATCGATTTTATGGATGGCTCTTCTGGGGTAGGTTTTGGTTTTGGTGCTGTTACGGTATTTGTTGTTGATTTTTCGGCATCAGAAGGAAAAGAGCCTTTTCCGTTCAGTAGCCAATACAGATTTACATCCGGAAACACATTCACTACTTTAAGAACAAAGTCCAAGCTAGGTTTGTTTCGCCCGGATAGAAGGTGTGAAATGCTTGAGCGCTGTACGTTAATTTTATCGGCAAAGCTAGAAGCTGATAGCCCATAATACTGCAGAAGATGCTCCAGACGCTTAATAAAATCCGATGTGTTTACCATTGTAATTAATATTAAGGTAAAAGTAATGAAAAGACGTCAATATTTTGTTTTAAATATGATTTATAGATTAAAATGTTGTATCTCTAGGTTTAAATAAAATTATATAAAATACTGATTTATAGTTAATTAATATGATTTTTTAATTTAGCTAGTTTTTTAGATGATTTTGTGGTTACAAATGTATTTTATCTATGGTTAGTTATAGAGTTTACTGTTTACAAATGTGTATTTTATTGATTACAATTGTAAATTATTAAGGAGTTATTTTTGTAACTTAAAATAATCATCAAATGAGTATTTCACAATCTGAATATAGATCCATAAAGGAAAAATCCGTTAGCGGACGTTATGTAATTAATGAGCAAATTCTAGAATTTCTGGAAAAGAACGAGGAGCAACTACTCATAAAGACAGTTGGTAGATCTGTTCAGAACCGTGAGATAAAAAGCCTGCAATTAGGTAAAGGACCAAATAAAATTTTAATGTGGTCACAAATGCACGGTAATGAATCTACAACTACTAAGGCTGCTTTAGATTTTGTAAACTTTCTAATTACAGATTCAGCTTCTGCACAGCTTATTTTAAAACAATGCACACTTTTAATCATACCTATATTAAATCCTGATGGCGCTGCAGTCTATACTAGAATCAACGCAAATGAGATAGATTTGAACAGAGATGCTCAAAATAGGACTCAGCCAGAAAGTGTAGTGTTGAGAAATGTCTTTAATGGGTTTAAGCCAGATTATTGTTTTAACCTTCATGACCAACGTACTATTTTTAATGTTGGCAGAACTTCAAAACCGGCAACGGTATCATTCTTGGCACCTGCTCATGACCCAGAAAGAAGTATTTCAAAAACAAGAGGTATAAGTATGCAACTCATTGTTGCTATGAACCAGGTATTGCAAGAGATGATTGAGGTCAAGTAGGTAGGTATGATGATGGGTTTAATGCCAATTGTGTGGGCGATAGCTTTCAGATGCTTAATGTGCCTACTATATTATTTGAATCAGGTCATTTTCCAAAAGATTATGAGCGGGAACATACCAGGAGTATATTTTTCATGCCATGCTACAAGGAGTAAATGTAATAGCTAAAAATACAATTTATAATTTTCCACAGGAAGACTACTTTAAAATTCCTGAAAACGGAAAACTCTTCGTTGATGTATTAATAAAAAATGCACATGTAATTGATTCAAGTTTAAAAGATGGCGAGGCTATAGGAGTACTTTATAAAGAGGTATTAAAAGATGGTGTGGTTGCTTTTGAACCTTTAGTCGATAAAAAGGGTAATCTTATCGAATGCTATGGTCATGTAACTTACGACTGTCTTAATGAAACGAATTTGAAAGAACTAAGGCAACAGTCTTTTTATCAGAGGATTAAAGGCTAAATCTTTGAGCTTTATTTTTTAAAATCATTAAATCCTTACGTTTTTGTTAAAAAAATACAACTTTTAATGCATATTATGCTATAATTATTTATTTTTACCGAAAACACAATCATAATGGGAAAAGTAAAATTAGACGAGATTGACCACCAGATTCTGGATATGTTAATTGATAACACCAGAACTCCATTTACTGATATAGCTAAGAAACTCTTGATTTCTGCAGGAACTGTTCATGTTCGTGTTAAGAAAATGGAAGAAGCTGGTATTATAAAAGGATCATCCCTTACATTAGATTATGTAAAACTTGGCTACGCTTTTATTGCTTATGTTGGTATATTCTTAGAAAAGACACACCAAACAAAATTCGTTTTAGAGCGTTTGGAGCAAATTCCAAATGTTACTGTAGCGCATATTACAACTGGAAAATTTAATATTTTCTGTAAAATTAGAGCAAAAGATACCAATCATGCTAAAAATATTATTTTTAGGATCGATGATATTGATGGTATTAGCCGTACGGAAACTATGATTTCGTTAGAGGAAAGTATTAATGATAAAAAGAGGTTAATGCATACAATTTTCAACGAATTATAGAAAACCTTTTAAAATAGTAATCTAAAATCCTGGGTAGTTATTCTGCTCAGGATTTTTTATTTTAAATCATATGAGAACTTCAGAACTTATTATTTCGGAACCTATTCCTTTTTATAAAGCGTACATAGATGTATTGGGTGATGTTGAATTGTTGGAAATACTAGAGACCCAATTACAGAATTTTCCTAATTTCATAGAGAGTGTTCCTGAAAACAAGCTAGGGCATGCATACGAAATAGGAAAGTGGACTATTGCCCAAGTACTTCTGCATATTATAGACTCTGAACGTGTTTTTCAATACCGTTCATTACGATTTTCAAGAGGTGACAAAACTCCTTTACTCAGGATTTGAACAAGATTTGTATGCTCCAAACTCCAGAGCCGAAACACGCTCAAAACAGAGTATTATAGAGGAATACAAAGCAGTAAGGCAGTCTACCATTACGCTATACAAAAGCTTTGATGCAGAAACTTTGCAAAAAGAGGGTATAGCCAGTAACTTGCCTTGGAATGCAGCAATTTTAGGTTTTGTTATTTGTGGGCATCAAAAGCATCACCGCAATATATTGCGAGAACGTTATCTTTTGTAAAATCTAATATTTAGAAATGTCCAGTGTTAGTCCTGGTCTTCAGAATCAAACTTCCGTTCATCATCTGATTGGTAATTTGGGTCTTCTGCATTTACGGATTGTGGTGCCTTTTCTAGTTCCTTTTCAATATTCTCTTCAAAATTGGCGATGAAATTAGAAAGGCTCTTGCTAATTTTTACAAGGTAGATAGTATCCTCCGTTTTTAGCTCCACGGCCTCAATAGTTTCTCCCTTAAGATTTTTGAAGACAATGATGTCATCATCTCCGTAGCCATCAGCATACGTTTCAATTAATAATGCACCTAGTTTGTGGTCTAACTTTTTGTAATCGACTAATTTACGTAACATAGTAGGTTGGTTTTAGCCCCATTAGATATGGGTAGGTTATTGATTTGGGTTAGAAATCTTTTACCTAAACTATGTATTTTTTGCGATCAAATACTCTAAAGAGTTGTCAAACTAGAGAAATTAGTATCTGTAACTATTGTTCGGCGTAGTATGCAAAAGCATCTTGATACATTTCATCGGGAATTTGAATGTCTATTTCTGGTTTTCCGATGGCAGAAATGAGCACAAAGTTGATGTTGCCATGTGAATTTTTCTTATCGAATTTCAATAAAGATAGAATGGTAGTAATGTCCTCTTTTGTGAAGCTTACCTTTTCGTAATAACAAAGGAAAGTACTTTTTATATCTGTCAATTCCGCATCTGATAGGCCAAGAAGTTCTTTAGATAAGTATGCTTCAAGAATCATCCCTATGCCAATGGCTTCACCATGTAACAAGGTTTTGTGTATTTTGCTTTCAAGAAAATAAGATTCAATAGCGTGACCTAAAGTGTGGCCGTAGTTCAATATTTTCCTTAAGTGTTGTTCTGTTGGGTCTTGGCGTACCACTTCGTTTTTAATAACAACGGAGTCATAGATTAAATCATCAATATGTAAAAAGTCCGTAACTTTTTTAAGGGTTTCCCAGTATGCATTACTTTGTATGAGTCCGTGCTTTAGCATCTCGGCAAAGCCACTACGTAATTGTCTTTCTTCTAATGTTTTTAAGAAGCTAGTAACAATTAGCACCATTTCTGGTTGGTTAATAACGCCAATCTGGTTTTTTAAAGGACCAAGGTCTACACCAGTTTTCCCGCCTACCGAAGCATCTACCATAGATAATAGGGTAGTGGGTACATTTATGAAATCTATGCCTCTTTTAAAGGTTGAAGCTACGAATCCTCCTAAATCTGTAAGAACACCGCCACCTAGGTTAATAACAATGCTCTTGCGATCACCATCAAGTTCTGATAATGCACTCCAAACACCTGTGCAGGTTTCTATATTTTTGTTTTCTTCTCCAGATTCTATTTCTATAATTTCAAAATCATAATCACCTTGTATTTGGGACATGAATGCCGGCAGACAATTTTCATGGGTGTTTTCGTCTACTAGAATAAAAATTTTAGAATACGCCTTCTTGGATAAGTGAAGGTTTAAAGCGTCGTAAGCTCTTTGGTTAAAATGTACGGCGTAAGAAGAAGTTGTTATAGACTGCATTAATGGTTTGTTTTGGTTTCGCTTGCACGAAATATTTTTTAACGGCTAAGCACAAAATAAAGCATATTTTTTTTCTAAAGAATAGAATTTGTGTCTTTATATTTGGTGCCACTAGAAATCACATTAAATGAAACGAATTTTTGAAGATACCGCAACGGCTTTTGCCTTGAAAACCGACTCAGAACTTGAGCGAGCTTATTTTTTGTTCCGAATGATTGCGAATGAACCTCTCGTAAGAATTGGTACTGCAATGACGAATTTTGCTATTAAGGCGCATCTTCCTGTGGAAGGGTTAATTAGGGCGACCGTATTTGATCATTTTTGTGGTGGCGTAAATGAGAAAGATTGTATGCCGGTGGTTGATCGCATGTATACTAAAAACGTATGCTCGGTTTTGGATTATTCAGTGGAAGGGAAAGATACAGAAGACCCTTTTGATGATGCTATGGCTATGATTTTAAAAGTGCTAGACTTTGTAAAGGAAAAGGAGGCTATTCCTTTTGCGGTCTTTAAGCCTACTGGTTATGGTAGATTTTCGCTTTTTCAAAAGCTAAGTGAAGGGAAATCATTGACTGAGAAGGAAGAGGCAGAGTGGCAAAGAGTAGTGGCTCGTTTTGATAAAACTTGCAAAAAAGCACATGATTTGGATGTCTCGCTGCTAATTGATGCGGAAGAAAGTTGGATGCAAGGTGCTGCTGATCAACTCGTTGAAGATATGATGCGGAAGTACAACAAGAAGAAGGCAATTGTATTTAATACACTGCAAATGTATCGTTGGGATAGATTGGATTACCTGAAAGAATTACAGGTACGTGCCAATAGAGACGATTTTAGGATTGGAATGAAAGTTGTTCGTGGTGCTTATATGGAAAAGGAAAATGATAGAGCCGAAGAAAAAGGGTATAAGTCACCTATTTGTGTTTCAAAACAAGAAACCGATGAAAACTTTGATAATGCTGTAACTTATATAGTGAATCATTTAGATACAGTTTCAATATTCTCGGGAACTCATAATGAGGATAGTTCATATAAGTTGATGGATCTTATGGCGGAGAAAGGAATAGCTAATAATGACAACCGTGTTTGGTTTGGGCAATTATTTGGTATGAGCGACCATATTTCGTTTAATCTGGCAGATAAAGGTTATAACGTTGCTAAGTATTTGCCTTTTGGTCCGGTAAGGGATGTAATGCCTTACTTAATACGTCGTGCAGAAGAAAATACATCTGTAGCAGGGCAAACTACAAGAGAATTGTCTTTATTGAAAAAGGAAAGACAGCGAAGAAAAATTTAATTTATACGACGCCCGGAACAACTGTTTTGGGCGTTTTTTTTTTAATAGGTAATCGATTCTATAAGAGCTTTTTCTCTACAGTTTTTAATTCTCAGAACGGCTTCTTTATCCTTTAAGGTACCTTCTATAATATAGGTTTTACAAGGAGAGGTCTTGGTTTTGCTATTAGAGAAATCTACCTCGCCATTTTTTAAGATGTTGATGATGTCTAACGTATCAATCTTCTTTTCGGAAAATAGTCTACTCACATCTTCAGAATAAGACATTTGTTTTGAGCGGATATCTTTCAGGGTTCTACAATTTGGAAAATAACAAAATGAAACACCCGTTTCATCTGATTTTTTCTTTAAGATAAACGTCAAGAAAACGATTCCGATAGAAAGCCCAATAAGATAAAAACCTAAACGTTTTAAAAAATCCATTATCTCTTATTACTGAAATTAGTGTTCTGTGTTTTCGGTTTTTATAGGTATTGAATATCGCTAAATCAACCTGATCAAAACGGAGGCAAAAATAGTAATAAACCACCTATTTATGGTAGGGAAGGTAAATTGATATTGAAATTAACTTTTAAAAAATAAGAAAATTTATGTCACTGTACTGTAAATCAAACCATTCGCCTACAGATTTGTTGGTTAAAATGCCATGATACATGTAGAGTCCGTTTCGTAAGCCTTTATCAAAACGTAATGAGTTCTCCAGACCGCCATTCTCACCTAATTCAAGGAGATAAGGTGTAAAAATATTACTGATTGAAAGTGTAGCAGTTTTTGGATAGCGAGAAGGAATGTTAGGGACACCATAGTGTATTACACCAAATTTCTCAATAGTGGGCTTGTTGTGAGTGGTTACCGTGCTTGTTTCAAAGCATCCACCCATATCTATACTTACATCAATGATAACGGCACCTTTTTTCATGTGTTCTACCATGCTGCTGGTGACTACTACGGGGGATCGGTCTTTACCACGAGTTGCGCCAATGGCTACGTCACAACGCTTTAAAGATTTCAAAAGGTTTTTAGGCTGAATAGTAGAAGTGTATACCGTTTGCCTAAGATTAGATTGAATACTACGTAATTTAGAAATTGAATTATCAAAAATCTTGACGTTTGCGCCAAGCCCAATTGCTGAGCGAGCAGCAAATTCTCCAACCGTTCCTGCGCCAATAATAACAACTTCAACAGGTGGGACACCACTTATATTTCCGAACATAAGCCCATTACCGTCATTGGTAGCAGCCATGATTTCAGAAGCAATAAGAACGGAAGATATTCCTGCAATTTCACTTAAAGAGCGTACGGCAGGGTATTTACCATCTTCATCGCGGATATATTCAAAAGCGATGGCGGTAATTCGTTTTTTGGCCATTTTTTCAAAATAGGCCTTGCTCTGTGTTTTTATTTGTAAAGCTGATATAATGGCCGTTTGCGGATTCATCATTTCAAGCTCTGAAAGTGTGGGTGGTTCTACTTTTAGAAGTAATGGACAAGAAAAAACTTTTTTCGTATCTCGGGTTATTTCTCCTCCAGCATTTGTGTATTCTAAATCGGTATAATGGGCGCCTTCTCCAGCTCCGGATTCAATTAGTACACGGTGACCGTTAGCGGTTATGGCATTTACGGCGTCTGGGGTTAGGCAAACACGTTGTTCTTGATATTGGTTCTCTTTTGGGATGCCAATAAATAGCTCACCCTTTTGACGAAGAATTTCCAAGGTTTCCTCTTGTGGAAGCAACTGATGTTTGCTAAAAGGAGAAGATGGTTGGTTCATAGTTTTTACTTCTAATCGTACGATACTCGATTAATAGTAAAAATACGACATTTTGTTGAATTTTGGATGATATCATACTTTGTGATATCGTAAAATAAGTAAGGTAAATTAGAATTTAGGTCGAAGCCAGTTGCTAAATCTAAGTTGAAATTGTTTAAAGCTAGATTCAATATTATCTGTAGATAGCTTAGTGTCTATTTTGTCGGACAAAGACTGGTATCCTTCTGAATCATTAGAAGTTTCAGAAGAAATGAATTTATCTACTTTCTTGTTATTAGATCTAGCAGCTTGCTTTTTCTTTAAAGCAGTCAATTCTGCCTCCATGGCTTCTAAATCGATTCCATGTACGTATTTGTCAACAAGTTTTACTCTAATAAAATAAACGATAGGAATAACTACCATAGAAACAGCAAGTAGGTATAAGATTTCATTTTCGTCAATACTATTAATGTCTTCACTGAATACACTATATAGTTGAAATGCATACATTGATATTGGAATCAAAATAACATGGTACCACCAATGCTTACATGTTGTGAACCAGGTAATTAGTAGAGATAATGGAATGATTTTGCTCAAATAGAAATAAAAGGCCATGGATATTTTGCCATATCCATTATCGGTAAATTCCATTCCCAAAACCGACCAAGAATCGATATTATCAAATGGAATATACTTATAGGAATAGAAAATAATAGGGGATAGGGCAATCGCCAAAGCAACTAGCCCCTCAATAATTAGTTTCCGCTTAACTGTTTTTTTTTCACGCATTTTCATTGCTCATAGACAGTATCATAACAAAAAAAAGGACTATTTATTATATAAAAACGGGAGGTACGTAGAACGCACCTCCCATTTTGTATGTAATTAGATTTTATTTTTAAGCTCTAACCTTACTAGCTGCCTCTTTTTTGTCGACACTATGAGTTTGATATAAGTTATCATCTTCAGCTGTATTAGAAGAATCACAAGAAACGGCTAATAAAGTTGCACATGCCAAAAGACCAAATACTAAATTTTTCATTTTTGAGGGGTTTTTAAATTAAAAATTAATTAGTTATTTCAGCGAAAGTAGGAAAAAAAAGCTTCAAATGTACGTCTTTAAACGTTAAAACAGAACAACTTAGCCGAGAAACCTTACACTTTAACTAATTTAACAAGTTTTGGACAATAATCTGTCCCTCAAACAATGTTTTTTGCTCCATTGCGAAAAGTATTTTAAGAAATTTTAATATGACGAGTTTGCATATCCACTATTTCAATAAAAATATTGGTGCTATCCTCGGGTAGAAAAGATTCAATTTTTTCTGGCCATTCTATAAAAACCCATGCATCTCTGTTCAGATAATCTTCAAAACCCATGTCCAGTGCTTCCATTTCATCATTTATTCGGTAGAAATCAAAATGGTAAGCTAATAATTCACCTTCTTTATTCTCATATTCGTTTACAATACCAAAGGTGGGGCTGTTACCTGCATCGGCAACGCCAAGGTTTTTTGCAATAGCTTTTATTAAAGTTGTTTTTCCTGCTCCCATTGGTGCGTGAAATAGGAGTACCTTGCTTTTGGCTTTTTCAATTACCTTTTTAGCAATTTCCGTAATTTCATTTTCAGTGTATCTGATATCCATAAATTGGCAATACTATTTTGGTGATAAAACTATGAATGGTATAATCATTTCCTCCAAAGAAACCCCGCCGTGTTGGTAGGTGTTTCGGTAATAGTTAACGTAGTGATTGTAGTTGTTGGGATAAGCAAAGAACAGGTCGTTTTTTGCAAATATAAAGGAACTACTCATGTTTATACGGGGCAAATGAATCTGGGCAGGGTCTTTGGCTGCCAAAACGTCTTTGTTTTCATAGGTAAGACTCCGTCCTGTTTTATAACGCAGGTTAAGGCTTGTCTCCTTATCTCCAATAACTTTTGAGGGTTGCTTTACATTAATTGTCCCGTGATCTGTAGTTATAATTAATTTCATGCCCATCTGTTGAGCCTGCTGAATAATTTCTAATAAGGGTGAGTTTTTGAACCAACTCTGCGTAAGAGACCTATAAGCTTTATCATTACTAGCCAATTCTTTAATGACTTCCATTTCTGTTTTGGAATGTGAAATCATATCCACAAAGTTGTAAACGAGTACGGTTAGGTCGTTATCCTTTTGTGATTTAAAGTTTTGAGACAGGTTTTTACCTTGTTTCAGGGAGCTTATTTTGTGATATTCCCATTTCAGGTTTAAGCCTAACCTTTTTATCTGTTCGCCTAGAAAATCGGCTTCATGAAGATTTTTACCACCTTCATCCGTGTCGTTTTTCCACCATTGTGGATATTTTTTCTCCATGGCCAATGGAGTGAGGCCAGAAAAAATTGCATTACGAGCATACTGCGTAGCGGTGGGCAAAATGCTAAAATAAGACTCTTCCTTATTCTTTTTGTAAAAGGAGCTTACAGTATCTTCAAAAGCATACCATTGGTCATAACGTAGATTGTCAATAACCAAAAGTAGGGTAGGGCCATCCTTTAACTCTGGCTTTACCAGGTCCTTAAACAATGTATGAGAAAGTACAGGGCCATCACCATCAAACCAGCTTTCGTAATTTCGTTCTACAAACTTTCCAAAATGCGTGTTCGCTTCGGCTTTTTGAGATTCTAGAATTTCGAACATACTATTATCTTCAATATCTTCTAAGCGTAGCTCCCAATATATGAGTCTTTTATAAAGGTCAACCCATTCTTCAACTGAGTTCACCATAGATAAATCCATAGCTATCTTCCTGAATTCTTGTTGATAGTTGGATGTTGTTTTTTCTGAAACGAGACGCGAATGGTCAAGGTTCTTTTTTAAGGATAGAAGAATCTGGTTTGGGTTTACGGGCTTAATAAGGTAATCGGCAATTTTGGAGCCAATAGCTTCTTCCATTATAAATTCTTCCTCACTTTTGGTAATCATTACAACGGGAATGGAAGAATCTAATATTTTTATCTCGGCTAAGGTTTCCAGCCCAGATATACCTTATGGCATGTTTTCATCTAGAAAAATGATGTCAACTCTAGATTTTTGCAATTCCTCTAGTGCCTCTTGCCCGCTTTGACAGGTTATAACATCATAGCCTTTTCCTTGTAAAAATATAATATGTGGTTTGAGTAGGTCAATTTCATCGTCTACCCATAAGATGGAGATTTTATTCATTTACCGAGTCTATTACTTTGTCTTTTACCTAACTTTACCGCTGTGAACATTGCAAAGCAACCCTCATTTTGATAAATTCAAGAAAGCTTAAAATTTTTAATGATCCAATTTACGGATTTATTACTATTCCGAACGGACTAATATTCGACCTGATCAATCATCCGTATTTTCAGCGTCTACGCAGAATATCTCAAATGGGCTTGTCCTATTTAGTATATCCTGGTGCTCACCATACGCGGTTTCATCATGCTTTAGGGTCTATGCATCTTATGCAGAATGCCTTACAGTTACTGGAGTATAAAGGGGTTGAAGTTAGTGAAGAAGAGAAAGAAGGACTATATGTTGCCATTCTTTTGCATGATATTGGGCATGGTCCTTTCTCACATGCTATGGAGCATAGTATTGTAGAGAGTACCGACCATGAGCATATTTCCTTACAGTTTATGGAGGCTTTAAACGAAATCTTTAACGGAAGATTAACGCTGGCCATTTCAATTTTTAAAGGAGAATATGAGAAGCGATTTTTAAATCAATTATTGTCTAGTCAGTTAGATATGGATCGGTTGGACTATTTGAAAAGAGATAGTTTTTATACCGGTGTAGCTGAAGGGAACATCAATTCAGAACGATTAATTACTATGCTCAACGTTGTTGATGGTAATTTAGTGGTAGAGGAAAAGGGAATCTATTCCGTAGAAAAGTTTTTGATGGCCAGAAGATTTATGTACTGGCAGGTGTATTTGCATAAAACCGGAATTGTTGCCGAGCAGCTGTTGATTCGGATACTTAAACGTGCCAAAGAGATTATGCAAGAAGGACAAATTGTTGTTTGTAGCGATGCGCTTCGGTATTTTATGGAGCACCGCGTTGAAAAGAAAAATTTCAACAAAGAAACCCTAAGTGTTTTTTCTAAATTGGATGATGTGGATGTTTTAGCGGCAATAAAATCATGGCAAGATCATTCAGACTTTGTGTTGTCTACAATGTGTGAAATGTTGATAAATAGGCAGTTTTTAAAAGTAAAGCTCAAAAATAGTCCAATTGATAAAGCTGTTTTGAAAAAGCATACCGATAGGGTTAAGGTGAAATATAATCTGTCCGATCATGAAACAACTTATTTTGTTTTTGAAGGAAAGATAGAGAACAAAGCATATGACCGCCATCATCAGAACATCAATATATTAAGGAAGAATAAAAAGCTGATTGATGTGGCAAAGGCTTCTGATCAGTTAAATCTTAAAGCGTTGTCAAAGACGGTTACAAAATATTATATCTGTTATCCCAAAGATTCTGTTTAACTATTTTTCTTACTTTTGTGCCCATGGTATTTACAGCAGGTCAAATTGCAGGTATTTTAGAAGGTGAATTACTAGGAAATTCCGAGGTTACCGTTCACAAATTGGCCAAAATAGAAGAGGGCGAGAAAGGTGCTCTGACTTTTTTGGCGAACCCTAAGTATACTTCTCACATTTATTCTACAAAAGCATCTATTACAATAGTTAATAAAGATTTTGTTCCTGAGCATGAGCTCAAGACTATTCTTATTAAGGTAGATAATGCTTATGAGGCCTTTAGTAAAATATTGGAATTCTACAATGAAGTAAAGAATAACAAGACAGGTATTGAGGAGCCAGTATTTAAATCGGAAACTGCTACATACGGAGATAGTTTTTATCTTGGAGCCTTTTCTTACTTAGGTAATAATGTTACTATAGGAGATAATGTAAAAATTCACCCCAATGTTTATATAGGTGATAATGTATCTATTGCCAATAATGTAACAATTTTTGCGGGTGCTAAAATTTATTCAGAAACGGTTATTGGAAATAATTGTGTTATCAATAGTGGAGTAGTTATTGGTTCTGACGGATTTGGTTTTAGCCCAGATAAAAATGGCGAGTATAAAAAGATTCCACAAACCGGTAACGTTATTTTAAAAGATAATGTTGATGTAGGTGCTGGTACCACTATAGATAGAGCTACATTAGGCTCTACAATAATACACAAAGGCGTAAAGCTAGATAACCAAATTCAAATTGCTCATAATGTTGAAATTGGTGAGCATACGGTAATAGCGGCCCAAACGAATTGCAGGATCTACTAAAATTGGTAGACGTTGTATGATTGGCGGGCAAGTAGGTATTGTGGGACATATTACCATTGGAGATAATGTGAAAATACAGGCACAATCCGGTATTGGGCGTAACATAAAAAGTAACGAAGTATTACAGGGGTCTCCGGCTTTAAATTACGGAGACTATAATAAATCGTACGTTTACTTCAAGAACTTACCAAAGATTTTGAATAGAATAGACGAATTGGAAAAAAAATACAGCGATCATTACAAGAATGAAACAGAGAACCATTAAGAAAGAGGTTATTTTAAAAGGTGTTGGTCTTCATACCGGTGCCGAAGTAACCATGAAATTTGTTCCCGCACCTGAAAATCACGGGTACGCGTTCAAGAGAGTAGACTTAGAAGGAGAACCGATTATTGAGGCAGATGCCAAATACGTAATCAATACTCAGAGAGGTACCAATTTGGAGAAAAGAGGGGTTAAAATTCAAACTTCAGAGCATGTTTTGGCTGCTTTTGTAGGTCTTGAGATAGATAACGTACTCATAGAACTAGATGCTCCTGAACCTCCAATCATGGATGGCTCATCAAAATATTTTGTAGAAGCTTTAGAGAAAGTCGGTGTTGTAGAACAAGATGCTGAGCGGGAAGAATACATTGTAAAAGATGTTATTTCTTATAAGGATGAAGCAACAGGTAGTGAAATAACTGTTATTCCATCAGACACCTATCAGGTAACTACAATGGTAGATTTTGGAACCAAGGTTTTAGGAACCCAAAATGCTACTTTGGAGCGGTTGTCGGATTTTAAAGAGGAGATTTCCGAAGCACGTACATTTAGTTTTCTTCATGAGCTAGAAATGCTTCTTGATAGTGGTCTTATAAAAGGAGGTGATTTAAATAACGCCATTGTTTATGTAGACAAAGAGATTTCTGAAGAAACCATGCGAAAGCTTGAAAGTGCTTTCGATAAGAAGAAACTTTCTGTAAAAGCCAATGGTATTTTGGATAACCTTACTTTGCATCAGCCTAATGAAGCAGCTAGACATAAATTGTTAGATGTTATAGGTGATGTAGCTTTGGCAGGCACTCGCATAAGAGGTAAAATAATTGCCAATAAACCTTACTCACTTTGTAAATACGCAGTTTGCGAAAAAACTGTCTAATATTATAAAGTTAGAGAAACGGAATAAAATTCCACAATACGATTTAAATCAACCGCCTTTGATGGATATCCATCAAATTATGGAAGTACTTCCCCATAGACCTCCATTTTTGTTGATTGACCGTATTTTGGAATTGTCCGACACGCATGTAGTTGGGATGAAGAATGTGACTATGAATGAAAATTTCTTCATTGGTCATTTCCCCGGAGCTCCAGTTATGGTGTTTTACAAGTTGAAGCCATGGCTCAAACAGGAGGTATCTTGGTATTAAGTACCGTTCCTGACCCAGAGAACTATTTAACTTTTTTCATGAAAATGGATAATGTTAAGTTCAAACAAAAAGTACTTATGGAGATACATTAACATTTCACTGTAGCCTTATAACGCCAATAAGAAGAGGTATTTGTCATATGCAAGCGTACGCTTATGCAAATAACAAGCTTGTATGTGAGGCAGAATTAATGGCGCAAATAGCTAAAAAGAAATAGAATGAATCAACCCCTTGCCTACATTCACCCGGGCGCAAAAATTGCTAAGAATGTTGTGGTAGAACCATTTACTACAATTCACAACAACGTAACGATAGGTGATGGCACTTGGATCGGTTCTAACGTAACCATAATGGAAGGCGCTCGCATTGGTAAAAATTGTAATATTTTTCCCGGTGCCGTAATTTCCGCTCCACCTCAAGATTTAAAATATAATAATGAAGATACCATTGTAACAATTGGTAATAACACAACCATTAGGGAGTGTGCTACCATTCACAAAGGTACTTCTGATAGGAATAAAACTGTAATTGGAGAGAATTGTCTAATTATGGCTTATTGCCATGTGGCGCATGATTGCATTGTTGGTGATAATTGTATTTTTTCAAACAATTCTACACTTGCAGGACATGTAACTATTGGAGACAACGTAATTCTTGCCGGCTTGGTGGCCGTGCATCAATTTGTGTCTATTGGTCAACATGCTTTTGTTACTGGTGGTTCATTGGTAAGAAAAGATGTTCCTCCTTTTGTGAAAGCAGCTCGTGAGCCACTTTCGTATGTGGGTATTAATTCTGTAGGTCTGCGTAGACGTGGTTTTGCGTCCGAAAAGATTCGAGAAATACAGAACATCTATCGTATTCTTTATCAAAAATCTTACAACAATTCACAAGCAACTCAAATTATAGAAGCTGAAATGGAAGCTACTCCTGAACGGGATGAGATTCTTCAGTTTATCAGAGATTCCCAACGTGGAATTATGAAAGGATATTTCAGCAATAATTAATCGTAGATTTTTGATATGGAAGCTAAACTCAAATAGAATAGGTTCCCGCTCAAAAATCATTTACTAAAATAGTATACTAGAAATGGCATCAACATCAGATATTAGAAAAGGACTTTGCATTCGCTACAATAATGATATTTTCAAAATTATTGAGTTTATGCACGTAAAACCGGGTAAAGGACCAGCTTTTGTACGAACTAAATTGAAAAGTGTTTCTACAGGAAAAGTATTGGATAATACATTTTCTGCAGGTCATAAGATTGAGGATGTTCGTGTGGAAACGCGTTCGTACCAGTTTTTATACCCAGAAGGAGATACGTTTCACTTTATGAATACTGATGATTACAACCAGATAACCCTTCAAGAAAGTTCACTTGATTCTCCGGGATTATTGAAAGAAGGAGAAATCGTTAAGATTCTTTTCAATACTGAGGATAGCATGCCATTATCTGTGGAAATGCCAGCTAGTGTTGTTTTAGAGGTTACATATACTGAGCCAGGTGTCAAAGGAAATACGGCAACTAATGCAACTAAACCGGCGAAAGTGGAAACGGGAGCAGAGGTAAACGTTCCATTGTTTATAAATGAAGGTGATAAAATTAAGGTAGAGACGGAGAAAGGAACTTATATGGAGCGCGTTAAAGAATAGTTACTTTCTTAATCAGCTTAATAAAACATTTTCTCAAAAATTAATAACTGAATACACCGTTCCATTGAAATTTCAGAAGCCTCAATCTCTTAAAACTATTGCCACATTAATCAATTGCGAGTATGTTGGTGCTGATGATTTTCAGGTTTTAGGCATGAACGAGATTCATGTGGTTCAAAACGGTGATATTGTTTTTGTAGATCATCCCAAGTATTATGATAAGGCATTAGCTTCAAAAGCTACTATTGTTCTTATTAATAAAAAAGTAGATTGCCCGGAAGGGAAGGCACTTTTGATTTCTGATGATCCTTTTCGTGATTTTAATAAACTTTCCGTTCACTTTAGACCTTTTGAAAGGGCAACAAGTACAGTAGCCATTTCTGCAGAAATAGGGGAGGATACCATTATTCAGCCTAATGCGTTTATTGGGAACAATGTCCAAATAGGGAAGAACTGTTTGATACATGCAAATGTCTGTTTATATGATAATTGCGTCATTGGAGATAATGTTATTATTCATTCAGGTTCAGTTTTAGGCGGAGATGCTTTTTACTATAAAAATAGACCTGAAGGCTTTGATAAGCTCATTTCCTGTGGAAGGGTAGTTATTGAAGATAATGTTGAAATAGGAGCTCTTTGTACTATAGATAAAGGAGTTACTGGGGATACAACCATTAGAAAGGGAACGAAACTAGATAATCAAGTACATGTTGGGCATGACACTGTTATTGGAGAAAAGTGTCTGATTGCTTCGCAAACTGGTATTGCAGGTTGTGTAATAATAGAAGATGAAGTTACGCTTTGGGGTCAAGTTGGTACCAATAGCGGAATCACTATAGGAAAGAAAGCGGTAATAATGGGGCAAACCGGAGTAACTAAATCCGTTGCAGGCGGTAAAAGTTATTTTGGAACACCCATAGAAGAATCACGTGAAAAGCTAAAACAATTGGCTTATGTGAAGAAAATCCCATTCATTCTTAAAAAATTAGAAGAATAAAATGCTGTCTGAGTTCAGATTTCATTTGTAAACCTATATTTTTGTCACATTAAAATAAACTAGAGAGTATATGAGCGTTTTAGTCAATAAAGATTCCAAGATAATAGTTCAGGGCTTTACAGGTAGTGAAGGTACTTTTCACGCAGAACAAATGATCGAATACGGAACCAACGTAGTTGGTGGTGTAACACCTATGTAAAGGTGGACAAGAGCATTTGGGAAGACCTGTTTTTAACACGGTTGAAGAAGCTGTAGAAAAAGTAGGAGCTGATACTACAATCATTTTTGTGCCACCTGCTTTTGCTGCTGATGCAATTATGGAAGCCGCTAGCGCGGGTATTAAAGTAATTATTACAATTACAGAAGGTATTCCCGTTGCCGATATGGTAAAGGCATCCAATTACATAAAACATATGGATTGCCGTTTGGTAGGTCCTAACTGTCCTGGTGTAATTACTCCAGGAGAGGCTAAAGTAGGTATCATGCCTTATTTTTTGTGTTTAAAAAAGGAAACGTTGGTATCGTATCTAAGTCTGGTACTTTAACCTATGAAGCTGCTGATCAGGTAGTTCGTCAAGGTTTAGGTATTACAACCGCTATTGGTATTGGTGGAGATCCAATTATTGGAACTACTACAAAAGAAGCTGTTGAGCTTTTGATTAACGATCCAGAGACTGAATGTGTAGTTATGATCGGTGAGATTGGTGGTCAATTAGAAGCTGATGCTGCTAAATGGTACAAAGAAAGTGGTAGCAAAAAACCTGTTGTAGGTTTTATTGCTGGTGAAACTGCACCTGCAGGAAGAACCATGGGTCACGCTGGTGCCATTGTTGGTGGAAGCGATGATACCGCTCAAGCTAAAAAGAAAATTATGAGAGAGCACGGAATTCACGTGGTAGACTCTCCAGCAGAAATTGGCTTGAAAGTTAAAGAGGTTATGGGTTAATTCCCTTACGGATATATGAATCCCGTTTTCGATTTTTCGGAAACGGGATTTTTTTATAGCCATTTTGTCAAACAAAAGTTATATTTGAAGTAGAACAAAGCAAATCTATTTAGAGCATGAAATTGTTAGAAGGAAAAAATGCGATCATCACAGGCGCAAGTAGAGGTATAGGTACGGGTATTGCCCGAGTTTTTGCCGAGAACGGAGCTAACGTAGCTTTTACTTATAGTTCTAGTGAAGCACCAGCTTTAGCTCTCGAAAAAGAGTTGTCTGGTTTAGGGGTTAAAGCAAAAGCATACAAAAGTAATGCGGCAAGTTTTGAAGCTTCTGAAAAACTGGTTGCTAGTGTTCTGGAAGACTTTGGTGGGATAGATATTCTGATTAACAATGCGGGTATTACCAAAGACAATTTGCTTATGCGTATGTCAGAAGCAGATTTTGATAGTGTTATAGAAATAAACCTAAAGTCGGTTTTAATATGACCAAAGCTGTTCAACGTACGATGTTGAAACAACGAAAAGGTAGTATTGTGAACATGAGTAGTGTAGTTGGTGTTAAGGGTAATGCCGGACAAACAAACTATGCGGCTTCTAAAGCAGGTATGATTGGTTTTACTAAATCCGTTGCTTTGGAGTTAGGCTCAAGAAATATAAGATGTAATGCCGTTGCACCAGGTTTTATCGAAACTGAAATGACCGGTAAATTAGATGAAAAAGTAGTTCAAGGTTGGAGAGACGGTATTCCACTTAAAAGAGGTGGTTCTCCAGAAGATATTGCAAATGCCTGTCTATTTTTCGCTTCAGACTTATCCGCTTATGTTACGGGCCAAGTACTGAACGTAGATGGTGGCATGCTTACCTAAAGTATATAGTCCGGAAGTGCATTATGGTATTTCCGGACTTTATAGTTTAAAAAAGAAACTTCCTTAATGAGCACCCAAACGATTCTCTTTATAATCTTGGCCGCAATTGTTTCGCTGGCGTTGGTGTTGTTTCAATATTTCTACAAAAACAAACGTAAGGGCAAGCTGAGTATAGCTTTGGCTTTTTTGCGTTTTATTGCCTTTTTCTGTGGATTTCTATTGCTCATAAATCCAAAATTTACAAAAAACGAATACACTACCGAGAGGGCTAATCTAATTATCTTAACTGATAATTCTTCATCCGTTGCTTCATCTAAGCAAGTTATAGAGAAAGCTATAGATGATATAGAACAAAGCGGAGAACTCTATACACGTTTTTCTATTCGAGAGTATAGTTTTGGGGCTTCTTTAAAAGAGAATGACACCCTAACATTTGCGGAAAATAACACGAATATTTCAAAAGCGTTATCTGCTTTGAGAGAAGTGTACTCAGCTACCAATTCTGCTATAGTTCTCATTTCGGATGGAAATCAGACTTTAGGTAGAGATTATGATTTTCAAAATGAGCAAAAACAGTTTCCTATTTATCCTATAGCCGTTGGAGATACCACACGATATGAAGATGTTGCTATTTCTCAGGTTAACACTAATAGGTATGCTTTTCTTAAAAACAAATACCCTGTTGAAATTTATGTTTCTTATACGGGTAAAGAAGATATAAATGTGCCTGTAAAGGTTTCCTTAAACGGAAAAACAGTCTACCGGCAAACCGTTTCTTTTTCTAGCACCAGTAACAGTGAGGTTATAAATACTTTGTTAGATGCGAAATCAGTTGGAACAAAAAACCTTCAAGTTTCGGTTGGTGAGCTCAAAAGCGAGCGAAATAAGGCCAATAATAAGAAAACGGTAGTTGTAGAGGTTATAGATGAGAAAACGAATATAGCGCTAGTTTCTAGCCTTCTACATCCAGATATTGGAGCTTTAAAAAAATCTATAGAGAGCAATGGTCAGCGTTCGGTCTCTATAATGAGACCTAATGGTAACTCAAAAGAATGGGAAGACGTAGATCTTTTTATTCTTTATCAGCCTAACGCATCATTCAAAAAACTTTACGACTACATAGAAAAAAAACAAGCCAATACCTTTACGGTAACGGGTCCTAAAACCGACTGGCGCTTTTTAAATAAATCTCAAAAGCAATACTCAAAGAATAGTTACAATCAAGAAGAAGAGGTCTTTAGTGTTTTAAATACCGGCTTTAGTCTTTTTAGTAGTGGTGATTTTTCTGTGGATGATTTCCCGCCGCTTCAAAGTAGTTTAGGCGATATTATCTTAAATGGTAAAAATGATATTTTATTGACTCAGCGGATAAAGGGTGTCAATCTAAAAGAACCCTTGTTAGCTGTTTTTGAAGGAAATGAAAAAAGAGATGCGGTATTGTTTGGGGAAAACATCTGGAAATGGCGAATGCAAGCCTATAGAAACACGCAGAGCTTTAAAAATTTTGATGACCTCGTTGGTAAACTTGTTTTGTACTTAGCTACTAATAAATCGCGGCAGCGGCTTACCTTAGATTATGAGAATATATATGCGGGGAGTAACGAAACAAGAATTTCAGCGACTTACTTTGACAAAGCGTTTGCTTTTGATGCTAACGCGGATATAATTCTTAAACTTAAAAATTCAGAAACAAAATCAGATACGGAAGTTCCAATGTTGTTGAAAGGTAATTACTATGAAGCTGATCTCAGTAATTTAGCTCCATAAATATGATTTCACTGTAGTGGTAAAAAAAGAGAACTTATCTAAATCAGGGAGCTTTACTATTCTAGATTTTGATGTAGAAAAACAGTTCTTGGCTACAGATAATAAGAAGTTACAACGCTTAGCAGAAAATACAGGAGGACGCTTATTTTATCCAAATCAGAATATGGATTTGATTAAGTCTTTATCAAGTGATGAACGCTTTCTGCCAACCCAGAAAAACAAGCAAAATGTCGTATCTTTGATAGATTTCAGACTATTGTTAGGGCTCATGGTTTTTGCACTCGCCTTAGAATGGTTTTTACGAAAATATAACGGATTAACTTAAACAAATATAAATGGACAAATTACCTAAGATTGCATTACCAGTAATATTCGCTTTTATTGTGGTCATAATTTTATTTTCTAAATCCACTGTTACCATAGACTCAGGTCAGGCAGGTGTTCTGTACAAAACGTTTGGCGGAGGTGTAGTAACTGATGAGGCTCCAATGGGAGAGGGATTTCATCTGGTAGCACCATGGAACAGAGTTACTATTTATGAAGTAAGGCAACAAGAAGTTCTTGAACAAATGAACGTATTGTCTAGTAATGGTTTGGATATTAAATTGGAAGCATCGGCTTGGTTTGAGCCAATACGTAATGATTTAGGAAAATTACATCAAGAAAAAGGGCAAGATTATATACAAAGAGTCTTACTGCCAACAATACGATCAGCAGCTCGATCAGTGGTTGGGCGTTATACGCCAGAACAATTGTACTCAAGTAAAAGAGATGCGATCCAACAAGAAATCTTTGACGAGACTCAGAAAATTGTGTCTGGACAATATATTCAATTGAACGAAATACTGGTTAGAGATGTTACTTTGCCGCCAACTATTAAAGATGCTATTGAACGTAAGTTAAAGCAAGAGCAAGAGTCTTTAGAATATGAGTTTAGATTGGTTACCGCTAAAAAAGAGGCTGAAAAAGTAACTATTGAAGCTCAAGGTAAGGCAGATGCTAACAAAATCTTGAGTGCTTCCTTAAACGACCAGATTTTAAAAGATAAAGGTATAGATGCTACTTTAAAATTATCTGAGTCGCCAAATACAAAGGTGGTGATAGTAGGTGGTAGTGACGGGCTTCCTTTAATTTTAGGAAATAACTAATACACGGAGTTAATTATTTTTGTTTCATTTTAAACTTTTGTTTTGTGAAATGGAAAATACCTTTTACATTTACAGCATAATGAAAAACAGAACTACACATCATCATATTCATACACACGCTCAGGCGAGGTAGGAATGTATTGTAGTAGTACAACATATTTAAAAACCCGTTTGAGCAATCAAACGGGTTTTGTATTTAACTCTGTTTTGGTTGCCAAGCATTAAATTAAAGAAATGACTAAAATTAGAATTGCTATTCAGAAATCGGGAAGACTAAATGAGGAATCCCTTCAAATTTTAAAAGATTGTGGAATTTCTATTGATAATGGAAAGGACCAACTTAAAGCTTCATCAAGGAACTTTCCAATGGAGGTGTTCTACCTTAGAAATGGAGATATTCCGCAATACCTTAGAGATGGTGTTGTAGATATTGCCATTATCGGAGAGAATGTTTTAATTGAAAAAGGCGAGGATATTTCAATTGCAGAAAAGCTTGGTTTCTCTAAATGTAAAGTTTCTCTAGCAGTACCAAAATCTTTTAAATATAATTCAGTAAAGGATTTTGAAGGTAAACGAATAGCTACTTCGTATCCCAATACGGTTATAAGCTACCTAAAGGATAAAGGCGTTTCAGCAGATTTGCACATTATTAGTGGTTCTGTTGAGATTGCTCCTAACATTGGTCTGGCCGATGGTATTTGTGATATTGTTTCCAGCGGGAGCACATTGTTTAAAAACAATCTTAAAGAAGTAGAAGTCATGCTTACCAGTGAAGCAGTCTTGGCTGTTTCTCCAAAAATTTCAGAAGAAAGAAAAGAATTATTGGCAAAATTACAATTTCGTATTCAATCTGTATTACGGGCCAGAGGTTCTAAATATGTTTTGTTGAATGCTCCAAACGACAAACTAGAAGAAGTCTTAAGTCTATTGCTTAAGGCATGAGAAGTCCAACTGTACTTCCTTTAGCAGAAGAAGGCTGGAGTTCTGTTCATACGGTAATTAACAAAGATTCTTTTTGGGAAGTGATAGATGAGTTGAAAAAAGCGGGAGCTGAGGGTATTTTAGTTTGTCCTATTGAAAAAATGGTACTTTAAACAATTAGGATGAAGGGCGACTTAAAACTAGAATTGATTCCGTATGATGAAATGGAATCTATTTTACCTTTGATTTTTGAGTTGAATCAAGGTAAGCTTTCTAAGGAGGTTTTGAAAAGTCGATTACAGTCTATGTTGGCCATGGGCGGATACCAATGTTTAGGCGTCTATGATAATCAAAAATTGATTGCTTGTTGTGGAATTTGGCTTTTACAAAAATTGTATAAAGGCAAACATTTGGAGTTGGACAATGTATTTGTAAACGAAGAATACCGCAGTAAAGGTGTGGGAAATTTAATGATGGATTGGCTTTCGGAATATGGTAAAAGTATGGATTGTGCCAGTTTGGAATGTAACTGCTACCTGCATAATGAAAAGGGGATCAAGTTTTGGCAACGTCATGGTTTTGAGCCTTTAGGATACCATATGATAAAGAATTTAGAGTAAAGAAAATGAACAAAATATATAACCCTGATAAGGCGGAGTGGAGCACTGTTTTAAAGCGCCCAACGCAGACCGTGGCAGATATAGAACAGACCGTAGAGGCTATTTTCAAAGAGGTGCAGAGCAATGGTGATGAGACTTTAAAGAAGTACACTGAAAAATTTGACGGTGTTGTTCTTGAAAACCTTGTAGTATCCAAGAATGAAATAGAAGAGGCATCAACTTTAGTTTCTCAAGAGCTTAAAGATGCTATTCAGTTGGCAAAAAATAACATAGAAGTTTTTCACAAGGCTCAAAAAACTAGTAAAGTATCAGTTGAAACGGCTAATGGGGTACAATGCTGGCAAGAAAAAAGACCCATCCAAAAGGTAGGGCTTTATATTCCTTATGGTACAGCGCCTTTATTTTCTACTATCTTAATGCTGGCGGTACCGGCTACGATCGCTGGTTGTGAAGAGTTGGTATTGTGTTCGCCTCCAAATAAAGAAGGGAAGATTAATCCAGCTATTCTATATACCGCCAACTTATGTGGAGTAAAGAAAATATTTAAAGTAGGCGGTATTCAGGCTATTGCTTCCATGACTTTTGGTACTCAAAGTATTCCAGAAGTATATAAAATCTTTGGACCAAGGTAACCAATTTGTTACCGTGGCGAAACAGATAGCTACGAAATATGGTATTTCAATAGATATGCCCGCTGGTCCTAGTGAATTGTTAGTACTTGCTGATGATTCTGCCAATGCTGCTTTTGTGGCTTCGGATTTGTTGAGTCAGGCGGAACATGGAGTGGATAGTCAGGTTATTCTAGTTTCCACTTCAAAAGACATGATTGATGCGGTGGAAAAGGAAGTTGAAAAGCAACTACCTGAACTACCAAGAAAAGATATTGCCGAAAAGGCCATTGCTAATAGTAAATTGATTTACGTAGCGGATGACCAAACAGCTAATGATTTAATCAACGCGTATGGGCCTGAGCATTATATTGTTTGTGTAGAAAACGAAGATTTCTTTGTGAACAACATTAAGAATGCCGGTTCTGTTTTTATTGGAAATTATACTCCAGAAAGTGCGGGTGATTACGCTTCTGGAACCAATCATACATTGCCAACAAATGGATACGCTAAGCAATACAGTGGTGTAAACCTAGATAGTTTTATGAAGAGTATGACTTTTCAGAAAATCAATGAAACTGGAATTAAAGAAATTGGAGCAGCAATAGAAATCATGGCTGAGGCCGAGGGATTATATGCGCACAAAAATGCGGTTACTTTACGTCTCAATAGTTTAAAATAATGAACAAGACCTTCAACATACAAAATCTAATCAGGGAGAATGTAAAAGGATTGAGTCCTTATAGTTCTGCCCGTGACGAATACGTTTCAGATGGCTCAGAGATGGTGTTTTTAGACGCTAATGAGAATCCGTTTGAAAATGGGGTAAACAGATATCCTGACCCACAGCAACGCGGATTAAAGTCGGTTTTGGCAGAGCAGAAAGGTATTGTCGCAGAAAATATACTTTTAGGAAATGGGAGCGATGAAGTGCTGGATTTATTATTCAGAACTTTCTGTGAACCTAAGATTGACAATATAATTTCTTTACCTCCAACCTATGGTATGTATAAAGTGCTTTCGGGCATTAATACGGTAGAGAATAGAGAGGTTTTACTAACCGATGATTTTCAGCCGGATGTAGAAGCAATTTTTAATACGGTTGATGAGCACTCAAAGCTGCTATTTTTATGTTCTCCGAACAATCCGACGGGAAATGTTTTTAGTGAAGAAATCATGGTTGATTTGTTGAGTAAGTTCAACGGATTGGTTGTTGTTGATGAAGCCTATATTGATTTTGCAGATAGTGAAAGTTGGGTTTCTAGATTGTCTGAATTTCCTAATTTGGTGATTACGCAAACACTTTCTAAGGCGTATGGAATGGCTGGTATTCGCTTGGGAATTTGCATTGCTTCCAAAGAGATAATAGCAGCAATTAATAAAATAAAGCCACCGTACAACGTCAATGAACTTACGCAGCAAAAAGCGCTTAAAAGAGTTCTGGATTTGGCTTCTGTAAAAAACGAAGTAACCAACATATTAAAGGAAAGGGAGGTATTACTTAAAGTCTTGCGTGAAGTGTCGTTTGTAGAAAAAATATATGCTTCTGATGCCAATTTTGTGTTGGCTAAAGTAGATGATGCAAATAAACGCTATAACCAGTTACTGGCTGAAGGTGTGGTGGTACGTAATAGAACAACCCAACCACTTTGCGAGAACACTCTGCGTTTTACGGTAGGAACACCATCAGAAAATAAAAAGTTAATAGAAGTGCTTAATAAGCTAACCTAAACTAAAAGTTCAAGAAACTAATACCATGGCGAAGAAAGTTTTATTTATAGATAGAGACGGTACCATTATTAAGGAAACTGTTGATGAGCAGATAGACGGGTTTGAAAAGATGATTTTCTATCCTAAGGCATTTACCTTTTTGGGTAAAATAGCCAAGGAATTAGATTATGAATTGGTGATGATTACCAATCAAGATGGACTAGGGACAGATGTTTTTCCAGAGGATACGTTTTGGCCAGTTCATAATTTTATATTGAAGTCTTTTGAAAACGAAGGAGTCGTTTTTGACAAGGTTTTTCTAGACCGTACATTTCCGCATGAAAATGCAAATACAAGAAAACCAAGGTACAGGTTTGTTGACGGAGTATTTTTCGGAAGACTACGATTTAAAGAATTCGTTTGTAATAGGTGACCGCTTAACGGACATTGAATTAGCGAAAAATTTAGGTTCAAAAGGAATTTTCATTAATGATGACACCAACTTGGGTACAGGTGAAATCACTGTAAAACGAGATGATTTGGACTCGGTTATTGCTTTAGAAAGTAATGATTGGGAAAAGATATATGAATTTCTAAAATTGGAGGAAAGAGCTTCCGAAACGCATAGAAAGACCAACGAAACTGATATTTACATCAATTTAAACCTTGATGGTACTGGTAAGAGTGATATCAAAACTGGATTGGCATTTTTTGACCATATGTTAGATCAATTGGCTCGTCATGGTCAAATGGATTTGGAAATTAAAGTAAATGGAGACTTAGAAGTAGATGAGCACCATACTATAGAAGATACCGCAATTGCTTTGGGAGAAGTGTTTAATACAGCTCTAGGTTCCAAAATGGGTATTGAGCGCTATGGTTTTTGCCTTCCTATGGATGATTGTCTTGCTCAGGTAGCTATAGATTTTGGTGGCCGAAACTGGTTGGTTTGGGATGCTGAGTTCAAACGTGAAATGGTAGGCGATATGCCAACTGAAATGTTTTATCATTTCTTTAAATCGTTCACAGATGGTGCTAAAGCCAATTTGAATGTAAAGGCAGAAGGCACAAATGAGCATCACAAAATTGAAGCTATATTTAAAGCCTTTGCAAAGGCGATTAAAATGGCGGTGAAGCGAGATGTTGAAAAGATGGTGCTGCCTAGCACAAAAGGAGTTTTGTAGAATTATGAAGTAAAGAAGTGCGAATTCAGAAGCTCGTATTTTAAACTTCAAATTTGGTATTGAAAAGAATGAAAATAGTAATCATAAATTACGGTGCAGGGAATATTCAGAGTATCAAATTCGCTATAAAGCGTTTGGGGTATGAAGCTGTTTGAGTAACGATATAGAAGAAATACAGTCTGCTGATAAGGTTATTTTTACTGGTGTGGGCGAGGCGAGTAGTGCCATGTCTAAATTACGGGCAAGCGGCTTGGATAAACTGATTCCGAATTTAAAGCAGCCTGTTTTGGGTATATGCTTAGGAATGCAGTTAATGTGCCACTCTTCCGAAGAAGGCGATACCAAAGGTTTAGGTATTTTTGATGTGGATGTAATCAAATTCACGAATGAAGTGAAAGTTCCTCAGATTGGGTGGAATCAGATTGCCAACTTAAAGTCGGAACTTTTTAAAAATATTGAGGAAAAAGAGCATATTTATTTGGTGCACAGTTTTTATGCGCCACTTTGCAAAGAAACCATAGCGGAATCTGAATACGGACTAAAATACAGCGCTGCACTGGCGAAAAATAATTTTTATGGCACCCAATTTCACCCTGAAAAAAGCAGTGAAGTAGGCGAGGCCATTTTGAAAAACTTTCTAGAAAGTTAGAAAATAATAAAAAGCAATTAACCACTCAGCACCCATTACAATGAGAATAATTCCAGCAATAGATATTATAGACGGTAAATGTGTTCGCCTTTCAAAAGGGGATTATGATACCAAGAAAATATATAATGAGAATCCGTTAGAGGTTGCCAAAGAGTTTGAAGCTCATGGTATTCAATATTTGCATTTGGTAGATTTGGATGGTGCTAAAAGCAAGCATATTGTTAATCATAAAATCTTAGAGCAAATTGCTGCTAATACTACTTTGAGTATTGATTTTGGTGGTGGACTCAAAACAGATGACGATTTGCGTATTGCTTTTGAAAGCGGTGCTAATCAGATTACTGGTGGGAGTATTGCGGTAAAGGATAAGAATACTTTTTCTAACTGGATTCAAACTTACGGCGCTGAAAAAATTATTCTAGGTGCCGATGCAAAAGATGAAAAAGTTGCGGTTTCAGGTTGGCAAGAAGAATCAAAAGAAGAACTAATTCCTTTTATATCATCTTATCAAGAACAAGGTATTGCTTATGTAATCTGTACCGATATTTCTAAAGATGGAATGTTAGAAGGTCCCTCTTTTGACTTGTACAAGAAGATTTTAGAGGAGTGTAAGGTGAGTATGAGTGAAATTGGGGGGAATGTAACCCAAGGTCTAAAACTAATTGCTAGTGGCGGTATTTCTACTTTTGATGAACTTCCTAGGCTTGCAGAAATGGGTTGTGAAGGAACTATCATTGGCAAAGCCATTTATGAAAATAGAATCAGCTTAAAGCAATTGGAAGATTTTATTCTAAAAATTGGTGGTTAAGAATTAAAGCGAATGCACTAATGAACGGCGGAAAATACAGGAGTTTTAAAACTCGGTTTCTAAGTTCTAATTTAAAAATATGTTAGCAAAACGAATAATTCCTTGTTTGGATATTAAAGACGGCAGAACAGTAAAAGGAATAAACTTTGTCGATTTACGTGATGCTGGTGATCCAGTGGAATTAGCAGAGATTTATAGTAGGGAAGGAGCAGATGAGCTTGTTTTTCTAGATATTTCAGCTACCGAACAAAAGCGAAAAACTTTAGCAGAACTGGTCTATCACGTGGCAGAAAAAGTAAACATTCCGTTTACCGTAGGTGGTGGAATTTCTTCGGTTGAAGATGTAGATATTCTTTTACAGAATGGAGCAGATAAAGTTTCCATTAATTCATCGGCAGTAAAAAATCCACAGTTAATAAATGATCTAGTTGCCAAATTTGGTTCGCAATGTATTGTAGTAGCAATTGATGCCAAACAGATAGATGGTGAGTGGATTGTGCATTTGGTAGGCGGAAAGGTGCCTACTGAACGTAAACTATTTGAATGGGCCAAAGAAGTAGAAGAAAGAGGAGCTGGTGAAATATTGTTTACCTCAATGGATCATGACGGTACCAAAGACGGTTTTGCGAACGAAGCGTTGAGCAAACTCAGCACGGAATTGAACATTCCCATAATTGCATCGGGTGGCGCAGGAAATATGCAACATTTCACGGACACCTTTTTAGAAGGAAAAGCCGATGCAGCGCTTGCAGCCAGTGTTTTTCACTTTAAGGAAATCGGTATTAAAGATTTAAAAGAAGAGTTAAAAGATAACGGAATTCCGGTACGATTATAAGTTTGAATTGGACTCTAAACACGAAATAAGAGATAATGAAAAAAATAGGTTTAATAGGAGGCATCACTTGGCAGTCAACGCAGTTGTATTATCAGCTTTTGAACACAAAAGTAGCGGAAACTGTAGGGGGCTCTAGTTCTTGTGAGTGTCTTATTGAATCTGTTAACTTTGCAGAGATTTCTGAAAAACAGGGCAAAGGAGATTGGGATTCCTTGCACGAGAAGATGGCGGACATTGCCTTGCGTTTACAAAATGCCGGTGCGGAAGTTATTCTCATTTGTGCGAACACCATGCATTTGAGTGTTCCTGTAATTGAGCAGAAAATAGCTGTTCCTGTTTTGCATATTGCAGAGGTAGCCGGAGAAGCGGTAAAGGCCAAGGGATGTCAAAAAGTTCTTTTATTGGGTACAAAATATACCATGGAGCTCGATTTTTATAAAGATATTCTTAAGAATCAGTTTCAAATAGAAGTATTAATACCTTCAAAAGAAGATAGGGAAGTGGTTCATGAGGTAATTTATAAAGAACTGTCTAAGGGCATCATTTCCGAAGCATCAAAAAATAAATATTTAGATATCATTAGCAAGGCCGAAAAAGAAGGGGCACAGGGTGTTATTTTGGGTTGTACCGAAATTCCTTTGCTCATTCAACAAAAAGATTGCAGTATAGCGGTAATAGATACGACAATGGAACACGCTTGCGCGGCAGTTAAATTTGCACTTGCTTAAAATAAAAATAATGAAAATAGATTTCAATAAAAACGGAGATGGACTCGTACCGGCAATCATTCAAGATGCGGTAACCAAGAATGTTTTAATGCTGGGGTATATGAACCAAGAGGCTTTTGAGAAAACTCAAGAGACCAAAAAAGTGACTTTCTTCAGTCGTACTAAAAAACGTTTATGGACCAAAGGCGAGGAGAGTGGAAACTTTCTTGAACTGGTAGATATCAAAAATGATTGTGATGATGATTCGCTTTTAATTTCTGTAAAGCCAGTTGGGCCTACATGTCATAAAGGAACGGATACGTGCTGGAATGAAGAGAACACTTCAAATTTTGGTTTCCTATCTCAATTGGAAGAAGTTATAACCCAACGTCGTGAGGCTTCGGATTCTAGTAAATCTTATGTAGCCTCTTTATTTGAAAAAGGTATCAACAAAATTGCTCAAAAAGTGGGTGAGGAAGCTGTGGAAACAGTAATAGAGGCCATGGATGATAATGATGACCTCTTTTTATACGAGAGTGCAGATTTACTTTTCCATTACTTAATATTACTTCAGGCAAAAGGTTTCACCCTAAAAGATATTGAAGCAGAACTAGTAAAACGGCACAAATAGTCGTTTTACTAGTTTCTATTTTTTAGTTGCGAAGCACCTTTTAATCTCTGGTGATTAATTACCGCGCTGCCTTTATAGTTTAAGGTACTAGCTCCAGAGGCTTCAACATCAATAGACTCAGTTGCGGTAAGGAAGGCCTCGCTGGCACCAGAAAGGTCAATATTTAGGCGTTCAATTTGAAGGTCGTAATCTCTAAGGTCACTGCTTCCTGAAAGGTCTGCATGTACCGATTTTACTTCACCATATATATCTGTTTTAGAAGCACCGTTCATGTCCACTTCTAGAAAATCAGCAATAACTTCACCTGTAAAGTCTGATGCTCCTGAAAGTTCAATTTTTCCTTTTGTTATATCCCAAGGAGTTTCAAGTGTAATGCTTGCCGCACCAGATAGGTCGAATTCGGAAATATCTCTAGTAGTAATAAAAGCCTTCAAAGTTGGGTTTCCACTAACAGTAGTAAACTTTTTTAGTTTAATAATGATTTCATTTCCTTCTCTGGCTACAACAATACGTTCGTGAAGATTGTCATTTGCTTCTATACGAATCTGTTCTTCGCCTTCGGAAAAAGTAACATAGACATCAAAAGCATTGGAAACCTTTAATTTGTCATAATCAGAAATAGTTAAATCTTTAGTGGTGATTTCGTCTGATGCTTTTACGTGATCATAATCACAGGACGTTAAAATTCCGCATGCCACGGCCATGGCGATAAAAATCGTTTTTGTTTTCATTTTGATTGATTTTATGCTTGCCCTAAGGGAAAGCGGATTGATGAATTGTGCTGTTTTAGACTTGCACTAAACGCTTCTGTAACTGAACTACAGGAATCCATTGAAAATTAATGGGTGACCATTCTTCTTTAGAAGAAGAACTACCGGTAAAATCTTTCTTAAGAAATACCTTATTGTTTTCGCTGAATACATGTTGTGTTTCTATAACATCGTGACAATGGGGACAGATTTTCTTGTTGCTTGCTTTCATTGTACGTTCTTTTTGTATCTATTTCTACCCATATTGAAAATACCCACTTTTACTCCTATTCCGGCTGAAAAGCCATTAATACGAGTAGTGCGTGTTGGGGGAAGTTCTATTCTACTTGAAAAACGATATTTGATACCTGCTTCTAGTTGCAAGTAGCGAGAGACATTAAATAGGGCACTTATACCAGGTTCGGCTACGAAAACAACATCCACATCATCTTCGGTGAGCTCTTCTTCATATTCTTCGTCATGAAAATTATTTTCGATATAACCAACAGCACCTGCGCCTAATAAAAGGGGAAATGAAAGATTTACTCTTTTTTTGCTAAAGAAAATAGGTTCCAAATGCAGACCGCCATAAGCACCAATAAGATCCTCATTACGAGATAAGGTGTTGTTAAATAAATCTTGTTGGGAATAGAGAAAAGTACCAGCAAAACCTACTTCAAATTGCTGATTAGCAACATAGGCCACCTTTATTCCGCCAGTATAAGAAGGTTCTCCGTCTATTTCTCCAACCCCAAGGTCTAAACCTAAGTATACACCGTGAACTACATTGTTACGATCATTAAATTCTAAGTAGTCATCTGTTGTATCTTGTCCGAAACTTGAAAAGGTAGCTCCAGCGATTATTGAAAGGAGACTAATTTTGAGTGGTTTCATTACTGTCCGTTTTTTGATTGATTTACCTAATAGACAACCAAAGCTTTAAATAGTTGCATCTAAACCGATATTTTTTTGAAAAAAATTATTTTACCACTCTAATTCCCCTTTTTAGTTAAGGGTATTTATTCTTTTGAACAGTATTCTGCTCCCCATTCATCAAGATTTCTTAAAATACTTTCAAGAGATTTTCCTTTTTTACTTAATGCATATTCTACTTTTGGTGGCACTACAGGAAATACTTCTCTTAAAACGAGACCGTCCTTTTCTAGTTCACGTACGGTTTGGGTGAACATTTTATTTGATATTCCGGGCACTTTTTTCTGTAGTATTCCAGAACGCAATGGGCCATCTAAAAGATGAAAAAGGACTAAGGGTTTCCACTTTGTACCAATTAGGTTCATGGTTTGGTCTAAAGGGCAGTAATAATTTTGATTCATTATGTATTGTAATTAACTGCATTTAACTCGTTTTGGTAACTATGCTACTTTTTGGTAAGTTATTGCTAATAAGACAAATATAGTTTTATTTTGAACTCTAAAACAGGGACTATGAGCACAAGTAAAGATTATCCAAAATCATTCTCACATATTGGCATTACGGTTCCTGACATAGAGAAGGCTGTCAAATTCTATTCAGAAGTAATGGGATGGTATATAATTATGCCTCCGTCTAAAGTAAAGAAGGATGCCGATACGGCAATTGGTCAAATGTGTATTGACGTATTTGGCAATGATTGGGAAGAATTTGAAATCGCACATATGTCTACTTCAGATGGCATAGGGATAGAATTATTTACTTTCCCGCATGGTGTTAAAGAAGCTCCTGAATTTAATCCGTTTAATACAGGGTTATTTCATTTTTGTGTACAAGATCCGGATATTGAAAGTTTGGTTGATAAGGTTGTTGCGTATGGAGGGAAGCAGCGCATGCCAATTAAATCTTATTACCCAAATGACAAACCTTATAAAATGTGTTATGTAGAAGATCCGTTTGGTATTGTGTTTGAAATTTATACGCACAGTTATGAGCTTACGTATTCCTCTGGGGCGTATTCTAAGTAAAAAAAGATGTATAAAAAAATCGGTTTGTTTCTATTTGAAACCAATCGATTTTTTATGCTTTAGACTCTATTGGACTAAATATTTGTGATTACAACTCTTTCAGTAAAACCACACCCTTTTTACCGGTAATAGAAATATGACCTTGGGACTTTTTACCGTAAGTCGCTTTTATCTCCCGAAGTTTTTTCCCTTTATCCAGCATTTTCGAATCTACATCATGAAACGTTTTAGGTAGCCGTACAAGACCTTCTTCTAGCACAGCATTAAATTCGTGTGGAAAACCTGAGATATTAAGGCTAATCTCGGAAGACTCCTGTTCAATAGCAATATTTGTGTTTGGAGTTTGAATATGGTCTACCGTAAAATCCGATACTTTTAAAATCAAATCTATATCTTTTGCTAATCTTCGCAATTGAATATTACTGAATTTTAATACGCCGTAGAGTGTGCTTACTTCTTCTAGATCAACTTCATCTTTGTTGGAATAAAACTCTAAGGAACCAACCATATGCATATCTATATCACTACCACTACTGTTCAGGTGCATGGTGCTTGAATCGTCCATGTCCAAACCACCATTTTTTAGGTCTAAATTACCGTAATTGATGTTTTTGGCTCTTAACTTTCCATATTTTAGGGTAATGTCTGCTTTGTTCAGATTTTCATTTATCCACATATCGCCATGTTGTACATCGGCTTCTAGAACCCCTTGCCAACCTTCAATAAAAACATCACCAAATTTGTTGAGAATTTCTAGTTCCGCTTTTTCGGGCATATATACTTTATAATCTATTTGAACATTACTTCGGTCAAAATCAAAAGGATTCGCTTTTTCAAAAAGATTAGAAAAGAAGCCGGAACTATTTTCTCCAATCTCGTAACTAACGGATATAAAATTTTCGCTTTCACGAAGAACAGGGCGTATACGCTCTAAAAGCTCTTTGGCATTGTCTTTTTTCTTATGCGTAACGGTAATATTCACCGTAATGGACACTTCGTCTTTAGACCAACCATATATATTTATGTTACCATATTTGTTGTCTAAATGAAGTTCGCCGGCATTGGTAAACTCGTAGGTCTTGTTTACCTTTTTAGACACCTTTTCCTGCGCCATGACCTGAAGGCCAAAGACCATTGCCGCAGCAAATAGGAGCAGTTTTTTACAAAGTATATCCATAATCGTCATCTTTTAATTTTGATTTGTTCAGTTGTCGCAAGAGGTTTTCTATAAGCTCTATGCGCTTTCTATAGTTGGAAACAATGGCTTCAAGCACCAAATCATTATCTAGGTTATTCTGCATTTCTAGTCGCAATTGTTCATACTCCACATCTAGTTCATCCATGAAGGATAGAAACTCAGCTTTTTCGGCATCGGAAAGGCTTTCATTTTTTTGTACCAGTTGTACTTGGTAAGAAACCAATCCTTTGTAATGCATATCTATATCCTGTAATTCTCTGGACACAAATGTGCTTTCACTATTAGAGTTACTTAGGAAAGAAATACCTAGTAGTCCTGAAATACCTAAAACAATTAGTACGGTTGCTGCTATACGCAACACGGGTGATTTCCACAGCGGTATCCCTTTTTGTTTTGGCGGGTCTAACTTAGCCTCAATATTTGCCCAAAGCTTAGCGCGATCGGCTTTGTGGCCATCAAACTGTTCTTTGTTCTTTTTAATATGTTTTTCAAAATTGTCCATTATAACGTCTTTATAATTTCAACCAGTTTCTTTTTTGCCCTGTGGTATTGAGACTTGGAAGTTGATACGGATATACCCATCACTTCTCCAATTTCCATGTGGTCATAGCCTTCCAGTAAATACAGGTTAATTATGTTTTTATAACCTAAAGGAAGCTTCTCAATACCTCGTTTTACCTTCTCTATATCTATCGCGTCTACCTGTTCATAACTTTGCTCTTCCGTAAGATGGTATTCATGGTCTTCCATCGCAGCAAGTGGTAAACGTTTCACTTTTAAATGATTAATGCTTTTGTTGATTACAATCCGTTTAAGCCAAGAACCAAAGGTTGATTCATATTTAAAATTGTGCAGGTTTTTAAAAGCATCTACAAAACTGTCTTGCACAATGTCTTCTGCATCTTCCTTAATTCCTAAAAACCGCATACCAATATTGTACATAGCATCTACGTAGAGCTCATACAGTTGGTACTGTGAGTTTCTATCGCCAGACTTGCTACTTTCAACAAGGGACTTGTGCGTAAAACGGATTTCGGTTTCCAATTAATTTAAGAGGGTTGATTTTACTCTAAATTACATTTCATAAACAAAGACAAGCAAAAGTTGCGATGGTTGCATATGGGGAGAAATATTTTAATACTAAGGTATACATATATTATAGTACTTATCTTTTTATGATTTATTAGCTTCGTTGTTTTAGTATTTTAATAAAAATTAAAAAGGCGTGCAACCTTCTTTATTTTTTGTTGTCCATAGAGATGTTCATCAATCAAAAATCAAAATATATAAAATGACAAGAAATGTAATTAATAGTACTTCGCAACATTGGTTTACGGCCATGTTAAGCCTGCTGTTTTTGCTGGTTAGTGCGGTAAGCATTGCGCAAGAAAACTATACCGTTAGTGGCAAAGTAAGTGATGCAGCTGATGGCGAAACCCTTTTTGGGGCTTCTGTTTTTTTGGAAGGAACTTCTATTGGAGTGGTCACTAATGAATACGGATTCTACTCCATTACAGCTCCTGAAGGGAACTACCGCTTGCATATTTCCTATATGGGATATTCAGAAAAGTATCAGGAAATTACCTTGGATAAAGATCAAAAGTTCGATTTTGAGATTTCAGAATTTTCAACCGAGTTAGAAGAAGTTGTGGTCAGTGCAGATGAGCCGGAAAGGGCCATTCTACGAAAGCCAGAAATGAGTGTTGCCAAAATGAATATAGCAACCGTAAAACAAATGCCCGTAGTTTTGGGTGAAGTAGATATTTTAAAGTCGTTACAGATGCTTCCGGGTGTTACAAATAATGGCGAAGGTACTGGAGGTTTTCATGTAAGAGGTGGTGCGGGTGATCAAAACTTGGTATTGTTAGATGAGGCTATTATTTATAATACGTCTCACATGTTTGGCTTCTTCTCCGTATTTAATGCCGATGCTATTAAAGATGTGAAATTATACAAAGGTGGTATTCCGGCACGCTATGGTGGTAGAGTTTCTTCTGTACTAGATGTGCGTCAAAAAGATGGAAATAGTAAGCAGTTTGCTGCAACAGGGGGAATAGGTATAATTTCTAGTCGTCTTGCACTTGAAGGTCCTTTGTTCAAAGAAAAAGGGTCGTTCTTAATTGCAGGTAGACGCTCATATGCAGACTTATTGTTAAAAGCTGCTGGGGAGGACAATAGCGTTAGTTTCTACGATTTAAACTTAAAAACCAATTATAAGATTAATGCGAATAACAGGTTATATCTTTCGGGTTATTTCGGTAGGGATGCTTTTGAGTTAGGTGAGAATTTTACCAGTAGCTACGGGAATTCTACAGGAAACTTACGTTGGAACCATATATTCAATAACAGGCTTTTTTCAAACCTATCCGTTGTTTATAGTAAGTATGACTATGATTTAGGTATTACCACGGCAGAGTTTGATTGGGTTTCTTCAATCACAAATTATAACCTGAAATATGATTTTAAATACTATTTCAGCGATAAGTTTAAACTAGACTTTGGTGCCAGTGGAATTTATTATGATTTTGATCCAGGGAAATTCGTCCTACTTCTGAGACATCATCTGTTAATCCGTTTACATTAGATAGTAAGAAGGCATTAGAAAGCGGTGTGTACGTCAATGCAGAACATAAACTGACGGATAATTTAACAGCCCAATACGGTTTGCGTTATAGTGGGTTTACTAGATTTGGAGGACAAGCTATGGTAGATTATGCCAATAATCAACCTGTGGTATACAATTCGGTTTTAGGTATTTATGAGAGAGGAACTGAAGTAGGGGAGACAAATTATGATAAAGGAGATGTTATAGAGAAGTTTGGAAATTTTGAACCTAGAGCTTCACTGGCTTATGTTTTAAATGATGATTCATCTTTAAAAGTAGGATTTTCGAGAGTTGCGCAGTACATTCATTTACTATCAAATACTTCTTCGGCTACACCATTAGATGTTTGGGCACCTAGTGGACAATATGTTAAGCCACAATTATCAAATCAATATGCACTAGGATATTTTAGAAACTTCAAGGATAAGGCATATTCTATGGAGGCGGAAGTCTACTTCAAAAACACCGATAATAGAATCGACTATATAGATGGGTCTGATTTAATAGGACAAAACACTATAGAAACGGAGATTTTAAATGGAGAATCTAGAGCTTATGGTCTTGAACTTTTATTACGTAAAAATGAAGGTGATTTTACAGGGTGGATCGCATATACCTTGTCAAAATCTGAACAACGAACTTCCTGGGGAAATGCAGGTGGTTTAGGTATTAATGATGGGGAATGGTATAATACGCCTTATGACAGAACACATGATATTTCTATTTCTGGTGCTTATAAGTTGAATGATAAATTAAGCTTTGGTGCCAATCTTGTTTTTCAAACCGGTAGACCGGTTACTTACCCAAATGGCCAATATGAATACGAAGGAATTTCTGTAGCCAGTTATGCTGATAGGAATTCAGACCGGTTGCCTTCCTATCACCGTTTAGATTTATCGGTCAATTACAAACCGAATCGTAAACCAGAGAGGCGTTTTAAAGGAGAGTGGGTATTAGGTATTTATAACGCCTATAACCGTAAAAATGCAGCATCTATTTCCTTTGGACAAAATTTAGAAACGGGAGCTAATGAAGCTACCAGAACAGCTATTTTTGGAATCGTCCCTTCGTTAACCTATAACTTTAAATTTTAAAAAAATGCACAACTATATAAAATCCATCATACTTCTTTTGTTCGTTTCAATCACTTCTTGTAGTGATGTGATTGATGTGGAAGTACAAGAAGGACAATCCCGACTAGTAATTCAAGCTTCATTAGATTGGGAGAAAGGTACTACCGGAAACGAACAGATTGTAAAACTGAGTACATCTACCGAGTTTTTTGACACCACTAGTAACACGGCTGTTACGGGTGCATCTGTTTCTGTAACTAATGACGTAAGCGGTGCAGAATTTATTTTTATAGATCAGAATAATGGTGAGTACACTACTTCTGAATTTGTACCTGTATTAAATGAATCATACACCCTTACAGTTATACATAACGGAGAAACCTATTCTGCAAATGAAACTATGATGACGGTTACGGAAATCACAGATTTATACCAAGGACTTGAGGATGGTTTTGATGATGAGGAACTAGAGCTACATGTAGAATTTACAGATCCCGAAGACGAGGATAATTTTTATCTTTTTAAATTCCAAAAACAAGGAGATTTACTGCCAGAATTTGAGGTAGGTGACGATGAATTTGTAAATGGAAACGAACTAGACTGGTGGTATGAAATTGAAGAAGATGAAGACACAGATAAAATAGAAGCTCTTGCTCCGGGGGATGTAGTAAGCATAGAAATGTATGGTATTTCAGAAGCATATTATGGTTATATGGATATTTTAATAGATCAAATAGGTGGTGTAGGTATTTTTTCTGCCACCCCGGTAGCTGTAAAAGGAAACTGCATCAACCTAACAAATCCAGATAATTACGCACACGGATACTTTAGGCTAACAGAAGTGAACAAAACAAGTTATACTTTTGAGTAAGACTGCGTTTAGTATTTAGTACAGAGTATTTAGTAGTTAGTGAAGGAATAAGGAATTTGGTATGTAAAACTAGACATAGCTATCAAAGACTTTCTGCTCAGCACTCTGTACTAATAACCTACCACCAAACCACGAAAAATTTCTGAAACTCGGTATCCGATTTTTTCATCCAGAGCATGGGAGCATTTTGGTTTAAAGTATGGAGATTCACTTCCATTAAAGTTTCAAAATGTGAGGACCAACGTACTTTTTTATGAGGTGGAATTACCCATTCTGATTTACTTGGAATATAATATTGGTGGTTTTTAAAATCGTCTTTCTCAAAAGCATCAAACCTTAACCAATATCCGTAAATACAATTTTTATTTAAAGGTGTAATGTCTACATCAGCATTAGTATATGGCATATAGAGCTGTGCTTTAAAGCAAGCTTGATGCTCAATCTCCTCGTGGTTTATTTGTCTTTCTTCTAAAGTTTTAATCCCATTTTTAGAATGTAAAAGGGGAAATTGCTTGTCCCTTATCTTTTCCATTTTGGTAAAGAACATATCTTTTCGGTTCGGCCCAATTAGTCGGTGTATAGGTTCAGATATAGTGGGGTCTATAATATAGAATTTGTACGTCAGCTCAACATGTATCAGTTTTTGCGTTTCTCGGTGTTTCAAAATAAAGTCTATTTCACCAATGGTACGGTTTTCGTCTTTAACAGGTTGGTTATGGAGAATAAGGTCGTAGGTGTTATTTCTAATTAGTAACTGAGTAAATACATGTTCCATTTGATGACCTAAACGTAGTTTTTTGGAAATGGGTTTGGGAAGAAATCTATTTAAGTTGACCTCTGGGAAAACAAATTGATTTATTCCAAATTCTTCACCTGTCCACAAAGCAGGTGTACTTAAAAAACCAAAACACTGTTCTTTTATCATCTTTCACGAAGATATGTTCTCTTAATCTCCTGTCAAAAAAATAACCATTACTTCGTAAGACTTTGTTAATACCAGAGCTGGGCATGATTAAATTATCGAAAACTTCTTTATATTGTAGATTCATTTCTACAACAACTCACACAAAAAACACAGATGAACTCGAACAGAAGAAATTTCCTAAAAAAAACGTCATTGGTAGGAGCAGGCATAGCTTTGGCTCCAAATGTTTCCCAAGCTAATTTTTTAGGAACGGACAGGCCTTATTCGGCACAATACATGGGTGCTTTTAAAGCTCCTAAATTAGATAAGGTGCGTTTTGCATTTATAGGTGTAGGAGCAAGAGGTTCGGGGCATGTAGCGCAAATTGCGGCAATAGAAGGTACAGAGGTTGTTGCTATATCTGACCTTTACGAAGATTTGGCCAAAAAGTCTGCAGACGTTTGTAAGGAGGCAGGAAAAGGACAGAGACATAAAAAAGTAAAGCTATATACCGATGGTGAAAACGATTGGAAAAAAATGCTGGAGGAACAAAAACCGGATGCGGTTATCATTGCTACTCCTTGGGGATTACATGCGCCTATGGCAATTGCGGCTATGAATAGCGGAAGTCATGCATTTGTAGAAGTTCCATTGGCTTTGACCATAAAGGAAATGTGGGATATCGTAGACACTTCGGAAAAGACAAAGAAACATTGTATGATGATGGAGAACGTCAACTACGGTAGAGATGAGTTGTTGTATCTTAACATGTGTCGTGAAGGTGTTATTGGGGAATTACTACATGGGGAAGCAGCGTATATTCATGAATTGCGTTTTCAAATGAACGAGGTAGACCGCGGTACAGGTTCTTGGAGAACGCCACATTATGCGCATAGAAATGGAAATCTTTATCCAACTCACGGTTTGGGTCCTGTTGCACAGTATATGAACATTGGTCGTACAGATGATAATTTCAAATTTATTAATTCATTTTCATCTCCCGCAAAAGGCCGTCAATTGTATGCAGAAAAGAATTTTCCTGCGGATCATAAATGGAATAAATTGGATTACAAAGGAGGAGATATCAATACCTCTATTATAAAAACTACAATGGGTCGTACTATTATGGTACAATGGGACGAGACTAGTCCACGTCCGTATACCCGTCATAATATGATTCAAGGTACAAAAGGTACTTTGGCAGGTTTCCCAACCCGTGTTGCTATAGAAGGTGGCGTTGAAGGCGCAACCGAAGATCACCACCACTGGGCAGAAGGAGATGGCTTGGCAAAAATCTATGAGAAATATGAGCATCCACTATATAAAAGAGTAGGAGACCTAGCCACAAAAATGGGCGGTCACGGGGGAATGGATTTTATGATGTTATTCCGTGTGGTTGAATGTTTAAGAAATGGAGAGCCTTTGGATCAGAATGTTTACGAAGGTTGTCTTTGGAGTGCGGTTTCCCCACTAAGTGAAACTTCTGTAGCAGCCAACGGTGCTCCACAAGAGTTTCCAGATTTTACCCGTGGTGCTTGGAAAACTACCGCACCTTTAGGGATTATAAGTTAATTTACTTTTCTCTTTAAAAAATAACAAAGCAGTTATGCTTTGTAAATGCTTATAGCCCATAACCGTTAACATTTCCTAAAAAGGGAGGTGTTAACGGTTTTATTAAGTAATTTTATACTTATGGCTATGAACACAAGAAAAGGGTTCCGGTTTTCAATATATGAAGCACCGGAACAAACTCCTTTTGATAAACTTTTTGATATATTTCAAGAACTCATAACCCATACTTCGGGTGATTTTGACGAGGCCATAGATTGGCTTCGTGAATTGGATAAGGAGTATGAACTGACGGATGATGAATATACGATTGATGATTTTATTGAGGAGTTAAAAGCAAAAGGATACATTCAAGAGGAATTTGACGATGATGCTGCCGGTGGAGAAGGAGAAGAGGGCGATGAAAATGGTGGAAAAGGAAATATTTCTATTACCGCTAAAATGGAACGCTTAATTCGCCAACGTGCATTGGATCAGATTTTTGGTAAAATTAAACGTAGTGGTTCCGGAAACCATAAAACAGGAAAATCCGGACAAGGAGATGAGCATACAGGAGATTTGCGAGAATACCGTTATGGTGATGGTTTGGAGCACATTTCAATGACCGAGAGTCTTAAAAATGCTCAAATCAATCATGGTATGGGTAGCTTCACTTTAAATGAAGACGATTTGGTGGTTGAGGATACTCAGCATAAAGCGCAGATGAGCACTGTATTGATGATTGATATTAGCCACAGTATGATTCTGTATGGCGAAGATCGGATTACACCAGCTAAAAAAGTGGCAATGGCATTGGCAGAGTTGATTACAACCCGTTATCCGAAAGACACTTTGGATATTTTGGTTTTTGGTAATGACGCTTGGCCTATTCCCATAAAGGACCTTCCGTACTTAAAGGTGGGACCGTACCATACGAATACTGTAGCTGGATTACAGTTGGCAATGGATATGCTACGTCGTAAGCGGAATACCAATAAACAGATTTTTATGATTACCGATGGAAAGCCCAGTTGTTTGAGGCTTCCTGATGGTACTTACTATAAAAATAGTGTTGGTTTGGATGAGTATATAGTGGAGAAATGCTACAATATGGCAAGACAGGCTCGAAAATTACATATTCCTATAACCACGTTTATGATTGCCCAAGATGCTTATCTGATGCAATTCATCAGGCATTTTACCGAAGCAAATAAAGGCAAGGCATTTTTTACAGGACTGCAAGGTTTAGGTGAAATGATTTTTGAAGATTACGAAACAAATAGGAAAAAGAGATTGAAATAGAGAAAGCCTGGAGTTCTAAGTACAGAAACAATAAGGTTTTGATTTACTATACAGATTAAGAAAAAGAGATTGCGACATATGAAATTAGATCACAAAAAAATAAAAACTCTTGGCGAATTAAATGCTGCGGGCTATCAAACAAAGAGTATTAAAGATGAGTTGCGAGACAACCTCATTCAAAAAATAAAGAAAGGTGAAGAAACTTTCCTGGGGTATGGGGGTATGAAGATTCCGTTATTCCAGAGTTGGAGCGCGCTATTTTATCTCGGCATAATATTAATTTACTAGGATTGCGTGGTCAGGCTAAAACTCGTTTAGCTCACTTAATGGTAGATTTATTAGATGAATATATTCCTGTAGTAGAAGGTTCGGAAATTAATGATGACCCTATGAAGCCCATGTCTAGATATGCCATGGAGCTGATTAAAGAAAAAGGAGATGACACTCCAATTTCTTGGTTGCATAAAGATGAGCGTTTTGCCGAAAAATTAGCAACACCAGACGTTACCGTGGCCGATTTAATTGGAGACGTAGATCCTATAAAAGCGGCAAACCTTAAATTGTCTTATGCAGATGATAGAGTGATTCATTTTGGTATGATTCCACGGGCCAACCGCTGTATTTTTGTCATTAATGAACTTCCGGATTTACAAGCACGTATTCAGGTTTCTCTATTTAATATATTGGAGGAAGGAGATATACAGATTCGTGGTTTTAAACTGAGGTTACCGTTGGATATTCAGTTTGTGTTTACCGCAAATCCAGAAGATTATACAAATAGAGGAAGTATAGTAACGCCGTTGAAAGATAGAATTGGGTCTCAGATATTAACACATTATCCGGATGATATTGAAACCGCTAGAAAAATTACGGAACAAGAAGCTAATCTTGACGCACGCCAAACGGATTCTGTTTATGTACCGGACTTGGCCAAAGATTTACTTGAGCAGATTATTTTTGAAGCTCGTGATAGTGAATATGTAGATGCTAAAAGTGGGGTAAGTGCACGAACAAGTATAACCGCTTTTGAAAACCTTTTGAGTACTGCAGAAAGAAGAGCTTTAATAACAGATGCTAGTAGCACTATGGTACGATTGAGTGATTTTATGGGGATTATCCCTGCCATTACCGGTAAGATAGAATTGGTTTATGAAGGTGAGCAGGAAGGTGCAGATGGTGTAGCTGAAATTTTGATTGATGATGCTGTAAAAAGCCTGTTTCCAAAATATTTTCCAGCAATAAACAAACTGGAAAGAAAAGACGCTCCATCTCCATATGATGATTTGTTGAGTTGGTTCTTTCAAGGCGAAGGTTTTGAGTTATTAGATGAGTTTACGGATGAAGAATACAAGCGAACGTTAGACGGCATTCCAGAGCTAAGTCAGCTGATAAAAGAACATCAACCAGATTTCCCAAAAGAAGATGTGTATTTCTTGAAGGAATTAATTTTATGGGGGCTTGTATCACATAAAAAACTGAGTAAAAATAGATTTGCCGAAGGCTATCAATTTAAAGACCTGTACGGAAGTTATATAGATGGGTTGTAGAAAACCCTAGTCTTAAAAATAAAAAAGCCCTTTCGTTTAGAAAGGGCTTTTTTATTGGTATGTTGTGTTAGTTATTCAATAATCCAAATATCTCTAAGATAACTTGAAGTTTCTTCATCTAAATACCAACCCGCATTAATATATGCCTTATCATTAAAAACAGTTCCTGTATGGTCTGATCTTTTACCAAAATTTGGATTATTCTCTTCCTTAATCCATTTGATGCCATCTTTGGTGTACCATACATCATTTTGAGGTGTATAAGACTGATAGTTTGGGTCTAATGGGGATGGACCAAGGGTTGAGCCGCCAATCATCCAAATTCGATTTTTAAAAACAAATGCAGCTTGGCCATTTCTACCATCAAAAAGATTATCTGCATCTATTTCTGTCCAATTTTCTCCATCTGATGAAGTCCAAATATCATTTCTTACGTATGGACTTGATGTATTTCGATTAAGACCATAACCTGCAAAAAGATATAACTGATTATTAAACACTAAAGTTGAGTGTCCTTTTCTAACCGGAAATCCAGCATCTCCAGTAACTAAAGTCCAATTAACTCCATCATCAGAAGACCAAACATCGTTTGTTTCTTTAAATTCAGTTGAATCACCTTCATAATACGGGTCATATCCTCCAATTACCCATAATTTATTATTCCATACTGTTACCGAATGTTCTTCTCGAGCTTGAAATGGAGCATCTTCTACTTCTAGAACCCAGTCTTTACCATTTATTGAAGATAAAATATCACCTTCACCTTGAGTACCAAACAGCCATATCTTATTATTAAAAACAACACAAGTATGTCTCCATATAGCTTTACTAAAAGCATTTTTATTTTCTAGGGTAAAATTTAATCCATCATCTGAAGACCATACATCACCATCACTTTGAGTGGAAAATTGACCGTAACCACCAATAAGCCATACCTTACCTTGAAAAACGACAGTTTGATGTTTAATCCTTGGCATGAAGCCTTGATTTGTTATTGCAGCTTCACTAGTTAAGCCTATATCTCTAGTGGTAAAGGCATACGTGGTTTCACTAACAACTTCCGCACCGTTATCATCTTTAGCAATAACTTGCCAATAATAAGTAAATCCTAATTGCAATGACTCTTTAATAGTAAATTCTGTATCAGATAAGTTTTCGCCTAATAGGTTTAAATTGTTTTCTGCATCTCCAAGGTAGAAATCGTACAACACCGTATCATTATCTGAATCTGTAGATTCAGCCCATGTAAAGTTAGGAGTTAGCGATGCTCCTATGGTACCATCTTCTAAAGAAATTAAATTAAAAGAACTAGGAGCTGCATTTTCTTCTATAGGTTCTTCCTCTTCTTCTGGAGTTTCCTCTTCCGGTTGTTCCATTTCTTGATCTGGTACGTTTATTTGCGTATCATCTTCAGAACACGAATTTAAAAATATTAAAAAAATACTGGCTAAAAGAAAATCTTTAAATTTCATGCAAGGCTTTTTTAGTTGAGTAGATATAACCATATGCGCTTAGAAATATTGTGGTTTTTTCGATTTTTAGATAAAGTGAATATTATTTCTAGTATTACTTAAATATGTCCTATCCAAATTAGGTGCGCTAGTTTAAAGACCTTTATGGGAGTTATATAGATGGGCTGTAGAAAACCCTAGTCTTAAAAATTAAAAAGCCCTTTCGTTTAGAAAGGGCTTTTTTTATTAGTTGTTAGTATAATTATTCAATGACCCACACGTCATTGTAGTGAGATCTAAGATTATCTTCTTGGTCAATATGTAATCCACCAGAAACAAGTATTTTATTTTCGAAAAAAGTAGAGGCATGTCCTAATCTTCCGGTATAAGAATCGCTACCGCTCAGTTTATTCCATTCGGTTCCATTATCTGAATACCATACATCTGCGAATGAAACAACGTCTTGCTCCATAGTTTCTTGATTCGTTACTGCTTGCCAGCCACCAATGACCC